>JBBQZT010000052.1:0-41985 GCA_038207455.1 Chloroflexia bacterium
GTTGCCAACAAACGAGTTCGGGACGATGTTGGACAATTTAGGCACAGGCGTTCGAGAGATGCGCGAAGGGTTAGCCAGTATCGGTATGACCACGTTGGCGTGCGGCTCTAAAGCCTGTAACCTAACCAACCTGGACAGCAGTATGCCTGACGTATGTATTTTGGACTTGCTGGACTGGATTGACGAACTGGCCCAGGACAGCACAGGCAATGCAGCTACTATCAAAAGTCGCGCCCGTCAGCTTGCCAGTATGGTTGAAATGATTATGCGTAAGGTCGAGCCAGTCGCCACCGCCCCCGATGGCCGTCACGAACTGCCCTTCCTGTTGCGTGGTCTGGCCCACCCTCGTGTACAAGTAGCCCTGGACGAAATGCACGCGGCCCTAAACAAAATTGCGACTTATGAAATAAAAACTACCGAAATTATCGCGGCTTAAACAACCAAAATTACAAGCAGCCAACTTGCACCACGGCAACCAGTTGACGACACGGAGTTCATGGAGAAATTTCAAAAAAAATTTGTAAATGCTGAGGTTTTGTCATTCCGAACGGAGGCTCTGCGGAGTGAGGAATCTCTAACTCGTTTTGTAATTAGGGGATTGCGCTAGGTAGTATTGTCATTCCGAACGAAGGCTCTGAGGAGTGAGGAGTCTCTCATTTGAAAACAGGGTTAGAGATTCCTCGCAAGCTCGGAATGACAGCCTAAAGTTGCAGCAAACTTTATATTTTCAACCCTCCGTGTCTCCGTGGTGCAATATTGTTCTAGCCTGTAGCTCAAAGCTTATTATTAGAAAGAATTAGGATAAATAAATGTTAAACGATAACAACATAAAATCTAAAGAACAAGCTGCCGCGCAGTTGCAGGCGGATTGGGCCACTAACCAACGCTGGGAAGGAATTCTTCGTAACTATACTGCCGAGGACGTGGTACGGCTACAAGGTTCAGTCCAGGTGGAGCATACTTTGGCCCGCTTGGGAGCGCATCGTTTGTGGGACTTGCTGCACACTGAAGAATACGTCGCCACTTTAGGCGCATTGACGGGCAACCAGGCCATTCAGCAGGTCAAGGCTGGCCTCAAGGCGATATATTTAAGTGGCTGGCAGGTGGCAGCGGACGCGAATCTGGCCGGGCAGATGTACCCCGACCAGAGCTTGTATCCTGCCAACAGCGTACCTAGCGTTGTCAAACGCATCAATCAAGCTTTCCAACGCGCCGACGAAATTCAGACCGCCGAAGGGGTAGGCGATACTTATTGGTTTGCCCCCATAATCGCCGATGCCGAGGCTGGTTTTGGCGGCCCCCTCAACGTCTTTGAACTGACCAAAGCTATGATTGAGGCGGGCGCGGCGGGCGTTCATCTGGAAGACCAGCTCGCTTCCGAGAAAAAATGCGGCCACATGGGAGGCAAAGTTTTAATCCCCACCCAAACCGCCGTCCGCAACCTGACTTCCGCACGTCTGGCTGCCGATGTGATGGGCGTACCTACTTTCGTCATAGCCCGTACCGATGCCAATGGCGCAAACCTTTTGATGAGCGACATTGACCCCTACGACCACGACTTCGTGACGGGCGAACGCACCGCCGAAGGTTTCTATCGGGTGCGGAGCGGTCTTGACCAGGCCATTGCACGCGGTCTGGCCTATGCTCCCTATGCCGATTTAATCTGGTGCGAAACATCCGAGCCGAGCATCGAGGAAGCCCAACGCTTTGCCGACGCGATTCACGCCAAATTTCCCAACCAAATGTTGGCCTACAACTGTTCGCCGTCCTTCAACTGGCAAAAGAAACTGGACGAAAAAACTATCGCCAACTTCCAACAAACCATTGCCGCAATGGGCTACAAATTCCAGTTTATTACCCTGGCTGGCTTCCACGCCCTTAACTACAGTATGTTTGAGTTGGCACGCGGCTATAAAGAACGAGGTATGGCGGCTTATTCCGAGTTGCAGCAAGCCGAGTTCGCCAGTGAGCCAAACGGTTATACGGCGGTTAAACATCAGCGCGAAGTCGGGACGGGCTATTTTGACGAAGTAGCTCAGGTGATTTCGGGTGGCACTTCTTCGACTACGGCCCTTTCTGGCTCAACCGAAGAAGCCCAATTCGCGGCAGCCCATTAGGAGCAAGCAGTCGTCAGCCATCAGTTATCAGTTAAAACCGATACCTTCCAGGTAAACTGTAGGCGGCGCGTCCCCGCGCCCGCACAGGCTGTGGGTTTAGCAACACAACGAGTGCTGGGATGTGCCCCCTATAATAAAACCTTCACGGCTGATGTTTTAATGGTTTTAACTGACAACTGACGGCTGATAACTGACCGCTAACTTAGGATACTTTTATGACCAAACAGCTAACCGACAGTCGGCTGGCAAACCTGGGAGCGAAAGCTATTTGCGAAGCTTTTAGCGACTACCAAAGCCAATTTCGCGCCATTACCCAACGAGCTAGAGGTCGTTTTGTCGAGCGCGAATGGCGGGCAGCCCAGGTGGACGCGACCAATAGACTAGACCTCTACAAAGACGTAGTGAACGGTTGCGTGGCGGAAATTCACGAACTAATGGAGGAGCGCGTCAGCGAAAAGCTGCTTTGGACTGGTATCAAGGCCGTCTATTCGGGCCTGATTGACCAGCGCGACGACTGGGAGTTGGGCGAAACCTTTTTCAATTCGATTACCCGCCGCATCTTCACTACAGTCGGGCTTGACCCCCAAATCGAGTTTGTAGATAGCGACTTTGAAACGCCACCTACTCAACCTACCCAGCCGATTTATCGGGTTTATGGCCGGGTGGCAGCCAGCCCCGACGCACTGGCCGTGATGTTGGAAGATATTATAGACGAATACCAGTTCGGAGCGGAATTCCAGGACAAACCCCGCAATCTGCAATTGGCGGCCCGACAAATCGAAGTGTATCTGCAAAGCATCGGCGAAACTTTCGTCACCCGCACCGAAATGGTTAGTTCGGTTTTTTACCGCAACAAGGGGGCGTATCTGGTGGGCCGGATGTTCGCGGGCAGTTGCGTTGTTCCCCTGGTGCTGGCTGTCCTACACTATAATGACGGTCTGGTGATTGATACCGTGCTGCTGGACGAAGGCGAAGTGAGCGTGTTATTCAGCTTCACCCGTTCGTATTTTCAGGTGGAGGTGGCCCGACCCTACGACTTGATGCGTTTTTTGCGTTCGATTATGCCGCGCAAGAAAATAGCCGAGCTTTATATCTCCATCGGCTATAACAAACACGGTAAAACTTTGCTCTATCGGGATTTGTTACAGGCGTTGACCGCCTCCGACGATGAATTCCGTATCGCCAGTGGGCAGCCGGGTATGGTGATGACCGTTTTTACGCTGCCGTCCTACGATGCAGTTTTTAAAATTATCAAGGACTATTTCGCGCCACCCAAAAATACCACTCGGCAGCAGGTGATGGCGCACTATCAGATGGTTTTCCAGCATGACCGGGCCGGACGCTTGATTGATGCCCAGGAGTTTGAACATCTGAAAATCGAGCGCAGTCGTATCTCGCCCCAATTGCTGGAAGAACTCAAACAAATGGCTAAAAAGAGCGTTACTATCGCGGCGGACTACCTGGACATCAAGCACGTTTATGTCGAGCGGCGGGTCATACCATTAAACATCTATATCTACGAAAAAAGCGAACCGGAAGCGCGGGCGGCTATCATAGATTTGGGCTTCGCTATCAAGGATTTGGCGGCGACTAATATCTTTCCGGGCGATATGTTCCTGAAAAATTTCGGGGTAACGAGACATGGCAGGGTGGTTTTCTACGATTATGATGAGCTTGCCCCCTTAACCAGCTGCAACTTCCGCACTATGCCCCAGCCCACCAGCTTCAACGAGGAGCTTTGGGCCGAGCCGGGCTATTCGGTGCGCGAAAACGACATTTTCCCCGAAGAATTTTTGCATTTCTTGGGGCTGCACGGTACGCTACGAGATGTTTTTGTGGAGCATCACGCCGATTTGCTAGAGGCGCGTTTCTGGCAAGAAACCCAGGCTCGTATCCGCAGAGGCGAAGTCCTGGACATCTTCCCGTACAACCAAAACAAACGCCTCCTCAAAACCCAAGACCTTGCACCACAGAGTCACGGAGAACAGGGAGAAGATGCCAAAGTCGAGCCATTATTAGAAGAAATTAGCAGAACGCCAACGGTTGAAACCGTCGTCTATTCACACCAAACCCACTAAAGTGGATTCCGACAACCTGATTTATCAGGTTTGGTCCGCTTAGACGACGGTTTACTTGTACCCGGCACGGGTGAACCGTTGGCTACTACTACAAGCTAACTGAGGAGTTACAAATTTATAATAACTCTGCGTTCTCTGCGGCGAAAGGGTTTTATATATGCAAGATGTAAAAGTATTAGCTTTCGACGTATTCGGCACGGTAGTAGATTATTATAGCACCATTGTACGCGAAGGAGCAGAAATCAACCACGCCAAAGGGTTAGATATAGATTGGGGCAAATTCGCCTTAGCCTGGCGCGGCAAATACATTCCCTCCATGCAACGGGTAATGCGGGGCGAAGGCGGCTGGTTGAATCTGGACGCACTCCACCGCCAGAGCCTGGAAGAAGTTTTGCGCGAGTTCGGCGTGACAGGCTTAACCGAAGCCGAAAAAGCTTATCTCAACACGGTCTGGCATCGCCTACAGCCCTGGCCCGACGCAATCGCTGGCTTAAACCGTTTGCGCCAACGTTACACCTTGACTACGCTCTCTAACGGGAACATGGCTTTGCTGGTCAACATGGCGAAACATAGTGGCCTGCCCTGGGATTGCGTACTGTCGGCGGAACTGATACGCGCCTACAAACCCGACCCGCGCACCTATCTAATGGTGGGCCAACTCTTGAGCGTACCACCATCGGAAGTAATGCTGGTAGCCGCCCACCCACAGGATTTACAGGCAGCCCAGGCACAAGGTCTCAAAACCGCCTACGTCCCACGTCTGCTCGAATACGGCCCGAACCAGCCCAAACCAACCGAACCCGCACCGTCCTTCGGTATTGTGGCGAACGATTTTGTGGATTTAGCGGAGAAGCTGGGAGTATAATGTTCTTTTATTAAAAATATTCTTCCAACCATTTACCGAAGTTTGAGGGAGTTGGTTATATGTCGTTTGAAATCGAAAAATCCTACGCTTGGGACGCGATATGTGAAGCATTAACCATAAACGAACGGTGGCGAACAAGATTTCTTTATGAGAGAAAAAAAGTTGTCATCTGCGGTTTTTTGAATCTTTGGCAAAATCCAAAACCATGTCAGGAAATCTTAGTAGGAAATAAGGAATATCATATAAGGGCTGCTAATAAATTCATTGAACAAAACAACTGTATACCGATATTTTTGAAATTAAGGAAACAGGACCAAGAATGGCAATTTCTTGGTTATTTTAGGCCGAAAGGACAACCTATAACAGACCCAGTATTATTGAGAGACCAGAAAAAGCAAAACGCACTAAAATATGAGCTTTCGATGATTCTAAATTTAGAACAAGTTGACAAAGCGAACTAATTAGAAATTATCAATAAATATTAATTTTGTGGTTAAGGGCTGTTAGCTAAAGAGAGCGTGAAACATAATGGAACAAGATAAACAAGGGCGTTTGACGGGCAAAGTGGCCCTGATAACGGGCGGGGCAGGCAATATTGGCGAGGTCATCACCCGCCGCTACCTGCAAGAAGGCGCAACCGTCATCATCACCGGACGTAACACCGCCAAATTAGATGCCTACAAAACCCGCTTGGTAGATGAGCAAGGCTTCGAGGCGGCAAAAATTTACCCGCTCGTGATGGACGGAGCAAATCTGGCCCAGGTACGAAGCGGCTTGCAAGAAGTTGGCACGAAATTCGGTCGTATTGATGTCCTGGTCAACAACGCCGGAAGTGCCGGGCCGAAACAACCCCTTACCCGCGTCCCCTTTAGCCAGGCCGACCTTGACCAGTTGCGCGAGGCCGGATTTGCCGACACCGAAACGTTAGGGGCTGCGTTTGGCAACCTTTTTGCCATCACCTGGAACTTGATACGCGCCGCCTACCCTTATCTTTCCGTCGGCGCAAGCGTAATAAACGTCAGCACCATTTTCAGCCGCACCAACTACTACGGGCGCATCCCCTATGTCGTACCGAAAGCCGCTCTCAACGCCCTGTCGTTGCATCTAGCCCGCGAGTTAGGCCAAAGCGAAAAAGCTGTCCGGCTCAACACCATCTACCCCGGCCCGATTGACAGCGAACGCATCCGCACCGTCTTCAAAGCGATGGACGGCCTCAAAAAGATGCCCGAAGGTACAACGGCATCGGAGTTTTTCGGGATTATGCGGCTTAAACGGCCCGACTCCGAAGGCAAACTTGCTCCAGGCTTTCCCAAAACACTGGATGTCGCCAACACCGCCGTTTTCCTCGGTTCAGACGAAGCCATCGCTTTTGCCGGACACCCCTTTGAAGTCACCAACGGCATGGATGTCGAAACCGAAAGCAAATCTACTCTACTCTCACGCCCTAGCCTGCTACTATTAGACTCCGAAGGCAAAGTCATGCTGGTGGCGGCTGGCGACGCAAGCACCGTTGAGGACGCGCTATATTTCGCCCGGATGCAAACCCGTTCCGGGGCGCAGGTAGCCTTATGTTTCCGCACACTGGACGCGCTTACAGCCGCCCGCACCCAAATGACCGACGAAGACCAGCTTTTCATTCATACTTTCGGCCTTGACCCGGCCCAGCACGACTCCATAGAAGCTACCCTGCTTGACATCGAAACCAAATTCGGGCATCTCAATGGCGCGTTGATACTGCCCGGCTCGGACGGACGCGAGCACGGTACGTCGTTGCTAAATATCGGGGACGAGGGCGCAGCCAATTTTGTCGAACGCGAATTGGTGGCCGTCATCACCCTCAGCACCTATCTGGCCCGTTTCTGGCGCGACCACGCTGATACCCTGACCGAAACGCCGCGCGTAGTCTTTGTCTCCAACCCGGACGACAGCGCGGGTAACGTGTGGGGCGATGTGTTGCGGGCAGGTGTCGAACAGCTTTGCCGAGTCTGGCGGCACGAAGAAAGTGTGGACGTGGACGCGGGCAGTCAAAAGTTTGCGGTCTGGTCAAACCAGATTATCCGCTTTTCCAATAACCAGCCCGAAAATAGCAACTTTGCCGCCGCCTGGACAGCCAAACTACTCAACCAGGAACGCAAAATCGAAGAAATCAACCTGTACCTGCCCGCCAACCTGACCCGCACGATGGGTGCAGACCGTTCGACTTTCAACTGGACAGAAACGATTTTCGGCCTGCACCTGGGCAAAGTGGCTCTTATCACAGGCGGCAGCGCGGGTATTGGCGGTCAGATTGGACGCTTGTTGGCTTTGAGCGGCGCGAAAGTAGTGCTGGCAGCCCGACACCTCAAAGCGTTGGAAGATTTACGGGCCAGCATCATCCAGGAGTTGCGCGAAATCGGTTATGGTCAGCCCGAAAAGCGAGTAGTGATTGTGTCAAACTGCGATGTAGCCGATGAAGCCGTGCTTGGCCCGCTCGTCGAAACCACTCTGGCCGCTTTCGGACGCATAGATTATCTGGTCAACAACGCCGGAATGAGCGGGGCGGAAGAAATGATTATTGATATGCCGCTCGACTCCTGGCGACACACCCTCCGCGCCAATCTCATCAGCAACTATTCCCTTATCCGCAAGGTCGCCCCCATGATGAAAAAGCAAGGTAGCGGCTATATTGTCGAAGTCAGCAGTTATTTCGGCGGCGAAAAATACGTGGCCGTCCCCTATCCCAACCGGGGTGATTACGCCGTCAGCAAAGCCGGACAACGCGCCCTGGTCGAAATGTTGGCTCGCTTTTTAGGGCCGGAAGTGCAAATCAACGCCATCGCTCCCGGCCCGGTAGATGGCATCCGCTTACAAGGCAGCGATGGCAAACCCGGTTTGTACCAACGTCGGGGCAGACTAATCCTGGAAGGCAAACGTCTCAACGACCTCTACACCGTCTTGATCGAAGCCTACCGCACCGACTCTGTTCCGGTTGACAAACTGCTGGCGTTTCTAGCTACCAACTCGCCCCAGCAGTTGAGCCAAAACGCCGCCGCCCCCGCTACTCTAGTCAAAATGGCAAAAAAGATTATAAGCGGGTCGGGCAAAGCCGCCGCCTATTCTCACCTGATGAACGCGGGGATTGCCAAAAAATTAATAGCTCGTCTGGAATTAGGGGGATATATCGCTGATAAAGCTGCCTCCCAGTCCTGGCTTGCAAATTTACCCGCTGCTCCTGAACCTTTCTTTGGGGCAGACGAAATCGAACGCGAGGCCGTCAAAATCGGCGAAAGCACCCTCGGTATGATGAACCTTAACCGGATGCCCACTGAGCAAGACGTGGCCCTGGCAACGATTTTCTATCTGGCAGACCGCAACGTAAGCGGCGAGACCTTCCACCCGTCCGGTGGCTTGCGTTTTGACCGCACCGTTACCGAAGGCGAATTGTTTGGCAAACCCGGCGCGGCGCGGCTCGAAAAATTCTATAACCAGACCGTCTTCCTGCTGGCCGAAGACCACCTGCGCTTCCCTATCGAACGGCTGGCCCACTCTTACCTGGACGAACACGCCGTTGGCAAACTGGTGATTTTAACCCGCACCCTGGAAACGGCCCAAAAGTTTTGTCAGCATTTTGAGTATTACCACACCAACGGACGCTTCGTGGCCTTTCCCATTGGCGAAGAAATCGAAGCCGGGCTGGAAAAAGCCATCAAGGAATTTGGCAAACCCATCGCCGTAGTCAGTACGCCACCCGAACCCTTGCCCCAAAAACCGCTCGTGGGCAAAAACGGCCACGATTGGGACGGGGTGTTTGACGAAAAAGATTTTGCCCGCTTAATCGAAGACCATCTCACCTATCATTTTCGGGTGGCCCGCAAGATGTCGCTCGTAGATGACTGTCAAATCGTGCTGGTCACGCCCGAAACCAACCGCGCCAGCGAACCGGAAGAATTTGGCCTCGCCAACTTTATCAAAACCAGCCTCCATGCCTTCACGGTCACGCTGGGGGTGGAAAGCGAACGCAACGTCCACCACGTCCCGGTCAACCAGGTGGACTTGACGCGCCGCGCCCGCAGCGAAGAACCTGTCAGCCCAGATGAAGAAAACGAAGAAGTCACCCGCTTCGTCAACGCCGTACTGCTCACCAGCGCACCCCTGCCCGACTTCACCACCAGCCGTTATCGCAGCCGCATCTATCGCGGCAACGCCATCACGGTCTAAGAAGACAGCGCACAGCTAAACCAGGAACAAAAGGTTTTAACTGTTAGCTGTCTAGCTGTGTACTGCCTTTGTGGGACATTGCTCTGCCAATGGATTGTTTTTGTGTAGTGATATACTTGACGTTTAGACTAAATCAGAAGGCAAGCCCCTTGCGGAAGCTTGCCCAAAAGAGTAAAGCTTCTTTCGACCAAAAAAGAAGGAGCATTACTCACTTGAACTTTAACATATTACAGCAATATCGGCACGCCTTGTATCAGTGCTTTGAGACCGCCCGTGGTTGCTTGTACCTTCACAATTTGCCCGAATGTGACAAACCGCTCACCTATGGTTGGCAGTTCTCAATGTTGGCAGCCTTGCCACTGGTCACCAGCAGTTGGTTTACATTTTGGATTGTATGCGTATTCCTACTGACCAGACAGCGGGCGAGGTAGCCGCGTTCCAACTAGCCGCGCTTGCCAAAATGTTTAGCCGTCATTTGCTGGTAGTAGCTGACCGCTACTACGGCAGGGCCGCTTTTTTGACAGCTTTGCTCGAGCAAGAGACCAGCTGCGATGCGCTGTTGCGTATTAAAGCTGACCGGGTTTACTACCGCTCCCCACCACCTCACAGAAGAATGGCGGCAATTATCGCTAAGTTAGACACACCAGCCCTATCACCTAAACTGCGCGGTAAATCGCCAGGCAGTGTGGCTGGCCCACGGCTAGGACGGGCTAAACGTTACGCCGTAGTCAAAAAAGGCTCTAAGCGGTCAGCCAAAGCTAACAAACTGGCTTAAGAGTGACTACAAGGATGCCAATAGTTGTATTTTTAGGTTCACCTTTTGGGTGAACGATGTTAATGTGCCTTTTTAGTCTAAACGTCAAACTTGTATTAGTAACACATAACACCCGTGAATTTAGTAGGGTAGCAAGTTTATCTCTTGAGGATTGGGAAATTTCACCCTAATTCCTCTGTGCATTCCACAAAAAACACTGACCAGGAAAATAGATGGGCTTAAAACTAGCAAAAAATAGATGGGTTGGGCTGCTGCTGGTATGGTTAGGTCTGCTGACCGGGTGCGCCGAGCAGTCCAGTCCTGTTCCGGCCACCCGCGCTTTTATTCCAACGGTTACACCCACTGCCAGCCAGCGTGAGCAGCCAACTTCACAATCAAGTGTGACCTCGACGGCAGCATTGGCAACTCTGGCACCAACTATCGCCTCGCCGCCGACTACACCAGTTGCCACGACGGGACTGGCTCTAGCTGCGACTGCGACGGCCTCATCGTCGTCCGTAGCTACCGCGACCTCTGCTGTTACGCCAGGACTATCTGCCCCATCCACACCTGTTCTAACCGTCGCCGCTACGCCTGTTGCTACACCCACCTTTACAACTATTGCTTCAACCCCTACCCCCGCCGCCGCTACTGCCAGACCCATAGCTACCCCAACGGTAGCCCCGACTAAAAAACCGTTTGCGATGTCTAACAGTGTGACGCTTGCGCCGCCGCCCGCCCCCTTCCTGCCAATTGTCACTCCGCCCGCTCTGGCCCAAATGGATTTGACAGAGTTCGGCCACGCCCTTAACCCAGAGTCGCAACCTGACTTGGCGATGGTGGCGGAAAGACAGCCGCCGCTTTACAATATCGCCCTCAAGGTTGCGCCAGACCCCCAAAAACCCGTCGCCGCTGGTCACGAACAGATTTTTTACACCAATAATACGGGTGGAGCTTTGCCCAATGTTATTTTGTGGTTATACGCCAATGCTCCTAATACCGATACGCACAACCCGCCCCTGGCCGTGTCGAATGTTAAGGTTGATGGGCAATTTGCTACCACGCAGCTAGAAAATGACGCGGCCAACCTGGACATCATGTTTGAGGCGGCCCACCCTTTGCAGCCGGGCGCGACGGTTGGCATCGAGCTTGATTTTAAGCTGGACGTGCCGACTGACCTGGAAAGCGGCTATTTTCGGTATGACGCGGCCAACAATATTTTCGCGCTGTTGTATTGGTATCCGCAGGTAGCCGTGTTTGACCGCAAGCTGACCGATGGTTGGGATATTCACCCTTACAACGTTATGGGCGACACTACCAATAGCAACGTGGCTTTGTTCAAGGTGTGGCTGACCGCGCCCGCCAGCGAGGTGATTGCCGCCAACGGGGTTAGTGCCGATAGCCGTCTCAATACCGATGGTACGCGCACGACGCTGTTTGTGAGTGGCCCGGTGCGGGATTTTGTAGCCAGCCTTAGCCCCAACTATCAGACGGCCACGCAACAGGTGGGTAGCACAGCCGTGACTTCGTATTTCTTGGGCCGCGACAAGGTTTTCGGTACGAAGGCTTTGGGTTTCGCCGCCAACGCATTTCAGACTTACCGCGACGCTTTCGGACGCTATCCCTATACAAAATTTAACGTGGTAGAAGCACCGCTTGTTCCCTGGGGCGGGTTGGAGTTTCCAGGCGAGGTTTATATTACCACGCGCTATTATGAGCCGAGCTATTTGACTTCGTTCGAGTTCGCGGTTATTCACGAAACCGGACATCAATGGTGGTACGGAATGGTGGGCAGCGACCAGATACGCGCTCCCTGGCAAGACGAAGCTTTGACCCAATATTGCGGGCTACTATATTACGAGCGTTTCCGAGACGTGGCGACGGTACAGAAGATTTACCACAGCTACTTTAGGGACGCTTATGTGGCGACGTTGGATAGTAAGCAGGACGGGATTGTGGCCCGCGATGTGTATGCTTATAAAGACATCTCGTCGTATGCTATTATTGCTTATAACAAGGGTGGGCTTTTCTACGATGCCTACCGCAAGCAGTTTGGCGAAGCGGCCTTCTCGCGCTTCGTGCGTTATTATCTGGAACATAACCGTTACAAGTTTGTGGGGACGGACGCGCTGCTGGACGCTCTCAAACAAGGTGTAGATAACAGTTCGGCTCTGACCACCCAGGTGACAGAATTGTACCGCCACTGGATACTAGCGGCGGAGGGGGCGCAAGACCGGGCGAAGCTGTAGGAGTAGTTGTCAGCCGTCAGCTATTAGCTTTCAGCCAAACAGCAAAAAAAGGTTTTAACTGACGACTGACCGCTATATCCATTGGCGGAGCAATGTCTCACAAATACTCAATCTTTTTACGTGGCCTCGCCTGGCCGATTGATTAGCTGTTCCGGCACTGTCACCAGCTTAGGGCCGTAACGAACGGCGGGGGATACCGGAAACTCGTGCGACTTGGCGAACATACCATCGGCTTTGAAGGCATAGCCAGTTATCTCCAGCGTATTGGGGTCTAGCAACACATCACTGATACTACCGACTAAAGCACCAGCGTCGGTTACAACTTTATTATTTAGAATATCGGACAGATTGGAAGCGGTGTGGGTAGGTGGCTCGGTGTCAGAGGCACTCCCAACCTGCGAAACCATCACCGCGTCTGGGCCAATCCGTTGAATGTGGGCAATAGCTACAGTTTGAGCGTGACTAAACAGGCCACTTTTCAACACCAGCCCAACAGTTTGATGGGTAGCTGGCTCGATTAGCAAGTCGTCCACTTCCCCAATTTTTTTGGCATCGTGGGTATCAACTACCGCTCGACCTTTTAATTCCGAAAAATTCATTTTTAATCTCCTTATTTTGCAGTGGTCAGTTATCAGCTAGAACCAAAACCGGAAACGTCTATTGGCGGGGCAATATCCTACAAATACCCCCGGCTGTCTATTGGCGGCTATTGGCTGATAGGTCTGGCGGGTACGCCCGCGACAGTGGTGTAGGCTGGCACATCGTGGGTTACAACCGAACCCGCCCCCGTCGCCGCGCCTGCTCCAATTTCAACTGGCGCACGCAAGATGGTATCGCTACCGATAAAAGCGTGCGCCCCAATCGTAGTCTTGTGTTTGCTTTTGCCATCGTAATTGGCCGTGATGGTGCCAGCTCCGATATTCACGTCTTCGCCCAGGGTCGCGTCGCCCAAATAGCTGAAATGATGCTGGCGCGAAGTAGGGCCGAGATGGGAACGGTTGGCCTCGGCGAAGTTGCCCAGCTGGACATCGTGTTCCAGATAACAACCAAGCCGGATGTGCGCCATTGGCCCGACTCTTACTCGATTCTCCAAAGTTGAATTTTCTACAAACGAAGCGATAATCTGGCAATCGTCACCCACGATAGCGTTTTCCAAGACTGTATTCGGCCCGATAACGCAATTTGCTCCGATCCGACAGTGGCCGCGCAGATGCGTATTTGGCTCAATTTGACTATCGGGGCCAATTTTGGTCTCGGCACTAATATAGACCGTCGCCGGGTCGTTGATGGTCACGCCGTTTAACTGATGCTGCAAAACCAGACGGCGACGCAAAATTCCATCTACTTCGGCCAGCTGCGCCCGATCATTGATACCCCGTATATCGTCCGCATCCATCCAGATGGTCTCGACTGGAAACGGGATTGCGGTGTCGTGACTGCTGTTATGATTATCACCATCCTCATCGAAAGGGGGTGCGGCAGTTTGGGCGGCGAATTGGGCCAGGTCGGTCAGATAATATTCACCTTTGCGGCTGGGTATGACGCGGCGCAGAGCGGGCCACAACCATTGGGCGCGGTAAATGTAGATACCGGCATTAAATTCCTTGATATCGCTTTGAGCGGGGGATAAATCGCTTTCTTCGACAATCGAATGAAATACACCACTATTAGGGTCGCGAAAGATGCGCCCATAGCCCGTCGGGTCGGGGGTAGTAGCTGTCACTAGCGTAACCAACGGGCGCATCTCGAAATGCTTGACCGCGAGGCCGCGCAAACTGGCGGCTCTTACCAGAGGGCCATCTCCGTATAGTACCAGGACGTGTTCGGCACTTGCTGGTAGCACAGAGTCAGCTTGCTGGACGGCGTGGGCCGTGCCAAGCTGTTCGGTTTGTTCGGCAAATAAATAAGCCCCGCGTCCAGCCAGAGCCTCGCGTACCTGAGCCGCCCCGTAACCAATCACAATCACGGTGCGTTCGGGTGGTACTCCGAGCGCGGCTACCTGGCGCAACACATGAAAAAGCATCGGTTCACCGCCCACTTGATGCAAGACTTTGGGCAGTCGTGAACGCATCCGCGTGCCTTTGCCCGCCGCCAACACCACGACGGCCAGTTGCGCCAGATTGTCTGTCAACTCGTCTTGCCCATCCAACCCTTGCGCCGTGTGGCCCTCGGTTCTTTCAGCACTCGCGGTCAAAATTCACCTCCCACCCTTTATTTCATTTAAGCTTCCCTAAAGCTATTTCAATAAATGGTAAAGGATAGAAGGAGTTGTGTCAAGTGTGACTACGATAACCTCCAGGGCTTAGATGTGCTGGAGTTTTCGGCCTCAAGCCCAAACTTTACCACTACCTGTTTTGAGCATAGTTTTTCCAGAACGCCTAAGCTCTGGAACGGTATGGCTTTTGAGTGGCAATCACGGGTCAAATGTGCTATAATACAGGCATTAAAACAACCAATATAATACGAAAGAAGTGCTTTTTCCTGCTTCCAGCACGTAAAAAGTAAGTATCGGAGGTTTCCCCGTGACAACTGAAACAAACAAAACATCCGCTGTGCCTACCAGTCAATCTTATGATGCGTCGAACATTCAACTGGTAGAAGGTCTGGCCCACGTGCGCCTGCGGCCCGGTATGTATATCGGTAGCCCCGACATACACGGCTTGCATCATCTGGTTTATGAAGTTTTTGACAACAGCGTGGATGAAGCGATGGCCGGGTACTGCCGGACTATTCAGGTTCTGATAGACAAGCAAAACGTGGTGACGGTCATAGACGATGGACGCGGTATTCCTACAGGTATCCAGGCTCAAACAGGCAGACCTGCTTTGGAAGGCGTGATGACTAAATTGGGTATGGGCGGCAAGTTCGGCGAAGGTGGCTACAAAGTTTCGGGCGGTTTGCACGGTGTCGGTGCATCTGTCGTCAATGCTCTTAGCACCTGGATGTATGTCGAGGTCAAGCGCGATGGTCGTCGCTTCTGGCAGGAATACAAGCGTGGCATCCCGATGTACGATATGGCTTCCGAGCCGTTAGCGGCTGACCAGGCCGAGGCACACGGCACCCTGACTCGCTGGCTGGCGGATGATACGATTTTTAGCGATGGTATTATTTATAATTTTGATACGTTAGCCCAACGTTTCAGGGAAACTGCCTTTTTGACCAAAAATTTACGTATCAAGTTTTTAGATGAGCGCACTGACCACGAAATGACTTTCTGGTTTGAGGGCGGCATCGTTTCGTTCGTGCGACACATGAACCGCAACCGCGACGCAATTCAGGTACGGCCTTTCTATGTCCAAAAACAAATCGGCACCACCGACGTGGAGGTAGCTTTTCAGTACAACGACAGCTTCAACGACTCGGTGTATGCTTTTGCCAACAACATTGCTAACCCGGATGGTGGTACGCATATTACGGGTTTCCGCACCGCCCTGACTCGCACCATCAACAATTACGCCCGCAAAAGCAATTTTCTCAAAGAAAAGGAAGAAAACTTTACTGGTGACGATGTGCGCCAGGGGCTGACCGCCATTATCAGCGTCAAGTTGACCAATCCGCAATTTGAAAGCCAGACTAAGGTAAAGCTGACCAACGCCGATGTTAAGACGACGGTGGAAACGGTGGTTAGCGATGGCCTGACCGAATGGCTTGAACAGAACCCTAATGATGCCCGTAAAATCATAGAAAAGTGCGCTCAGGCCGCCCGTATCCGAGAAGCCCAGTCTAAAATCAAGGAAAATATTGTTCGCAAAGAGTTTTTGAGCGGTATGACCTTACCCGGTAAGCTGGCCGATTGTTCAGAGCGTGACCCTAGCCGTTCGGAATTGTTCGTGGTAGAAGGGGACTCAGCGGGTGGTAGTGCCAAACAAGGGCGAGACCGTCGTTTCCAGGCGATTTTGCCATTGCGCGGTAAGATTTTGAACGTCGAGCGGGCCAGCCTGGACAAAATGTTGAGCAGCACCGAAGTCAAGAACTTAATTACGGCGTTGGGTGCAAACATTGGCGCGAACTTCGACCCAGCCAAATTACGGTATCACCGCGTAATCATCATGACCGATGCTGATGTGGATGGAAGCCATATCAGAACGTTATTGCTGACATTTTTCTTCCGTAATATGGAAAAGCTGATTTTGGACGGGCATCTTTTTATTGCCCAGCCGCCGCTCTACCGCGTCTCGCACGGCAAGGATAAACAGTACGCTTTTAACGATGCCGAAAAAGATATTTTGGTGAAGAAGTATAACTCGGACAAAACTTATGTCCAACGTTACAAAGGGTTGGGCGAAATGAACCCCGAACAGTTGCGCGAGACCACCATGGATCCGGTCAATCGCATCTTGTTACAAGTAACCATCGAGGACGCTGCGCGGGCCGATGAAACATTTGATATGTTGATGGGGGCAGCCGTACCACCGCGCAAGAGTTTTATCACCACGCACGCCAAAAACGTCAAAAACCTTGATATCTAAAATTAGTAGTTGTCAGGGTTTTTGCGCTCGAAATCGGATATATAGAAACACTAACGAATTCGTGGTTCGTTAGTGTTTGATCCTACTTCGCCCAAAAATAGTGCAAGCACTTGTTGCTTAGTTCACGCCTGCCAGTTCTCGTTCGGCAAACAATCCGGCAGACTGTCCCCACTGGTTCTCAAAAACGAATTCTTTGGCGGGTTTGCGGGTGCGAGGAGCAGTCTCGCGCACCTGGAGGTCTTGCGGCAAATCTTCCAGGTTGCCAGCATAACCAATTGCGCTGATGGTTACAGGTTCGTAATCTGCGGGTATCTCAAACAACTGCCGCGCCTTTTCGCCATCAAATCCGCCCATCTGGTGGACGTGCAAACCGAGTGCGCCCGCCTGTACTGTAAGATGGGCCACCGCCTGGCCCAAATCGTAATAAGCGTATTTGTTGAACGCGGCCCGGTCTGGATTGAGTTTGGCAACTGCTAACACCAAAACTGGTACATTCTTAGTCCAATTTGGGTTCTGCCCGCTCATAGTTTCCACCAACTTCTGATGAATTTCTCCGTCAGCCTTTGTAACTACCACAAAATACCAGGGCTGGGTGTTACCGCCCGACGGAGACCAACGGGCCGCCTCAAACAAACTTTGCAGCTTATCGGCTTCGATTGGCTGGCTGGAAAAAGCGCGGGGACTCCAGCGGGCTTCCAGTAGCTCGTGAATCGGATGGGTTGTTTGGGCAAGTCTTGTCATAATATCTTATCTTCCTCTCAATTTCTTTATAAAGCACAGTTTGAATAGCTAACAGTTCAATTCTGAACCATAAGGACAAATTTTTAATTAGGCCAGGCTATTGTTAAGGCGTTGAAGTAGCCGCACCAACAGCCCTTGTTCCTCGGCAGTAAAAATGGTATTCAGCCGCTCAATAAATGGCTGAATAGTTTCCAAACCAACTTCGTGCTGCTGTTTACCTTCATCGGTCAAAGCTAACCGCGTACAACGTCGGTCATTAGGGTCAGGTACTCGTTTTACCCACTGTTCTTTTTCCAAGCGGTCAACCACTTGCGTGGCGTTAGATTTGACAAACGCCAAACAAGCAGCCAACCTACCGAGTGAAAGCGGTTCGTCGGCTTGTTCGAGACGGTTGAGTGTAAACAATCGGGTCAAACTCAACTCTGCCTCGTCCAATACACCATCGAGACGTACTTCCACCAGCTTGCCTGTTTGTACTAAAGCCCGTAGCAAGCGCAGCGGTTCTTTATTAAAGTTGTCAGTCCCTTTTTCGTTCATATATGAATAGTACACCTTTGAACTATATTTGTCAAGTGCCTGTTAAAAATCGTGGCACGTGGAACATTGCTCCCACCCAGGATGTACCCGTGAATTGTCCGGGAACATCTATGGGCAGAGCTATATCCAACCAAACAGCCACCGCGCCGACCTTGCTATGGCCCTGCAAAAAATCGTGGAATGTGGGACATTGCTCCGTCAATGGACTGTTCCGAAACATCGGGTGGCGGAGTAGCCTCCAACGCACTGCTTTTTGTGGGACATTGCTCCGCCAATGGATAAAGCCAGAAACTACTTCTTTTCGCCGTCCTGGGGTTGGATTTTGGTGTTGAGCTTAATACGCATTGTGCGAGCGTTGGAGTTCTCGCCACTTACATCGAAGGTCAATATCTGATCGCCTTCTTTGGTACTGAGGGTCAGGTTGCCAGTGATTTCCACCTCCACGTCGGCTTCCTTTTCCAGACTGCTGCGTACCGACTCGAAAACCGAAGTAATTAAGTCGTTGATGCCGACCTGGGCAAACTTGGTAGTCTCGCTTTCGGTATGCCGCACCAATCCGGCAGCCCGCCGCGCTTCCTCTTTGCCCGTCACCACTACTACTTGTACGCTCATCTATAATGCTCCTTTTGCTAATTTTTTTAATTTGGTATTGCAGAGGCATTATAGCACAAGCTCAAAAGCGGGCATAATTGCGGGCGGTTTCCCTTAATTTTAGCGGCCCAGCTTGTGCTTAAAGCTTACTAAAAGTGTTATAAACGTGAGTTCAAGAGGAGCAAAAATGACCCACACTGAAAATGATTTTGATGTACTGGTAATCGGGGGCGGGGCGGGCGGCAGTTCGGCAGCCATTTCGTTAGCTACCAATGAAAATGAAGATAAACCCAAGTTGCGGGTAGCCCTGGTGGAAAGACACAAGTTAGGCGGTACGTGTCTGAATTACGGTTGTGACCCCACCAAAACTCTGCTAAACACAGCACGGTTGCTACATCGCAGCCATCAAGCCGCCCGTTATGGTTTGCAATTGGGCGCGGTGGGTTTTGATTGGAACGGGGTAGTGGCCCACGTAGAGCGGGTACAAAAGGAAGTCTTAGAAGGTACGCAAGCACAGGCCCGCCAACACCTGGAGCAACAAGGTATTAAGGTGTGGTTGGCGGAGGCCAGCTTTGTCGCGCCGCACGAAATAAAGCTGAAAAATAAGGAAAGTGAGCAAACAATTCGCGCGACTAATATCATAATTGCTACTGGCACTCGTACCGCCGAACTGCCAATCGAGGGCTTAAAAGAAACTGGTTATATTACCAATGTTGAGGCGGTACAGTTGCCTAAGCTGCCGGACAGGTTGGCTATTATCGGGGGCGGGCCGATTGGGGTGGAATTTGCCCAAATGTTTCGGCGGTTTGGCGTAGATGTTACCGTTTTGGAACACAGCCCCACCCTGCTTTCTACCGAAGACCAGCAGTTAGCTCAGGCTTTGAGCAAAATTTTGGCTGGCGAAGGCATCCGTTTTGAAACCGGAATTGAATTACAAAAGGTAGAACGCGACTCTAGGAGCGGCAAGCGTTTGACCTTCACACGTGAAAACCACGCGCTGGAAAATTTAGTGGTGGACGAGATTTTGCTGGCAGCAGGTCGCGCTCCCAATCTCGAAGGCTTAAATTTAGAAGCGGCGGGCGTAGAAACAAACGCAGAAGGCATCAAGGTGGATAAAAATATGCGTTCGAGCGTGCCGCATATCTGGGCGGCGGGTGACATTACGGGTGGGCTTCAATTTACCCATGTGGCCGAGGCGCAAGCCCAAACGATTGCCCATAATATTACAGCCAAAGAGCCGCAGCCTTTCGATGACCGGGTAATACCCTGGGTGACGTACACCGACCCGGAACTGGCCCATGTCGGTCAAACCGAGGAGCAGTTGCAAAAGGCTAAGATTGAGTACAAAGTATCCCTTATGCAATTTTCCAAAGTGGAACGCGCCAAAATTAACGACGAAACGGCTGGTATGGTCAAGCTCTTGGTAGGTCAGGACCACAAGATTTTGGGCGGCCACATTTTAGGCGCGGGAGCGGGGGAGTTATTGGCCCCGATTGTGCTTGCTATGAAGGCGGAATTACCTGTTGGGCAGTTGGCTTCGCTGATACTACCTTATCCAACATTAGGGGAAGCCATCAAACAAGCGGCTGGGCAAATATAACTTTAAGGAGATAAATAATATGACAGATAAAAAATTAGCTGGTTTGCGAGTGGCAATTTTAGCCTCGGACGGTTTCGAGCAAGCAGAGTTGTTACAACCGCGTCAAGCTTTGGACGCAGCCGGAGCTAAAACCACCGTAATCGCACCCAAAGCAGGTCAGATACAGGGTTTTAACCATCAAGATAAAGGCGATAAGGTTAAGGTTGATATGACTTTAGAGCAGGCACGGCCCGACGATTTTGACGCGATATTGCTGCCTGGCGGTGCGCTCAACGCCGATTTTCTGCGGATTGAGCCGAAAGCCCAAGAATTTGTCAAAAGATTTCAAGCGCAAGGTAAGCCGTTTGGGGTAATTTGTCACGCTCCCTGGCTGTTAGTATCGGCAGGGCTGGTAAAGGGCCGCACCCTGACCAGTTACAAAACCGTCCAGGACGACATTCGCAACGCGGGCGGCAACTGGCAAGACCGCGAAGTGGTGCGTGACAGCAACTGGGTCACTAGCCGCCAACCCGATGATATTCCGGCTTTCAACCGCGAAATCATCCAGCTTTTTTCGGAAAACCGTAACCAGTCCCAAACCGACTTCGCGACCCCAAGTATCAATATTTAAAAGGCTGCGTCAGCTTTTACCTGGATTGTAAGAATAGAAACCGCACTTAAAATGTTGAGTACGGGGTGCGCGTCAGTTTTTTGCATTGCTAAGAGTCTAGTCTTCATTTAGAAGCACCGATGGTTAAAACGACCGGTGCTGCCGTACAAATTCCTCATGCGCACCTGCGAGTACGAACTAACTTGACGATTTGGCTTGTATCTTATATCCTACCCACAATTGTTAAACGCCAAAAAGATAGCATAAACTTTAAAGCTTAAAAACGTGTCCAGCAGTTCGAGGAGGAATTGTAGATGAACCAGGATGCCAAGTCCACTGTCCCCAATGTTTCGGCTGATACAAACGGCAAATTAAGCCGTCGTAACTTCATCAAAAAATCGGCGATAGTGGTGGCAAGTACCGCCGTCGCTGGTAGCGTGCTGGCCGCTTGTGGTGAAACTAGCCCAACGGCTGGCCCGGTTGCTACCAGTGCCAGTACCACCGCTACCACCAATGCTGTTGCCACCACTTCGGCTGCCGTCACCAGTGCCGCCGCCACTACGGTCAGTGCCGCTACTACCAGTGCCGCCGCTACGGTAGCTGCTGCCGCTACTGGCGCAAACTTGAAACTCGGTGTTTTAGTGCCGCTTTCAGGTGTGTATGCTCAACTCGGCCCTGACATTATTGACGGGATGAACCTTTATTTTGATAGCATAGGCGGAGTGGTAGCCGGGCGCAAAATCGAAATGATAAAAGAGGACGAGGAAAACGACCCTGCGGCCAGTATCCGCAAAACCAACAAGCTCATCCAGAGCGACAAAGTGGATTTGATGGCTGGTATTGTTTCCAGTGCTGTAGCCCTGGCAGTACGCGACGTGGTTGATCCGGCTAAAACTGTTTTGGTGATTGCCAACGCCGGGGCTAAAGCCTTAACTGGCGATAAGTTTAGCAAATATATTTTCCGCACCGCCTTTAGCAACGGGCAAGTTCCCTGGCCTTTGGGTACCTGGGCTTACACCAATGTAGGTAAGAAGATTCTGGCAACCGCCCCCGATTACGCGGCGGGCAAAGAAAGCGTCGAAGGTTTCAAAACCACTTTCACCAAAGCGGGCGGCCAGATTGTGAGCGAGGTCTATCCCCCTTTTGGCAAAACCAGTGATTATGCACCCTTCCTGACCCAGATTCAGCAGGCCAAACCTGATGCCGTGTATGCTTTCTACTCCGGCACGGAAGCGGTCAACTTCGTCAAACAATACGAACAGTTTGGCCTCAAAGGTGCAATACCGCTCATCGGGGCGGGCTTTATGGTTGAGGAAGACACGCTGCCCGCACAAGGCAATTCGGCTATTGGCATCAAGACTTCGCTGCATTATGCCCTGACGTTAGACACGCCCGAAAACAAAAAGTTCGTGGCTGACTTCATCGCCAAATACAAACGTAATCCCAGCACTTTCGCCCTGCAAGGTTACGACACGGCCCGCTTTATCGCCGAAGGGGTCAAGGCAGTGGGGGGAGACACCAGCAACAAGGATAAACTAATCCAGGCGTTGGAAGCCGTTAAGTTTACCAGTCCACGCGGCCCGATTGAGTTCGACCCTGTCAATCACGGCATCACTCAAAACATTTATTTGCGCGAAGCCGTAGCCGGGGCTGATGGTAAACCGTCCAACAAGGTTATCCAGACTTTCAACGCCATCAAGGATATTAACACCCTGCTCAAAAGCTAGACTATGGCAAAAAATATTACCCTCGATTTTTTGGTGCTGCAACTTCTGACGGGCCTTTCGTTTAGTATGCTGTTGTTTTTGCTGGCGGCGGGCTTGTCACTTATTTTCGGTATCATGAACGTCATCAATCTGGCACACGGGGCGTTTTATCTGCTCGGTGCGTATTTAGGTCTGTCGGTGTTGAACTGGACGGACAACTTCTGGCTGGCCTTTGTATTGGCTCCGCTCGGTGTGGGTTTGCTCGGCTTTGTAATGGAGGCGGGCCTTTTGCGCTGGCTTTACAAACGCGACCACCTCAACCAGGTTATCCTAACTTTTGGGGTGGCTTATGTTCTAAGCGATGCCATGCGCTGGGTTTGGGGCGGTAATCCGCGCTCCTTAGCCTCACCCGCCCCGTTCGATGGTTTTGTGCAGGTTTTGGGTCGGCAGTTTCCGGTTTATCGCTTGTTTGTCATCGGATTAGGTTTGTTGGTGGCGTTGGGTCTGTATCTGGTGATAGAAAAGACGCGGCTGGGGGCAGTCGTGCGGGCGGGCGTGTCCGACAAAGAGATGGCAGGCGGCTTGGGTATCAATGTCCGGCTGGTATTTGGGTTGGCGTTTGCATTTGGAGCGGCCTTAGCCGGATTAAGCGGAGTAATTGCCGGGCCGTACCAAAGCTTCGGGCCGGGTGTAGATTTCGACACTTTGATTTTGGCTCTAATTGTAGTAGTAATCGGTGGGTTAGGGACACTTTCGGGCGCGTTTTGGGGCGCGATATTAATTGGAGTAATCAAAACGGTTAGTCCGGCCCTATTTCCCGATTTCTCCGGCTACGCCGAGTTCGTGGTCTATATGGTAATGGCCGTCGTCCTGCTGGTCAGGCCATCCGGTCTTTTCAGCCGTGCCACCGCTTAAACTTACCCCAAAGTTAGATATAGGCAGCACGTCTGCCTGGGGACGGGTCGCCTATAGTTTATTTAACAGTTCTGGTCTTGACTAACAACTGCTAACTGATGACTGCCAACTCTAAAAGGAATTTTTGATGAGCATGGAAAAAGTCAACGACAATCTGGATATACCTGTTCAGGTAATAGATAATCCGTCCGTCACTGTCGCGCCCCTTCGATTTGATACGAGGTTTGAAGTCTTCAAGTGGGGTGCGGGCGGCCTGGCTATTTTAGGCTTGATTTTATATCCGTTTATTAACAGTCAGGATGCTTTTGGCCTGAATTTGCTCACAGAGGTCTTGATTTTCGCGTTGTTTGCCAGTAGCCTTGATTTGCTGCTAGGTTATACGGGTCTGGTTTCGTTTGGACACGCCGCTTATTTCGGGCTTGGCTCTTACGCGGCGGGCATTTTGACCGCCCAACTCAAAAACGACAATTTGCTGGCGGGTTTAACGAGCGGCATCATCGTGGCAGGTTTGGGCGCGTTGCTCTTGGGCTACTTCTCCATCCGCACTTCGGGCATCTACTTCTTGATGCTAACGCTGGCTTTTTCCCAAATGCTTTATGCCATCGTCTTCAAATGGGAAGATGTCACAGGCGGCTCAAACGGCCTCTCCGTCCCCAAACCTAAGCTAGAGTTGTGGGGTTGGCAACCCGACCTGACCGACCCCACCAACTATTATTTCGTGGTGCTGGTCTGTTTTTTAGGCGGGTTTTTTTTGTTACGCCAGCTAATAAATTCTCCGTTCGGGCGTTCACTCGTCGGTATCAGGGACAACGAAAACCGCATGACCGCGCTCGGCTACCAGACGCGCAACTTCAAACTGTTAGCTTTTGTAATCGCGGGAGCGTTGGGCGGTCTGGCGGGTGCGCTCAACGTTTATCACAATAGCTTTGCGTCGGCCAACGATTTTTACTGGACGTTGAGCGGCTCGGTAATGGTGATGGTACTGTTGGGCGGCAAAGGTACTTTGATTGGCCCGGTGTTGGGCGCGTTTTTCGTGCGCTACGCCGAACAGTTTGTGCAGGGCCAAAATTTTACCATCGGCTCGTTTGTGATGAGCGAACGCTGGCTGATGGTTTTGGGGCTTATCTTTATCATTTTTGTGCTGGTAGCTCCGAATGGGCTGGTGGGGTTATGGCGGGTCGGTCTGCAAAAAGTTAGCAAAAAGTTATGACCACCGAAGCGTTAAAAGTAAAGGGCTTACGGAAACAGTTTGGGGCGTTGGCTGCCGTAGGTGGGGTGGATTTGAGCGTGTTGCAAGGTGAACGCCGGGCCGTAATTGGGCCGAACGGGGCGGGCAAAACCACTTTTTTCAATTTAATTAGCGGTGCGTTGTCTCCCACTGCCGGAACAATTGAACTGTCAGGACACGATGTCACCCGGCTGCCTGACTGGAAGCGGGTGCGCCTGGGTCTGGCGCGTACTTTCCAGCGCAATAATCTGTTTATGGGGCTGACCACTTTTGAAAACGTGCGGCTGTCTTCGCAACGTCATCACGGTGCCAGCCATCGAATGTTGCGTCCTGCCCACAGCCATAGCATTGTCAACCAGGCAGTGCGCCGCATCTTGGAACAGGTCGGGCTGGCGAACCGCGCCGATACGCTAGCTGCCAACCTTTCCTATGGCGAACAACGCCAGCTAGAAGTCGCCCTGGCTTTGGCCGCCGAACCCAAAATTTTGCTGCTAGACGAACCTACCGCCGGGATGTCCATCGCCGAAACCAACCGCATGGTAGATTTGGTCAAACAATTGCCCCCCACTCTGACTTTATTGATTGTCGAACACGATATGGAAGTGGTTTTCGCCATTGCAGACCGCATCACCGTGCTACATCTAGGTCAGGTCTTAACCGAGGGCCAACCCTACGAAGTTAAAGGCGACGAGCGCGTGCGTCAGGTTTATTTCGGCGACGAGTAGTTCTAGGAGGTCAAGGGCGGTACTTACCAGGTGCCTTTGCGGGGTAATAGGAGTTTCTCCTAAAAATGCTTCTTTTTTTTATTTGGAGAAAAACGAAGTGCTAGAACTTCAAGATATTCACACTTATTACACGGAAAGCTATATTTTGCAGGGGGTTTCGCTGCACGTCGAAAAGGGCGAAGCGGTGGCTCTGCTGGGTCGTAACGGCGTGGGCAAAACCACCACTATTCGTAGCATCGTCGGGTTCACACCGCCGCGCCGGGGTCAGGTTTTGCTAGATAACAAGCCTATTCAAAAGCTAAAATCCAACCAAATTTCGCATTTGGGGGTAGGGCTGGTACCGCAGGGCCGCCGGATTTTCCCCAATTTGACCGTGCGCGAGAATTTAACCGTGGCTGCCCGCCATAATGATAAAGGGGGCTGGACGCTGGACGAAGTTTATCGCTACTTCCCACGTCTGCGCGAACGGCTAAACAATATGGGCAACCAGCTTTCCGGAGGCGAGCAAATGATGCTGGCGATTGGCCGCGCACTTATGACCAACCCCCAATTATTGCTGTTAGACGAGCCATCCGAAGGTCTAGCCCCGATGGTACTCCACGAAATAGCCGAAATCGTAACCCAACTGCGCGGGCGCGGCCTTTCTATACTTCTAGTTGAGCAAAACATCAAAATGGCTTTGGGCATCGCCAGCCGGGTTTATGTAATGAACAAAGGTAAGATAGTGTGGGAAGGCCCCTCAACCGAACTTTGGGAAAATGAAACCATCAAGCATCAGTATTTAGGCGTATAACGCAAGTAAGGGCAAATTATATCGCTCCCAACATCTAGCTCCTGTTTGTTGTATCAGCCCCAATAATCTATAATAGCGGACGGTGTGTTTGAACTTGATTGGCCCACGAAGTCAGTTTTGGCGGGCTTGGCGCGGCTCACACGAGGAAATTAAACTTGAAGAAAAATACTGCTCTGCTACTACCTGGTTTGATGTTAATATTGCTAATAACAACGGTTTTATTAGGAGCTTGCGGCGAAAGTGCCAGCCCCACCTCGGCGGTTTCGGGTCAGCAAATTACAACGGCAGCTTTCAACTCTACTCCTGGTTCTGGCGCGACCATAGAGGCTACTGCCACCCAAACTTTAGGGGCGCAAGCGGCGCGGGCCACTCAAACTGTCGCATTAGCTAATAACCCGGCTACGACTGTGGCTGTCACCAGTGGCGGCGTTTCGAGCGGCACTGGCCCAACCACTACGCCCGGCCCAAAGGGTGGGGTCACGATGAAGGAAGCATATAATCTAGTAGCACCGCAAATTCAAGTCTGGGCCAAAGATGCTGTTCTGACTACTATCGCCCTTGACCCTGATGACCCCAATGGTCTGTTATCGGACGGGCGGGCCGACTCCTGGTTTTTCACGGCAGTTTCGCCCAGCTTGAGCAAGCAAGATAACTGGCAGGTAAGCGCGGCGGTGGGCGCGAAACCAATGGTAATGGAAACAGTCAACGGCGATTTAGACCAGGAGGAACTAGCCAACCAAATTGGAAACGCTCTACCCCCTGTGTCCTCTCTGATTGACAGCAACCGACTCATGGAAATTGCCCGTCAGAACGGTGGCGACAAAAGCGATGTGCCAGTTGGCTTTCAGCTACACAAACCAGCCAAACAAACCGAGGCGTTAGCTTTCAATCTGGTTTTTCAAAATGGCAAGCAGGTTACGCCCCTGCGGATTGATGCTCAAACCGGCAAACTGCTAGATAACGTCAAAGGTTAGTCTTCTTCAAAAGTCGTCCGAATTGCCACTTTCGTGCTATACTCTAAATGGATTTTCGGTGCTTTCAGATTTTTATTGGATTTTTACTTATCAAAGGTAGCAAGTGGAACAAACTTCGATTGACCGCGAACTCGAACAGGCCATAGACCCCTGGTTGGAACATATGCGGTGGCGCAGTGATTTCAAAAAATGGCGCGAAGGGCGTATCTGGCAGGAAAATAAGCAGCAAGCCAAACTTGCCACATTGGAGACTTTTTTGAGGTTGGCCGATAAAACTACGGATGCCCCAGACTCAGTTCCCAATCTGACTGGCCTCAAAGTGCTAGACCTGGGCTGCGGTATGGGTGGTCTCAGCGTGGCGTTGGCTCTGCGTGGAGCTACCGTCACACCTTTCGATTTTAACCCGGCTTATTGCCACATAACCCGTCTGCGTGGTTATCGCTACGGTCTCAAGCTGAACCCGGTCAACGGGGCGGGTGAGAAACTACCCTTTCCGACAAATTATTTCGACGTAGTTATCTGTATGGACGTATTAGAACACGTCCAAAACACGGAAAGTTTGTTGTCCGAAGTTTCACGTACCCTTCAAGCAGGTGGCTTATTATATCTGACTGCCATCAACCGTCTGGCCTTCGACGACCCCCATTATCATGTCAAAGGAGTCAATTGGCTGCCGCGCGGTTTAGCTAACGGTTATTTGCAACTGGTGGGGCGCAGCAAAGATAATTCACGCTTCAAAGACAACCAGACGTTAGAGGCTATGCACTACTTCCGTTATGGCGAACTTCCCAAACTAGCTACCCGACACAATTTCAAAAAGCTTTTTGAGTACGGCGAAGTGAATTTAAATCAACCTGCACATAAATCTTCACCTACCAGTACCAGGGAAAAAGAAACCCATAGCTGGAAAGAGCAGACCGTCCAGTTATTACGGGCCACCAAATTACTCGGCCCGCTTTATCATCTGTATCGCAATTTTTATAAGGGGACGTATCAGTTGGCCTTAATCAAGAATTAAGCATTGAAGGGCGAAAGAATTATGCGTTTGGGTCTGGTGCAACGGGGTACCTATAAAACGACGGAATTTGACGACCTGACTGGCTACCAGCTAGAGGTAAACGGTTTTAGCTACAATTTTGGGGAAATTATAGCTGAGGCGCGGCAGCGGGTGCGCTTTCTATGGCGTATCGAATGTCCGCCCGATTTGATAAGCAAGCGGCTACACTTTAGCGAAGAAAAGTTTTTCAACCGGATGCTAAAAAGCAGTCAATATGGCATTTTTAACCCACACACCGGAGCGCACGTATGCCTGGGTCTGGTTGGGCAAGCCGAAACGCATAATCTGGTTATCCACGAAATCGCCCACGAAATCCATTATCGGCAAGGCGGCTATAGCGGGGCGGACGAAACCGTGCAGGAAGCGGTGGCGATACTGGCCGAGGAGGAGTTCGGTCAGCGTGAGTTCGATTACAACCCGCATTTCACCAGCCAACAGCTTTTGCACCTGTTAAACGAACTGCCCGGCTTCGGCCAATTGACTTTCCTGGAACGCTGGAACAATCTGAGCCGGATAGCCACTACTCAACAACTTAGCGGTTTGATTAACCAGTTGCTAGATGATAACGAAGGTGGCAGATTGGAACGCTGGCTCGGACAACATTGTGCCAACCCTGACCAGAAGCAGCACATTCTGAACGAGTTAGCCCTGACGACCCAAAGCTACGCCCTATACAATCGCGGTCTGGTTTTCAAGCGGATATATGATCTAAACGCTAACCCAGGTCAGCCTTTAACCGGAGCCTTACGACAGTTGCGAGAGCTTGACCGCCGTTTCCCCGAACAAATGTTGACCAACCTGCTCGAACAAGCCTTTGCCCGCTTCACTTATTGACCAGTTATGACAAGGAGAAGTGATGACAACTGCGCCCCAATATAAATTGCTGGCTTTGGATTTGGACGGCACTTTGATAACCGACGATTTGATTATTCCCGCTGTGGCTCAGGAGGCGATTGCCGAAGCGGTGGCAAAGGGTGTGGTGGTGACGCTGGCAACAGGCCGAATGTATCAGTCTGCCTTACCTTTTGCCCGCACTCTCCATCTGGCTGCCCCGCTTATCTGTTATCAAGGGGCGATGGTGCGCCACTCGACGACGGGCGAAACTTTTTATCATCAGCCTTTGCCTCTTAATCTGGCCCGCGAATTTATCCAGGTGGCCCAGGAACGCCACTATCACGTCAACGCTTATGTGGATGATATTTTGTATGTCGAAAAGATTACACCCGAAGCTGAATTTTACGCCCGATTGAGCCGCATAGAGCCGCATCCGGTTGGCCCATTGCTGGATTTTATCAAAGGAATGGGGCGCGAACCTACCAAATTGGTAGTGGTTACGGACGAAGACCGCACTCTGCCTTTTATGCAGGAGATGCAGACCCGCTTCGGGCCAGCTTTGTATATTACTCGTTCGCACGCTTTACTGACGGAGGCGGTCAATCCGGTTTGCAGCAAGGGAGCGGCTTTGCAGGCGGTGGCCGAACGCTTGAATATCCCGCGTTCGCAGGTGATGGCGATAGGCGACAATTTGAACGACTTGCCGATGCTAGAATACGCTGGATTGGGTGTAGCAGTTGCCAATGCCAGCCCCTCGGTTAAAGCCGCTGCCAGATATGTTACCGAGGCCGCGTTGGGCGCGGGCGTAGTTGAGACCATTCGGAAGTTCGTGTTATAATTAGCAAGAATGAATAGGTAGTTGACAAGACAAGTTTTTTTGGAGGTATCGCAAATGACACAGGTCTGGCTCAGGACGGAAGTTATTCCTGATATTGACCGCGAGGTTTTTAATCGGCTTTGTCCGCCGTACAAAGTTTTACTGCACAACGACGACCACAACGATATGGATTACGTGGTGAAGGCTCTGATTAAATCTGTACCTTCGCTGTCCGAGGAGGAAGCGATCCAGATTATGATAACCGCTCACGAAGAAAACACGGCGGTGGTGATAGTTTGCCCTCAAGAAACGGCGGAATACTATCAGGAACGCATTTTGACTTTTGGCATCACCGCCACTATCGAACCAGATGAATAAACTGCCCTGTTACAATTAATATTATTATTCGGCGTTGAACGAAGGCCGTTCATCGGTATCTATTTGGGTTTCCAGTTCGCGGCGGCGTTTCCCCATTATTGTGCCAAAAATACCGCGCACCGGGGCTATCAAAAAGTAGGCGAAACCAGCCCACGCCGCTTGACCAAACAAGGCCAGCATGATAGAAAACAACGCTACTGCAGCTAGTAAGAAATAAGTCTGGATTGTTTCAACTGTGTCGAAGCGTTCAAACAGGTTCAGTTGTAAATCCTCACGTTTGCGGTACGCCTGAAAATACAGCAAGACAAAAATAAGCGTAACGGCCATAAATCCCGCGCTGTATATAATCATCAGCGTTGGGAACTGCGCGTCCTTAATCGGTTCTACCAGTCTGCCGTCTGCCCCTTTTACCTGCAAATCCAACCCCAGTAGCTCATTAACACCCAACGTGAAAAGAAATTTGAGTGGGTAGATGTAAGCCAGCACTACAAACAGTAGCAAAGCGTTGAGCCAGACCACCGCGTTGTCCTGCAACCCGTAGCGGCGGAAGAAACGGTAGTGCCAGAACCAGACCTGCATCAACATTAAAAAACAGATAGCAAAGGCGGCGAACCCACGCATAACCACCAACAGGTCGTCGAAAGTTTTGGGTACTTCCAGCGAGACCACCAGCAGCGTAACCGAGAAAGCAAATACGCCATCGCTAATGCCCTCGATGCGGGATACATCATGACCGCGCCAGTGAAAATCCGCATCAACTCCCACCCGCTTTTCCATTAATTGCTTACGAAGCATTTTTATACGTCCTATTCGCTTAAAAACCAGTGTTAATAGAGTTGATTATAGCTTAAAAAGCCCCTGCATAAATGCAAGAGCTTGTGACACATAATTTTACACGGCTACATCAACGGTTGAAACCGTCTATCCAACCCAAACCCACTAAAGTGGGTTCTAACAACACGTTTCAATGTGTTTGGTGGGTATAGACGACGGTTTCAATCGTTGGCTGATAGCTGATTACTGATAGCTACTTTGCTATCACCGTACCGTCCCCAAAGGCGATGTTCTGGAAGTTGGTGGCTACGATGTCGTCTTTGGCCCGCGCTGCTCCCGCGAACGTTATTTGCAAGCCATCGCCCGCTATCGTCACCGAAGTGGGGTGCGCGGCGTAGTCAAAGACGATGGAAAGCTGTTTGTTGAACCAGTTTAGATGTAGGTGATGCGGTTTGGTAATATCCACCGTGTCGGCTGGGTAATACTGGTTGACCGACTTGCCATCTACTGTCCCTTCCACCATTAACGTCCCGGCATTGGGGCTGATACCCGCCGCGTGAATAAGACCCACCCGCACAATGTCGCCTTTGTAGTTGTTGAACTGCACGTAAGCTTTGTAACCGCTCCCAAAGCCAAAAGTGCAGTTCTGGCCTTTGTCGTTGCAGGTTGGGGTCATATCAAAATCCAGGTTGCCGTTGGCCGCTACCAAATTAACCGGAGTAGTTGCGCCCGCGTTAAAATCATCGGCGGGGTTGTCATTCCAATAACTGTTATTGATGCGCCCGCCCGCTACAATCACATTGTCATATTGCTTGGTTACTTCCACTCCGATGCCCTTGTCATGTTGCCATAGTGTGAGCGGCGCGGTTTGACCACCTGCTGTGGCGAAGGTCATATCACTCGACATCAGTTCGTTGTTGTTGGTGTCGTGGCTATGCACCCGAAAGTGATAGGTATGGTTGGGGGTCAGGTCGAAAACTTGCAGCGAATGGCTGGTAGTCAGATTGCCGTTGATAGGGCTGAACTGGTCATACTTAGTGCTAAAACCATATTCGACCCAGGCATTGGCCGCTGTGCTGGTTTGCCACTTAAAAGTAGCCGTGTTACTGCCAATACTGCTGGTAACCAGACCGCTAAGTGTAGCTTTGGCGGGCGGAGCAGGAACAGGAGGAGGCGCAGGTGTAGGGGCGGGATTTGGGTCAGAACCTTCCCACAAGAAAGTCACACTGAGACGGCCATCCGTACTCGCGCCACCCAACTTCAAATCGTCCCAAAAAGTCCCGTCGGCAATGTCAATCCCGCTCGACATATAAACGGGCGAACCAGCTTCGTTTAGACCACCGTTGTAACCTTTCACGGCACGTTCGGCTTCCGGCACACCAACAGGCAAATCTTTGAACTCGTGACGGGGGCTGTGCCAGTAATCGTCGTGAAAGTTCCAGGGGCCCGTGTCCCACACAGGCGCAACCGCGCTAACACCTGCGGGCGTGGTGATACGTACTTGATAATCATACTTGCCAGGGTCGTTGAGGGCTGTCCAGCTGGGCAAAGATACAAAATGGTCGTGTGACCTGATCACGTGGCCGTTAGCCGTCGTACCGCCCACCAACCCCTCGCGGGTAGCATACACCTGGAAGGTCGGAGCAGTTTGGGGGGCAGCAGAGGCAATATTAGCAACAGCTAAAGTGCTTACATTACGTACATTAGCTGTTAGCTGCACTCCTTCAAAAAGCGGAGAAACATCGGCGAATTTTGAAAACAAACGGGCGCGATATTGGACGTACAGGTAAGTCGAACTTTGCTCAAATTGAGCAATGCCACCATTGACGGTCAGGACATTCCACAAAGTCCAACGCTGGCCGTCTTTGCTGGCTCGTATATCCAGTTCAACCGCAGTATCGGCGGGCGTATGGGCGTTCCAGGTGGCTGTGACCGAGTTAAAGGATTGGTTTAATTGGGCTGGCTGGCCTGTCATCATGCCGAAGTTAGCCCAAGCACCGCTCCACATGGGCGGACTGGTGGGGTGGCTGCTATCCAGGCGCACTCCGATAGTGGCTGAATTCTGGCTGGCAAACCAGGCGGGCATCAAGCTCCTACCTACAAACTGGTTTTGCAGGTTTGACACACTGCTGTAGTCGCCGCCAGTCAGGTCAGTGGCCTCGAAAGCAATAGTTTGAAAATTTTCTTGATGATTTTGGCCTGATTGCGGCCCGATTGGTTCAGCCTTTGCGCCGGGTGTCGCCACTAGCAGGATGCTGATGAGCAGGTTCAGCATCATGGCAACAAGTAAGGTTCGGGTCAGGGTTTTGCCAGGATAGAGACGGTGGCGCGTGGCGATGGGTGAACCTTGTCTAACTATTAAATTTTCTCTCAACCTTTAACAACACCTTTGGAAGTTTGCTCCTGGAACTCGCGTTTAGCCTGGGCCAACAGTTCCGGCCTGGCTAACAAATCCAGCGTGGTGAGGGCCATTGCCTTCGCCGCGTTGAGCATTCCCCGTTGGCCCTCATCGGAATAAGCGGCTTCGCGGAATTCGATAGTATGGCCGCTAACACTCGTTGGGGCAATTGCTAAATACGAGTGAATGGACGGCACAACCTGGCTGACATTGCCCATATCAGTTGAACCCATCCGCTCACCACCGTCCGATAGCGTCACCTCTAAACCAAGCAACTGCATTTTTTGGTCAAAGAGGCGGGCCAGGGTCGGATTTGGCACCATATTATCATAACGACTATTTTCAAGTACGGTAAATTCTAAAGTCGCGCCCGTCGAAAGAGCGGCAGCTTCGGCACAACGGCGGAACTTCGCCAGCACTTCGTCGGCGTAGCGGCGGTCTCCGGCCCGAATACTAAAATGGCCCGAAGCATAATCCGGCACGATGTTAGCTGCCGAACCGCCATTAGTAATAATACCCATCACGCGGGCATCTTCGCGCAAATGCTGGCGCAAGGCATTGATATTATTGAAGGTCTGGATAATGCCGTCCAGCGCGTTGATACCTTTATCGGGGGCAGCGGCGGCGTGGCTGGCTCGTCCCCGAAAAGCCACATTAACCCGCGTGGCCGCCAGCGAACCCCGATTACTCATATTGTGGCTGCTAGGGTGAAACATCATGGCGGCATCTACACCCTTGAACGCCCCCCGATTGACCAACAAAACTTTGCCTCCACCACCTTCTTCGGCGGGCGTGCCATAAATCGAGATACGCCCCGGCAGTTGGTCAATTACTTTACCCAGAGCCAGAGCCGCACCCAGTGCCGAAGTTGCTATCAAATTGTGGCCGCAACCGTGACCGAGGCCAGGCAGCGCGTCGTATTCGGCACAGATAGCGATGTTGGGGGCGGCAACGTGTCCGGTATGGGCCAGAAAAGCGGTTTCGATTTGGGCCGCGTTACGCTCCACCACAAAACCGTTTTCTTCGAGCGTTTGAGCCAGTGCAGCCGAGGCACGATGTTCCTGATAAGCGATTTCGGGGTCGGCGTGAATAGTGCGGCTGAAGCTAATCAAAGCCTGGCTCTGTTGGTCAATCGTTTCCAGGATAGTTTGTTGCAACTTTTGATAGTCGCCCTGGCTGATTGCACCTTTGTCGGTTTGAATATTGTCGGACACGCCAAATCCCCCTTCTAAACCCAAGCCTTAGACCTGGGTACGTCTTAAATTACGCAAGATTACCTGAAATTTTCGGAAGCTACCGTGAAAATTATACCAGCAGTGACATTCGGGCAACTACCGACTTTGTATGTTACGATTATAACACATTCTGGCAAGAGAGTAGCCCGCGCCGTCTCGGTAACAGGGCTGTTGCAAGAATAATAGCTTGACAAAGCTCAAGCGGCTGATACTGTTGGCTATCTAATCTTGCAAAAAAAGGCTCAAGCGGCGGGTTTAAGAGCTTTTAAGCAGCTGATGTGGTTAGTAACTCGCGGCACTTCCGAGAGCCAATTCCATAAACGCACCAAATTTAAGGCTACTGCCGTTAGGATGTGCTGCAACTCAGTTTTTTCCAAACCCTGGTAGCGGCAACGTCCCAACCTGTACACTCGTACTGCCTGTGAAAGCGTGCCTTCTATTCCCGCTCGCCTATTAAATAATTCCTTAAACTCTGGCTCGCTTTGCCGCTGTTTTTGAGCAGCTATCGCCTCGTGTTTCGCTTGTGGCCGTAACCTAAGTAGCCGTCCGCGAGTGGCGTTACGGGTACATTGCTCCCTTACCTCACATCCCAACCAAGTCTTACGCTCAAAACTCACTAAAATATATCTGGCCCGGCCTCTCTATCCTTTTTGGTTTGCCATTTGCGGTCGGTCTCCCCTTGCGGACATTCGGCTTTTTGCCCCTCCCAATCTAACTTGAAATGTTCACCCTCATAACCATTGGCGGCCAAGCTTTGCTCAATTGGGGCAGTGGCCTTGATGTCTGGCACGGTGGCGGCCGTAGTGTACACTTGGGTGATTAAATTAGGACTGTCCGGCTCACAAGTCTCGGTCAAATGCACCTTATAACCTAACCAATGGATTTCTCGTTTAGTAGCCTAGCGAGCTTGCGGGTCATAAGGCGTGTGCAGACATTGACCGGACAAGGGCATACTAGCCGTCTCACGCAAGCCTAGCTGCCCATCTTCTAACCAAAAATGTTGTACCCACATTTGGCGCAACGTTTCAATGGCACTTAGCTCACGCCGCCACTCTAAATCCTCATCCTGGTTGAAAGTTTGTAACAACTAAAACCTGCTACTCCCACCTCTATCGTCCACTCCTGACCTTCACTATCCTTAACCGGCAAACGATACTCTTCAATGCGCCGCCCATACTGGTCAAACCATTCGCTGGGAATTTGCTCCACCAACTATTCGGGAGCAGCGTGGGATAGCGCATTGAGAGCCGCCCGTAGGGTTTCGCCCAACATTTCCAAGCGATTAAGCAAGCGCACTGCGGCTAATACAGAGGCGAATCCGTGCGCTGTTTGCCCCCCGCTTTGAGTAATTTACGGGCGCGGAGTTGCTCCAGCAGTGCGTCCAAGAGCAACTTTTCGGCCTCACCACGCAGCAAGCGAGTGCGAAACTCGGACAAAACTGAATAATCAAAACCAGTGTCAGTAAGCTCCAAACCTAAAAGGTATTTCCAGTCAATGCGAGCTTGGACCATCTGTGCTGCCTGGCGGTCAGTCAAACCCTCGACAAATTGCAAAATACTTACCAAAGCCAGTCGCCACGGAGCCAAAGCAGGCGGCCCTTCGCGGGAAAACAGCTGGCTAAGGTCAGTATTTTGGTAAAGCGGGCCTAACTCATCGCGGGACACAGCCGCCAATCATCGTATCCTCACCTTTGAGCGTAAAAACCCAGGCCAGGGCTTCGCGCCGCGCATAATAAACTTGTTGCCCTTGAAGCCATACACGAGTGTTATCTAGCGACTGGTGAGGGCTCTTGTCCATAATGCCGCGTCACCTCCAAATCAGACTTGATTGCAAAGTATGCTTCGGCATCCGTTAGCTGAATTTGACGAAGATACAATCGCTCGGTGTTCAGCGAAGGAAAGTGAATAAAAGCTTCATCTAAAGTCATGGAAAAACCCTCCTTTATGGTTCTGTAGCAAGTTTAGGAAACCCACTAAAGTGGGTTTGGATTGAGTAGCCGATGGATAAATCCATCGGTTCTGCGGGGATATATTAAAATCTGACGCGCATCTCTGCTTATCAGGTAGAAGTGTCAACGGTGGGCGGTGACGGCTTCCACAAATAGTACAAACTAAGTAACCATAGGGCCGCGACTGCTCCAAAACGATAACTTGTCCCAAGTCGAGCCAAACCCACTGCCTCGGTGAAAAAGAAGTCGCTCCGCCCACCATAAGCCAGGGTTGCAAAGGCCAGGCCGAATACCAGCAGTTGCCAATGCGGAAGGGGTTGCTCTGGCGCAACCACACCCAACACCACCAGCAGTGTTAAAATCGAAACCAGACCCAGCGTAACATAGTGAAACCAGATAAAGGGCGGGATCAACAGCGACAAAAAGTTCAGGCTGCTTAACTTGAGCAAATCCTGCGTGCCATCACCGCCCCGCCTGCGCCAGACCACAAATAAGGTCAAGAGGGTAAAGGCCAGCGCACCGCCGTAACCAATCCAGATAACCCAGGCGGCCAATTCCCCTTTGTAGTCGTCCATCACTTTCGGCACGCTCAAACGACCCAGGAAGCCAAACCACGATTGATTAGAAATAGCAATTTCGGGGCGGTTCACTCCAAATACAATTTTGGTCACATAAACCCATAAATTATCCCAACCTACCGTCAGGGCCGTCAGCAAAGCCACTCCACCAAGCCCCATTACGACACCCACCAGACCGCGCCAGCGTTTTTCCAACGGCCAAAAGAAAACCCATAACGCGGGAATAAGTTTGATACCCGCGCCTACCGCCAAAACTGCTCCGGCCCAACTATCGCGTCGCTGCTTAACCCAGAGTGCAGTCAAGGCCAATCCCAACAAAAGAATAAGGTTAAACTGACCATAGGCAATCGTTTCCGAGACCTGATTAAAGCTGAGGCACAAAAATATTACGGCAGGAGTAAAATTTTTCCCGTTGCGTACTCCGCCAAAGATTTTCAGTAACAGCAAAATTATTGGTATGAATAGTAGCTCGTTGAAAACCCGCCAGAACAACAGGGCCAACTCGACATTATAGGTAAAAATCTGGACGAAAGGCCAGACCAGAAAACCAAAGCTAGGAGGCATCCGGGCCGCGTCCCCAGGGTGGTTGAGGATGGAGGTCAGGTCATAAAGCGGCTTCCCTGCCTCATAATTGCGAAGGGCAAAATAATAAACCTTAAAATCCGAACCCCGGTAGAGGTTGGTTTGCCAAACAAAAAACTGGTTGTAGAGAAAAGAAATAATAGCCGCCGCTAACATCGCTCGCACGAAAGCCCTTTCAAAAGACTTAGCTTGACGTGGGCGTAGCAAATTGAAGCGCACGTACATCCCGGCACAATACAGCAACGCTCCAAAATAAACCTCGAAAGTAACCGAGCCAGGATTGATGCTATACAGGTTCAGACGGCCTAACGCGAATTGAGTGAGAGGTAGGACTGGGAAAAGAGTGGCGGCATAGACAAAGGGCGTGGGCAAACTTGGGGCGCGGCGGGCAAAGATACCAGCCACCCAAAACAACAACCAGCCCAACGGCAACACAAAAGCCCAGGCCGCATAGTACGGTTCGGCCATAATCGGCCAAAATAACAGGCTTGCCAGCAGCAGAAACCCGGCTACGCTTTCGCCCAGCCAGGCCCACCGACGACGTGTGAAAAGCAGCCGGGCAAATGCACCGCAGAAAAAGGTAATAATAAACAGCAAGCTAGGCCGGGCGAAGCTTGCCAGCCAGCCTTCCCAACCAAAGGCAGCATAATTGGGCGCAAGAGTAAGCCGAAAGAAGATTAGCGACAGGTTGCGGGTGTCGCCCTTACCGGGCTGAAACGAATTATCGGCTTCCAAACGTAACCGCAATTCCGCCAGATTAGGGGTCAGGTGAGTAGGTAGCTGAACACTATAATCGTGAGGCAACCCGTCAATTGATAAATTCCTGACCAGCACAGTTTCGTCGCGTTCCATCACCGCCGTAATGGTTATATTTGTGCCGGGTTGGTCGGGCGGACGGTCAAGACGAGGTGCGGATATTAGCAAGGTGGCAGTAAGGGGCATAGCGTCAAGCGGCCAATGCAACCGCAGGTAGGCCGTGCGTGCGCTCCAACGAAAAGTTGCGCCGCGTTTAGCGGAGGTTGAAGCAGCACTGGGCTGGGCTTCGGGGGCGAAGAAACCGCCATAGCCTTTATCCAGGTTCGTAGCGGCATCCAGGTACGAACCTTCGTCCAGGTAAAGAGTATCAAGTGCGTCGGCTGCCCCAATGTCAAGCGCAAGCGGGGGGCGAAGCAGTTGCAATGTCCAGGCTAAAACCAGCACCAGTAGCGCAATCAGCAGGGTCGGAGGCAGGCGTAACTTCACGCCACCGCTTTGGGCCATATTGGGTTTGGCTAAAACCAGAGTCTCACCCTGAGCAAGAAGCTGCTCGGTACGGGCAGACCGCGAAGCAGACACGCTCTATAAACCTCATTCCTTTCCGGTTGCTTCAAAAAATCTAAAGCTAACTCCGACTGAGTTGGGGCGGTTCAGTCTCATCGTCTGGCAAGTCGTTGGCAGGTGGGTTAGAGCCAATGCGGTACAACTCCAAAGCTTTGGTATAAATACTGGTGGCTCGCCGCAAAGCTAGTTGCAAATCTTCCGGCTTCACCGCCCCGTCCTGGTTAGCTTCGGTAGAAGCCAACCATTGTTCAAACTCACCGACTACGCCGCGCAGCTTTTCAAAATACCGATGTGGGATGGGTGTCATCTGCAAATTTCCATTCTTAAAAATAAAATTAGCACACCAACAGCTACAACATAATAATTTTGAGTCTAAACCAGGGCGGCGGAAGTGTCAAGCGGGCTTGCTTGACAAACCTCTTAAAATTGGTATATTACGTTCATCTAACCAGTCTTATTATAGCACATTAGAGAAACACAGAGGGATAATTATGGGTGGGAATGCACTGCAAATTGAAACGCATCGTCTGGCACAAACCGAATATGTACCGCTAGAAAATCAGGTTTTAGCTAGGCTAATACCCCATTTCGCACGCGTTGCTGCTATCAAATATTACGCCGCCAAGCCTGACTTTGGCGATATGGATGTGCTAATGTGCAAACCCAAACCGGAGCGCGAAGTTTTGACAGCACTACTTGAGCGCGAATTAGGTAGCCGCGAAGTAGTTTTTAACAGCGATTATGTGTCCTTTGAATACCAAAACTTTCAGATAGATTTGATTTTTGTCGAGCCAGCGGAGTTTGAAGTTGCTGGAGTGTATTTTTCGTTTAACGATTTGGGCAATCTAATGGGTCGCGTCGCCCACAAGTTCGGCCTTAAATATGGCTTTCAAGGCTTGACCAGCCCGGTCAAGGACGACAAAGGCAACAGCGTGACTGATTTGTTACTTTCGCGTGACCCAGCCCAGATTTTCGATTTCCTGGGCTTCGACTTTGCGCGTTATCAGCTGGGTTTTCAAACGTTGGAAGAAATTTTCGAGTATGTAATTAACAGCCGTTATTTTGACTATCGGCTGTTCGACCTGGAAAACCTGAACACCATCAATCGCACGCGCAACCGCAAACGTAAGACTTATAACTTGTTCCTGGCCTATCTGGAACAAGACAAAATTACCAAAAGCTACGAGTTTAACCCTGACAAAGCTACTTACCTGCCCATCATTGCTGCCGCCTTCCCCCAGGCCAATCTGTACGAGCGGCTGGAGGAAGTGCGCCTGGATTTAGAGAGGCGACGCGAATTGACCGCCAAATTCAACGGCCAAATTGTAATGGAGCTTTTCCCTACCCTGAACGGCAAGGCTTTGGGCGACTTTATTGTGCGCTTCAAAAAGCAATATCCCGATTTCGAGCAATTTGTGAGCGCGGCCAGCCCCACCCAAATTATGGCAGAACTGCTGGATTTTTATAGCAAAAGCTAACGGCTGAGTTGAGCCAGATATTTCTTGCGGAACTTCGCCACTTTTGGTTCGATAATCGCCCGACAGTAACCCTGCTCCGGGTTGCGCTCGTAATAGTTTTGATGATAAGCTTCTGCTGGATAGTACGTTTCCAAAGGCACTAATTGGGTCACAGTCGGGCTGTTCCAGACGTGTTCGGCATTGAGTTCAGCGATGGCTTTTTCGGCGATTTGCTTTTGTTCAGGATTGTGATAAAAAATGGCTGAACGATATTGGGTACCTCTATCGTTACCCTGTCTGTTCAAAGTAGTAGGGTCGTGGATGGTGAAAAACACGTCCAACAAATCCTTGTAAGTGACTACCTGGGGGTCATAAGTAATCTGGACTGCTTCGGCGTGACCCGTACTACCACCGCAAACCTGGTTATAGCTAGGGTTAGCCACGCGCCCGCCGGTGTAGCCGGACACTACTTTCTCCACTCCTTTAAGCTGGACATAAACGGCTTCCAAACACCAGAAACAGCCGCCCGCCAGGGTTGCCACTTCATGCTTTTGCATTTGCGAACCGATATTAATATCTTGGCTCATTTTAATAATTACCTTTCTTAGATATATCCGCCCTCTTTAGGCGGTTTTACCGTTGGTATAAATGTGATTGCGTCGCTTAATTGTTCACAACATATACGACATCATAAGAAAAAAGTTCTATACCAATTTATTTTAGGGTTTGATAGGCTGGTTGGATTCCTCCTCATCATCATCGGCTTTGTTTCTGAGCAGAAAAAACCAGGCCAACCCTGCCGCCAACGTTACTACTATCACCAGACCGACCAGGAGCGGCCAGGGTGGAGCAGGTTTTACTACGGTGAAACTAAGGTCAAAATTAGCCGTACCAGCCCCAGGGCTTTGCAACATCACGTGAACCAGCCACGCTCCCTCCATACTTACTGGTATATCGGCACTATAAACATTAGAAGGCTGGCCCGCTATAGCCTGCACCAGAGTCATACCAGACATAGCCATTCCAGTCATATTGGGCGTGAGGGAAACGGTAGCATCGGTGATAGCTGCGCCACCGTTGGCTTTGGTCAGGGTCAGACTCAAATGCACTGGTTTATCCGGGGCGGGCTGCGATGGTGTGGCCTGGGCAATTACCTTGTAATTACCTACGACCTGATTTAGAAGGGTAGCATTATCCTCGGCCTGTGCCGGACGCGACCAAATTACCAAACTTAAGCTTATTATTACCAAAATAATCCAAAAATGATTAAGTTTATCTTTTTGCAGCATATTTTTCTCAGCCCCACATTGTTCCTTAGAATTTTCCAGACACTCATTCAGCTCGACTTTACACATTTTTGAGAGCCGCTACACGCTCACGATAGCTAGGGTAAACCAGGTTTTCAGACATGGCCTCTACCGCCACTTGTTTGAAAAATAAGGTCAGATGTAGCTTTTACGTGAGATCCGAGCCCACATT
>JBBQZT010000053.1:0-41601 GCA_038207455.1 Chloroflexia bacterium
CAAATGGCGTTGCGATTGGTTGAGCAAACCGATAGCCCACCAAACATTACCCATCACCTGCCAGTAAAAAAGTCGGGCCGGGTCTAGCGATAGACCGCTTTGCTGACTATAAGCCGCGAAGAAAGGTTCGGGCTGGCTCACTCCCCCAAATTGCAACCCGTCTTGCCCAAACCGCCACTCCCGCAGCAAAACATAGGTCAGGTCTTCGGCGTAATCACCGATATGGGTAAATTCCCAATCAATCACGGCCACCAACCCCTGTTCATCTACCAGTACGTTGCCGATACGGAAATCGCCGTGTACCAGCACCAGGGACGCGGGGGGGGGTGGCTCGTTACGCTTTAGCCAGCGTAAACAATATTCCAAAGCCGGGTGCGCTTCGCCAACCTCGTCGAGGGCCGTTTCGATCTGGCCCATTCGCGCCTGAGCCGGGGTTTGACCGGGCGCAGGCATCACCAGAAATTTATCCAGGCCATGAGCTTGCCAATCCACCGCGTGAATAGCGGCCAAAGCTGCCCCCATCTGCGGCGGTAAATTCCTGCGTGCGGCGGCAAATTTGGGATTACGCACCACCCGCGTGCCGATACTTTCGCCTACCAGCCGCTCTACCAACGCCGCAGGTTGCCCCAATATATCCTCAAGCAGCCAATAGGGGCGCGGGGAAGGCACACCTGAAGCCACTGCCGCACCCACCACCCTGTACTCCTGCGCTATATCCAGGGCGGTAGTGTAAATCGCGCCACCCAACGGCCTTCGCAGAATCAGGTGGTATTTCCCCTGCCAGTCTCCGGCTTCAACTTCCAGGTCAAGCCGCCAGGTCTGTTGCGAGGCTCCGCCCGCCAGTAACTCCAGACCACTAACCCGGCACGGGCTGCTGGTTTTTTGTGACAGGCTTATTTCTAGTGCCTGTTGTAACTCCGTAGTTTCATTCACGACTGGCAAAACTCCCACCTCATTAACCAAACAGTAAATCGTGTGGCCGCTGCTTATGCCTCGGTTTCGGCTCGACCTGAACTTGCCTGGCGCATCATACGGCGGGCAATCGTCATGCGATGCACTTCGGACGGGCCATCGTAGATGCGAAAATGGCGAGTCTCCCTATAAAAATTAGCCAACGGGTTATCTTCAGAAACGCCCCGCGCCCCGCAAATTTGCATAGCCCGGTCAACTACCCGATTGACAGTCTCCGATACATAAACTTTAGCGATACTGGTTTCGCGGCTGGCGGTTTGGCCCTGGTCAAGCAACCAGGCGGCTTGCCAGATCATCAAACGGGCGGCGTGCATTTCGATTTCGGAGTCGGCTAACATCCACTGGACGGCCTGATGATTTGCCAGAGCGGTGCCAAAAGTTTCGCGTTTGAGAGCGTAGTCTAGCGCAAATTCAATCGAACGTCGGGCCGCTCCCAACCAACGCATACAATGAGTCAAGCGGGCCGGACGTAACCTGACCTGGGCGTAATCAAAGCCCTGATTGACAGCACCCAAAACCGCGCTCTCTTCAACTTCACAATCCGTAAACTCAACTTCACCATGCCCGCCTACAAACGACATATCAAGTGTTGGCATTCGGCGGCCCACCCGGTAGCCCGGATTTTCGGCATCTACCAGAAACATGGTTGCGCCGTGCCGTCCCTTCACCTCGTCGGTACGCGCCATTACAATCGCAAAAGCCGCCCCTTCCGCCCCGCTTATAAACCATTTCTGCCCATTGATTACCCAACGATTGCCGTGCTTCTGGGCCTGGGTTTTTAACAGAGCCGGGTCTGCCCCCGCGCCCTCTGGTTCGGTCATAGCAAAGCAGGAGCGTACCTTTCCGGCGGCTAGAGGGCGTAGATACTGTGTTTGCTGGGAGGCAGTGGCTATTTCGTGTAGCAGGTGCATATTTCCTTCATCAGGAGCGGCGCAATTGAGAGCCTGCGGCCCTAACACACTGCGTCCAGCTTCCTCAAAAATCACCGCGTTACTGCGCCAGTCCAGCCCTAACCCACCCCATTCGTGATCTAACTGGGGCAGAAATACACCTGCTTCACGCGCATGGCTTTGCAGTTCGTGGCGCATAGCGTCCCACGCGCCAACCTCTTGAATCGGCGGAAGCTTAGTTTCATAAGGAATGACCACTGTATCTATAAAACGCCGCGTGCGTTCCTGTAAGAGCTTCAACTCTGGCGAAATTCCAAATTCCATATCTATCTCCTACTCCTTAGCTAAACAAAACTAGCCACTCAAGTATTGTCACGGCCCGCAGGGTTGCAGAATGCAGGCTCTCGCGAAGGGTGGAATTATGAAGCTGTTGCAGAACGCCCACGCACCGCACAATAATCGAACCATAGCAACAGACCCTTCACTCCGCAGAGCCTCCGTTCAGGGTGACAGATGAACAGGCTAAACAAAACTAACCAACTGTCGCACCGCTTCGCCCCCGGTCAGGCGGTCAAAAGCTTGATTGATTTCACTCAGGCCGATGGTAGCAGTTTGCAGTAGCTCTACGGGCAGCAAACCAGCCTGATACATGGCTATAAAACGCGGGATGTCGCGGGCTGGCAAAGCCGAACCCATATACGAGCCTTTAACGGTGCGTTCTTCCGCTACCAGGCTGACGGCTGAAATAGCAAACTGTTTGGAGGGGTGCGGCAGCCCGACAGTAACGGTAGTCCCGCCCCGACGAGTAGCTCCATACGCCTGAGCAAGCACCTGTTCATTCCCGACGGTTTCAAAGGCATACTCTGCCCCTCCGCCAGTCAGGTCACGGATTGCCGCCACCGGGTCAGTCTCAGTGGTATCTATCAGGTGAGTAGCCCCCGCCTGACGTGCCAGTTCCAGCTTATGAACCGTTCTGCCCACTGCTATGATAGGGTTTGCGCCGATGGCCCGCGCCCCCATCACCGCACTGAGGCCAATGCCGCCCAGTCCAAATACTGCCACGCTGCTTCCGGCTGGTACTTGGGCGGTATTTACCACCGCCCCCACGCCCGTCACCACTGCACAGCCAAATAAGGCGGCCTTTGCCAGAGATAGAGTGGGGTCTATTTTTACCAGCGACTCTTGAGCTACTACATTATACTGCGAAAAGGCCGAGACCCCCAAATGATGATTAAGTTCCTGCCCTTGTATATTCTTAAATCTGCGCTTACCGCTCAACAAAGTTCCCGCCGTATTAGCTTTGGCTCCTCGCTCACATAGGGTGGGCCGTCCAGCCTGGCAGAACTGGCAATAATGGCAGGCGGGTACGAAAGAGAAAACGACATGGTCGCCCTGACTAAACTCAGTTACCTGCGGCCCTACCTCCCTCACTACGCCACTGGCTTCGTGGCCCAGCACCATCGGCATCACACGCGGACGGCTGCCGTCAATCACTGATAAATCGGAATGGCAAAGTCCGGCACTGGCGATTTCTACCAACACCTCGCCCGGCCCAGGAGCTTCCAGCAGCAACTCCTCAACCACTAGCGGCTGTGAGCCATTATAGGGGCGCGATTGTTCCATTCTATACAATACCGCCGCCTCGGTTTTAATCATTGTTACTACTCCTGTCATCTCAGAACCCACTTCTTGGATTGTTCACCATTTCACAATCTATCTAAAAAGCAGTTTAACAGATAAAATTGCTAACGTCCAATATATATTTTATAATAACCTATATTTATATAGTATAGATTAGCTATAGGCTAATAAAGTTGCTTGGAAGTATGGTCTGGAATAGGGGTCAAAAAGGAATGGAGTTACGACATTTAATTTATTTTGAGACCGTGGCCCGTTATCAACACGTCTCACGGGCGGCCCACGAGCTTTCGGTGGCCCAACCCGCCATTACTAAACAACTGCGCGACCTGGAAATCGAGTTGGGTGGCGGCCCTCTTTTTGAAAAGGTAGGCCGCAATGTACGTCTGACCGAAGGCGGCAAAGCTTTGCTAACACATACGCGCACCATTTTGGCCCAGGTGGAGGTACTACGCTCTGAAATGCGCGAACGCGGCGAATTACGGCGTGGTCAAGTCAGGCTTGGCACTCCACCGACGATAGGGGAACGCTTGCTACCCAAAATCTTGACCGCTTTCCACCAACGTTACCCTGGCCTCGAACTTTGTATGTATGAAGCGAATAGCGAGAAATTGTTGGAGTTGATGGAGGCAGGCGAGATAGACCTGGCCGTACTGACGATGCCCGCAAGCGAACAAAAGCTGCGGATAATTCCGCTTTTCCAGGAGCCACTGGTGTTGATAGTAGCTTTGGAGCATCCGCTGGCCGCGCGTTCGACAGTTAGTTTTCTGGAGCTAACCGCCGAACCGTTTCTGTTGTACGCCCCAGGTTATGTACGCGACGCTACCCTGGCTGCTTGTCGCGCGGCTGGTTTTGGGCCACGCTTGGTGCTTAACGGCGGCGCAGTAGAAATGATCTTGAAACTAGCGGAGGCTGGTTTAGGGGTAGCGGTGATACCTAAATTAGCCCTGATCGGAAACGAGCAACTGGCCGTGCTTACCCTTTGTGACCCGCCTTTATCCCGGACAATGGGGTTGGCCTCACGCGAAGACCGCGCTCTTACACCGGCTGCTTTAGCTTTACGTAGCTTCCTGGAAGCCGAAATAATACATAAACCACTATAGACAAACCAGTTTATCCACCGCCCGTGCGAGTTAATCGCCATTCCTCATTGCACCTTTCACGGAATTTAGTGTAAACTGTTGTATCGCTAGTAACTTTGATGCTTATTATAGGCGGTGCGCCCCCGCGTTCGCACCGTTTGTGTAACTAATAGCATCGTGGGCGCGGGGACGCGCCGCCTACAGCAAGGTTGGTTATAAAGAAGGGAGCCAAGATGATAGAAAAGTTGGTTTTTGGGCGAAGCGGCCATCTCAGCACGCGGACAATTTTTGGAGCGGCGGCTCTGGGTAGGGTTAGCCAGGACGAGGCTGACCGCACGTTGGAAGTGCTGCTCAAGTACGGGGTCAATCATATTGATACGGCAGCCAGTTACGGTGACTCCGAAATACGTATCGGCAATTGGATGGCTCAACACCGTCAGGATTTCTTTCTGGCTTCTAAACTTGACGGACGTAGCTACGAGAAGGCTAAAGAAAGTATTAAGCGTTCGCTTGACCGTCTCAAAACCGACCACCTGGATTTGATTCAACATCATAATCTGGTTGACCCTATCGAATGGCAAACGGCTTTATATGCAGGTGGGGCGTTGGAAGCCTGTATAGAGGCTCGTCAGCAAGGATTGGTGCGGTTCATCGGAGTGACAGGTCACGGCCTCAGTATCGCCGCTACCCATAAGCGCAGTTTGGGCCGCTTCGATTTTGACTCGATTCTGTTGCCCTATAACTATGTGACTATGCAGGACGCGAAATATTCGCAGGACTTTGAAGATGTGTTGGCAATTTGCCAGGAGCGGAACGTGGCGGTGCAAACCATCAAGTCGCTGGCCCGTAAGTTGTGGGAAGACACCCCTCACACGCGCAGCACCTGGTATGAACCGCTTGAAGACCAGGCCGATATTGACGTGGCAGTGGGCTGGGTGTTGAGCCGCCCTGGAGTTTTCTTAAACACAACGGGCGACATCAACCTGCTACCTAAATTGTTGGAGGCGGCCAATCGCGCCCAAGAGCAGCAGGGCGACATCAACCAGCAGATGCAGACATTAGTTGACAAAGAAGCCATGCAGCCGCTTTTTGTTTAAGCTTTGCTGACCAACATCACCAGACCCGCGCCAGTTTGCGGCCAGATTTTGCTCAAGCGTGTACCAAGTTTGTAAGTGAGGGCGCGTTTCTGGGTCTGGTGCACAAACCAGTTGCGCGGGTCGTGAAACCAAACGCCTACTGTTTTTTCCACCTTAAAACCTTCGCTTTCAACTAAAGACCGAAAACTTTGGAGCGAATGATGCCGGATATGAGCTTGTTTGCCTACCAGCCTCAAATTGAGCGTACCGGGGGGCAGGCGACGGCTCTTTTTTTTGCCTGGTTTGAGGACGGCCCGCGCCACATCGGTTGCCATCTGGAGAGCGCGATGTTGGGGGGTATATTTGAGCGGGATTGCCAGCACCGCCTGTCCTTTGTCAGTTAGCACACGATGGATTTCGCTCAAAACGGCCCGGTCATCCAGGACGTGTTCCAGCACGTGTGAACACAAAACTTTGTCGAAACTTCGGTCTGCAAACGGCAAACGTTCTACGTCGCTATTGACCAGAGTTAATTTCTTGGTAGGAAAAGCTTCCAGCGATTGCAACACACCCAAAATACTTGAGGACATATCTACGCCAATAGTATTTTTAGCCTGTCGCGCCAGGGTCATAGTATAAAAGCCTTCACCGCAACCCACGTCCAGAAAGTGGTCGGTTGGGCGCAGCTGTAAAAAGCCCGCAAAAAGTTTGATATGTTCGGCCAGCCAGAAGCGGCCCATCGGGGTGGGAATCAGTTGGCCGTGCCGCAGCTTGAAATATGCGCCCTGTCCGGCTTTAAGCGTCCGCTCGTAAAAGGCTTTGAGGCTGGCGCGTAAACGGCGTTCCTCGTCCATCTCTTTGATGCCATAGCGGGCCAGACGAGGCTTTTCGGTAGGGTTACTTATAGTTTGTGTCACCTGAAATTTTCCTGCTTCTTGAAAATACTGCTGCTAATTTTGCATCATTATACCACTTCGCCCCTGCATTGGCGTGGCTCGTTTATATAGATAGCTCATCAATAAACTCACGAATTTTTAGCATCAAGATTATACGTAACCTGTAGCCCAGATAAGGAGCTATCGCTAGAAAAGGTGACTGATAGTATGTTGTTTTTTAAGCCAAGCACAATTAAATTACAACAGTATGAATGAGCTATCAAAACAAATTGGTACAAAGATACAACAAATTCGTAAGCAGCAACAGTTATCCCAGGAATATTTGGGTGAACTTGCTAACCTTACCAAAAACTACATCGGGCTTTTGGAAAGAGGCCGTCGCAACCCTACGCTGCAAACACTGGCTCAAATTGCCAAAGCTTTGAATGTTCCTCTAGAAGCTTTGTTTGATTTTTAGTTGCTAACGACGTAGTGAGAGCATAGATATACAATAAACGCAACGCCAGCCCACTTTTTCTAAACCGAGCCGAAAACCACCAATCCCGGCACAAAAATCAGCGAAAATAAACATAATGCTTTCTTAGTGCAGGCCCATTGCACCTCGCTACCTATACGCCTCGGCTTGCAGGTTGAAAAGCTCGGCGTAGCGTCCATCTAACAGCATTAACTCCTGATGACTGCCATTTTCGATTAAGAGGCCGTTTTCGATGACGATGATGCGGTCTGCTAGACGCACGGTGCTGAAACGGTGCGAGATAAAAATGGCGGTTTTGCCCTGGGTCAACTCGCGGAAGTTAGAAAAAACTTCGTATTCGGCCTGGGCATCCAGCGCACTGGTTGGCTCGTCCAGAATTAGCACACGCGCATCGCGCATAAAAGCCCGTGCCAATGCCACTTTTTGCCACTCGCCACCGCTGAGTTGTGTCCCTTCTTTGAACCACTTGCCCAACATGGTGTCGTAGCCTTCGGGCAGCTTTTCGATTACACTGTTGGCCCCACTTTTGTGAGCCGCCGCCTCGATCAATTCGCGGTTTTCGATATGGTTGATTTGACCCACGCCGATGTTTTCTCGCGCACTCATAAAATAGGTCACAAAATCCTGAAAGATTACGCCCACCTGCGCTCGTAGCTCTTGCAAATCGTAATCCTTGATGTTGCGTCCACCCACCCAAATTTCGCCCTCGTCTGGGTCATAAAGGCGAGTCAAAAGCTTAACTAAGGTAGTTTTACCGGCACCGTTGCGACCAACCAAAGCCACTGCTTCGCCGTCGGCCACCCGGAAGCTAATGTTTTTCAGTGCGTACTCGTCTTTGCCCGGATATTTGAAGCTAACGTTGCGGAACTCCATACTGAGGCCCGGTTTGCGCGTCACTTTGCCCTCACCGTTGACCACGATAGGGTCTATGGGAGTGGGGAATTCCGGCGAGAATATTTTAGGCTTAAATTCCAGGAAGTCGAAAAGGTTGCTGACAAACAAGTTGTTTTCATAAGTGCTGCTGATACCGCTCAAAATACCCTGGAAACTACTGCCTACCTGCATCGCGGCTTGTGTGTACAGGGTCAAGTCCCCAATGGTGATTTGGCTGTTGACCGCCTGAACCGCCACGTACAAATAGATACCGGCATTGGCAAGCAAACTCAAAGCCTGAAAACTGAAGCCAGTCAGATAACGTCGCACCAGCACGCTTTTATTGGCGTTATAAAACTTGGTAGCCAGAAAACGATAGCGTTCGATAAAAAAGTCGCCCAGGTTGAACAGCTTAATCTCTTTATTATAGGTGTCCCGCGTCATAATGTCGTTGAAGTAGGTCATCTGGCGACGTTCGGGCGATTGGCGGCGGGTGCGCTGGTAGCCAATCCAACCATAGCGTGAGTCGGCTATGAATGCGGGAATTGGAATGAGCAAGGCTATAATAGCCAGCCACCAGGCCAGTTGTAGCAGCAAGAAAATCATTGACAAAAAGGTGATAATAGTACGGCCCAGGTCGAAGGTTTGAGAAATCATCGTGACGGGCCGAAAATTAGCCCCGTCCTGAGCCTGCCGCAGCTTGTCATAAAACTCTGAGTTCTCAAAGAATGATAAATCAAGGGTGTTAGCCTTCTCCATCAACATCAGCTGCACCCGGTTCGAGACTAGCTCTTGCAAAAGTTGTTGCACAATGTTGGAAAGAGTCTGGAGCAAACCCGTCACCACGTTTATCAATAATTGCAAGCCTACCAGCCAGAAAACCGTACTGGTCTCTCCTCTGTGCTGAATAGCGGCCACCACGCTATCCACCACCAATTTGGTAATGAAGGCACTGATAGCCGGACTAAAGCCTCGCAAAAGGCTAATCAAACCCATCGCCAGGGTCAGGCGGGCGTTTGTTGTCCACACCAGGTCAAGCACGCGGGGCAAACTGGTGAAGGCTGAAAAAACCATCTTTAGGCTGAAACCGTCGTCGTCGTTCGATTTGCCCTCTTTGTTATTCTTGCCATTTTTTGAGCCACCGGACTTAGGCGCGGTGGGCGGCCCCATCATCATGTCGCCGTGTCCGTTTCCCCCACTCATAGGATGCATATATCGCAACTCTTTCTTTTGTATATTCGTATAAATAAATGTCAGGTATTTTATATCTAACTTTTTGTTAAAAAGGGCAGATGCAGACCGCCAGAGCCACTTTTTGCCATAAGTTTTGAATATGTTTGGGCAGCTTACATTCTACGCTTATGGTTGGGGCGGGTCAATTGTTCTTTAGTACAGGTCGCGTTAGAATCACGCTATAATTTGAGGGTGACAGCATCGGCAAGCGAAAGTGCTAGATGGGAAATCTTTTAAACCCGCTCGTAATTCCAGCTTACCATTTTGCCGCCGTAATATGGCATGACACCATGAAAAAGTCGGCTATCGTCGTCGAAAACCATTGGCAAAAACAAATGGTCGCTCGGCCAAAGCGGTAATTGGGGAACGGCCTCAAGTGCTACCCATTCCAGCGTACCTTCGTGGTTTTCAGCGTACAAATCGCCGTACCACGTCTCGATACGAAAGATAAAGCCGAACCAGTCCTCGCCCTGCTTACCAAAGCCGGGCCACGAAATTGTACCACGCAAAACGGCGCGGTCAACGGTTAGCCCTGCTTCCTCCAAAATCTCGCGCCGCATCCCTTCGACTACGCTTTCGTTCGGCTCAAGTTTCCCGCCCAGTCCGTTATATTTGCCAAAGTGTATATCGTCGGGCCGCTTATTGCGGTTAATCATCAAAACCTGATGTTTGTCTGGCGACAAAATATAACCTAACGTAGCAAGGATGGGTTTATACACCTTCAAAACCTTCCAATTCGTCCAATTGACGGTGCAAGGTGCCGATCTGGTCGTTGACCTCGGCGTAGCTAGTCAGACCCAGTTCGAGCAGTTCATCCAGAATTTCCTGGAGCAAGGCGCGACTAGAAACCAGGTCGTTTGCACCATCGGCAGCGGCCTCCCCCTGTGTTAGCGATAATGCGGCTTCAACCTGATCGAAGGTGCTGAACCCGGCCTCGTCCATCTCTTCACGGAGGCTTTCCAGCCGTTCGATGTTGAGCATCACCGTGTATTCACGGCTACTAGGGTCTTCTTGTGACATAAATTTTTTCCCCTTAACTATTCACCGTGAGGTATTTTGTAAGAGGCTGCTCCGTCAGCCTATGGTTTTTGGTTTTGAAATGCCTGGATACATCGGCTGACGGAGTAGCCTCTTACAAATGGCCTGAAGAGTTACCTTCCCTTTGTAAAAATCAAGCGTGGTTGATAATGGCGATATAAATCAACACCAGAGCTACAATTACCAGCGGCAACATTAGTACCAACACGGCGGCGGCGTTGTTGTCACGCACGATTTCGTAAATCAAACCCTTGCCGTAAGCCTCGTCGTCCTCTCCGGTGGACAGAGCTTTGTTCCAACTCACAAACAGGCGATTAGCTAGATAAATCCAGCCCGCGCATAACAAAAAGAACAAAGCGGCCCAGGGCGCACTGCTGCCGATTACTACCAAAATGTCTTTGGAGTTTTCCAGGAAAGCATTTTTATCCTGCGGATAGATGGCATTGTCAATCACCCCGGCTAAAAAGCCGATTACCAGGATGCCGACAAAAACCAGCACTCCGTACAACACTACCCGACGGCGTTCGGTTTTCTCGCGTTGGGTAAAAACTTGCGGCTGGATGCTACTGCTTGCTGGCGGTTGCGGGCGTGAGTGTTCCATGAAATGCTCCTTTAAGTAATCAGTAATCAGAAAACATTGGTAACTACTTAGCTGTCATTCCGAATGAAGGCTTTGCGGAATGAGGAATCTGTGGCTATGGTTTTGGTTTTGACTGACAACTATATTTTCGTGAGATTGGCGAAACTTGCCATCAACTTTTTGACACCCTGCCCCTCAAACGCAACAGTTACTTCTTCGTCATCTTTGATGGCCCGACTGGTGACGATAATGCCTTTGCCGAACTTGGGATGGGTGATTTTTTCTCCCGCACGATACTTGGGTGCGCCTGCCTCCTGACCCACCGGAGTAACTGGTTTGATGGGTCGGGCCGGGATACCTGCCTTTGGCTTGTTGCCATTACCCGATGCAGACTTGAGCGGGGTTGAGCCGGGCGAGACCCATTTGGTTGCGCCGCTGTTGCCCTGTGCCGACCAACTGCCCCGTGTACCGCCAAACAAATCCGAATGCGGGCTGACCCCTGCCGAGCCTTTGCTTTGTTCGCGCCCCTTGATTAACTCGCGCGGAATGTCGAACAGAAAACGCGACGGACGACCCGGAATGCTGTTGCCATAAAGCGAACGCCGGAAGGCATAGACCAGATAGAGTTTTTGTTTGGCCCGCGTGATACCTACATAAAGCAGGCGGCGTTCCTCCTCCATCTGGATTTCATCTTCCAAAGAACGCGAATGCGGCAAAATCCCTTCTTCCAGGCCCGCGATAAACACAATCGGAAATTCCAGACCCTTCGCCGCGTGCATGGTAATCAAGGTGACTTTATCGGTTTCGGTCTCAAACTTGTCCAGGTCGGCAATCAGGGCGATGTCTTCCAGAAAGGCCGACAAACCTTCGCTGGTAGGCAGATGGGTGTAATCCGTGACGACGGTACGCAACTCCTGGACGTTGTTCCAACGGTCACGCCCTTCCTCGCTACCGTTATCGTTGACCATTTCTTCGTAGCCAGACTTTTTTAGCACAAAATCGAAATATTCTAGTAACTTAATCTGGTTGCGGCCTTCGATAAAGGCTTCCAGCAAATTTACGAAGTCGAGCAGGGCGGTTTTGGCTTTGGGCGTAAGGTTGAGAGGCGGCAGCAGTATATCGTCCAGAGGCAGTTCGTCCGGGTTGGCCTGACGGTTAGTTTTGGCAGCGTTCTGGCGGGCCAAATATTCGGCTTCCTGGCTTTGGAGCAGTTGCAGCGCGACATAGGTGGGCAAATTCATGCCAGCCGCCCAACCGCTCACGTCGTCCAGAGTTTTCTGACCGACCCCTCTGCCGCTTGGTGTATTTTTCATCAAGCGCATAAAACTGATGCTGTCATAGGGATTTTGAATCAGCCGAAAGTACGAAAGCGCGTCCTTGATTTCCTTGCGTTCGTAAAAGCGGATACCACCCACAATCTGATAGGGTAAACGGCGGCGGATAAACATTTCTTCCAGGGCGCGGCTTTGGGCATTGGTGCGATAAAGCACTGCCACCTCGCCCGCTTTGTAAGCTGGAGTGCGGTTCATCAAGCGTTCGATTTCGCTGACAATATAATCCGCTTCCTCCATCTCGTTATAAGCTTCAAAAAGTTGGACTTGCAGACCTTCGCCGTTTTCCGTCCACAGCTTTTTGTCTTTGCGCTGGTTATTGCCCCGAATAACCGCCATCGCCGCGTCCAGAATAGTCTGAGTGCTACGGTAATTTTGCTCCAGATAAACCACTTTGGCCTGGGGATAATCGGCCTCGAAATTCAAAATATTGGTGATGTCGGCACTGCGAAAGGCATAAATACTTTGGTCATCGTCGCCAACCACGCACAAATTCTGGTATTTTTGGGCCAGCAGTTTTATCAGTCGGTACTGGGCGTGATTGGTATCCTGATACTCATCTACCATTATATAGCGGTAGCGTTCCTGATAGCGTTCCAGAATGTCGGGGCGTTGCTCAAACATCTGCACGGCTTTGTTAATCAAATCGTCGAAGTCTAGCGAGTGGTTGGTTTGTAAAAACTCTTCGTATTTGGCATAAACACGGGCCGTCACTTCCTCAAAATAGCTTTTGGCCGCTTCTTGAAAACCTTTGGGGCTGATAAGTTTGCTTTTGGCGTTGCTTATCAAGCTCAAGGCTGCGTTGGGACTATATTGCTTGTCATTGATGCCCAAAGCTTTGAATGATTCTTTGATAATGCTGATTTGCTCGTCGTGGTCATAAATGGTGAAGTTGCGGTCAAGCCCAATAGTAGTGGCTTCGACCCGCAGCAGACGCACACAAAACGAGTGGAAAGTACCAACGGTTAGATACTGAGCCATTTTGCCTTCGCCGAAAGTTTGGACGAGCAATTTATCCAGGCGTTCGCGCATTTCTTTGGCGGCTTTATTGGTAAAGGTAACGGCCAAAATGTTATGCGGGTCAATGTGAGGCGAAGTTTCCGACAGCATATAAGCGATGCGATAAGTCAGCACGCGAGTTTTACCACTGCCAGGCCCAGCGATAATCAAGACCGGCCCCCTGACGTTGGCGGCAGCCTCACGCTGGACAGGATTAAGCTGATTCAAGATGGAATAGCTGCTAAGAGTATCAAGTTCGGTCAAATTGTCAGTTATGCTCACCGTTCGCGCTCCCCTTTTATGATTTGTAGGCTTGATTTTAGCACGTTCGGTCAGATTTTGCCACAAGATAGCCGACAGCGAACAGCTAGACAGCAAAAACCAATACACTTCATACAGCTAACAGCAGAGCTTGTGGGACATTACGTGGGTACCCCCTGGGTGTGGTTGCTGCCACTGGCTATAAAATTGGTTTTAAGCTATCTGCTGTTGGCTGTTTAGCTGTTCGATATGTGCTGTCTTGGCACTGTTGTATAGCTTGGTAATTGTTCAGATTTACCCCAACTCTACACACTTACGTAGCTTCGACCACTTGCAGGCTGTGTTAGAATAAGAATAAAGTTGTGTGAGAATGTGATTAAGCTGGCCCATATTGTGCTATTATATATGTATATTATAAGTTGAGCCGGACGGATATAATAAAATTGCTTATGATAAAAAAGTAATGGGCCGTTGCAGCCAGACTAGAAACCGCCCGTTGGAAATGGGGAAACGCCGTTGGAAAACCCGAAAGTATTGATAGTTGATGACGAACAAAATATCTTGCTGTATCTGAGCGAAGCTCTGGAAGATGAAGGTTACGCCATCACCACCAAAGGTAGCGGTAAAGAAGCCGTGACGGTTTTGGAAAAAGAGAACTTTGACCTGATTTTGGTGGATTTGAAGCTGCGCGACATTGATGGCCTGGAAGTGATGCGCGAAGCCAAAAAAAACTCGCCTGATACGGTGGTGATAATGCTGACCGGGCACGGTTCGCTGGAAACCGCAGTCGAGGCGATGCGTTTTGGGGCATTCGACTATTTGCTCAAGCCGTGTAGTATCCAGGATTTACGTAACAGCTTGCGACGTGGACTTGAAAATCGCCAGAGTAGCCTCGAACAAAAGCGATTGGCGGGCCAGGCTCGTCAGTTTGCCCGCGCTGTCTTCGATGTGGGGGCGGTTGCCAGCGGGGTTGACCCCAATCTGGTCAATACGCCGACCAAAGCTGTCGCGGCAGCCAAAGATGAAGAAATTGTCCAGGTTAGCGATGTAATAGTAGATGTCAGAAAGCACGAAGTACGGCGCGGCGGCGATTTGCTAAATTTGACACCAACTGAATTTAATCTGCTGCTGACGTTGATGAACAACGCCGGGCGCGTCCTTAGCTGTAAATATTTGGTGAAGCAGGTGCATAACTACGATTTGAGCGAGTATGACTCACGCTCGATGATACGGGTGCATATCAAGCATTTGCGCCACAAGATTGAACACGACCCCAACAACCCCGATTATATTATTAATGTGCGTGGGTTGGGCTACAAGTTCGGAGTGTAATTACAGAATGTCAACGGTTACATCCGTGCCGGGTGTAACCGTTGGCGGGTTTCTCTGCAAAATTTTATGTCTCTCCCCACGCTGTTTTGATTCTCAGCAAGTTATTTCTGTTATAATAGGGCAAAGTACCCACCCGATTTTAGGGCGGGTATATTCAGCTTGTAGGTCAGAAAAGGCGGGTATACAGTATGCCAGGCGCAACTTATGTCACTAGTGCGGGGAATGCGGCCAGGGGCGGCGCGACCAGGGAAGCCAAACCGGGTAGCAGTGATAACAACAAAATAAAAGAAGTCGCCAGCAACCGCAAGGCGTATCACGACTATTTTATTGATGAGAAGTACGAGGCGGGCCTGGTTTTGAGCGGCACGGAAATCAAGTCTATTCGAGAGGGGCGGGTCAATCTGCGCGACTCGTTTGTCAAGATTGAGCGGGGGCAAGCGTGGCTCTGGAATACCCATATTTCGCCTTACGGTCACGCCGGGGCTTTTTTCAACCATAATCCCACGCAATCCCGCAAGATTTTGTTGCACAAAAGCGAGATTTTGAAGCTGGCCCAAAAGACGCAGCAAAAAGGTCTAACTATCGTGCCGCTCCGAATGTATCTCAAACGCGGCAAAGCAAAAGTGGAAATCGGGATTGCTCGCGGCAAAAAGGACTATGACAAACGCGATGCCCTGGCCGAGCGCGATGCCACCCGCCAGATTGAGCGGGCCAAACGGGATATTCGGGATGTGTAATTTTTGGTGTAAGCCACGCGTTGTAACTGATAGAGGATGTAGCGAAAGGTAAGGATATATCCTCAACGAAAACGACCTGGATACAAGCTTAGTCGCACGAGTGAAGGCGGGCGAAATTGAGGCTTTCGAGCGGCTGGTGGAACGGTATGAGCCAAAGCTGGTACGTTTTATTTATGGCTTGACCCATGACCGCGAGATGGCCGAAGATTTGTGTCAGGAAGCGTTGGTTTCGGCATATCGGGCGTTGTCCAACACTCCGCCGGATTTGAAGCTTTCGTCCTGGCTCTACAAGATTGCGCTCAACAAAGTGCGAAGCGAGAAACGGCGCAAGCAGCCCCTACAGGCTTTTGCGTTGCCAACTTTCGGGCGCGATGGTGAAGCGGGCAACGAGCCTTTGTTTGACTTGCCCGACCCCAGCGAGGACGCGGGCGAAACATTGGCCCGCCGTGACGCGATTTTACAAACCCTCCAAAAGTTGCCACAAGATCAGGCCGCCGCTATCGTGATGGACGTGCAGGGTTACGGCGACGAGGAAATTGCGACGGTGTTGGAATGTAGCGTGGCGGCGGTACGCCAAAAACTGTTCCGGGGGCGCAAGGCGTTCCGTAACTTATACCCAAACTAACAATCTCTCTCGACTGACTGCTGCAAAAGAGTCAGGTTAAATTAGGACAAATTTGGTGAGTGGTGCAACTGACGATTTTAATAATTTGGGGCCGGGCGGAGTTAATGACCCTGGCGAGGCCGAACTACGCCGCCAGGTGAATCAAGAGGTAGGGGACGCGCTTGCCAGCGTCAACTTCCGGTCACGCCGTAGTGCAATTATGGCCCAAATCCGGGATACCGCCAGCCCTGGCTCGGATGCGGCTATGCCTATCACGCACCTGGGGAAATTGGAGCAGACAGCCCTGGCAACTAACCCACCCAAACCTATTGATAATGTGCGGAGTTTTGCCCAGGCCCGCATCGCCCGTCCTCGCAACTTTTTGGTTTCCGGTTGGGGCGGCGCGTTGGCGGCGGCTATTGTGATATTGCTGGTGGGCGGGCTGGCCGTGTTGCTGCTAAATAACTCCAATAATACGGCAGTACAGCATCTAGCTAACTACCCTGCGCCTGCGGCGGATAAAAGTGGCCTGACCAGTGCGGCGGCAGCTACAACCAGCGCGGCCACAACTATGGCGGCAGCGGCGATGACTACCAGTGCGTTTGCTAGTACTACGGTAGCAGAGGCCGCCGCTCCCAACACGACCAGCGCGGCGGCGACCATGGCGGCTATGACCAGCGCGGCGGCGGCGGCGACTACCGCAGCAGCGGCGACTACTACTTCAGTAGCGGCGAGTGGCGGTAATGCGAGTGGAGCGGCAACCTCGGCAGCAGCAGCAACCACAGCAGCAGCTACGACGGCGGCAGCGGCCACTACAGCAGCCGCAGCCAGCGCAGCCCAAACTGCTTCCGACCAGTCTAACCTTCCGGCTACTGTGGTGAACAATCTGCCCATCTATCCAGGGTCTGATAATCTAAACCTGGACAACAGTACGGCCCGCGCCTTTTTGCTGCGGTTGTTGCAGACCGCTTCGGGCAGCGTCAACCAGAGTTTGAATAATAACGGGCTGGTACTTTTGAATGTGTATAGGGTCAAGGGGGCGGACTTGCCCCAATGGTATGCTGATCGGCTCAAAGACCAGAATTTCAAGCTGACCGCCCAAAATAATGCCGAGGCCAGCACCGAACCCAGCAGTGCGAACCTGGACTGGCGCGTTTTTACTTCTACCACCGACCAGAAACAAAGCCTGACCTATTTCTTCCTCAACGTCAAAAATAGTACCTTTGTCAACCAACTGCTTGGGCCGGACACAGTAGTTGATGGCGACACCATCGTTTTGGTTTTTGGTAGCCGCCGAAGTTAGTGAAGCTTTCACCGCCGAGGACGCAGAGAACGTGGAGTAAATTTGTAAATATTCATCAAGCTCTTGTCACCGTGAATGAAGTGAAGGGTCTGCTTCTAAGGCTTTCGTTATCAAAGGACACAGCCGCAGATTCTTCACTCCACAGCAACCAGTTGATGCCTCCATTCGGAATGACAAAAGAACCGTAGAGCCTCCGTTCGTAACCCTGCGGGCCGTGACACCCTCAAATATAGCGCATAAATCCTCCATAAATGTCAGGGCAAGTGCAAGTTTGGCCCGAAGGTTGTTTCGTAGGACGCGCAGCGGCTCTGTCAGCCGATGGTTCGGAACAGTCCATTGACGGAGCAATGTCCCACAATTACCCGACCTTGCAATGGCCCTCCCCAAATACATTCATCTCTTGACAACTCACCAATTTTGAGCTACACTAAGCTAGTACAAATAGTACAATTAAGACAAATAGTACAATTAAGACAAACGAAGATAGATTATGGCTTTATGGTTTGATGTTGACCCCAAGAATGGAGTGCCGATTTTTAAGCAGATTGTTGAGCAGGTGCGGCGGGCGGTAGCGACGGGTATGCTTAAAACCGACGAAAAGTTGCCGACGGTGCGCGAATTGGCCGAAGAACACTCCATCAATCCCAATACCATTGCGAAAGCGTACCAAATTTTGGAAGGGGCTGGTTTGGTTTATACCAGGCCCGGCGTGCGCGGCGGCACTTTTATCGCTAGGGGAGCGGAAGTCGGTGTGCGCGAATTAGAACTGGAACGCTATCAAATGCAACTGCGTAATGTGGTGCGCGAAGGTTATAACTTGGGACTGGCACAAGCTGAACTGGAAGGGCGATTTGCTGGCGAACTAACCGCGTGGTATGCCGCCCACCCGCTTTTGGCCCAACCGGACAGCGAACGTGGGCCATTAAGCTTGAACTCGCAAAATGCCCACAAGTTATACAGTGCGAAGGAGCAAACAATATGATAGAAACCCGAAATTGGAACTCGCAAGCTACAAACCTCACCGCGCTTGACGATGGGGCCGCTACCAACCGCTATGCTATTGCACTCGACGGCTTGACTTGTAGGTATGGCTCACGGGTGGCGGTGGATAATCTTTCGTTGCGCGTACCGTTGGGTTCGGTTTATGGCTTCTTGGGGCCGAACGGCGCGGGCAAAACTACCACCATTAAAACACTGTTGGGGATGCGTCGGATACAGCTGGGCCGAGCTACCATTTTGGGTTTCGATGTGGCTATGCAGGGGTTGGAGAGCCGCAAACGACTGGCTTATGTGGCTGAAACCAACAATTTGTATGGACAGCTACGAGTATTTGAGATGTTGGAGACGGCCCGCCGTTTGAGCAGTCGTTGGAACCCGGACTCGGTGCAGCGTTACCTGGATTTGTTTAACTTGCCGCCCCGTGAGAAAATCCGCAAGCTTTCCAAAGGCATGAAAGGGCAACTGGCTTTGGTGGTGGCTTTGGGCAGTGAACCAGATTTGTTGGTTTTGGACGAGCCGACATCAGGTCTTGACCCGCTCAAACGCTACGAATTTATTAATCAGATTGTACGCGAGGTGAGCGCGGCGGGCCGTACCATCTTTTTCTCATCGCACAATTTGAGCGAAGTCGAGCAGATTGCCGACCACGTGGCGATTATCAACGAAGGGCGGCTGGTAATCGAAGATGAACTGGATAATATTAAGTCGCGGGAAAAAGCTATCAAGGTCAGCTTTGACCGTCCGGTTTGGACACAGGATTTGGAAAATATCGCCGGAGTGCGTAAGGTTTTGCAGGAAGGGCGGCGTTTCCGGTTGTTGATAAGCGGTGATGCCGGACAGGTGGCGGAGCAGGTGCGAAGTTTAGGGGCGCGGAGCGTCGAGGTAGTGGATATGAATTTGGAAGCTATTTTTATCGCGTATTTGCAAGGCCAGACCGAATATTTTGGGCAGGAAAGCCGCCCACCCGAACCCGAAAGGTAGTAAACTCTTATGTTTTACAAAGAATGGAAAACTGTACAGGTTAAATTTTGGGTGTGGTTGGCAATTTACGCGATTTTTGCTTTCTTACTAACTTTTGTATGGTCACATTATGCGTTTCTAAATGGCTGGCGCAATCCACTGGAATTAGCCAGGTATGCAATTTTAATGGGTTCTAAGTCAACTCCTGTTTTTACCCCGACGTTTTATGAGTGGTTACAGATGAGCGCAATTATTACTGTTGTCGCCGCTGTAGTGGGTGGAATAGATTTGGTGGCGGAAGAAAAAGACAAGGGTACGCTTAGTTTTGTGCTGACCCGGCCTGTTAGCCGCTTCCACATCTACAATAGCAAAATCCTGCTCAATATTTCTGCTTTGTTAATAGCTTATACTATTGTAACTATCCCGGTATTTTTGGTTGATTGCACCAGCCCGCACCCGATTGATTTAGAATTTTTACTGTTCACCTTACTAATAATGCTGGTGGGGATGGCAGTGGTATGTTTGAGCGGCTTAATTTCGATTTTTGCTAACAACGTTATTCAATCTATAACTTTAAGCAGCGTAATTCTAAGCTTTACTTTTACGATTTGTACTTTTGTCCAAATCAACTTCTGGCATATCGAATGGTGGCGTTTCGGGCAAGAAGTGGTATTAGCAGTAGTTTCAGGCATAGTCGGAACTTTGGCTTTGATATTTTATCAAGCTGGATTGTATTGCTTTGAGCGTAAAGAATTTTAAGGAGACGTAACCAATGCTTTATAAAGAATGGCGAAGTGTGCGGTACAAATTTTGGTTGTATTTAGGAGCATACACAGTGTTTGCTTTTTTGCTAACGTTCGTGTGGTCTGGCTATAATTTTGGAGGTTATTGGCGTACTTCCGAAGCAGCTACTTTTAACAATCACTATAATCCAGGCTGGCAGTCGCGTTATCCAGGCGGGATACCGATTTTTCTGGATTGGCTATATATTAGCGCGGCTATTACAGCGATTGGAGCGGTATTTGGTGGAATGGGCGCAGTGGCCGAAGAAAAAGACAAAGGCACTCTCGGTTTCTTGCTGTCCAAACCAGTTACTCGCGCTCAAATTTATAATACTAAAATCTGGCTCAATGTAGCGGGCCTTTTGATAGCTTACGCTTTGATAACTCCGGTGGTGTTTGTAATTGATCAGACCGGCCCAGCCCCAGCCGCGCTAGAATTGTTGCCTGTAAGTTTGCTGGTGATGCTGGCTGGAATTACCGTTGTTTGCCTAACCGTTCTGATTTCGATCTTTGCCCACAATGTTATTCAAACCCTGACTTTCAGCCTTGCTATTTTGATAGCTACAGTAGCAATTTATATCTTTGTCGTCGGCTTCTTTAGCAACAGCTTTTTTATAGAAGGACACCGTCTTTCTACAGTGGATATAATGCTATTCGGTTCGGCGGGCGTGGCTGGGTTGGCTTTGATTGTTTACCCGGTGGGTTTGTATTGCTTTGAGCGCAGGGAGTTTTAAGGAGACCAAGCCGATGTTGTACAAGGAATGGAAGATGGTGCGACTAAAATTTTTTATGCTGCTGGTGCTGTATGGATTGGCGGCTTTAGCAGTTATATATTTCTGGCTCCCTTTTCGTTATGCAACTCCGCTCCCTGCAAATCTGCCCCCCAAACCCATCCAGCCCTACCCCGTCTATCCTTTATTTCGAGGTTGGTTGAACTTTAGCTTGCTTAGTATTATTCCTATAGCTGTAGTATGCGGAGTGGATACGGTGGCGGACGAAACCGACAAAGGCACGTTGAGCTTTTTGCTGACCCGCGCCATTCCTCGTTCGCGCATATACAGTGCTAAAATCCTACTGAATATTACCGCTTTGGTAGTGGCTTATATTTCGACTAGCGGAATTGTTTTGTTGATAAACCGATTTTACCCCAAATATGTTTATGTAGAAGGTAATCCAAACCCAGTTTTCTTACTAGAATCGGTTAGACCTGTTGATGCGCTTGGCTCGGCTTTATTAGTGTTGCTGGTCGGTACGACTATCACGGCTCTAACTAGCGTGGCTTCAATTTTCGCCCGTAGCACTATGTACAGTCTTTTCTTGACGGTAATTATATTGTTAGGGGGTGCGGTTTTATTTAATCACGTAATAGCAGACATCCTTTATAATTCTTCGACTCGTACACTTGCTTCAAATCTACCAAATATCATGTGGTTTTTGGTTTTGACCATAGGAATTTACGGCGTGGGACTATTTTGCTTTGAACACCGGGAGTTTTAAGAACAATACCTTTCAAATAAGGTATTAATGGTGGTGGGACTAAGTTATTATAAAACTAAAAAAGCAGCTCTTAGATTTTTGTCTAAAGGCTGCTTTTGTTTTGTATGCAGTGAGCTTCTAAGCTGGTTCGGCTTATGGCTCATTGCGTATAGATAGTGCGACTATTGGGCTGGTTCGGTGTAAGTGTAGAACAAGCCCGGTGCCGCCGCGTTAGTAGTGGCTACGAGGCTATTATCTATGTTGCTGGTCAAGACTGCCGTACCGAAGAAGCCTGCTGGCAAAGCTGCCTGTCCGTTACCGCCTTGATAAGCCAGTACACTTGCCCCCGGTTGCACCATATAAACCAGGGCTGGGTTGACCGGGTTGCCAGCCGCGTTGTAGTATTGCAACGTCACCTGGATAACCACGTTGGTCACGTTGAGCAAGGTTGTTCCGGTGGTGAAGTTGGCAAAACCATTGGCAACGGCGGGCAACCCTACCCGACGGTTGGCATTGGACAAAGCCACATACGTACCTGAACCGGGCAAGCCCTGCTCGTTGATGGTAGCTACTATCTTTTGGCTGCTGCTAATGATGGCACTACCTGTAAAGCTGGCAGGCACACCTGAATTAGGAGTGTAAGCGTTACCTACACCGTTAGCCGGGATAGTAATCACCTGGGTTGCGCTAATGTTGCCCGTCGCGGCATCGTAGTATTTGATGGTGACATTAGCGGGGCTGGCGTTCGGGTTAGCAATGGCCGTACCCGTGTTGAAGCTACCAAAAGCCTGGCTATAAGCGGTTGGCTGGAACAATGTCTGGCTCAAATTCGGGGTGGCCTCGAAGATTGCCAGGAAATTGTTAGGACCAGTTTCCGTTACCTGGGCGACTAGCTGGCTGCCAGCAGTACCACTAATAACAGACCAATAGCTGAGGTTGTTGGCTAATCCGGTGCGTCCAGCTTGATTAAACGCCTGTCCGGTGTGGGGCGTAACGGTAAAGGTGTCGGAAGAGCTAACCTGGGTGCCGTTTTGGTCGTAATAGGTGATTGTCCCGGTACTGGTAACGTTTCCGGCGTTATACACAAAGGTATTGGTAGTAAAGCCGTTAAAGTTACCGTTGAGGGCAATCGGGTTGTAGAGAACCGCACCCGTGTTGGGCGAAACGTTGTAGGCACTGCTGGTAACGCTAGTACCGCCCGTCGCCGCTTCCGTCACCAGCACGTTAAGGGGCTGGGTACTGCTGATGTTCGCGCTACCATAGTTGCCACTGGTGATAGCAGCCGAGGTCTGTAGGACTGCTTGACCGTTGGGTGGTATGGTCACGGTGGTGGTAGTAATCGTCCCACCTGTAGGGTTGTAGTATTGAACAGTCGCCGTAGCCGAACTGCTGCTGCTCAAGTTCTGGGCCGTCACGAAGGTAACGGTATTGATTGCGCCATTGGACACAAAAGGCAGAGGATAGGTGTTGCCCGCCGTGATATTAACCAGTATCGGGATACGAATACCCTGGAACGAGTTAGGATCGCCATCCGGGTTAGCCGCATCAAAGACGCGCACACGAGCATTGAAAGCATCCCCTATTTTGACTGGCGCAGTATCAGTGTAGAACTTGGTTGGGTCAATCGAAACGGTGATGGTAGCCGTCGTACTGTTTGTGGCGGTTTGCGTGACCGTGCCAGAGGTAGGATTGACCAGCAGCCAATTCACTTCCGTTTTGTCGAGGCTATAGGGAATAACCCCACCTGGCTGAGGCGCGTCTTGCGGCACGATAGTAAAGGTCTGGGAAACTATAGCCGACGAACCAATCGGCACGTTGAATACCAGATTATTTACGTTCACGTTCAAACGCGGCTGAGGATTGACCCGCAGCGTCACACCCACAACTGTGCTGGTGGTAGAGTTGCGGCTCTGCACCACGACCTGGCCTTGATACACGCCGGGCGCAAGCCCTGTCTGGTCAGCACCTATGTAGATGGGGACGCTGCCACCCGCAGGTACGGTAGCCGTTGCTGGCGAAACCCGTAACCAGTCAGCAGTGGTGCTTACACCGGACAAACCGAGCGGGTCAAAGGTAACTGAAATTGGTACGGAAGCATCGGCTGTCAAATAACCCTTTTCGCTAACACTGACAGTTTGGGTTGGCACAATGCCTGCCCCTCCACCAGTAGAAGCGAAAAAGACGGTTAGGGGTGTGGTAGTTAGCACCTGTCCAGTGACATCGTAGGTTAGATTGACCAGTTGCTCGTCTGCCGAAATTGGTATATTGAGGAAATCCGTACCTTTAAGGAAGTAGAGTTGCGCGAAGTAACGTCCGGGAGTGATACGTGCAGCTGGAGCAGTTGGATCAACCCCCACCGTTACCGTCACCGGATTGCCTGCCGAAACCGTAAAGATAGGCGTAGTATCGGTGTAAGTGGCGTTATAGACTAACCCATTGATGGTCACTGCCCCTGTCCCATCTTGTAATAGTAACTCGTACTGTTGGGGGGTGGGGTTGGTGGTACTCAATTTTAGAGTACGGGTAATCATGGCGTTGGAGGTATCGGATTGTTGGATAGACAGGTCATTGGTATTGACCTTCAAAGTCCCCACTGTCACATAAACCGTGGTAGTGGTAGCTGGTAAAGTCAGGCCACCCGCCGTAGCATTAAAGGTGACTGTGGCGGTGTAAGTTCCTGCCGCAGCAGTCGGGGGTACGGACAAAGTTACATTAGTCGAAGTTCCTGCCGCCACCGTCCCAGTAGCCGGGGAAACCGTCAGGGAAATATTGCCGCTTACCGACGACGTGTAGTTCACCGTAACTGGATTGCCATAAGTCGTCAGGCTGATGACTTTGCTCGCTCCAGCGTTGATGTCTGCGCCAATCTTGACCACCGAATTGGTAGCCAGATATGGGCCAGGGGTAGCACCCGCCACCAGATCAGGGATAAATTTGGAGACAATGGGCGAGCCAATACCGGAAGCCACGTCATAACCAGGCGTAGTAGGATAGAACGGCCCACCGTCGGTCAAGTCCGCGCAGGGTTGGCCCGGAATACAAATCGCATCGTTGTTGCCTTTGGTAATGTCGTGGAAATCGGCACTATATTTAGTGCTGTTTTGCAAAAGAGCATACAGAGCCGGATTGAGCAGACCGAGCCTGCCACCCTTTACGGCTACTGCGTCTATCGCTACGGCGGCCCAAAATGGCGACGAGGTGCTAGTGCCACCGTAGGTGTACCAATTAGTACCATTATTAGAGTCATAAGAATAAACGGCGTAACCACTGGTAGGGTCACCGTTCGCGCTTACGTCCGGGTACTGACGACCTGGATTAGCGGCAGAGAAAGGATTGTTGACACCTGGGCCTTGCTGCCAGGGGGCAGTGGTTTTCGTAAAATAGTTGCTGATACCACCGCCCGCCGCGTTACTCACGCCAGTGTTCCAGACGCTTTCGGTGTTGTAGGAAATGTTATTGTTGTTATTGCCATTGACAATTAAGCGGGTACCACCTACCGAAGTCAAATACGGTTGAGTGGCCGGGTCTTCGGGAACCTGGGGAGTGCCATCTCCACCGTTAGCACCGGAGTCACCCGCCGAAGCGAAGAAGCTGATGCCTTGCGCGGCTATCTGACGCAAATAGTTGGCTTCGGCTTCCAGGAAACTGCCCAAACCAAATTCCAGCAGTTCCGAGCCAAAACCGTAGCTTTCGCTGACGACATCTACGGCATTGTCGGTAGCGATACGGGCGTACACGTCCAGCCCGTTTGCTAATGTGTTGCCAGCGTAAGGACCGCCGCAATAGACATAAACCTGGGAAGCAGGAGCAATGGCGTTGACAATTTCGATGTCAAGCTCGACTTCGATCTGTACGTTGCCATCGTTGGCGGTGCAGGACTGGCTGTCCACGCCGACATCTACCCGATTACCAGTAGGCAGATTAAAGGACTGGTCATAAACATCAATATTTTGGGGGTTGTAGCCGCCCAATTCATACAAGCCAATTTTGCGGCCTGTACCCGTGTAGCTATCAGGAATATCATAGCCTTTGCGAAGTTCGACGGGAGTGAAACCCGAACCTTGTGGGCCACGATGAGGGGCAAGTTTGCCTGTGCTGTCTGTTTTGCCTTTGGCGTTGCTATGAGCCTGCGCCTCGGACGAAAGACCGAAGACATCTACCACTTTAGAAGCAAAGGCAGACGATATAGCTGGGGTGCGGTCATTGGCATAAAAAGTCGTACCGTCGGGGCGTTGGTAGTTGCCCAATTGTACGTTAAAAGCCTTTTGAGCCTGGGCTACTGTCCCTCTAAAACTAATACTGCTACTACCTTGATTATTGGCAGTAATTTTGAAACCTTGGGCCGTCAGGTAATCGGCTACCTGTTGGCGGGTTTGGGCAGTGGGAGCGAAACGCACTCCATATTCGGCAGGGGTCAGGAAGTGATGATAGTTGGCCGAAGCCGGGTCTTGTAGGTCGGTCAGGAACTGGCTAAAAGCAGCACTATCCTGTTCTTTCAGGGAGACTACCATGCTCAAGGTTTGACCTACATTAAGCGGACTAATCAGGTTGCCCTTGTGAGTAAGGGTAGTCTGTTGAGTGAAATCGGTAGCGGCCACCTGGGGCTGTTGCAGTTGAGCAGCCAACGGCGCAGCCGAAACAGTGGTCAAGGTCAGTTGCTGCACCACTGCCGCCAGCATCCCTAATACCACTAGCATTCTGACCACACGCGAATGCTGCAAGCGTGAGCTTACCTTCATAAATTGTACCTCTCCAGAATAATCTTGCGAGCTTTTGAGTAACCGGGTAAAAGCCTGAGAAACAAAAGATTTGAATAGGACAAAAATAATAACCCTTTGGTAGATACAAAATAGGTGTAAAGAGGTTTAGACGAGCAGTAAAATTATTTCCCAGCTGCCCGCATTATAACACATCATTCAGCCTGTTAAAACACTTTTTTGTAAAATATGCGGTTTGTTTGAATTCCACCAGGTACTCTAGCTGGACTTGACCAAAAGCGCAATCAACGGTATCATCTGAGGGCTGCACTTTTTATATTTCACCAAAATAATCTGTAACTACTCGCCTGTCACGGCCCGCAGGGTTGCGGAACGGAGGCACTGCCACCCAGGGGTACCCGGAAGAATCTGTTGCTTCGGTTTTGGTTTTCCTTCACGAGCAATTTTTCAGCCACAGCTTCCGAGTGAGGCACAAGCGCGGAATGACAATACCTGAGTAGTTACCATAATCTTAGACAGGACTAAGGGAAGATGAAGCCTAAAACAAGATTTTTGCGATTTAACTTGCCCACTCTAGCCAGAGAATTTCTGACAATTGCCCTGCTTTGGGCAGAGTTGGCGAGCTTGCTGACTCCAGTCGTCTCGGCCTCAAGCCTTGCAGATACCGTAGCCGCTAGTGACGCGACCCTGGTAACTGCTGAGACTGGTCAAACTACGCTCAACGTTCCCGGTACACGTCTGCGGGCTACAGATAGCACCCAAAAGATACACCTGGCCGTTGCTTTGCACAGTCAGGATGAAGCTGGCCTTACTAGCTTTTTGGCCGACCTTTACGACCTCAATTCGCCAGCTTTTCACCAATATCTGACTACAGCAGGCTTTGATGCCCGCTTCGGCCCCACCAAAAGCGCCCGCTCCCAACTGGATAGCTTTTTGCAAAGCCAGGGTTTGCAGGTGAGCGATAGTGGTACGGGGCTGTTGGTAAACGCGGACGGTACGGTGGCGCAGACCGAAGCCGCTTTTAATGTCTCCATCAGCGATTATCAAGACGCACAAGGCCGCATTTTTTACGCCAATGACCGCACCCCCGCCCTACCTGGGGCGTTGCGTGGGCAGGTACGGGCGGTAGCTGGTCTTAGTAACCGCGCTCAACTCAAGGCCCACTCAACCAGAAACACTACGCCCAATCTAAACCCTCGTACTGGCACACCTTTAGCCGCAGATTGCAGCGGCGCGAAAGGCCAGGCGGCTTTGGGAGGTTATGTGCCTGACCAGCTGGCGACAGCCTACGACATCAGCCCTTTCTATTCGGCGGGTTTTAGCGGCACAGGCCAGGTGGTGGCTTTGTACGAACTGACCGATTACGCCAATAGCGACATCAGCACTTTTCAAAACTGTTTCCCGTACCTGACTAATAGTATTCCGATTACTCGCGTGGTGGTAGATGGTGGCCCAACTGCCCAAAATACGGCGGGTGGCATCAGCGAAGTCGAACTGGATATGCAAATTATCCTGGGTTTGGTGCCGAATTTGGGTGGAATGCTGGTTTACGAAGCTCCCAATACTGGCAACGATGCGAACTATCTGGATAACTTCCAAAAAATTGCCAGCGATAATCTGGCCCAGGTGGTTAGCGATAGTTGGGGCGATTGCGAACTAAACACCGATGCCGATTTATACAACGGCGAGTTTGCTATTTTGCAACAAATGGCGGCGCAAGGCATTAGCGTCTTTGCTGCTTCCGGTGATAATGGGGTGTTGGACTGTAGCCGCGATCTCGCCAACGCCAGTGCACGGGCGGTAGATGACCCAGCCAGCCAGCCCTTTGTGACGGGAGTAGGCGGTACTAACCTGCAAGTAACTGTTACCAACACTTATAGCTCTGAAACAGTTTGGAATAACTTTTCAGGGGCAAGCGGGGGCGGTATCAGCACACTCTGGCAAAAACCCGCCTGGCAGGTCGGCACGGGGGTAAATAATAATGCCAAACGGCAAGTCCCCGACGTAGCGGCTGATGGCGACCCTAACACTGGCTACGTGACCTACATACAAGGCGTTTGGACAACCTTTGGCGGTACAAGCGGTGGTGCGCCGTTGTGGGCGGCCCAAACCTTGCTCACCAATCAATATCTGCTGGCAAATGGCAAACCCAAGCTCGGTTACGCCAACCCGGTGCTGTACCAGGTCTTCAACACCCCGGCTGCGAGTCTGCTTTACCCACCTTACCATGATGTGACAGTCGGGACAAACGGACAGGGTAGCGACCCCGGCTATTCGGCTACGGTGGGCTACGACCTGGCTACTGGCATCGGCACTTTCGATGGCTGGAACATCGCCCGTGACCTCAAAACTTTGGGTGCGCCTCCCCCTACTCTATATGTCACTCCTGGGCAGCTTAACCCCTTTGTGGCTCAGGTGGATGTGAGTAACCCGAACAGCCAGACCCTGAGTATTGGCATCATCGGTAACGGAGTGTTGAACTGGAACGCCACGCCTACCACTAATTCGGGTGGGAACTGGCTTACCGTTAGCCCTGGCAGTGGTACAGTCCGCAGCACCGGGCCGCTTAATCAGACCGCCACTGTGAGCGTTAATATTGCGGGTCTGACCGCTGGAACTTATACTGGCAATGTGCTGGTTGGCTCAACCGACATCACCCAGACCATCAGCATTCCGGTGACTTTGACTCTTAGTCCGGTGCAACAGCCGCCTCCACCTGTTTATACCTATTATCTACCCTTCCTGGCCCAAAATGCAGGTGGTTTCACTACCTATCTGGCTATCCAAAATATTGGTGTAACCACTACCAATATCAGTATCCAGTATTTTAACAGCACTGGTTTTAACTTTACCAACGGCAGTACCACGCTGGCGGCGTTGGGCGAATATCTACCGAGTCAGGTTTTTGCGGACAATGCTACGGGTGGAGGTATCATTACATCTAGCCAGCCCCTCAATGTGATTGTGGCCGAAGGTACGCCTTATGGCGGTAGTGCTTACGCTGTCGGGGGAGGCGGCTCTAGTAATCTGATTGCGCCGCTTGCCATCAATAATAGCGGCAACTTCGTGACCAAACTTTCGGTTTTTAATGGCGGTTCGGTTCAGGTGACGGCCACCGTGCGTTTCTTTGGTAGAGACGGTATTGAAGCGACTCAGGCTGCCCGTACTCTGACTATTGAGCCGCGAACCAGTTCCCAGCTTGACCAGACCCAGACGGGGAACGGTTTGCCGTCCGGTTTTTACGGTTGGGCGCAAATAACCGGGGCGAGTGGGACGACTTTGGTTGGTCAGGTGTTGGAACAAAACCCGACCAACCATTTTGTAGCCATTGCCAACGCCCAAAGCAGTCCCCAAACCACGTTGTACGCCCCAGCTATTTTTAATAGTGCTTTTGGCGGCTTCTTTACGGGCGAAAACTTGGTTAATCCAAACGCCACCCCGGTGACTGTAACCATCACTTATCATGATGCCAATGGGAACGTGCCTACCTTGAGCGGCAACCAGCCGACCTCGCGGGTGCTGCCACCTCACGCGGTTTTGGGTCTCTTCGATGGTGGTGACACTGGTTTGCCCTTCCAGTTTTACGGGAGTGCTACTATCAGCGCGGTGGGTGGCGGCGTGGTGATGGTGGTCAACGAAATCGGCCCAAGTATTCCAGGCGGCGGTTCGGAGAGTGGCACATATCCCGCTATAAGCACGGGCAGCAATACTGTTTCTTTACCAGTTATTGCTCACGGCGGGTATGGTTACACGACGGGCTTGACCATCTTGAATACCAGCAACCAGACGTTGGATTGTGTTCTTCGTTACTACAAGTTGGATGGCAGTCTTCAAGGTACATCGCAGACCTTTAGCGTCGGGGCAAAAGCCAGCCACCCTGTTTTCCAGGGCGACCCGACTATAAATCTGCCAAACGATTTTTATGGTACTGCTGTGGTGAGCGTCACCAGTGGTTCGGCCACCAACGCTCTGATTGTGACCACCAATGCTATCTCGCCCTTTACGTTCTATACCTATACCGAACCAACACCGTAAGGAGGAGACAAGTTTTTGCACCGCTGAGGACGCGGAGGGCGCAGAGGAAATACAGAAGGATATTTTGTGGAACATTGCTCTGTCAATGGATTATTCCGAGCGTTTATTGGCGGAGCAATATCTCACAAAAAGAACCCTATTCAATTCCTTGTTCCCGCTTTGACTTCTGTTATTCTCTCTCCGTGAACTCCGTGTCTCCGTGGTGCAAAGCTCTCGGCTGTTGATTATTATGACTAAAGCACTAATTGTGGGGGCGGCGGTGGTGCGGAAGGGCGATTTGTGGCTGATTGCCCAACGCGACGCGGCCAACCGCTTCAGCTCAAATTTATGGGAATTTCCGGGCGGCAAGCTAGAGCCGGGCGAAACGTTGCCCGAATGTATCCGACGCGAAATTATGGAGGAAATCGGCATCAGCATCGCCGTCGAAAGCTTTTTCCAGCAAGTCACTTACGACTACGCGCCGGATTTTCGCGTACAACTCAACGCTTATCTATGCCGATGGTTGGAGGGTGAGGCTGAGGCACGCGGTTGTCAGGCGGTGCGCTGGCTAACCCTCGACCAGTTCAAAGATTACCAGTTCGCCCCCGCCGACATTCCCGTTGTGCAGCAATTACTGATTAATAAAGTGAGTTTATAACACTTTGGCTGCCGTTTGCTCAATTTTGACCCCGCTATCGGTATTGTCGAGTGGGTCTTTGCGGAGACGGTGGCGCAGACACAAACCCGCTACCTGACGCACTTCCTGGAGCGTTACGGCCTTGCGATGGTTGTAGGCGGCCAATGCTGTGGCGGCACGGGCGATGGTTAGTTCGCCCCGATGTCCGTCAATACCCAACGCCAGACATAATTCGGCAATTTTGAGCAAAACCTCGTGTGGCAACTCTACATTAGGTAACAAACGTTGGGCGGCAGTGATTTTGCGGCGCAAGCTCTCCTGCTGCGGCTCCCATTCCGCCATAAACTCCGCCGGGTGAAGTTCAAATTTTTGGCGGCGACGCACGATTTCGACGCGCTGTTCCAGGTCGTTGATAGTGGTGATGCGGGCGTGCAATCCGAAGCGGTCAAGCAGTTGCGGACGCAAATCTCCTTCTTCGGGATTTCCGCTACCCACCAGCACGAAACGGGCCGGGTGACGCACGCTAATTCCTTCGCGTTCCACCACGTTCACACCGCCTGCCGCCACATCCAATAACACATCTACCAAATGGTCTTCCAGCAGATTCACTTCGTCAATATACAAAAAGCCCCGATTGGCCCGCGCCAAAAGCCCCGGTTCAAACGCCTTGATGCCCTGGTTGAGAGCTTTTTCAATATCAATCGTGCCGCAAACCCGGTCTTCGGTTGCGCCCAACGGCAAATCTACGACGGGTACGGCCCCAAACTTGGGCTTGAGGGTTTCGCCCTTTGCTAATTTCTGGCGGCAGTCGCGGCACAAAGCCCCACTCCGGGCCGGATCAGGGTCACAACCATACAAACAGCTGCTCACTACTTTGATACGCGGTAGCAAATCGGCCAACGCCCGCACAATCGTACTCTTACCTGTACCCCGGTGGCCCATAATCATCACGCCACCAATCCGCGAGTCAACCACGTTCAGCAGCAGCGAGAGTTTCATCTCTTCCTGGCCCACAATTGCCGTGAAGGGATAGACATAGCTGGCCTCAACTTCGCTGGCTTTGGGCTTCGCTTTGCTGGTTCTGGCATTTTTGGCGGGCGTATGACCGTTGGTGGTAGGAGCGGCCTGTGGTGCATCCATCTCAAGCGTGTTTTCTAAAAGTTCTGTCATCACTCTATTCTTTCAATTTATATTATCGTGGCGCGGCTCAAATGCAAATATAGCAATTCGCCCACTTGTTGCGGGAACTCGCCCAATATCAGGTGTCCGCAATGAGGCATTACAAAATACACGCCGTTGGGCAGCATTGCCGCCAGCTTTTCGGCACTTTTCCGGCTGATTACCGGGTCGTCCGAACCCGCCACCAATAAAACGGGCATCTCTAGTCGTTTGACCCAGTCTGGTATCTGCTCCAAAACCTCGCGGCTAAAAGCGGAACGGGCGTTAAAATAGGAGGCGCGGGCCGAGGTATCTTTCAAACTGAGCAGTCCATAGAGTATATCACGTTTCGCCACCGGATTTTTGGTCAGGGTCAGCCGTGTGTAGTAATAAACGGGCCGCCACCACGTCACCCGCTTTAAGACTTTGCTGAAAATTGTACTCAATAGGCGCGGCCCAACCTTTTCGATGCGCGGGTTATACTCAAACAAGCCGTAGTTGAAAAAAGAGATGCTGGCAACACTGTCAGGATATTGGGCGGCGTAAGCGGTTGCCACCATTGCCCCAATCGAAAAGGCGGCCAAGTGAAACTTTGCCAGCCCCAAGTGTTGGGCCAACGCCTGCAAATCTTTAACCATCGTGGCAATGGTGTAATCGTCGTTGCCAACAGGTGGGTCGTCGGTAAAACCGTGACCGCGCAAATCATAAGCGATAGTGCGAAAGCCTTTGGCCGCTAATGCCTGGGTCGCGCTGTGCCACCACATACTAGAGCAGTCCCAACCGTGCACAAAAATTATGGCCTCGCCCTCGGCTGGCCCTGCCTGTGAGTAAAAATGGGTCACGCCATTCAAATCCACGAAACCAGCTTTGTCGAGCAGGTGCAAATCTGTCTGAATTTCGGCCCGGCGTGAGGGCGTAACCTTAGCTGTGGCTAACTCGCTTTCCAGGGAGACCCGATAATCTTGGGCCTTTGTGGTCGCCAGGGTTTGCGGCTGGTTTGCGCCAATATTTTCTTTTTCAGCTTTGTTTGGTAATGTTTGCATTCCCCACCTTCGCCAAAGTAATGGATTAGCCCGTTGTCGGGGCTTCGTGCTAAAAACGCTGCTGCCAGATTTTCTTCTAAGTCCAACACCGTTCAAATAAGCTGTAGGTGGTGCGTCTCCACGCCCGCTGTGATGCCAGTCTTACAATCTGCTGGCGCGGGAACGCACCGCCTACAATAACAACTTTTATTTGGGAAGTTACTACCCGCTAATTATAGCTGCCAGACCGACAGATTACAGTAGTACCTACTACACCCTTAGCAACGGGCCACGAGCCAGGATTTCACCGCAGAGGACGCAGAGGAAACCGAAGAAAGCAAAGGCTTCAATTTACCCTGACCCAATATTGCATTACCCTCTTTTGGACTTTCTCCGTGTCTCCCTAGTGTAAAGTGGGTAGCCCGTAGCCATTTGTTATATATTTGTCTAAGTTTTATATAGGTTTAGTATAGGTTTGGTAAAAATTGCGGTGTAGTAGAAACTACTGCTATAAATTCTGAACCCGGTTATGATGTCTTCAACAGGAAAGAAAGTGTTTTTGCTAACTCACTCGGTGACACTCCCGTTCATCTGCCAAAAAGCAGGTAAAAATATCCTCTGCTGTGTGAGTTTTCGGTTTTCCTTTCCCAATAACCAGTTATTAATACAATTTTGCTCTGGCTCAAAATTAGAGAGGAGACACCCCGATGGCGTACAATGCACGCCAAAATAAAAATGCCACTGGTGCGCTAGGACAACCCACCGCCCAGGCCACTGTGTATGGTGTGTGGTTTACAGGCATTGGCATCGGAGTCGTCCTCGTCGTTATTTTGGCTGGACTGGTAGGTAACTCTTATTTACCGACTGCCCGCCAAAGCGAAGATGCCAATTCTATCCGGGCCAAAGACCAAAAATATCCAGGTGCACAAATTACACGCGGCGTTAGCTATAACGACCCCATCGCCATCAATACCACCAATGGTACGGTTGACGAAGTGGAAGCCTGGAAAACGGGCGGAGCGGACGGCACCAAACATTTGCAAGACGCAACTGCACGCGGCGGAGTTTACTACGCCCAAATTTGTATCGGTTGCCACGCCGGGCCAATCAATTCGGTTAGCAACGGCCCCTGGATCGGTAATCTTTATCAAACCAAGTATTTGTATAATGGGCAACCGCTCAACGACGCGAACTTAGTTTATTTCTTGCTACGCGGACACGGCAATATGCCTGCGGGCATCCCATTGGCGCAGCAAGCGGTAGATACGATGCTTTATCTGAAACAGCAAACGACACCGAGGTAGTTGTCAGTTAGCAGTCGTCAGTTACTAATAATCAGTTAAGACCAATGCTCTTAGCTGTTAGTCAAAATCGAGCAGGGTTATAACTGACGACTGACGACTGACAACTGACAGCTAATTACTTTAGAAGGAGCGACAGCGATGAGCATAACTTTGCAACCTGGCGCACGTCCGCTCATCAATCGGCCAGCCCTCAATAAGGCCGCAGAGTTGCACGTTCCCGGTTACAAGTGGTATCAGCTTTTTAGCTTCCCACGCACCGAAGACCAGATTTTCGGCGGTCACTTGATTGTGGCGGGCGCAATCGGCACGATGGTGGCGTATAACATCGGAAGCGGGCTGACCAATCCGGGCAACTATTTTTATATGACGATTGAGCCGCAACTCCGCAATTTGGGCATAGATACCAAAGAAAAAACTCTGGCTTACGCTCTAATCCACGTCATCGTCGGCCTCGGCTTGATTTTGTTTGGTTGGTGGCATTATCGAAACCGGATTTTGCAGAGTGCCAGCCTGAGTTTTGCCAAAGCCTGGGGCGCACACTTAGTTTATATCGCCTGGTGGTGTTTTGCCTGGGTGCTATGGTCAACCATCGTGATGCAACGTGGCCCAAAGTTCGGGGACTTTGCCCTGACGGACGCGGCCAGAGCGCAGGTGATCGGCTTTAACTTCGATAGTTTCCTGTTGTGTCTGGCGGCGTTGCTGTTGGTGGCGGGCCTGATTATCTGGCGCAATCCACCTACTTTTAACCGTCACCTGGAAGACCCGAAGGCTCAACTCCACGTCAACTTGATTGTGTTTGGCTGGACGGGTATGCTCTACAGTGCTTTCGCCTGGTTTACCTTCCCGCGTGGCACCAATGCCGAGGCTGGACAGTGGACAGATGTGGCCCTGAACTTATTTGTTTGGAATCATATCAACGTTAGCTTCCTTTATATAATCGGTGGAGTTTTTCACGGGGCGCAGTATCTATGGGATGTGCGCGAAGACGATACTAAGAACCCCTGGGTGACGAGTCGCTGGGTACGCTGGTTCGATAATCAGGATAGACAGGCATCTATCAGCAGCGTAATATTCCTACTGGCCTTCTTTACCGGCTTTTCGGCCTGGGCCGTCGCAGGCATCAACTCGATGGTAGATTTCAAGCTTTTCCCGCAGCAATGGTATATAGACGGCTTGAAACCTTATGTGATGGAATGGATGACACCCGGACTGCTGCACGTCTGGCCCGGCTATCACACCAGCGTCTCGGATTGGGTCTTCATACACGTGTTGGTGGCTGGCTTCTTCTTCGTGGGCATACCCGTTTCAAGGGCGGTGTTCTTTACTAGACGAAGCCCCCTATTCGACGCAAAGGGCATCACCAAGCGAAGTTTCGATTATCCGTGTCTAGGCCCGGCCTATGGCGGAACCTGAGGCTACTCCATACAAGACCAGATTTGGTTGGCAATGTTATGGGGAATTAAACCTCTTTCGGCAATAGTTTGGTACATGATGGGTGTGTATTTCGGCTCGTTGCAGTATGCGATAAACCCGAAAGACCCTGGCGGCGATACAAGTTTCCCTGGAAGACCCGGTATGCTGTTCTATATCTTCCAGGCCACGAGCAAGATTTGGAATGATGGTCACTTGACTATGTTGCTCTACCTGGGCCACTTAGTCTGGCTACTCAGCTTCATGTTCTGGTTCGAGTTCCGGGGCAGCCGTTTGGAAGGTGCGTACATCTTCAGTCAGGCTCTCAAAAAGTGGTTTGGCATCAACATGGTGCCGGAACGCTGGGTAATGACCCTGGTGGGCAGCCGGATGCTCGGCACGTATCTGTACTATGGTGGCACTTTCGTCTGCGTCTTTACTTATCTGGCGGTAGGCTATGCCTGGCGGCCAAACGTGGTAGTGCCTGTGGTTATGGGTCACTAGCGGGATTGCCAAATTTCTAACCACGCAGGGTTGTCATTCCGAACGGAGGCTCTGCGTAGTAAGGAATCTGTTGCTAAATATTCTGTGTGAAGCAAGCAAGGGCTTCCAGCAGCAGATTCCTCGCTCGTGTCTAGCTCGGAATGACAAATTGAGTAGTTACAAAAGTTTTAGCAAGGAGATACGTATGCCAGCATTTTTGGAAGGCAGGGCCGAAGAAGGGCGCGGACTGGCCGATTGGCGATGCCGTTATGATGACGATTGGTGGGCGAATATCAATGTGAGGGCCACGCTTGGTTGCCCCACCGCTATCCCCAAATACCCGCTTGAATTGGAAGTAGAGTTTCGGGCGCGACCTAAAGGCGACGATATTTCGGAATGTACTGTCAAAATCGAGGCATTGGTGGAAGGAGTCAAAAAAGGGCTGGAAATCAACGCTTTGATTACCGACCTGGACGAGAACACCCGTGAATCTAAAGGTTATGGGCGCGTCATCGTGGGAGACTTTATTCACCCGTTTGAATGGCGTGGTACGGTCAAACGCGAGACTTATGTGCCGGACAGCAGTTTGAACCTGACCCGTTCACAGCCCTATATCGGGGGGCGGCTGTTCCACGATGTAACGGCCCGGATCGCGTTGGATACCCAAATCGCCCGCGAAGCCTGGGAGCAGGTGCGAACTGTGACGGCTCGTAACAGCGAAGTTTTGACCAAAACCGTTTTCTTTGGCCCGCTCTGGCGCACGGGGGACTTGACTGGACAGCTTTACGAAGACATTCAGGTGAAGACCTTGAGTGCCAGCGAAGGTAAAACCCTGAGCAGAGTCACCTTTGTTACCAGTGGTACAGGACAGGTGGACGGCGTAACTTACTGGACGCGCCTTTTCCCTGTGACGTTGCTACGGGGACGGGAAGCTTATGTCAAGGGTAAGTTTATCACGGACGCATCCACTATTCGGGTAGCTTGCGAAGCGGAACTGCCTAGCGTGGTAGAACGCAAAGATGGCTACCTCAAGGTGATTGACCACCCGCAGTTGCCTATCTTACATCACGGTATCCCGGCCTCGCCTATCCCGCTTGACCTGGATTTCAACTATACTTTGACCACGCCGAATGGCTGGCGTATTCGTGAAGCCTCGCCGACTTATCGCAAGACGGTGGGCAAAAACTCGTATCTGTTCCAGGGTGGCAGTTACCTGGGCTTTGTCAACACGATTGCACGCGGCAATATCACACCTTTCGATGTAATTTTCGACCAGAGCGACCCGAACGTGGCCCTGAGTCCGAACGCGGCTATCGCCATCAAATAGAAATCGTTCCGTCCTGGGGCGGCAGGACAAGGAGTTTTTACACTCCAAAAGCTTTCGACATATCGCTTGAAGCTGTGTGGTTTGAAGAAATACGTTGATAGCACCGTCACCTTAATTAGCTGACTGATCGGGCAGCAGCCCTGCGTTGGTAACAACTGGTTGGATAAACTGGTTGGGCTGACCGGACTGTTTCCAGAGTTTGACAGGTAAATAAGTGAGCAAGTCAAAAGACTGTGAGTAAGTGAGTCCATAACAAGCAAAGCCAGTCCCAAGAGTGAGGGGGCTGGCTTTTTTTTGGTTAGCAACCAAATTGGGGCTTGACAAAGAACATTAATTCGTTATAATATAGATACGAACATAAATTCGCCCTGGTTAAGGCTATTTTCAGAGAGGATCGCGCCCCATGCGCTCATTGCTCGATCATCAGGCTGACGGCATCGAATATACCCTCCACTCTCACGGAATTGAAGCGACAGTGGAAGGCGGTAACATCTCGCCCCGGCTCATTCAATTTCATATCCGGCTTGGGCCAGGCGTTAAGTTTAGCCGCCTCACCAGTTTGGGCGACGAACTAGCTCTGGCTTTGGGCGTGGCGCATTGTCGTATCACTCGCGATGGCTATACGGTCAAGCTGGAAGTGCCGCGTCCCGACCCGGTGGCGGTGCAGCTTTTTCCTTTGATGCGTACCATGCCGGGGGAGTTGCCAGAACTCGCCCCGATTTTGGGGCTGGACGAAAACGGTGTGCCGCTCCTTTTGAAGCTTAGTTCGCCAGATATTTCGCATATTTTGATTACTGGTACGACGGGAAGTGGCAAAACTACCCTGGCCCGCAGTATGATTGCCAGCCTTGCTTTGCAAAACTCGCCTGAACAGCTGCGCTTGATGCTGATTGACCCTAAACGACGCGGCTACGGCCACTTCAATGGTTTGCCCAATCTAGTCTGTCCGGTGATTAGCGACCCGTTGGACGCACTGCACCGCCTCAAGTGGGCCGTGCGCCATTTGGAAAAGCGCGATGAAACAGGTATCAGTACACCAATGCTAGTAATATTTATAGACGAACTGGCCGAACTGGTGCTGGCGATGGGCCGCGACTTTGAGCAAGTCTTGGGGCGTTTGACCCAACGTGGCCGTGAAGCTGGTATCCATGTAATTGCATCATGTCAGAAAGCCACTGCCCAGGCCATCGGCACTATCGCCCGCAGCAATTTTCCGACGCGAGTAGTGGGCCGGGTGATGACCACCGAAGATGCACGGGCCGCGACTGGTGTGAACGCCAGTGGCGCGGAAAAGCTGATGGGTCAGGGAGACTTTTTGCTATATGCCCGTGATGCTGTGACGCGCCTACAAGCCGCTCATCTTTCGCAAGAAGAAATGGTACAGACAGTCATTCATTTGGGCGGGCAACCGGAAAGTTTGGGCCGCGAAACCCACAGCCAGCGTGCGATTGAACCAGCTTTTCAATATCCACCAGAACAACCCGAAAACTACCGTCGTGCCTTCAAACCCCAGTCTGAGCCAGACGAAACGGAAGACTATTCCCGCAACTATGCCTCCAGCCAGTATGCTGCTGAGGGCGAAGCTTTAGGAGTGGCGGAACGACTGGCGCGTTATCAGACTGCTATCCAGCAAAGTCGGCAGGCGCGGACGCAACCACCCGCCGCGAGCGAATATGAGCAACCGCAACCCCCTCAACCTGAAAAGCCGCGCCCGTCTGCGTCAGAACCATTAACTTTGCGTCCACGTCGGCAACCCGAACCAGAAAACGCTCCGCGTGCCGAGCCAGAGTTCACTAATAATGGGCCAATTATTATTCAAGCGAACGAATTTAGAGACGCGCTCCCGCCCCGGTCTGTCTCCAGACCGATTGAACCGCCACGTCCGCCCGTCAAACCTGCTTCCATTCCGTCGCCTCGCCCGACCAGCTATGATGAGCCGGAGGATTTATGGGCAGGTAACAATAATCGGCAATTATCGCAGCCCGAACGCCCGGCTACCGCCCGTCCAAACTCTGGTACGACGGGTCAGCCCGTGCCTGTCAAGCCCGTAGCGAAGGTGCAGATCCAAACCGAGCAGCCGAAGCCAACAGTTCAGCCGCGTCCGGTAACTCCATCTAAGCCGACTCCAATCCTGAACCGTACTTTTAACCCGATACCCAAGCCGCGTGCTGAAACCAAAAGCAAAGCGGAACTGGACGAAATGGGTGATGATGTTGGCGATTATCCCGATGCTGAAAACGGTAGCATCGAGGGTTTAACCCGTGATGGCGGCAAGAATTTGATTGATACGCTTAAAAATCGGGCGGTAGTGCGTCACGACTCGGACGATTTACCGAAATTTTAGGGAATATTTTATGACTAAAAGGTTTTTTACCAGTTTATTGCTAGGTTTTGGCGGCACTTTGGCGGTTTTGGTGGCGATTTCCATGCCACCGGGTGGGTGGAGTATGGCAGTAGGGATCGCTTTGGGTCTGCTGGCAGCCTTGCCCCTGTTTTTGGTAGTGATGGCCCTGGTGAAACGCCAGCCGTCCATAGCGTCTCATAATGAGCGTTATCAGGGTTCGCAAACTGCCCCATCCGCCCCGATTATTCAACAGCAACTACCACAGGCGAGGTCTATGCCCTTGCCGCCGAACGTCAATACATACAATTATGCGGCCTATCAAGAGCAATACTTAGATTATGCCGACTTCTACGAGCCGCAATATGTGGCGGAGACGCTGGCCGACCCGCGTTTGTTTCGAGGGTCTAAGCGTCGTCCTACTCCAGACTTTGTGCCAATCCAGAAGTCACGCCGCCAGCCAGCGCAGAATTATTATGAGGATTACGAGCAAGCAGCTTATCAGGCGTATCATTATCCGGTTCAAAATCAAGTACAGATGCAATACGAAAACTGGAATAATGGGGCTGGATATACGGCTTACGACGCTTATGATTATTACCAAAATGAGGAAGTGCTAGGGGAGATGATTGCCCCGCCCGATCTGGCCTATTACGAAGAACAACAACTTCGTCAGCGACATCAGACCCCGCGCTATAATATCCGTCCGTCCAGCCAATCCGAAAGTAACCGTGCCTACCGTGATTTTGAGCCTGACGAACTAGGCCAGATTGTAGAAGCCGAGTACCGCGAACTAGATGGGTACGACGAAAATTTATAAGAAGTGTAGCAGTCGGCGCACACCGACAGAAAGATAAGCAGATGTATTTTGTATGGTACGACGATAACCCTAAGAAGACCATTAGTGCCAAGATTGACGATGCGGTGTTGCGCTACAAGCAGAAGTACGGCAAGAGTCCCAAAATCTGTATGCTCAACGAAAAGACCGAGAGCGCGGATTATGCCACTGTTTCCACCAGCACCAAGCTCGAAGTCTTGCCTACCAAATACGTCCGCCAGAACTATTTCTGGATTGGGATGGAGGGGTAGCCTCGCCCTTGCTTTGTGGTACAAGACGATTGCAAGGTCGGCCTAAAGGCTGTGTTGTGGAATATTGCTCCGTCAATTGGCAGAGCAATGTCCCACAATTTTAGCCATTTATGCACATATCAATAGATACATTTTAGGGGATTTTACTTTGGATGTATGCTAAACCAGCTTGAAAAGTCCCCTTATACTCGCAGTTGTAGCCCGCTAGTTCGGTTTTGATTGGTATCTTTCCAAAATCTTTAGCATTGCAGTGTCAACTCCAGTTCAAAGTTAGACTCGATATAGATAAGCATCTTTCGGCTCATTAAGAATGTCAGCGTTTTTGGTGGCTTTGATAAAACCAGTTGCGGCTAACGTTTTTTCAGGTTCTTCAACTAGACTAAAGCTGCCCCAAAAAGGTTTATTGGCTGTCATAACTAAGTAGTGTGTGACAAATGGCCCCAAAAATGCTAAATAACTACGTGGAGGAATTGTAACATGACACGTAGAGATTTGAGCAACCAACAGTGGGAGCAGCTGGCTCCACTCTTACCACCCGAACATAGCGGTAAGAAAGGCCAC
>JBBQZT010000054.1:0-41121 GCA_038207455.1 Chloroflexia bacterium
CCTTGGTAGGCTTTTACCCCACCAACTAGCTAATCAGCCGCAGGCTCATCCTTCTGCGCCCCGAAAGGCTTTCCTCCCTCTTCCTCTTGCGAAGTTGAAGGAGCTTATGCGGTATTAGCACGCCTTTCAGCGTGTTGTTCCTCACAAAAGGGCAGATTCCCACGTGTTACTCACCCGTTTGCCACTATCTTCTCCTTGCGAAAAAGACCGTTCGACTTGCATGCATTAGGCACGCCGCCAGCGTTTATCCTGAGCCAGGATCAAACTCTCCACACCTTTCACTTTAATCCTTGAGCCGCTTTCACATCAGCCCGAAAGCTGTGGGGTAGTGATTGCGAAGGATTGTGCAAAGTTGGTGTCCTCAAAGGTTGACTTAAAAATTCCTGTCCTCTTGACGTTTTGCTTGGCACTGAAAACACTTTCACCGACAATCCTTTTGAAATACAGATTTATCCAACCTGACCTTCAAACTGCTTGTCCGTGTTACTGTTTTCTCTACCACTCTTTACTTGTTAAAGTACTTAATCAGAGTTCTTGGATTATTTCAGATTGTAGATTTAATTCCTACCACCTTTAACAATCACCTTCGGAGAACTTTTACTTTTCTCTTGAACCCTTTGTATTATACCACGTTGCTTTTTACTTTGCAAGCGGTTTTTGCTGTTTCTCCTAACCAGTTTTGTACTTTTTTTCACTAGCTTTCGCTTGATAGAAGTACGGACATAATTATATGCTTTTATATGTGAATTTTGTTACTTTATCCACAAACAATTGTGCATAACTATGTTTAAGTTTGGTGGGGCTTGTCTTTAGCAGTTGCCCATCTCGATTAGGTGAAAGGGATTATACATCAACCCTTTTTAGATTGCAAGCGGTTTTTGGGCCAATTTTGAGCCAGTTTCAAAACCTATTAGCGCACCTCGAGTGCTCCAAAAATTAGAACGTTTTTACCTTTACTATCAGGTTGCAAAGTCACGGTATTAAGGCCAGGTTGTAAGTTAAGCTCAAAGCTAACCGGGGTAGCTTGGGTACTGATTGTGGTCGTACCAACCGTGATTTCTTTGCCGTCATTTGCCAACTTCAAGGTTAGTTGATGTAGCACGTCTTTGGCCTGCGCCTGAGTAGTTAGCTTAACGGTCAAAGCGTTATGCGAAGGGTTAAAAATTTGGAGTTGGGATGCACTATTAATAGAACGTTGATTATTGTCCAAAGCGTTCCAGCCTTGACCCAAATCTAAAACTAGCTGGCTGGCCGTAATATTTGTCGGCACGTTATCGAGAGCGCGATAAACCGTTAGTTCACCATCCTTATAATAAGGTTGGGCATTACCAAAAGTAGCTTTGATAATATCGGCGGCATTGACCGCTTCTTTGTCATCTAAATAATTTTGGTGCAAAACTACGTAACGAATTTTGTAATAAGCCAAAACCAATGGCGTATTTGTGAGGCTATCACGGGGAATTATATCGTTAGGTTGCGTTCTAAAATTAAGCTGACGAAGCTCATACCAACCCGGCGTGTCGTCATACGGATAGACTTCCTTGCGCGATAGGTAGCCACCTAATATTGGATGATTATGCACGGTTTGGTAATATTCGGCAATGGCTGAAACTCTATCCGGCGTTTCCAAGAGAGCGAAATCGTTCCAAGCACCCTCATTTTTGATTTGAGCATAAAAAGGCGAAACGGCGGTATCATGCAGTACACGCGGAATAGGTAAAAATTCGGCAAAAACCAACAGCCCAGCACCTAGAGGCAAAGCCAGACGCTGCCAATTAGCGTGAAAGGGCCACATCGCACTAGCTTTAAGAAGGCCGAACGCCGCCAGCATCGCCAAAGACAACATCACCAGCAACACGAAACGCAACGGCACACGAGCAATGCTACCAAAAGGCAAATTACTAATTAGCTGGCCCGGCAGAGTAACACCCTGTACCTGTTGATGCGGAGTCTGGTCATAACAAATATAACTACTATTTTGTTGGTGCAGGTCGTAGCAAGATTGGGTTTGTAGGATTGGGCCGAGGGCCAATATTAGAAAAATCAAGCCCAAAGCCGCCCAAAACCAGCTTCGACGCAACTGACTGGCAAAACCAAAACCAGCCAAAAGCAAGGTTACAAAGCCTAAGAATGCCCCCCGGTATTCGTTGCTGTTGCTACTACCAAAAACACTCCATAAAGCCGAAGGCCCAGGCCATACAAAACCTTGTAAATCTGCCGAATTATAGACAAGATTGAATTGAGATTGGGTAGCCTGAGTGCTACCGCCATTCGCTTCTTTTAGAGTCGGCAACAAAACGGGTGAAATTAGTAATAAATAAACTGCTACCACACCAACAGCCAGCCCTACAATCTTGAGCCAATTGCTACGCCAGATTTTACGAGTAGCCAGCAAAACATAAAAAGTGTATAGTCCGGCAAAAATAAGGGCATATAGCAAATAGTACCAAGTCACTAAAGAAATTATTAGTAAGAAGACAATACTGAGGGCGAAGTTTAGGCGCAAACGTGGCTCACGCCGCAAGGTTTTGATAAAAAATAATACGAAAAGGGGCAGCCAACCGATTGACATTAACTCAAGCTGTCCCAGGTTCAAATACAACGACTCAAGCGGGGAAAAAGCATAGATAAGTCCGGCCACGATAGCGGCAGCAAGATTTCCGGTCAGGTAACGAGCCAGTTGCATGGCGGCATAACCAGCCAGGGAAATTTCAAACAACATCATCAGGTTAAAAGCTGGCACAAGCCCAAACAACAATTGTAGAGGGGTGGAAAGATAGCCAGTAAAAGGGTCGAGGGCGTGGAAATAAAGCGAGGCTCCTTGCGGCCAATAAAGCGCGTCGGTGTGAAAAGGGCTGATATGCAGATTGAGCAACGAGAACCGCGCCCACCAGCTATTCCATAGGTGCGCCCAGGCATCGCCGCTTCCGGTCAAAACCACGTGGTCGGTCAGGTGTAGCACTAAAGGCCAGCTAAAAACCACTGCCCCTATTAGGTACAGCAAAACAGGCAGCAAATGGTAGCGTAATAACCAGGCTCTATTTGGTTTATCCTGAATAATAGGATTTTCGATTTTAGGAAAAGTTTTAGCCAAAGTACCGCTTGCCTTCTTTAACGGCTTAACAACTTACCCTGCACGCGGGCAGCTTCAATCACGTTGTGGTTGGCGGTAAAGACTTGCAAGCCTGGCACGGTCACGAAATCCCCGTCGTCGGTCATTATCTGGTTAATTTGATTGCGGGCCACTGCCTCGATTAAAAACAAGTCGTAAGTATCCACCTGTTGCCCAGCCAATCGTGTCAGAGCAGTATCGGTGGCCGCTCCGTCTATCAAGATAGCGGCTGGAGAGGCAATACTTTTGACGCTGTTCCACACATAGCGAATTTGCTTCACTACTTTACGACGTTGGGCAGGATAATTGTGCCGATACATCTTATTAAGAATACGCCCGCTTGGGTCGAAAGCCTGGCGTTCGTTTTGCTCAATCAGATTAGCTACTTCACTTAAAGATAACCCACACCAATGCAAATTTGCACCAGCCGCCACAGCTTTAGTCACATAATCAGGATATGCAGTTGTTTGATAAGGTTTCGGTGGCACAAGTGAAACCCGCGCCCGCGAATAAGCAAACCAATACAAAACATTGCTATCCAACAACAGAGCATCTCCCGGTTTAGGTGTGTCTCTGCGAATATCAACTACGGTGGCCTGAACTTTATAGTTAATAGCCATTATTCGGTCTCGCTTTGCCCAGTTATAATTTCATCCCAAAGTTGGCGCAGGTGGTCGTTAGCATATATCTCTCTTGAATGTTCAAGCACCAAATCAAGCCCTTCGGCCCCGAGCGGGCCGAGGTTAATAGCTTTGAATAGGCGGTCAAAGTCATCCGGTTTGATGTCGGCTAACAAATCTCCGATAGCGGTGTTCAAAAAGGGCGGGGCAGTCAGACGTACTTGAGCAAAATCCAATTCTACAAAACGGCCCGCCAACAATTCGGGGTGGATCAAGTCATATACTTGTTGTCCCGCTTGTACCGTCGTAGCAAACTCCCCTATCAAATCGCTCACCTTGTATGTTCGCATTAAAACTGCCATTTTCTCTACTCCCTACTTTTGGTCCCGGCCAGGTCAGACCTTTTGTTATAGCTACTGTTCTGAATTATATACCGTGCCAGAAATTTGCGCCAACGACTAATTTACCATTGACAGCTAACGCAGTGCGTGCTAACTTTGATAGAACAATTTTATCTCAAAAAGATTTTATAAGCCTGACGAAAAAATGACTGAAAACGTACCTGCTACACCTGAAAATATAGCTTCTACTTTTAACCCGGTTGCGAAAACTAAAGTTTCGCGTCTGCCCCTAATCCTGGGCCTGGTACTGCTGGCATTTGTGCTGGACGTAATGCTTTTCTATAGCTTTGTCAGCAGTAAACGGGTTAGCGAAGGGGATTTTTACATACCCTGGAAAGCCAGCCAGGAAATGTTGTTCAACGGGCGCAATCCTTATTCCGACGAAGTGACAGCTTTGATTCAGGTGGGGATGACAGGCCAGGTTTTTGCCAAAGACGTACCAGACCGCTTGAGCTTCAACTACCCACTTTATGATGCGCTCCTGCTTGCTCCTTTCACGCCCCTACCTTATCCGTTGGCCGAAGCTATTTGGAACGTTACCAACCAGTTCGCTTTGATATTACTGGTCTGGCAGCTAACTCGTTTGGTGGGTTGGCAACCGCGTGGGGTAGTTAGCACCGGGTTGTATTTATGGGCCTTCTTATTTTATGGCTGTATCTTCACTATCGGCTGGGGTCAATATACTATTTTAACGCTGCTGGCAATTGTGCTAGGGGCGCGGCTGTTACAAAACGGACGTTATAGTTGGGCCGGATTGCTGCTTGCTCTGGCACTTTTCAAACCTCAAACGTCCGGCGTGCTGGTAGGATTGCTGCTGTTATGGTGTTTATTTCATCTGGGCACACGCTGGCGCACTCTGCTAAGTTTTGGCCTCAGCTTTGGCTTGATGCTGGTTGGGCCGATGCTGTGGCAAGCAGATTGGCTCAAACAATGGTTAGACAGCAGTGCTTACCGTCGGTTGCACCCAGGAATGTATTCCGGGGCGGAAGAAGTTTTGCATTACAATTTGGGTATAGGCTGGAATAGTGTTTTCGGGCCGGGCCTCGTCATAGCCGCAATTTTAGGTATAGCCTCAATCTGGCTATGGTGGCGGTTAGGGTCAGATTTACACCATCGGCTTTTTTCACAACTGCTGGCGATAGGCGGCCTGGCGACTTTAATTGCCCTACCGCAGTTTGGGGGAGCAAACGATATGGTACTTTATCCGGCCCTGATTTTGGCGTGGGCATGGCTGGCCGCCCATTTCAAGCGGCGCATCTTGCTGTTAGCCTTCTTAGCTTCTATTATATTGCCTTATCTTTTGATTTTCGGAGTTGGCTTTGCGGTTTGGTGGATACCTTTGCGGGCCGTCCTAATCTTTGTGGCTTACACCTGGACAATCTGGCTGGTACGGCAACAACTTCGGCCCGCTCCTCGTTCTAAAATAGAAAGCCTGATGCCATGAACACGCCGCAGCTAATAAACCAATTTAATGAAACCGCCCCGACCTCGGTACGGTCAGCCATAAAAGCCCCTCAACGCTTAGGGCAGGGTTTCGCCATTTTTATGTTAGTGCTGTTTGTAGTGGCGACATTAGTTTTCTATTTCGTACATACCTCGCAACTTGAAGTGGCCGAAGACGACTTTTTTATCGAATGGAAAGGGGCGCAAGTAGCCCTACAAGGTGGCGACCCTTACAGCGATAGCACCACACGACTAATCCAGATCGGGCTACATCGCTTCAATGTTACAGCGGGACAAGACCAGCTGGCTTTTGTCTATCCCTACTGGCGAGTTTTTTACAATGCTCCGCTTAATCTGTTGCCTTATGCCTGGGCTGCGGCGGTCTGGCTGGGTTTGCGTTTAACTTTGTTGTTCGGCTCGATTTTTCTAGTGTGCCGGACGCTGGGTTGGCAACTCCGCACTGTGCAACAACAGGTAGCGGTTTATTTGAGTTTGCTGCTGGCTTTCCCCACTTTTGCGGCCCTGATGGAAGGCCAGATTGCGTTGCTGAGTGGCAGCTTGATAGTGCTGACCTATTACTGCTTACGAACCGGAGCGCAGAGTTGGGCCGGTATATGGCTGGCGTTGGCAACGGTCAAACCTCAGTTAGCGGCCATCTTGTGTCTGCTATTGGTTGGGCGGGCCATCTGGCGACGCGAGTGGCGTTTCATGATAAGCTTTTTGCTCGCTTTAACGGTATTAACGGGAACATCGTTCCTGGCTTATCCAAACTGGCTGGGTGAATTCCTGACCAGCATCAACCGCTACCCTGGCTACAAAAAATCCCTGACTGGCCCTGGTTTTATTTTTGAGGGCTTGGGCGGGGTGGGTACAATTCTGACAATGCTTGTATGGTTAGTTATAGCTAGTGTTGGCTTATTTTTGTGGTGGCGCGGCACAACCAAAAATCGGCTTCTCATTACACAGGGAGAGCTACCAGGCAGTTTTTTCGATTTAATTTTTTGCGTTGGTATTGCGCTTACTTTGCTATTGCCGCCCCAAACTAACATCGTCAACGCTCTACTGTTGGAAGTGCCAGTGCTTTTATTGATGGAGCGGTGGAGCAAAACCGGACAGCATTGGCGGTTTTACACAATGGCTTTCGGTAACGTAGTGGTTTCGTGGGGTTTGTATTTCGCACTCTACAACGATTTCTACGGCTGGCTAATCGTTGCCCCTACCATCATCGTAGGACTGCTATTCATGTTTACCTTCAAAGACGAATTTTTAGCTTTGGTGCGCGAACCAAAAGGACGAATCAATGCAACTTGAGCCACCTAAGCCAACTTTAGCCAAACCCGAACCGTCATCAGGAACGACAAGCACGCAGCCCAGCTTTGAAGCGGACAGCAGTATAAATCCTGAAAAGACTGAAACAGCTTTGAAAAGTCACATTGCGCCCCAAAAACGAAGCGATTTCGGCTGGCGAGTTGGTAGTATCGTGGCTTCGATATGGCTGTTGGCAATCGTGCTAATCTGGTTATGGTTGCACGCTCCTTTTATGCCACCCCTGCCTTCGGGTCTGAACGCCTCCGCTGTAGCGGCTGGCTTATTTAACACGATCATCAATCTGATATTGTTACCCTTGATGGCTCTGGCCGCGACTGCATCAGGCTTGCGACTGCTCGAATGGCTGTTGCCGTCAAAAGTATTAAACAACGGCGAAAGTTTGGTGGTAGCCTGCGGTTTAGGTCTCGGAGCTATCGGCTTTCTGGTTTTGGGGTTTGGATTGTTGGGTTTATTGGGCTGGCCGTTGGCTTATGGGTTGTTGTTGGGTGCGCCCGTTTTGAATTACCGCCAAACTGCACAAATTTTAAGCCAACTCCAACAAATGTGGCAAAGCGGACGCAAGTGGTGGCAAAAATCTAATTGGTTCAACCGCTTACTAGTAATATATATTGGACTAATATTAGGTCTAACTTTGAGCGTAAGTTTGCTCCCGCCGACTGCCTGGGACAGCTTGATGTATCATCTGACTGCGCCACAATTGTACCTAAAAAATAGCAAGGTTGGCCCTCTGACTCAAATCTTTCCCAGCAACTATCCCTTCGGGGCGGAAATGCTGTTCACCTGGGTGATGGCATTGCACAACGATACGCTGGCCCAAACTATTCACTGGTTGTTCGGTCTGCTTACAGTCGTCAGCTTAATTTTGATGGCTAACCGTTTTTTTTATAGCTGGGAAATACCTCGCCGCCAACTCGCAGGGTTGTTAGCCGCCAGTTTTTATTTGAGTATCCCCCTGATACAAACGCTGCTCACCTGGGCCTATACCGATTTGCTGGTTGGGTTCTACGGGCTGCTGGCTTTGTATCTTTTGCTAGTTATCATACAGCAAAAAGGCAGTCAAGAATGGCAGCGGCTGGCAGTTTTAGCGGGAGTAATGGGCGGCTTATGTTTCGGCGGTAAATATTGGGCGGTTCTGGCGTTGGCTGGGGTAGGACTGGCTTTCTTGGCAATTGGAGCGCAGGAAAAATTAGCGGCTAGACGTTTGTGGGGTTGTTTTTGGCTGTTTGGTTTGGCAACCTCGCTAGTAGCCTGCCCCTGGCTGATACGCAACTGGTTCTTTAGCGACAACCCATTCGCCCCCTTTTTGTTCGGCGCACGCGGTTGGGACAAAAGCGAACTTAACTCGTTCAATACCAGCAACGGTCAACCTTTCGATTTGCTTAATCTGCTTTCATTACCCTGGAAATTAACCATAAGTGGGCAAACTGGCGGCCAATGGGACGCTACTATCAGCCCCTTGTTTTTGGGGTTAGCTCCGCTTATAATCCTGGCTGCCGTGCGTGACCGAGTATCGAGTCGGGCGATTTTGCTGGCAGTGGGGGTACAGTTCACAGCCTGGGCTTTTGTCCTGACCCTGAATTCAACTTTAAGTGAAACACGGGCCTTGACACCAGCCTTTCCGCTACTGGCTCTGGTTGCGGCTTACGGCCTCGTTGCTCTAGCCGATTTTGAAAAAGCCCGCATATTACGCAACTGCGCCAATCTAATCCTCGGTTTGTATCTGGTAGTGAATTTATTCAACCAGTTTGTAGCCTTTAACTTTGCTAATTCGTTGCCAACCCTGATGGGGTTACAAAACCAAAGCGTTTATTTGGAAAGCGAACTTGGTTCATATTGGCGGGTGGCCCATTTTATCAGCGATAATTTGCCTGCCGATACTCAAATTGTTAGCTGGCTCGAACCGCGTAGCTACTACTTTAACCGCCAGACCCGGCCCGATTTCCATCTGGACGAACTTTTCTATTACACCTCACGCTATCCAACCGTTGACTTACTGGCCGATGGCCTTAAACAAAGAGGGGCGACCCACCTTTTAATCAGCGAGCGCGGCCTCACTTTCATGGCAAATACCCAGGAATATAATCGGGTGGCCGATGTTAAAGCAATCCAACCCATACTAGCTGAACTCAAAGCCAAGTATTTAACGCTTTTGTACGAAGAAGCAGGGGAATACGCCGTTTATAGTTTACATTAGTAACTGTTTAATCTTGTTTAATTTTTGTAGCAGGCTGCTCTGCCAGCCGATAGTTTCCAGGGTTAAAATACTGATAAAATCGGCTGACGGAGCAGCCTCATACAGGCGACCTGAGTAGTTACACTTACATTAAGCAAGTTTTGCTAGGCCGAAGCTCCGGTGTAATGACGCAACCCAAACCGCCAAAACCAACGTGAAAGCAAGGCCAACACGACTGCCAACCCCACCGCCTCGGCTAGAGTCTGCCAGGTCAGGCGGCCCGTCAAACCCTCGGCAGGAACGGTGATAGCGAAGGCTATTGGCACCAGAAAAGTTAAGGACGAACGCAACCAGGGCGGGTAGATGTTTACGGGCCAGCGGCCTGCTTCGTACATACTTTGAAAAATTACCAAAATATTATCCACGCGGGTGAACCAGAAGGCGCAGGTAGCCAGCATCAGCAAAAAACTATAAACGATAGTTGCTCCGACCATCAACGCTATTACAAAGGCCAGCACCTGCCCTAGTCCTATTGCGTTACCCAACTGAACGAGTGAAACAACCAGTAGCACTATCCCCAAGCCTATATCAAGCAGCTTCCAAATCTCGATTTGCTTGATGCTAACTAACAATTGCGAGTCTTCCGGCTTCATTAGGGTAAAATCCAATGTGCCTTCGCGCACATCGCGCATAAAACGCTCCATACTAGGCCGAATAAGCAGAGACAGCAAACCGCCCACCAGGAAATAAACCCCCACCAGACCTACCAATTCAAAGGGTTTCCAGCCATCCAGATTATCGGTATAGCTAAAAACGACGGCCAAACCACCCAATGCGCTAACTAAACCCAAAAAGGTGGATAGCAGTTGGGCCAGGAAATTAGCCCGATATTGCAACACGTTTATGATACCCAATCGGAAAAAGACCCAAATCAAACGTAAATAACTCATGCACCCACCGCCGAATAACGTTTAATACCAATGCGCCACGTTACCGCCAAGATACCCAGGCTCAACCCCAACCAAAGTAGCTGCACTCCAAAACTAAGTAGCGCATCAGTGACGGACAGACGGCCCAACAATAACTCGATTGGGAAAGCCATCATCCAGCGAAACGGCAAGATGCCCGCCACTACCTGAACAGGAAAAGGCAGGAGCGACAACGGCACCACCGTACCAGACATAAACAACATGACCAGGTAGTACAGATTGTTGATAGCCGCTACCTGGGTCGTCCAAAAAGCGACCATAGCCAAAGCCCACTCACAGGCGAAACGCAAAGCCCAGGCGATTAACAAGGCTGGCCCAAAAGCCAAAATAGCCCAAAGAGGTGGGTGCATAGCAGGCTGGAAAGCGATGATCAGACCGATAGTAGCTGGAAACATCACTACCGAAGTCAGAATTTTGTAGGTAATATTGTCGGCAATGTCAATATGAATTGGATGAATTGGGCGTAATAGCAGAGGCGAAAAATTACCCAGCCGGATACGCTCTTGAAAATCCCAGGCTACCCAGTTGAAGGTGATATGATTAACCACCATCTGGATAATAAAATACGCCGCAAAACCCGCCGCATCGTAACCACCTACCGCCCCACCGTGCGAACGCGCCACCGTCGTCCAAACTACCAGAACCACTGTTGGCTCCAACACCAGGCCAAGCAGCCACAGCACTAAAGACACTCGATATTGTAACTGTTGGGCGAAGGAAGTTTTGAACTGCGCCCGGTAGATGCCAATCCAGCCGCTCATTGCACCGTTACTCCTTCGCTAAAAACCTGTTCAATCACTTCTTCGATAGGTGGTTCTTCGACGGTTAAATCGGTCACAGCCAGGTCAGCCAACAACCGCCCGGTCACACTGGCCGTTTCAAGCTTCGGTACGCGCAACGTTACCCGACCATCTATATTGCTCACGATATATCCATAACGGGTCAGGTCAACTTCAACGGCTTGCAATTCTTCCAACTGCACCACAATCGTTTTGTAAGGCGAAAAACGCTCAACCAAGCTGGCTAAATCTCCATCGAACAACAGTTTGCCATGATGAATTACAATTACTCGTTTGCAGAGAGCTTCTACATCGGCCATATAATGGCTGGTAAGCAGCACTGTAGCTTCGTAACGCTGGTTATATTCAGCAATAAAAGTCCGGATGCGGCGTTGGGCAGTCACGTCCAAACCGATAGTCGGCTCGTCCAAAAACAAGACACGAGGGCGGTGTAATAAAGCCGCCGCTATCTCGCATTTCATCCGTTCGCCTAGCGACAAATTACGTACTGGCTTGCGTAGCAGCGGTTCGAGTTCCAAAAGCTCGGTCAGTGAGGCCAGCATTGAGCGAAACTCAGGCTGGGGAATACGATAAATAGCCCGGTTTAGCTCAAACGAATCACTGGCTGGAATATCCCATACCAGTTGATTGCGCTGACCCATCACCAGCGAAATCTGTCGCAGATAAGCTTTGTTGCGTTTCCAGGGAACGTGACCCCACACCTCCACTGTGCCACTGGTTGGATAGAGCAAGCCGGACAGCATTTTAAGGGTGGTAGTTTTGCCCGCGCCGTTCGGCCCTAAGAAACCTACTACTTCGCCTGGCGCAACCTCAAACGAAATCTGGTTGACCGCCGTAACCTCTTTGGTGCGTCGTTTGACCAGGCTACCCAAAGCGGCAGTTACACCCGCCTCGCGGTCTGTCACAGCATAAGTTTTTCGCAAATCCAGCACGTGAATGGCAGGGCCAGAACCCGGAAAAAAAACCATAACAATAAACGCCTCACTCAAGATGATGTCAAGCTTTGTTAATTAGCTGTTTGTATTATATCATAATCCGAACAAATAGACAGTCTTTTCCGCAGTTGAAATCGTTTTGGAGGCGTAGCCTAAATTCTGTACAGGGATTTAGGGTAAACAAACTAAAGTCAATAACATTTGTAGAGAACGCAGCCCCTACAAGCCGAAGGTAAATCTGAGGAGTTAGATTGGAGGCAGTTGTAATGCAATAAATCGTGGGAGCTTTTAGAACAAGAATTAGAACGCGCCTTAACAATAGCAAAGCAGTAGAATGTTGGTGGTGGAGTAAGCTTTTTCTGGTAAAATTTGGTGCTGATACTAAATCTTAACCAAGAGAGGATTACCATGAAATAAAAATTAGGCTGAGAAGCTCAATCAGCTTAAATAATAACTTATAGATTGCATAAATATTTCACACTCTATTAGCTTCTAGCAAATGAATAACGTTTATGCCTTTGCAATAAGTTAAATAGTATTACTTTCTATGAGTAGAATGGAGTAAAGGCGCAATTATTACTGTTTTTCGCCTTTGCAGCAACGTCTGTATATAGACGTAAAAAGATTGTGAAATTAATCTGCAATCATTAACTAAAATAACAGAAGTGCCATCTGCTTTATGACACCGCAGATCGTGATTGGAATTCACTAAATAAATGAAGATTAGTTGAGGAAAGAGTAAAAAAACAGGTGTGGCAAGACTCGAACCTATACTCTGCTGTTGAAGCACCACGACACTACTCTACCAAATGGGCAACACGCCTAGTGCTAGAGGCGCAAAGTAGCACGCCCCTAGTGAGCCTGTTCGTTCAAGCGTTTACTCTACACGTCATTATGTAAAGAGATTTTATCTATAATAATGCAAACAGGCGATAGGGTCTGTACGCTACCACACATAGTAAGGTTAATTACTACCAGAACATTTTGGCTTCAGCTTGATGATATGGTTGCAAGAGCAGCTGGGCCAGTCTTATTTGATTTTGCTTACTACCAGTTGGGCCACTTTTGTCGCTTGGTCCAACAGTTTTATCTTATCCATTTCACCAGATAGTATCACCACCACAAAATAACTCGAACCTTGCAATATTTCAAATCTGCCTGAATCACCTGACCACAAATTGTAATCTCCTACTCCTGGAATTTGTCGGGCATCGGCATAAATAAATTTGGTTGCATCGAGAACACCTTTATTCGCCTCACCTTCCTCAAAACCTACTTGCATAAATAAATTTTCACCGCTATAGTAATTGCATCTAAAACCTGTACCCGAATTAGGGTTAGTTTTATCCACCACAATCCCCAAAATAGCCGCCGCCTCTTCTTTAGTTATCATAGCACACATCTCTTCGCCACTTTTGGGGGCTTTACTACCACCGCTAGTATTTATGGGTGTACCAGGAGTTTTAGAAGGAATTACTACCCCATTTGTGGTTTTAGCTATCGTTCGAGCAGCTAAGGAGGAAGAACTGTTCGTTCCAGGTGATACTGTCGCTATGGTTGGGTTAGGTGCAAGAAAGGTGCTAGTGGTTGCATCTCCACAAGCCAGAAGAATCAAGGGCAAAATGAGTATCAGGCAATAGCTCAAAAGATTTAACCGACTGTAGAAAGATTTTTCTTTCGACATAATCATAGTCCTCCTACATCGTTTAATTCCTAAAGCCTGGCATTGGCACTGGGGGCTTGGACAAAATGAGCAAAAATGGTGAGCAACAAATGTTGTCTGGCGGCAAATTTACGGGTGTGCCAATCGCTACGATGGCCTGTAATAGCAGCATTTAGAAAAGTAAGGAGCGGAGCGCATACCAACTGAAAACGGCGTGAGTTAATGGTAAAATTGGACACGGAGTAAGCCTTTCTTGGTTAAGATTTAGTGTCAGCAACCAAATTTTACCAGATGAGGCTTACTGTGTGTTCGGTCTCGAATGCTTTTCTAGGGCTAAAGTGCGTTCTGATTCTTGTTCTAAAAACTCCCACGATTTATTGCATTACAACTGGGCGGAACAATGTCTTACAACAAATAGCCGACCTTGTAATGGCCCTGAAGTGATATAATCTGAAGAAAGGAACGCGGCTTTATCAAAAATCAGGCAGACATTGCTTCCAAAGCCGATCTGTCCAATAACATGATGACGCGATTCTCGACTTTGATCAGGTTTTTCTTTTGCAGTTCAATTAGCTTGCGAGTGACAGTCACACGGTTGCTGCCAATCATATCGGCCAGTTCCTGATGAGTCAGGCCAAGCTCAATGCAAACGCTTTTGTCGGGTCTGGCAACGCCAAACTCGGTAGCCAGCTTCAACAAAATGTTGACCAGCCGCAACGACACGTCACGACCTAGCAAACCCTCAATTAGAATTTGGGATTGGGAAAGCTGTTGCGAGAAACTATAGATGATACGTGAAGCCAATAGCGGCGATTGCTCCATCATAGTTTCCAACGCGCTTTCCTGAATAGCAGCTACAATCGAGTCTTTCATCGCTTCGGCATAAATATCGTGGAAATAGTTTTTCTGGTTGGTACTTTGGGCGAAAACGTCGTTTACCCCCAGGATAGACAGGGTAATGGCGCGACCATCTGGTAAAATCTCGTAGAGGCGTATCCGACCTGACATCACAAAATATAGCACCGAACGATTATCGCCCGGCTGAAAAATTAAGTGACCAGCAGCGTGACGCATCAGCTTGAAAGCATAAACACTTTTAATCAAATCTTGCAAGCTGGTACGCTCCAGACGCAAACGGCGCATCTCGTTACTTTCGGCGGACAGTTCCTCTTGGATTATGCGGCTTTCGTCAATAAAGCCATTTAGCAGCGATGCCTCGGCTTTGGTGCGTAAACTGTTCATACGCTCTGTCAGGGGGCGCAACAGGGCAGGGTTAGCGTCAATCGAGGGGGTAGAACTGATCACGTCCCAAATTAGATTCATGATAGCTGACAATTGACCAATAACCGCTTCAATACGGCTGGAAGCGCGGGCCTGCAAACGTCCTTCCCGGCTTAGAAATTCCAAATAATCTTCGTCACGGTTCGTTCTAAGGGCTTTCAGCAGCTGATCCCACAAAGCCATATGGCGGCGGCGCACTTCGGGATCGAACTTTGCAACTTCAAATCCGTAGCCACGCTGCTCAATAAGCTCAGTCCATTTCTTGCGGAAAGCTGCTTTGGCTTCCGTCAAGGCTTTGGCAAGCTCTTCGGACATAGATTTTACCCCGCTCTAGCTCCAAAAGTGATAAGCTTAGTGGAGACAATAAACGATGCATTAATTTGAAAAGTTTGGCGAAAACGTCCTTGCGTAGGTTGTGGGTGCAGTGCATAAGTTTTGTATAAAAATATTATATGACACACTTAGACAAAACACAAGACTTTAGACAACGAAATTTACTTAACTTAACCTTCTCATAAGACTCACCAAACGCTAATACAATGCTTCTTATCGTTCGTAGTTTCTGACTATAAATCTCAGTCAAAGTGGAAAACTAAATGGCTGTTTTGGTTGAAGACAAAGCGGGGGTGCTGATACGGATGAAAGCCGGGCCACGCAGTTCCCGCAACGCTTTGGTTGGAGTAATTGAAGACGCTTTGAATGTGCATCTAACCGCACCACCCGTAGAGGGTGCGGCCAACGCTGCCCTGCTGGAATTTTTGGCAGGTTTATGTAACCTGCCAAAGCGCAATCTGACCATCATGAGCGGCCACACGAGTCGTATCAAATAAGTGCGTATTGTGGGCCAAAACACCACCCAAATCAAGCAGGCTCTTGGGATTTGAGATTGGCATTTTGGTCGGCTTTCAGGTATATTAAACCTGCAAAACAAGAAATTCTAATAGAGAAAGAACGACAGAAAGTTTTTATGTTTGCTTTTGCTCATTGGCAGAAATCCGAATGCAACCCAGATTATAGCGGCCTGTCTCCAGTGCAGGCAATTCTGGCGTGCGAAGCTGAACCGTCTGTGTGTAGTCGGGGACATCGCTAGATAAGCGGTGTCCCGCTACCACTTAGTTTGGGTGCGGCTGGCCCAAACCTATTTATTTTTAAACGGTTGAGCGAAAAGGAGCAAGAAGTGTTTATTGCTAATGAGATTAAAGCGATTATGGAGCGTGACCCGGCTGCTCGCAACGTGTGGGAAGCTCTGCTCTACCCTAGTTTGCACGCTATTTTACTGCACCGACTAGCCCATAAGCTATGGGGACTACAAGTGCCGTTTCTGCCCCGCCTAATTTCCCAAACGGCCCGTTTTATGACTGGCATCGAAATTCATCCCGGCGCACAAATCGGCCAGGGCTTGTTTATTGACCACGGGATGGGCGTGGTAATAGGCGAAACCACCGTGATTGGCGACAACGTGACCTTGTATCAAGGCGTGACTTTGGGCGGAACGGGTAAGCAGCGCGGCAAACGTCACCCCACGCTGGGCAACAATGTCCTGGTCGGAGTAGGCGCGAAAATCCTGGGTGCGATTACGCTAGGTGATAATGTGCGGGTAGGCGCGAACGCCGTGGTGTTGAAAGACGTGCCAGCCAATACGACGGCAGTGGGTATTCCGGCCAAAATCGTGGCGATGCGCGAAACCTTCGGGGCGGAAAATCAGCGCATCGAAGACCTGCCCGACCCGTCCGGCGATATGCTCAACGCCCTACAGTCGAAAGCCGCCGAACTAGAGGATCGCTTGCGTGGTATTTTGGACCAGCATATCCAGGACACCCACGAACTTGAACATGACCACCACACTATCTACGAGATGGAAGAGCATATTGCCAAACTCGAAAACCGACTACGCACGTTAGAACATTCGCTGGTGGGGATGCAACCACTAGAAAAAGTCGGGAACGGCAACGGCAAGTTTAGAGACCTTTATACCTACCACGACTATGCAATCTAACCAACCTTATAATCGCGCCCCCTTTGACCTGGCCCAGCTGGAAGCGTTAGCTCCTGGTTGGGCCGGACGTGTGCATTTCGTGCCGAGCATTGGTTCGACCAATGAAGCGGCCCGTCAGAGTTTGCGCCAGAATTTACCCCATACACCGGCTCTGTGGTTGACCGACCAACAACTAGCTGGACGCGGGCGGTTAGGGCGTAGCTGGCAAGCCCCCGCCTACAGCAGTCTGCTTTTTACGCTGGCTTTCCGGCTGGAACTGCCGCTCAACCAGGCTTTTTTGTACGGGGCGGCATTGTCACTGGCTATTCAGGAAGCGGTACAAATATTGGCAAACCTCAAACTGGATTTGAAATGGCCCAACGATTTGTTGCGGGACGGACGCAAAGTAGCTGGAATATTGGCCGAAGTGGAAAACGGCGTGGGTGTGGCTCATAATCAAACCTGGCTGGCTCTCGGTTGCGGCCTCAACGTCAATGTGAGCGAAACCGAATTTGCCGCCGCTGCTTTAGAAACCAAAGCCACCTCGCTTTTTGCATCTGACCAAAACCTGACCAGCCGTGAAGAATTGTTAGCTGCTATCTTAAATCATTGGGAAGTTTATCAGGGTCGCCTTCACACCCAGCCCGCCGCCGTTCGATACGAATGGAACAGTCGCTTGATTACCGTCGGCAAGTGGGTGGAAATCTGGCTCAACAACCGGGTGGAAGCGGCGGGGACAGCCATCGGTATAGACGACGACGGAGCTTTGATAATCAGCCAGGCTAGTGGAGTACAGCGCAGCTTTGCAGCAGGGGATGTTTCGGTACGCCTCCCCGATGGACGCTATTCAGCTTAGAAGATATAGAAAATTGTGAAAAAGTAATCGAATCTTAATAAATCTGTCGTCAAACCTCTTGACAGCAGGGCGAAACAATGGTATCATTTGTCCAGGTAGGCGCAAAGCTACCAAATCCAAAAATACCGTTAAGGTGTAAAGGAGGTGATGCCAGTGATAAGTGATCAACGTACTGGCATCGCCGGAGGTCTGGTTCGCTAGATTTCCAGCGATGTCAAAATAAAGCTGAAGGCCGATGCTAAATCTATCTAGCGTCGGCCTTTTGCATTTCAGGAGTAGTTAGCAGCCAGGGGCAGAAAACCAGTTGCCGGAAGGTTCTAAGACACAAGCTCGTGGCTTGTGGCCCTTTGGTATTCATTGTAATTACCCTCTGACCTACCAGATGCGCTATAATAACAGGATAAAATAATATTTATATCGAGTATTCAGGGATGAGGAACTTATAGTATGGAAGATAATAAAATCAGCACGCGGGAGCAGTTGGTGGACGCTTACGGGCGAAAAATAAAGAATGTGCGAATTAGCATCACCGATAAATGTAACTTTCGCTGCGTTTATTGTATGCCCGCTGAGGGCTTAGAATGGCTCAAACGCGAACAGATTTTGACCTTTGAAGAAATCGAACGGCTCACTCGTGTGCTGGTTTCGATGGGGATTGACCAGGTGCGAATTACAGGTGGCGAACCGCTCGTGCGGCGCGACGTGGATAAACTGATTGCTCGACTAAGCCATATCGAGGGCTTGCACAGCCTCAGCCTGACCACGAACGGCTACTTACTCAAAAATCTGGCCGCGAAGTTGGCCGAGGCAGGGCTGACCCGTATTAATGTTAGCCTGGATAGCGTTTCCCGCGATAAATTCTTTCAGCTAACCCGACGCGACTCGCTCAAACAGGTCTTGGAAGGTCTGGAAGAACTAGAAAAATACCCAACGATTGCGCCCATCAAGGTCAACGCGGTGGCGATGCGGGGCTTTACTGAGGAAGAGGTCGTGCCGTTCGCATTACTGGCCCGACGCAAACCGTATCAAATCCGTTTTATCGAGTTTATGCCACTTGACGCTGACGAAATGTGGAATCGGGAAATGGTTTTGACTGGCGACGAAATTAAAGCTATCATCGAACGCGATGTGATGCCACTCGTGCAAATCCCTACCGACCCTAGTGAGACCTCGACGCGCTGGCGTTTTGCCGACGGAGTGGGCGAGATGGGCTTTATCAACCCGGTGAGCCATCCCTTCTGCCGCGATTGCAACCGTATCCGTATCACCGCCGAGGGTGGGTTGCGTACCTGTTTGTTTGGGCATATCGAAACCGACCTGAAAACGGTTATGCGGAACGGCTCAAGCGACGAGGTGTTGGCCGAGACGATTCGGCGGGCCGTCCACGCCAAAGAGATGAAGCACCATATTAATGACGGCGAAGCTTTCAAACGCACCGCCAAAAGTATGTCGCAAATCGGGGGCTAATTTTGCACCACCTGATTATTTAGCCTTACAACTAAACGTGGATTGTGATATTGGCGCGGTCTAGCTCAAGAAATTCGTGGGTTTGAAATAGGGCAGCAATTTGCTGAATATTCTATTGGAAAAGCAGTTCTAATCCAGAGTTAGAAATGTTACCAGTCGAAATCAGGAGCAATTTATATGGTTTGCGCTGGACAATAAACGAGCTAACGAAGTCGGCATCTTTAGTGATTACAATGTAGTCGTGTTGCAAAGAAAGATTGTTGATAGTTTCATCGGTAGTTTGATTAGCGGCTGGCAAGTCGGGCGTGTGCGTGGCAATATAACCAGCGTTTTGTAGCCAGCGTGCTAGTCGGCGGAATAAGTGGGCATCAATCAGGAATTTCACGTTAAGCTACTGCCGGATAGACCCGCTTGATCTGGCTTAGTCTGGTGGCAAATTCAAGAGTCGCCAAAATGTCTTCCTGCTCTAAATCAGGGTAGTCAGTCAAGATTTCAGAATAGGTCATACCAGAACTGAGTAGTTCAAGCAAAAATTCTACTGGATAACGTAAGCCCCGAATACAAGGCTTGCCGTGACAAATGTTAGGGTCAATGGTTATACGGGCCAGCTTAGAATTCATAACACTGCTTTCTTTTGGTTAATACCATCCTGGTTGTTCTAATTGTAACACATTCATCAAGGATTAGAATGTGGCTCAAATCCCGTTTCGGTAACAATTATAGGCGTGGCGATTATAGAATATATCAAAGGTGGGCAAAGATGAGCGGGCAAATTATTCTGGCGGGCGGAGCGGAATTTCAAAAGGGCTACGAAAGCCCCGACAAAAGAGCATTAGAGTTGGCCGGGGGCGTAGATGCTTACACGCTTATTTTGCCGACAGCCAACGTTCAGCACCCCGATTGGGCCAGCCGCGAAGGGGTCAACTGGTTCAAAAAGCTAGGAGCTACCCATGTCGAAGGGCTGGCTCTGACAAACCGGACTTCGGCAAACGATCCGGCGATATTGGAAAAAATAGCGGCGGCCAAATTGATTTATCTGAGCGGTGGCGACCCTAGCTATTTGCTAACGACGCTAAAAAATTCGGCTGGCTGGGAAGCAGCGTTGGGGGCGTGGGCAAACGGGGCAGTCCTGGGTGGCAGCAGTGCCGGGGCGATGGCGGTCTGCGAATTTATGTATAACCCAGGTACAGGCCAGGTGTTGCAAGGGTTGGGTCTCGTTCCCAACCTGATAGTGATACCGCACCACAACGGTGGAGCTAAAAACTGGTTCAAAACGCTCTACGCCGCCCACCCTGACGCGATTATTTTGGGTATTGACGAACATACCGCCGCTATCGGTCACGATAACGACTGGCAGGCTTTGGGGCAGGGTTGGGTTACGGTCTATCGCCAGGGCAAAGCCACCAAATACGCCAGCCACCAGCCTTTCAAATTGGCGATTTAATCGTTAGTTGAGGGTGGCAAATTCCAGAGCCGCCAAAATGTCCTCTTGCTCTAAATCAGGGATTCTGTTCAGATTTTTTGCAATCCACGCGCAAAGTTAGATAAAGGCTTATATGAAAATATTGGTGGTGGGGAGCGGGACGATGGGCGCAGGGATTGCCCAGGCGTGTGTGCAGAGCGGCTACGAAGTGGTTCTTAACGATATTGATATGACGCGGCTGGAAACGGCCCAAACCAATATCGCCAGATTCGTGCGGCGCGGGGCGGAAAAGGGCCAGTTTTCAGTTGACGAAGGCGAGGCAGCTATAGGGCGGCTGACAATCTCGGCAGATTTAGAGCAGGCGGCGGCGGCGGGTGTGGATTGGGTTATCGAAGCGATTTACGAAAACACCGCCGCCAAACAGGAATTGTTACGTCGTCTGGAGGCGGCCTGTCCTGCCGACACTCATTTCGGGAGTAATACCAGTGGCCTTTCGATTAGCGAACTAGCCACCGTGCTGCAACGGCCCTCAAGATTGGTGGGGCTGCACTTTTTCAATCCCGTCCCGTTAATGAAGCTGGTGGAGGTAGTGCGAGGGTCAGCTACCGATGCGGCAGTGTTGGAAGAAGCAGTGACGATGGTGCGACAGTTGAATAAAACCCCCATCGTATGTGACGATTCGCCCAATTTCGTGGTCAACCGTATCAACCGCCCAATTTATTACGAAGCTCAATTATTGGTCAGCGAAGGTGTAACGGCTCAAAATATAGATAAGGCGATGCAACTGGGCGCGAACTTCCGGCTTGGCCCTCTGGCGACAGGGGATATGAGCGGTCTGGAAATCGGTTTGGCGGTCAGCGAAAATATTTTTCGGGAGTTGGGCGACTTACGTTATCGGCCGACTGCGCTGGTCAAAAAGCTGGTCAAAGCCAATCGTTTGGGCCGCAAGACTGGACTCGGCTTTTATAGCTATCCGCCCGGAACAACCGAACCACAGCCAACCCAGCCCGACATCGCTCTGCCAACCGCCCCTCCGCCCCAAAAGCTGGCCGTAACCGGGCAGAATATTGAGGCCAACCGACTACGGGGCAAACTGCAACAAGCTGGTTTTACCATTGTAGATGTAGAAGCCAGTCAGATGCAGGAGGCCGACATCGTGTTTGTACCGCCCAACGATGTGCAACCTTACCGCGAATATTTTGTAAATTCTATCCAGGCCGCCCGTCCCGATGCGGTGCTGGCGATGATGGAGCCGTTGGCTTCGGTCACAGAAATGGGGGCATTGAGTAAACGAGCCGCTTATGTAGTCGGCTATCATTGCCCAATCAGTTTTCTTAACGACAAATTTTACGAAGTGGCGTTGGGATTGGATACTGACCCGCAAAGTGCCGCCGCGTTGGTGGCAGTCTTGAACCACCAGCACTACAATTACGTGGTTAGCCCTGAAACTCCGGCAGGTATCGTGCGGCGCGAAATTTGTTGTCTGGTCAACGAAGCGGCTTTCGGGCTGCAAGAAGGTTTAGCCAGCGTCGAAGATATTGACCTGGCCCTGACCCTTGGTATGAACTACGGGCTTGGGCCGTTCCAATATGGGGACAGACTTGGTTTGGATATAGTATTGAATACGATGGAACATTTACAAGCCGAAACTGGAGACCCACGTTACCGCCCTGCTCCCCTGCTACGGCGATATGTGCGGGCCGGACGGCTCGGCCAGGACGCAGGCCAGGGTTTTTACACCCTATAGCTTTTACAGCTAAAATTGGCTATTTCTTTCCCTCAAATAACTGCTAAAATGTTAAGGTAACAAAGATTAGTAGCGACTAATTTGCTTTTTTGTTCTAAAAGTTGTATATTAATCCAGACGATTTTTCTCATATCAAACTCAATAAGCGGATAGATGTCGAAGATGCTCAACAAAGCTATCATTGTGTGCTTCATTTTGGTAATAGTGCTGGTCATTTTTCTGTCTGTTTCCGGCAAAAGCAATAGCCAGAACAATCAGAGTTATGCTGCCCCCTGGACGTTTTCCAGCAACTCCAGCGTGGTTAATTCGAGTAGCATTAGTGCTGACGGTGGTAGTGTAGTTAATTCCGGCGGCAGTAGCAGCGTACAAGTGGGCGGCGGGCCGAGCAGTTACAACAATAGTAATATCAATAATAATAACCCTGGCGTAGTGCAAGTTTCGGCCTGGGACGACGTAAACAATGTTAGCTACCCGCCCAATCTGCCCGCAAACGCTGGTATTCCCCCGCTTACTGGGCAAAATCGCTCCTCTGTAGGAGTGGTGTGGCAACGTGACCCTGGTCAATACGCTAATACGGACGATCTTAAACTGTGGAGTCCGAGTGCTTGCAGCGTGGCGGCTACTGCTTCGGTATTGGCGGCGTTCGGTCAGAATGTTAAAGTCAGTGACATTTTGCCGCTAATGCAGTCCAAAGGCGGTCTTAGCCCCCGTAGCGGTTTGAGCGACTACAGCACTTTTGGCTTTGTGGCTCAAAGATATGGATTACACGCTATCTTGGACGAAAGCCACGATTTAGAGGCTCATTATAATTCTATTTTGTCCCAACTCAAAGCCAATCGTCCGGTAATTGTAAATGTGCAGGACTCAACCTATTTTCCGAGCGGTCATTTCGTCGTAGCTTACCGCCTCAACGATGACGGTACAGTAGCCATTATGAACCCCGACCCCACCCCCGGTAAAACCGTTTTGCAAAGCTGGTCTCCAGACGGTTTCAAACTGTATTTCAGCCGCACTATGCGAAGCGTCCTTTTTACAAGATAGCCATTTTAGGTTATAGTTGTTAGTCGTCAGTTAACAGTCGTCAGTGGTCAGTTAAAACCAACAACAAGGGCATTGTCCATTGGCAGAGCAATGTCCCACAGATACCAGAGCAATCCATTGGCGGAGCAATGTCCCACAAAAAATCCCTCTGTTCCTGACTGCTGACTGACAACTTATAACTGACGACTGATAAATATTCACAAAGGATGCGAAATAAATGAACGACCTCACGAAAATGGCGGAAGAAGCTTTACTTAAACGCCAACATTTGCCCGCCGAATACGGTCTGGAGATGGTACGGCCCGCCTACGATGGTTTAAGTCTGGCGAATGTCCCGGCTCTGGCTTACCAAATTTTGACTGGCACGCCCGGCTCCCAGATTGCGCCCCCTCTAAACCCGGCTTTGTTGGAAGTCGAAGGGGTCAGCAGGGCTTTTCAAAACTTCCTGGCACGCGGGCCGATTAATCACGTAGTCACGCTGCTGGTGGACGCATTGGGCTACGAACAACTGGGCAAAATGATGGAAGCGGGCGAATTGCCAACCCTTCGCCGCCTTTGCCAATCTCCCGACAACTTTTATATACCTATTACCTCGGTTTATCCTAGCACTACCACCACCGCCCTGACCAGCCTCGCCACTGCTCGCTTGCCACAGGAACACGGCATTATGGCGACGGTGACATATTTTCCCGAAGTGGGCTTGATGGTAAATTTAATACGCCATTCGATTGCCAACGATTATAATGCTCCGCCTATCCCTGACAAAGTGCTGAACCCTGATAAAATTGTGGCCGTGCCAAACCTTTACACAGCGTTGGAGGCCAAAGGTGTCAAGTGCAACACCATCAATTATCACGCTTATATTGGTTCGAGTATCAGCCGTTTTACTAGCGTAGGAAGCAAGTTGGAATTTATTAGTTATCGCACGCCGTCGGGAGCAGCCGTAGCGATGCGGAAGTTAGTAGAAGAGTTGCCGCGTAATAGCAAGCACAAAAGCTATACTTATGCTTATCTCTCCACTGTGGATGAAACCGCCCATCGTTTTGGGCCGCTTTCCCCCAATTACGAAGCCGAGCTTTCGGTGATTGATTTTACATTAGGGCGGGAACTTTTCAATCGGGTGTCGGGCCGCGACGACGTGTTATTTTTGATTGTGGCCGATCACGGGCAACTCAGCGTGAGTGGCAGTAAAACTATCTGGCTCAATGACCACCCCGAACTGACGCGCCATTTTAGTGCGCCCGTCGGTGGGGAACGTCGCGCAGCCTACCTTTATCTCAAAAACGGCACAGTCGAACAGGCCCAAAACTATTGTCGCCAGCACTTTGCCGACTCAGCCCTGGCCCTGACCAAAGTCGAAGCCTTCAATGCAGGTATTTTCGGCAGCGAAATACGCACCGCTAACCCAGCCGCTTATGACCGGATTGGCGATTTGATTTTGCTGCCCTACAATACCTGGCAAATTCGACATTTCCTGGCTGGCGAAGAGCGCACACTTGGCTCGATTGGGGCGCACGGAGGTTTGACCCGCGCCGAGATGCTCATCCCATTCCTGGCGGTGCGGATGAAATAACTGGTTATCTATTCAATAACTTGCCTTGAGAACGAGCGGCCTCAATTACGTTTTGGTTGGCGGTAAAAACCTGGATACCTGCTACCGTCACAAAATCACCATCGTCGGTCAGGATTTGGGTAATACCCGCTTGGGCGGCTTCCAGCAAATACATATCGTAGGCATCTACGGCTTCAGTTGCTAACCGGGTTAAAGCCGCACTAATGGTGGACTGGTCTATAACAGCCCGAATTGGGGCGGCTATATTTTCCACTCTACTCCATACAAATTGAAATTGTCTCAACACTTTTTGGCGTTCTGTCGGGAAATTGTGACGATATTCCTTGTTACGGATACCGCCAGTTGGGTCAAAAATATATCTTTCGACTGATTCTATCAGATTCCCTATCTCGCTGAGGGATAGACCACAATAAAATAAACCTGTTTTGGCCGCCACCGCTTTTGCCATATAGCGTGGGTATTCTTTGAATTGGTAGGGTTGGGGCGGTTGAAACGCCTGGTTAGTATTAGGGTAAGCATACCAGTACCAGACATTGCTATCCACCAAAATTCTATCGGTAGCTTGGGGCTTGTAACGACGAATATCAACTACGTTGGCTCGAATATTGTATTTAACGGTCATATTCACCTGCTGCTACCTTAGCATTGGCGGTATCCACAGCTGTGCGATAGGCTGGCTCAGTGAAATAGCGTTTTGAGCTTTCCACCACGAGTTCAAGACCAGTCCTGTCAAGTTGAGTCAGATTGGTAGCCGTAAAAAAGCGGTCAAAGTTGGCGGCACTGATGTCGTGGAACAGTCTGCCTATAGCCACACTTAGAAAAGGCGGGGCGACTATCCGCACCCCCTCAAAATCTAGCTCCACGCTATGTCCGGCCAGCAGTTCAGGATGTAGCATTGCAAAAACTTTTCCCCCAGCCAAATCGTCTATAGCAAATTCACCTATAAGGTCAAAGACCTTTAACACGCGCATTGTCATTGCCATTGGCGCGGCTCCCTTCTAACTGAAACGTTTTTGGATATTGTCGTCGCTGCCCTGGTTGCTGCTTTGTCGTCCCCGCAGCGTGCTGATGACTTGTTCATAGGCACGGCGGACGACTTCGGCTACCTGACCTGGTGCTTTGCGGCCATTGGCATAGTATAGCTGCGCTACCCGACCTACTCCCCATGTGGCGGCGTAGGCTATCGAGGCTTTGGGTAAGACCTGGGCCAATCTGGGCAGGCGGGTGAGGCTGCGGCGCGAAAAAGCCCTAGAAATCAAAGCTAAACCCAAAATCGGGATGGCTTCCAGGAAAATCTCCACCCGCGAGTCGCGCTTCTGACCATAGACGCTGGCGAGTTGGTGGCTTAACTTGAACTGGTTGCCTGTCACCAGCAAGAAGTCTGCGCCGCCACCGAACATACTCCCCACTAGCGGTAAACCTGCCGTCATGTTGGACAACAACACAGCCTGGGCATTGTCACGGGCGGCTTTATTGACCAGGTAAGTAGCGACAGTGTTGCGAAAGACGGGAGCGCGGCGAGCCAAAGCCAGTTCGCGTCCAGCCAGACCCCGCACGATACGCGGCAAAAGCTCAGTCTGTAAGTTGCTCAGTTCCAGGCCGGATAACCGCACTACAGCTAACTTGTTGCCCGCTTGCTGCTGTAATTGTTCCAGTTCGGCTTCCCAACCCGGCTTAGTCCCTAGTTCGGCGTTGCTAAAACCCGCTCCGTCCGCGCCTGCCGCCCCAGTGGGACGTTGACTGCTGCCGTTGCCTCCAATCAAACGCAAAGGATTAACCGCCTGAAAACGACTGCTCCCACTTCGTTCCCGACCTCCCCCTTCCTCACGCGGCAAAACGGTGACAATAGCGGCAATATTGGGGCTGGCGGCTAACTCTTTAATCCAGGCCGTTTTGCCATCTGGAATATGTTCCCCTGCGTACAGCGCATAAATAAACAAGCCCCCTTCTTCCTCTACCGCCGACTTAGGGCGTTCGTTGGTATCAATCAAGCGGAAGGGGCTGGTCGTCCACAGGCTTTCGAGGCGAGTATTGAGGGCGCGGTTCAGTTTGTCACGGGCTTCCAGGCTATTGCCGCCCAGCGCAATTACCACTTCGCGGTTAGCTTCTTCCTCAATATCGTTGTAGCTAGTATCGCGCACCAGAGCAAACAAATCACTTAAAGTTCCCATCGGCGGCTTGCCTCCTTAAAGCTTATATTTTAGTAACTATTCAGCCTGTCTAACCGGTCGGGTCGTGACAAGACCAGAGTTAAATCAAATCCAAAAAGATTGTCCCAACCTCACAACTAAAGCCAGGCAATAGCGGTGATTGTAGCATATCTGCTTCATGTAAAGTTTGGGTCAATTCCAGCTGCTGGCTGGTGAAGCTATAACGATAAACCTCAATCTCGCGTTCGGGCCAACCCACAATCCAATATTCGCTCACTCCCTGACGCGAATACAGGCTCAATTTTACCTCACGGTCTCGTCTTTCGTTCGCACTGCCCGGCGAGAGTATTTCCACCACCAGTTCGGGCGCACCGTGCAATTTGCCATCTTGCCCGTATATAGCGGCTAATCGAGCAGTGCTAACCCACATCACATCGGGCGCAACATTGTTATCTTGGGTAAAAATGATACCCGGTGCCAGGAAGGTGCGGCCCGTTCTGGGGTGCGAACTCCAGACTTCCAAAAAATTCGCAATCCGATAGCTTACAACTTGATGGTTGAGGTGGGGTTGAGTTGACACAAACAATTCTCCATCTATAATCTCGTAGCGGTTGCCTTCTTCTAGCTCTAAAGTCAGTAAATCTTTGGTTGTCCACCGTGTAATAGTCATAAATATTGCTCCTATCGTGTCTAAAGCAAGTCTCGGAATATCTGGCTAACCTGACAACTAAAACCGGGCAAAACTGGTGACTGGAGCGTATCAGTCGCCTGGAGCGTTTGGTCTAGTTCCAAAATATCAGGGGCGGGCTGGTTGCGGCGATAAACCTTAATCTCACGAGTGGGCCAGTTGATAATCCAATACTCGCTCACCCCCTGACGCGAATACAGAGCCAGTTTTACCTCACGGTCTCGTCTCTCGTTTGCACCACCCGGAGAAAGTATTTCGATCACCAGTTCGGGCGCAATGTGCAACTTGCCATCAGCTTCAAGCCCAACCGCCAGTCGAGCGTTGCTAATCCAAATAACATCGGGGGCAACGTTATCATCAGCAGTAAAGATAATACCTGGGGCTGCCCGAACATTGCCAAGATTGGTTTGATTGCTCCAGTGGCCTAATAGCATTACCAACTGGTCGGAAATCCCTTGATGGTTCCAATGAGGCTGAGTTGACACAAATAGTTCTCCGTCTATAATTTCGTAACGGTTGCCTTCCTCTGTTTTCATAGTCAGTAAATCTTTGGTTGTCCACCGTGTCATTGTCATAAATATTGCTCCTAATAGTGTCTAAAGCAAACCCCGAAATACCTGGCTAATTTGACAACTAAAGCCAGGCAACAGCGGCGATTGAAGATTATCGGTTTCGCCTAAAGTCTGCGCCAAGTCTAATTCTTGATTGGGCTGATGGCGACGATAAACCTCAATCTGGCGGGTGGGCCAATCAACAATCCAATACTCGCTCACTCCGCGTTGGTCATAAAGCTCCAACTTGAGGTCTCTATCACGACTGGCGTTGGCATTGCCCGGCGAAAGTATTTCAACTACCAATTCTGGAGCGACGTATAATTTGCCCGCATCTTCAATTTGCCGAGAAATTGCCAGTGTTGCATTACTAATCCAAACCACGTCCGGCGCAACGTTATTACCATCATCGAAGATAATGCCTGGGGCGGGAATCACCGTACCGCTATTGGCCTGAAGACTCCAACTGTCTAATAAAGCCCCGATTCTAAGGCTTACAATTTGGTGGTTCCAATGGGGTTGAGTTGACACAAATAATTCTCCGTCTATAATTTCGTAGCGGTTGCCTTCTTCTAGCTCTAAAGTCAGTAGATCTTTGGTTGTCCACCGTGTCATTGTCATACAATTGCTCCTGATTATAAAAGTGTCAAAGGTAGTGTATCTGCGGAATATAGCTGGTGTCAAATTCGTTCAAACGGGTTGGGCCGAGGCTTTGCAGATGGGCCAGGGCGCGGTTCGCATCTGCCACCAGCGCGGCCAAATCGGTATCGAAAGTGATAGGCAAGAATGGTTGCAGCCACTCCGTACCAGTTTCAAGCAGCCGGGTCGCCCCCCGATATTTTTTGGTCACGGTGGCGTGATGAAAGGCCGTAGCAATCTGCAAAATACCCTGATAGAGACGACGCAATTCGCCAGGTTCGGCGTTCCAAATCTCCTCCAGCGTTTCGTGACACGCGAAAAACTGGCGATTATTAAATTCTTCGATGCCTCGGTAGTAGCCGGGCGGGGCGGAATTAGTCATCAGTTGTCAACTATCGGCTGTCAGCTATCGGCTATCAGTTGTCAGTTTTTTGCAGGCTTGCACTACGCCAATAGACAACTCTCTCCTCATTGGCTGATAGCCGATAGCCGATAGCTAAACCCTATTTAGAAAATAAAAGAAAACGGCCACTTCCAATACCAACCAGCCCGCACCAATCATTGCCCATGTCAAGGGGCGGCTGGTGTCTTTAATAACGGCCTCACCATTGGACAGCGTGCTGCGCTCATAGACCGGGCTAAGGACATAACCTAAAATCAGACCGCTTACCAGACCACCCATATGAGCTAAATTATCTATGTTAGGAATGGACGCACCAATCACCAGATTTATGACAATCAAGATTAAGAGACTTTGAAACTGGCGTGCGCCCGCCGATCCAAGCTGACGGCGATTGCGTCCAAAGAAAGCCGCTAACGCCCCAAACAAGCCGAATATCGCTCCACTCGCCCCCACTGCCAATTCATTGCCGTGCAGGTTAAGCCCAAAGCTGGCGATACCACCACTAAGTCCGCACAGAAAATAGATCAGCACCAGGCGGGTGGAGCCGTAGTAAGCTTCGAGTTGTCGCCCGATTAAATAAAGAGCGTAACCGTTGAACAAAATATGGACGGCGTTGGCGTGTAGGAACATCACGGTAAACAAACGCCACCATTCGCCCCGTTGTACTGCGTTAGCTTGCAATGCACCCAAATCGTAAAGGGTCTGGTTGGAGAAACTGCTTGCCAACCCTTCGAGACCACCATCTTTGAAGATTTGCAGGACAAACACGGCGATAATCGCGCCTAAAATAATATTTGTCCAAAGCGGGCGATATAAGGGTATAGCCAGACCGCGTGTTTGGAGCGTAGGTTGGGGCGGAGGCTGGCTATCAGCATCGTAAAGGCTACCCGTCGTGTAAGGGTTCTGATGCGGGCCGTTATTGGGCTGAAAAGTCTGACCGGGTGGGGCATAAAAAGGCGGCAGGTTAGGGTCAGCGGGATTGTTGGGTAGTGGATATGGATAATTTGAAGTTTGGCCCGCTACGTTATAGGGATTACGCGCCCGGTGGTTGGGGTCATAGGGGTTGCCCGTCCCCGGTTGATTTTGTGGCGGTTGGACTTCCGAAGGGCGCGGGTACGAATAGGTATAACCATTTTCACCCTCGTTTTGGGAATTATCGTTTTGGCCCGCCTGATTATTGATTGTCATTATAGCAATCCTGACTAGTTAGCACATAATTTTTTGTGATTATTCAGCCCTGGGTTGTTTGTTGTAGGAGGCTGCTCCGCCAGCCTATAATTTCCAGGATTGAGATGACAGTCAAATCGGCTGGCGGAGTAGCCTCCTACAAATAGCCTGAATAGTTACATTTTTCTTTCTGACCATTACATTTTAGCAGCTTTGTAAAGAAATTACCGTCAATGGGGTGCGCGTCAGATATTCGCATTTGACCGCCAATGGTTAAAACCATCGTCTAATCAACCCAAACCTGATAAATCAGGTTGCCGGGCCGTTCCATAACACGTTCGGGTACCCCCTGGGTGGTGTTTGGGGTGAATAGACGACGGTTTTAACCGTTGGAGACGATTAAGCTAACAACTAACGCATACCTACCAACTTTTTTGTTTCTACTAGCTATCTGCGGCCAGCTTATCCACCGCCACGCGATGCTTGTCTATGGCGGCGCGTAAAGTTTTGCGTTCGTAGTGAGCGTAAATCATTTTGGTAGTGACCGGGCTGGCGTGGCCCAATACGTCCTGCACTTCGGAAAGCTGCGCCCCACTATTGAGCATCGTAGTAGCCAAAGCGTGCCGGAAATCGTGCGGTCTGACCGTCACACCCACCACTTTGGCCCATTTGGTAACGATATTCCAGATACCAAAAGTAGAAAGCCGAAAATTGTGACCGCCCGCTTTGGGTCGGCCCCGTCCCAGGCGATGTTGGATAAAAAGCGGCTGGTAGTTGTCTCCCCGCGCCACCAGATATTCCTTAATAATTGCCAGTGTCGGCTCGTCAAAGAAAACCACCCGCTCTTTGTTGCCCTTGCCCGTAATCAAAGCTTCTTCGCTACGGCCATCGCGCACATCGGCCCGATTGAGCCTGGAAACTTCTTCACGCCGCATCCCCGTAGTGTATAGCGTCAAGATGATAGCGCGGTCACGCAACAATTCCAGGCGGCGCAGAGCCAGTTCCTTGACGTTGAGGTGGCGTTTGGCGGCATACAAATCTTTGGTAGGTTTAGGGGCGGTGGACTTTTCCGCTTCTGTATCTCTTTCAGCGTTTACCTCTTGTCCATCTGTCTGGATTGCTGGCTTTTCCGCTTCATTTGCAGTTATATCTTCGGCAGCAACTCCGATAGGCACGACTGTAACTTTGAGGTTATACATATATTCAGCCAGCTTGCGTGTCTCGGAGTAATCCACACGCGGCGTTTTGTAGCTGGAACGCCCCACCAGTTTGGATAAACCGCCCGTCATTTTCGACAACTGCACCCCGTTGGGCGAGACTTCGCGGCGAGCCAGATAGCTAAACAGGTTGCGCGGCCCGGCCATATAGCCGGAAACGGTAGTGCGTTTGCTGCGGCTGTACTTCTCCACCAGCCACAAATAATATTCTTCCAGAATAAGCGGCGGCAAACTATTCACCCCGATTTCGGCAGGATTACCCAAACCCTTTTCGTACAAAAAAAGCATAAAGACGCGGCAACCCACCCGGTAGGTTTTGTGAGTCTGGAGGCTCTGGCCGCGTAAAGTGAGCAGAAACAGGCTGATAGCGCAAGCGACGCTAATGTGAGACGGCAAAGTGGCCTGGCTCTGGTCGTATGCGGTGGCCTGGAAGTCTCCGGCTTTTTCCCACTCGTTTTTGAGGTCGGTCTCGCCAAGCTCTTTAGGAGACTGCTTCTTTTGGTTTTCCAGTGTATTTATGTCAAGCTCGGTTTGGGTAATAGCTTTGACAGTTTTGGCCCGGCCTCTGGCTTTAGCTGGCGGTGCGGCGGGCGGGCCAGCTTCCTTTTGGGTTTTAGCGGCGGTCTGGTTCATATCAAACTCTTTCAGCTAAAGTTATCTTGCTATATCTATGTCAGCTTGATTGTAACAGAATGTTGGTTCGCTGCCAAATATTCACCACGGAGTTCACGGAGAAAGAACAGGAACTTTGCACCGCAGCAACCAGTTGACGGAGAGAGAACGGGAGAAAGCAGCTTGTAAGACATTGCTCCGCCAATGGATTGTTTTTTCGAGCGGTCTATTAGCGGAGCAATATCCAACCAGAACCCCGCATTCTCTCCGCGCCCTCTGCGTCCTCTGCGGTGCAAACTCATTCGTGTGATATAATGCCAGGTATAATTTTACGAAAGAAACAAGAAACAAGCGAACAAAGGAGTTTGGTATGACTGCATTCGTAGAGACACCCACAACGGCGATAGATGGCACGCTTGCCACGCTGGTGGCTCACAAAGACGAATGGGCGCGGCTGCCGCTTGCCCGCAAAATCCAGTACCTCAAAGAGATGCGTCCCAAAATAGCGGCGGTGGCCGAGGAGTGGGTAGCGGCGGCTGTTAAGGCTAAACAAATTGCGCCAGATTCACCGTTGACGGGGGAAGAGTGGACTTCTGGCCCTTGGGCGGTCTTATATGGTTTGAACCGTTTGGTGGAAAGTTTGGAAGCGATTGATAAAACTGGCAAGCCCGAACTGAAAGCTAGTGCTATCCGTACCAAAGCCGACGGGCAGGTAGTGGTCAGGGTTTTCCCCAACAGCTTGTATGACCGAGTGCTGATTAGTGGCATCACCGCCGAAGTCTGGATGCAGCCGGGCGTGACAGCCCAAAATTTGCGCGACACGATGGCGGTCTTTTATAGTCAAACCGCACCGGAAGGTAAAGTAGCTCTGGTTTTAGGTGCGGGTAACATCGCCAGCATCGCCCCGCTCGACGTTTTTTACAAACTGTTTGTAGATGGCGAAGTGTGCTTGCTCAAAATGAACCCGATTAACGAATATTTGGGCGTGTTTATGGAGCGGATTTTTGCCGATTTTATCAGGGACGGCTACGTAGCCACCGCTTACGGCGGGGCAGAAGTGGGCGCGTATTTGTGCAACCACCCCGACATCGCCACTATTCATATTACGGGTGGCAACAAAACCCACGATGCGATCGTCTTTGGGGCTGGGCCGGAAGGCGAAGCGCGACGACGACTCAACGAACCGATTTTGCATAAACCGATTACCAGCGAATTAGGCAACGTCAGCCCGACCATCGTCGTACCTGGCCCCTGGAGCAAAGCCGATTTGCAGTATCAAGCCGAACATATTGCCACCCAAAAAATGCACAATGCTGGCTTTAACTGCATCGCTTCGCAGGTGTTGGTGTTGCCCGCCACGTGGAATCAAAAAGAGGCTTTGTTGGACGCATTGCGCCAGACCTTTAAGCAAGTCGAACCGCGCTACCAATACTATACGGGACAGGCCCAACGCCGCGAGAGCTTTTTACAGACTCATTCCGAGGCCGAGGTTTTGGATACCAACGATACACCCCGCCTTTTGATAAATGTGGATAGCGGCAACCTGGACGATATTTGCTTCAAAACCGAGGCTTTTGCCAACGTTTATGCTACCACGACGCTGCCAGGTCAGGACGCGGCCCAATTTTTGCAAAACGCCGTCGCTTTCTGTAACGATACGCTGTGGGGAACGTTGGGCGCGAACATTTTAATCCACCCGGCCACCCTCAAAGAGTTGGGCGCGAAGTTCGACCAGGCCGTAGCCGATTTGCGGTATGGCTGCGTAGCTATCAATTCGTGGACTGGCGTGGGTTTTTTGCTGGCCCAAACCACCTGGGGCGCGTTTCCAGGCCACCCCGAAAACGATATTCAAAGCGGGCGCGGCGTGGTGCATAACTCGTTTATGTTTGATAAGCCGCAAAAAAGCGTAATCCGCCAGCCATTTTACCCGTTTCCGCGCAACCTGCGGCACGGTGAAGTTCATAGTCTGCCTAAACCACCCTGGTTCGTGACTAACAAACAGGCCAGCCACACTGCCCGCCGCCTGACGATGTTCGAGGCGCAACCCGGTATCAAACATCTGGCTGGCATCTTTATGGCGGCGTTACGAGGCTAATGTGGAAAGTCTGCCTTTAGTTATCTTTACCTTGATGTTGGAACTCAGTAGCGGCACTTGCGTGGTGCTGCTGCTGACCGACTTTTTTGGCGAGACCGGGCGTACCTTTCTGGTGACGTGCGGTCTGACGGCTCTGGCGGCGGCGTTTCTGGCGCGGCTGACGCAGGGTTCGGTAGATTTTGAGGTGGGCCTCCAGAGCTATCCGGTGGATCGAAGCTGGAGCGGTTTGCAGGATACCTTCCTGACAATTCTGCTGGTGTTATTAGTTTTGTATAACCTGATGGTCTGGCTGGGAACGGACACGGCCCGGCGCGTGGTAGGGATAGCGGCGGCGGGAGCGGGTCTATGTACTCTTTTTGCCGACGCGATGTTCTATCGGGGCAGCTATTTGGGCGGCTGGATTGCCCCTTTTAGCTTCCTGGCAGGGGCGGCGGCTATTGGCACGGTCACAACCGGAATGTTGCTGGGACACTGGTATCTGGTTTCGCCATCTATGACGGTTGCGCCCCTCAACCGCATCAACACCTGGTTTTTCTGGTCGCTGGTAGCTCAGGCGGTCTTGGTAATCGTCAACGCCGGGCCGTGGAGCAATAGCGGCAATCTTTTCCAGGACTTCGCTGTAATCTTCTGGCTAAGGGTGTTAGTCGGTATCGTCTTCCCATTGATATTGGCGGTAGCGACGTGGCAAACCTGCAAGCTCAAAGCCCATATGTCCAGTACAGGCTTCCTTTATGTCGCGCTGGCGGCGGTTCTGGCAGGCGAAATTATCTCCAAAGTTATCCTCTTTTCGGTTTTTGTGCCACTTTGATAAATAGGATGGGACATTACCAGATCGGGTATTTGTGGGACATTGCTCCGTCAATGGATTGTTCCTTCCTTGCCTTTAAATAATTTAGAAACATCTATGGTCAGAACAATATCTTACCAAGCAGCTATTTCATTGTGCGTGGTGCGTAGCTTTTTATGGTAAAATATAAATCGAATAAAAAAGCTTACCCAAACCTCTAAACGCCAGCTACAGGAGATTTTTCAAACTATGCCGCCCATACCCATCACCAAAAACACTCTTTTTTATGGCGATAACCTCTATATTTTGCGCGACCACCTTTTGAACGAAAGTGTTGACCTGGTTTATCTTGACCCACCCTTTAATTCCAACCGCAGCTATAATGTGCTATTCAAAGACGAAAGCGGTCACGAAGCCGAGTCGCAGATCACCGCCTTTGAGGACACCTGGCATTGGGACGTAGCCGCCGAACAAACCTATAACGCTTTGATAAACGATGGTGGCAGGGTGGCGACCCTAATGGGAGCGTTGTTGCAGGCGATTGGACGTAACCAAATGTTGGCCTATTTGGTGATGATGACGGCGCGGCTAGTAGAATTACATCGCGTCCTCAAGCCAACTGGCAGCTTATATCTGCATTGTGACCCGACTGCCAGCCACTACCTCAAAATTATCCTGGATGGTATTTTCGACCCCCAAAATTTCCGTAATGAAATCGTTTGGAAACGGCAATCAGCTCATAGTGATGCAAAAAGTAAATTCGCTGATGTTACCGATACCATATTATTTTATGCTAAGTCCAAAAGTACAAAATTCAAACCACAATATATCAAACACAACCCCGAGTATATTACAACCTTTTACCGTTTTGATGACCGCGATGGACGTGGCCTTTACAGGTTAGATAATATGGCAAGTCCAAACCCACGTCCAAATATGATGTACGAATGGCACGACTTTTCTTACCCTACAAAGGGTTGGCGGTATCAACGTGAAACTATGCAAAAACTGCACGATGAAGGCCGTATTTATTACCCAAAACACAAGGATGGCACACCTGATACCACAAAGCGTCTGGCACTCAAGCGGTATTTTAATGAGCAAGAAGGTTCAATAATAACCAACGCCTGGACTGATATTAACCCTTTGCATAGTTCGGACGCAGAACGGCTCGGTTATCCCACTCAAAAACCGTTGGCTTTGCTGGAACGGATTATAAATGCCAGTAGCAATGCGGGCGACATTGTGCTTGACCCGTTTGCCGGGTGCGGTACAGCCGTTGCCGCTGCCCAAAAACTAGACCGCAAGTGGATAGGGATAGATATTACCCATCTGTCGGTAGCTTTGCTCAAAAATCGGCTCAAAGGCCAGTTCAATCTGACTTCGCCCGCCAACTACTCTGTGATTGGTGAGCCGCAAGACGTGAACGATGCCAGCCAGCTTGCCCACGATGACCGCTATCAATTCCAATGGTGGGCTTTGTCTCTGGTCAACGCGCGGCCGCTGGGCGGGGAAGCCGGAAGCAAGCAGGGCAAAAAAGGCAGTGACCGGGGCATTGATGGCGTGATTACTTTCCTGGATGATAACACGGGCAAACCTAAACGGGTGTTGGTACAGGTCAAGAGCGGCCACGTCAAAAGCGGCGACATCCGGGATTTAGTCGGCACAATTCAACGCGAACAAGCCGCTATCGGAGTATTTATCACGCTAGAACCGCCCACCAGCGAAATGCAGCGCGAAGCTCTAGCCGCAGGGTTATATAAATCGCCCGCCTGGAGCAAAGAATATCCCAAAATGCAAATGTTAACCATCGCCGACCTGCTCCGTACCCACGCCGAGGTCAAGATGCCGCCCGAATGGGGAACGTTCAAACAAGCCCAACGCGCCAACCAACCCGAAGCCTTGCAGGGCGAAATGGATTTGTAGTTATATTGACAAATTTTAATTCTGCTATATAATATAACCATCTAACCGTTCATTACAAGTAAAAAGAAGGTTAATATGGCAAAAAAGATGCCAACGTGGGTAAGTGAGGTTTTTGATAGGTTTATAAACCAAGTTAATCGTATCACAAGTTTAAGCCTCATTATAGAAGCTGGAATTGCTAATTTAAGCAACATTGATGACTACAGAGCTAGGCGACCAAGACTTTTGCAAAATCGGCTTGACGAAGCTGCAATTTTAAGTAGTATGGAAAGCTTTGATAGAACGATGAATATTACTAGAAAAGAGCTTTCTGAGGGTCTTCCTACTTTCTATGCAGAGCAAATAGTATATTTATGTGCTTGTCTTGAAGACTACGTAAATACAGCATTAGTTTGTTGGATCGCAACCAATCGAAACTTAGTTATGGAGATTGACGAAGTCAAGAAAATTAAGATTCCTTTTACGGAATATGAGAAGCTATCCTATGAGAGAAAAACCAGATATATTCTCAAAGCAGTAGAAGAACAAATCAAAAATCGGAGTCATTACGGTGTTGACCGATTCGAGGCACTTTTTAAGGTTTTCAATTTATCTTGTCCACTTGACCAACAAGTGAGACAAAGCCTTATTGAGCTTTTTCAAGTTAGAAACATAGTGATTCATCGTGGTGGAGTTGTTGATGATACTTTTATCAAAGTATGTGAATGGCTTAACATTAAGGAAGGAACAAGATTTCCTGTCGAAGGTCAGACCGTAGTACGTTATAACAATGCAGCGACCTCTTACGCTGTTAACGTAGTTTCTCGTTTTGGAGTTGATACCGACTGATTTGCGATACAACATTGTAATGGAGGGTTTTGTGGGAGGCGGCTGCGTCCGCCGATTGTTCTCAAGTCGGCACAGGCAGGGCAAACCCCTTCCCAAATAGGAATGCACCGATGGATAAATCCATCGGCAAATGAATTCTAAACCCACTAAAGTGGGTTCTAATAACCTGATAAATCAGGTTTGGAATCTAATAGCCGATGGATTTATCCATCGGTGCATCGTACCGTTTTTAATTGTTAATCTTCATCAACCATTGGCGATTATTACGGCAGCTACCAGTCAAAAAGATTGCTGGGGAAGCCCAACCCGTCCCTGAGCAACCTATTAAACCCAAAGCCAGACGCAAAACCAAAAAAACGCCCCCCGCCCCTGAAATGCAACCGACGCTTTTTTAGGCATTAGCTACCATCGCCAGCGTTGCCGCCCAAAATACCAGCCAGAGCCAGGGCTATCAAGAGTTGCACTACAATCGCCGCTATGTAAAGCAGATAAGCCGGAACTTTGTCGCGGTGTTGTACCCACGCCCCCAGCACGCTGTTGACTACCACCGCCACCAGGCCAATCAAGGGCAGCCACATCAAACCGCCTTTTTGGTCAATCCGGTCAGGCGCACCGAATTTGTCAAAATGTATCTGGACGTTTAGAGGGAAATCCTGGAAGTTCCACAGCAAGTAGAGAAAAAGAGCCAGATTGCCCAGCACCCCCAAGACTATCAAGGCGCGACCCACCCAATCGTGCCAGAGCGGGTGAGCCAAGAACGCCCCCGCCTGTCGGCCTTCCTCTAATTGTTCAGTTGCGCCCAGGTTGCGGCGTAGTTTTAGCTCGGTCAGAAAGCGCGGCGCATCGGTGGGCGTAATGGCATAGGTAAGGTCGTGGGTACGAATTAAAACGGTGCGGGCGAACGGCGCAGTAGCATAAAAGCGTACCAGACCGAGAGGGGCAAAGTAGCCCAGGTTGAAGTAGTAGCCCGGCCATCGCCACCCACTCATTTTGACAGATAGAGCCAGATTTTTAGCCTGGGCCGCAATTTTTTCGCTATCGGTTTCGACTTCAGGTTCGGAAGCGGGTTCGGGTTCGAGGACAGCCTCGCCAGCCTCACTCTGGACTATTTCGCCCTCAACGGATTGCACATCTGCTATTGGCTCGTCTTCGGAGGTGTCAGTGCTGGCATTGGTGGCAGGTTCGTCGGCTGCTACCTCTATGAACTCTCCCTCAACAATCCGGCTAGCTTCGTTGGTTGCTGGTGAGCTTATAGTTTCGTTATCCAGCGCAATAACTTCAAGCGGTTCGTCAAAACTACTATCGGCTGGGGCAGCATTGGTTCTAGGGGCGGCTTTGGTAGCAGTCGTAACCTGATTACGCAACGGGCCAGCGGCGAAAAATTCGTCAGCCTCGATTGCCGCACGATTGGAGGTACTAACAGGTGCAGGTTTGGCTTTAGAGATTTTTGTTTCGGCAGTAGTGGCAAGCCCGTTTCCGCCCGTTCTGACTAACTCTTTAAGGGTCAGCAGCAATTCGCTGGCCGTCACCACTTCCTGAATATTCGCCAATGGTATGATTTGGCGGCTGTCGCCCAGGTCAACCGTGATGGCGTTGCGGTCAAGGTAATAGCGCAACCGAAAAAAGCACCAGCTACGCCACCCCAAAAACAAAGTCACCAAAAGTAAGGCGGCGGCGGCCAGACCCAATAAAAATGTGCCAGGATTAGCACCTGCGCTATCAGCAGCAAGGGCGTTTGCCAGGGTTAGCATCAGCACCACGCCAAAGCCAGCCGCCGCCACGACGGTTACGCCAATCCCAATCCAGCCCCCAGGTGAGGGCAAACTTCGCCAGTTATTCATCAACCTCTATATGGGCTATCGGCTAAACCGACGGGTTGTTCGGCTGATAGCTGTTAGCTAAAAATTAGTATATTGGAGTACACCACTCCAGGTACTTGTCCATTTTGCCGCGCACCACGTCGAAATAGATTTGCTGGATGCGTGCGCTGACCGGGCCAATCACGCCATCCCCGACAGGCCGATGGTCAACGTGGGTCACAGGGGCGATTTGTGCGCCCGTACCACACAAGAAAAGCTCGTCGCAGGTGTAAAGCTCGGTACGGTCAATCCCGCGCTCAACGATTTCCAGCCCCATTTCGCGGCGGGCCAGTTCCATTACGGTATGCCGGGTGATACCCACTAGCACGTTTTCGGTGACGGGCGGTGTGATCAGCTTGCCTCCCACCAGCATAAAGACGTTTTCGGCACTGCCTTCGGACACATGGCCGTCGTGAGTGAGCATAATCGCTTCGTCGAAACCGTTGAGCAAAGCCTCGGTTTTGGCAAAAGCACTGTTGACATACGCTCCGGCGATTTTGCTGCGGGCCGGTAGCATATTGTCGTCAATCCGCTTCCAGCTACTAACCCCGACCTTCAAACCCTTTTCGGTATCAACATACGACCCGAACGGCACGGAATAGATGCACATACCCACGTCCAGCCCGTGCAGCTTCACGCCAATCACCTCGGACGAAATGTAGCAAGTGGGCCGCATATACACGTCTTCGTGGAAGTCATTGGTGCGTAACAGTTGGCGGGTGATGCTACAAAGTTCTGCGGGCGTGTGGGGCAGGGTCAGGCTCATGATGCGGGTACTACCAGCCAGACGCTGATAATGTTCCAGCATTCGGAAGGCGTAAAGCTGCTGCTTCTGCTCGTTCCAGTAAGCCCGAATGCCTTCAAAACAAGCCGTGCCGTAGTTGAAAGCGTGGGTCATGATGCCGATTTTGGCATCGGCCAAAGGTACAATCTCGCCATTAAAGTAGCTATAAATCGTCTTGCTCATTGCTTTTTCTCCAACTCCAACCATCTCCACCAAATTGTCCCAACCCAGTTTTGAGTTTTTCCTGCGCCCATTATAACATATTGTTCGCGCAGTTATGGTAAAAATTCATCAACTAGCGGTGCTGCCAAATCACAGCCAATCTCTTAGACCGTGTCAAATAATAGGGTATTGTCACCCTGAAGGGAGGCGAGGCTGCGTGAAGGGTCTATTACTTTGAACTCAAAACAGATTCTTCGCTACGCAGAGCCTCCGCTCAGAATGACATTATTAGACACGCTCTTAGCTCGACTTTACCCATTTTTGAGAGCCGCTACACGCTCACGATAGCTAGGGTAAACCAGGTTTTCAGACATGGCCTCTACCGCCACTTGTTTGAAAAATAAGGTCAGATGTAGCTTTTACGT
>JBBQZT010000055.1:0-39575 GCA_038207455.1 Chloroflexia bacterium
AATAGGTTCGGGCAGGTGCATCTGATACCTCCTAATCTAAAAATAGCGTTGCAAACCTATTTTACATCAGAGATAGAACACCTGCGCGACTTCTAATTATTGCCCAGCCCTGACACTACCATAATTGTGTAAAGTCGAGCTAAGGGCGACACTAAAATCGTATTGGCTAAAATATAGTCTTGCAAACTTGGTAAATTTGTATTAAGCTATGGTTGTTATAAAAGCAATCTCAACGGAGGTTGCTTTTATAGATACGCCATTTTTGCTACCAAAACTGGCGACGGTACGCAAAAGCGGCTTGCGCTAACGTTCTTTTATTGTAACCAAAGGAGAAATTTCGTTATGTCTGATGAGTCGAAACCAAATCAAAGTCCGAAACCAGCCTCTGACCCCACTTCTAATGTCAAAACTAGCGTGGTCAATAAATCTGTGGTAGTCAAGGCTGAGGAGTTAGTGGATACCACCCTAGGACATACCACCGACAAGGGTGGAGTGAAATCCAATCCAAACGGCGTAGGGTTGATGGATATTTAATTATTTGCAAAAAAAGACTACCTTCCAACAGGCTTTGCTGGAGGGTAGTCTTTTTTGGTGCTAGTTTTTAGACGTTAGTTAGGTTCGGTGTAGGTGTAGAAAAATAGGTTTGATTGAGCGTTGGTAGTGATAATTAAATCGTTACCCCCGCCTGTTTCCGTAACGACGGCTGTGCCGTAGAAAGGAGTGGGGCTGGTTGGCCCTGGTAAACCTTGTAACGGGTCGCCCTGGAAAGCCGAACTGCTAGCATGGGGCTGGACGGTGATGGGATGCGGCCCACCTTGAGCCGTGCCATTGACGTTGTAATATTGGATATTAGCATTGACCACCGTCGCACTGGTATTAAGTATAGTCGCTCCGGTGATATAGCCAAAACCACCGTTGGCTATTACTGGCAACCCCACGCTATTGCTGCCACTGGGAGCCGCCGCATAAGTACCGCTTTGGGCAAAACCGCCCGGCGTAAGTGCGCCCGCTTCGTTGACCACCATTACCACGCCACCCGACGCGCTAATGAGAGCCGAGCCAGCAAAACCGACAGGCAAGCCGCCGCTGGGTATCCCATTCCCGCTGGTACTACCTTGATAGACCAAAGCAATACCAAAAGCCGGAACACTAAAAGCTGGAGTTGAAATAGCCGTACCGTCCGCGCCATTGTAATAAGTTATGGTCACATTCACCGCCGAACTACCAGGATTGACGATGTTTGCGCCCGTTGTGAAACTGCCAAAAGCCTGGCGGAAGATGGCCGGGGCGTAGAGTGTGGTTTGAGGCGTGGGCTGGGCGTTGGCAATAGCTACAAAGTGGCTGGCCGGGTTTTGCTCCACAATTTGAGCCGTCAACTGGCTACCTGACCCGCCCGTTATTTGCGCCCAACCATAGAAGTTAGCTGGCAAACCGCTATCAGCCGCGCCCTGATAAAGACCCTGGCTGGCGTGCGATGGAATATTGCTGATAGTTTTGTCGGCAGCCGTGACGTGTGTACCGTTCGCGTCGTAAAACTTGACGGTAGCAGAAGTGGGCGAAGCACCAGCGTTAAAAATGGTCAAGCCAGTTACAAAACCCAGCGAACCGTTGATAGCCAGAGGTGCTACCAGATTGGGACTACCACCTTTGCTCACCGCGTAGGCCGAACCACCAAAGGGCGTAGCCTCGGCTACCACCACATTTAAGGGTTGGTCAGAGGCGATGATACCAGTTCCGCTCGTGCCGGGTGCAAGCAGGTTGGGCGGCAAACATTCGGCGTGGGCGGCCAGTGTTGGACAGGTGGTATCCGCACCTACGCTAAAGCCGTTGGCATCATAGGCAATGTCGTAAAGGTTAGCCGTGACGTTGCCGGGGTTTTGGAAAACGATATAGCTGGTATAGTTGGCTGCCTGATTCGCTATAAAAGGCAAAGCATAGATATAAGGCAAAGGCGGAGGAGCCGCACCCTGGCCGATCTGAATGGCTGCCCCGAGAGTGGCTCCCACCTGACGGTTTATCCACTGCAAGCCAGCCCCATTATCTTCAAAGGTAGTAGCATCAATCGAGTTAGGGAAGCCAGTACCGGGAGTACCTGCAAAACCGATTTTATCCCAAACACTGTGATAAGGGCCTTCATAATAGGCGTTGGAGCGGATAGTAGGGATGAAAATGATAAAGGAGGTGTTGGCTTGATTGAAACCACCAACCGCTCCCGTAGCCACGTCATAATAACCGTAACCACTATCCGAACCCTGGAAATAGATGTCCCCTGCATAAAAGAAGTTGAAAGCCGGGGTGGGCTGACCGTTGCCATTGTTACCGAAGGCCCAGCTTTGGTTAAGCTTGACCGCGCCGTTGACATAAGTGCTGGTTTGGGTGACTCGAATAGCCGTGCCCGGAACGTCCAGAACCGTAATCACAGTAAACGGGTTGCCGGACGTGCCGTTGCCAGTTACGCTGCTTTGGCTGACCTGGGTAAAGAGGTCGTAGGTATTGGAAGCTGAACCGCCGTGATTGGCGAAATCCGGCCCGAAAACTTTGCTGCCAGTCACCAGAAAAATACCCAAATCGCCAGGTTTGGCACCGGATGGGTAAAATTGTCCACTTGTGGTGCTAACCGGGTCTTGGGCGTTCTCGATCTGGTCGGCCCCGTCTGCTCCAACCTGGATGGTAAAAGGGTTGCCGTTGATGGTTTGAAGGTTCACGGCGTGAGGGGCGGGATTGGTGCGGCCCTTGCTATCGGCGGCCTGAGTGGGGCTGGTCTGGAAAAGCACCAGGGCCAGAGCCACTAAACTGAAGCTCAAAGACAGGAGTAAAACTGCTCTCAGGGAGAGTTTTCTGCTGGTCATTTTTTCCTCCGTTCAATTAACTAAATACAAAAATCGGGTGGTGCAAGCTATCTTGAAAAGACAGAAACGTTAGATTTGAGGCGTAGAGATAGGCAAATACCGGGTCAAGCAAGCTAGTAAGTTATTTAAATTTTGATTGTTTCTAACTGTTTCCAAAACGTAACCTGACTGCGAGTGAATCCAATGTTACGTTGTCCTGGATTTTAGTATAGCAGAAAAAGGTTATTTATGCCATACCTTTTAATCGCCGATAACGTATCCTTCGCTAAGGGTTTGGTTTTATGGGGTTCTCTAGGACGGCTAACTAAGTGAAATTGACTATTTGTTGCCAAATAAGCTTCCATTTTTGAAAAACTGACTGCTATAAGCGAGCTTAAACCCTACCAGTGACCTTTTAGTAAAGAATAATGCCTCCAAAACTCCTAACTTAGAACATTTGTCACCCTTAGCGAAGGATATATTATCAGGAATGGTGGCATATTGCATATTAAACCTTTCTGTTTATTTTGAGTGAGTAAGAGACCTCAAGCATAAAACAGAAAGGCTTTGTTGTTCAAATGTACTCCTTTTACCCCTAGCCCACGATCGTGCAATGTCCCTGTCTCCTTTTCACCTTTAAAAGGGAGAATCACTTGCTTTTTTGTGGAAAACAGGTACAATCCAGCTAAGGTAATACATTTAGCAAAGAGTATTTGTAATCAAAACATACTTTATATTTTGCCCTGCTGGGCTTAGGAGTGAGCATGAACGTAGTTACTCACCTGCTCAACCAAAAGCAATCTTTTGGTCTATTAACGGCTCTTTTTGAAACTACACCCTTGTCACTGAGTTATCTCGATACCGAATTTCGCTATGTGCTGGCAAGTCACGCGCTGGCTCAACTTGCTGGCAAAACACCCGCCGAACTGCTCGGCACTACTCCTTTTGACGACCGAGAGGGTCTGGAAACCTGGTTGCGGCCCGTTTTGCAACAGGTTTTGGATAGCGGACAGCCTTACATCGAGCAAGCGGCTGCCTTGGTTCAAACCGGAGCTAATCCTGCCGATGAGTCGGAGAAGTTCTGGAATATAAACTACACGCCCGTTTACGATGAAAACGACGTGCCTCTCGGTATTTTGACCATTTTGGAAGATGTGACCGCCCAGGTGTTGCAGCGTCGCCAGCTAGAAGAAGCGGCAAGCGAAGCCACCACCCGCGCCGCTCAACTAGAAGTTCACCAGACTGAACTACAGATTGCCCAACGCCTTAGCGATGAAACCCAGGCAGCTTTGCTGGAACTCGCGGCGGCGGCTACGGGCGTGATCAACCTGAAACAACTCGTTAACCGGATTGTCGAGATTGTGGCCCAGGTTAGCGGCTGCAACCGGGTAGGGCTTAGTTTATATCAGCCCGTCAGCGCGGAGTATCAACCTACCGCCGTTTACGGCCTGGAGACTGAACAAGTCGCTGAGTGGCACCAAACGCCGGGAGTGCGGCGCGACCCCACTTCACCCTACGACCAAATGTTTTTTGTGCAGCATCAGCCGCTTATTTTAGATTTTGAGCAAGTGCGCGAAGCCGCCCGGCAGCAAGGCACAGAAATACCCAATCCCTACGGTATTAAAAATTTAATGATGTTGCCCCTGGTACAAAGCAGCGAGGTAATGGGGATTTTGTCGCTGGACTATGCCGGGCAGTATCACGATTTTAGCCAGAGCGAAACTGCTATCTTGACGGGAATGGCCCGACTGTCAGCCATCACTATCCAAAATGTGCGTTTGTTGGCAGAAGCTAACGAAGCAGCTACCTTGCGCGAAGCTAATCGGCTCAAAGATGAGTTTATGTCGCTGGTGGCTCACGAGCTACGCAACCCGCTCACTACTATCAAAGGCTACACCCAAATGACCCAACGTCAGCTTAAAAAGGCTGGCATTACTTCTATCCAAACTCGCTACCTGGATACAATTATTGAGCAGGCCGAACGTATGGCGCGGTTAGTGGAAGATTTGCTAGATTTATCCAAGATAGAGGCGGGTCGTTTTGAGTTGCGTTGCAAGGAATGTGATTTGGCGGCTTTGACCAAGCGCACACTCGAATTTTTCCAGACATCTACCGCCACCCATCAGTTATCGCTAACTTTTTTCCCCAGCCCTGACCACGCGCTTTTTACAGGCTGGTATGACTCTGACCGATTGGCCCAAGTTGTCAACAATCTGTTATCCAACGCCATCAAGTATTCGCCCCAGGGTGGCCCGATAGAAGTGCGGTTGCAACGCCAAACTCTGACCCAAATTTCCCTTCCTACCGCCAGCCAACCCAACGATAGTCAGCTGGAAGCAATCCACTTCTCGGTAAAAGACCAGGGCATTGGTATTCCACTTTCACAGCAAGGCAATTTGTTCGAACGCTTTTATCGCGCTCTTAACAGCCAGGAAAGTGGCTTGCCAGGGCTAGGTTTGGGCCTGCACATCAGCAGCCAAATAATAGCCCAGCATCAAGGTCAGATGTGGCTGGAAAGTGCGGGCGAAAACCAGGGCAGCACCTTCCACTTTTGGGTTCCAGTCACCAACACTAACTAATTAGTATGGGGTATTAACGAAAAATATTATAAAACAGCGGGTTGGAGCAGTTCCAGGGCAGCGTTAAGAGCGGCGCGGGGGTTGAGGAAATCAATACAACTGCCGACTTCCAGGGTGTGGCACTCGTCGTCTTCGTACTTAAAACTTTTCCAACAGTTGCGGCAGCTTTCACCCCGCATAAAGGGCGCAACCAAAGCTTTGCCGATACGTCGGTCATAGGGGCCAGTTACTTCCGGGTTGGTAGGGCCGAACAAACCGAGCCAGGGCGTACCAACCGCCGAAGCGATATGCAGCAGGCCAGTATCTACACCTATCACCATCTGGCAGCGTTCCATCAAAGCCGCCACATTGTCCAGCGTCGTGGAAACCTGAATTGGGGGCTGTTTGGCCCGCAACATAATAGCCTGGGCAACGGTGGCCTCTTTGGGGGCAAACAAAAGGGTCTGGTAGCCGCGTTCGCGCAGAGCGTCGTTGAGCCAGGCCCAATGATGCGCGGGCCACTTTTTAATCAGCATATTGCTATCGGGAACAAGGGCCACCAGCGGTTGCAAACCCAACTCCTGTTGGGCCGCAAAATCCCCCACCCACGCCTGGGCCGAAGCCCGTACTTCCAGGCGTGGATACCGCTCCTCGTGGGAAATAATAATCTCCAGTTCCCGCTCCAACACATTTGCCAGACAGTCCAGGGTATGGGTTGCACCAGGGCGCGGCGGAGTCTGCGGTGTCCAGTAGTGCGGGAAGTCCATTTCACGTTCCCACAGATAAATCGTGTTGATAACCAGGTCTATATCGCCACCAAGTTCGTGTTTGAGTACCGGCCCGGCAAACCAGGCAGTCACACGTTGGGGAATGAAATGGCGCATCCATTGAGCCATCGGGCCAGGCTCTTTCTGAAACCAGCTTGGTGTAACAATCTTGATAGGGCTATCGGTGGGAAGTAGATAATTGGCGTAACCAGAAGCGGCCACTTTGACCGTCGCCCCAGGAAAACGGTGCGAGACAGCCTTCAGCAAAGGCTGCATATTTACGAAGTCGCCAATACCGTCCGCAAATGGCAAGACTAAAATTGTTTCGGGGGCAGCAATCGCCACATATTTAAGCTCTGACACGTTTCCTCCAGGTCTGGGCTAATAACCCGCCCGCAACCCATAGCCTTATCGCTAATTTCTACCTATATTATAGCAAAACAGCCCCAAGCATACAACCCGCTTTGAGTAGTTAATCGAATTTATATTTTACCAGATTTTTACACCCCGATTACACCCTGACAATGATACTGCACTATCATACAGTTGTAAGAAGAAAAAAGGGTGGGCAGGCTAAGATTTCCTGCTTCGCCAGCTAAATGGCAAAAAACGTACCGACACTACTGGCGACTACTATGAATTTATGTGTATTTTTAAGATAATAGATTAAAAAGGTGATTATGATGGCTACTACAACTAACCCCCTGGCTGACCGCCGAATTCAGACCGCCCACTTATTGCGCCGGGTCGGTTTTGGCGGTACGCCCCAAGAAATAGACCAGTTTGCGGCAATGAGCCATACCGAGGCGGTGGACAAGCTGCTGACTTTTACTACAGTGGGCTCCAAAGGCTTTGATATGCAGCATCGGATGCAGCAGACTAACTTTATGCCCAAGCTCAACGACTTGCAATACTGGTGGCTGACTACGATGTTGCACACGCCCAACCCGTTCCAGGAAAAAATGACCCTGTTCTGGCACGGCCACTTCACCACTGCCTACTCCAAAACGGATTATCCGGTTTTGCTGATGGAGCAGAACGAGCTTTTCCGCAATAATGCGCTGGGCAACTTCAAAGATTTGACCAAAGCCGTTTCGCGCAATGTGGCGATGGTTTATTATCTGGACGGCGAAGCCAACCACAAGGCCAAGCCCAACGAAAACTATGCCCGCGAGTTGATGGAGCTTTTCACCATCGGTATCGGTAATTATACCGAGCAAGATGTACGCGAAGCCGCCCGCGCCTTTACTGGCTGGGGTATCAAGGGCCGCGCTTTTTACCTCAATCCAAACGACCACGATAACGGCAGCAAGACTTTTATGGGGCAGACTGGCAACTTTGGAGGAGATGACGTTATTGACATCATTCTCAAGCGGCCCGAAAGCGCACGTTTTATCATTGGTGAGCTTTGGAATAACTTTGTTTATCCCAATCCTGCGCCCACCGTATTGGACAACCTGACCAAGATTTATTTTGACAACAACTACGAGCTAAAACCCGTGCTGCGGGCGATGTTGACCTCGCCGGAGTTTTTGTCTGACAAAGCTTACCGCGCTCTGGTCAAAAGCCCCACGGAATTTATCGTTGGTTCGTTGCGTCAGCTAAACTCCACCAATATCAGCCAGAACGCAGCCCAGGAAATTGGCAAGATGGGTCAAACCCTGTTTTCGCCGCCAACAGTCAAGGGTTGGGATGGTGGCATTGCCTGGTTCAACAGTTCGTTGTTTTTCGAGCGGGTCAACGGCGCGAACCAGTTGGCGACAGGGCGCGGCCAGACCGACAATTTCGACCCGTATCCGCTCCTCCAGGCCAACAAATTGAGCAACGGCCCGGCAGTGGTGGATTATTTCCTGGGCAACCTGATGGACGGTCAGTTCCACCCGGATATGCGCTCGGCTTTGTTAGACTATTTTGACCCGCAAAAGAACCTGAGTGCCAACGATTTGACCGCCGCTACAGGTGGCAAGAACAACAACGCCGCTACCGATGAAAGGTTACGCGGTCTGGTTCACTTGATTTTATCGTCGCCCGAATACCAATTGAAATAAATAATATAAAGAGGATAGATAGACAAGATGATTACACGTAGGAATTTTATCAAGGTGGGTGGCGTGATGACTATGGCCGGGGCGTTTGCACCAGCTTTCGTAGCCAAGAGCTTGAGTGCGGCCACCACCACTACTGCCCAAAGCAAACGCGCTCTGGTAATTGTGCAGCTTACGGGCGGCAACGACGGCCTCAATACCGTTATCCCTTACGCCGACCAGACCTACTATCAGGTGCGCCCGACTATCGGTATCCCTGCCGCCCAGGTTTTGAAGCTGGACGAGCAGTTGGGTTTAGACCCTGGCCTCAAGGCTTTCAAGGATTTTTACGATGCGGGGCAATTGGCCGTCGTGCGCGGCGTGGGTTACCCAAACCCGAACTATTCCCATTTCAGGGCGATGGAAATTTGGCAATCGGGTACGCCCGACACGGTGGCGAAAGACGGCTGGATTGGCCGTTATCTGAACACTCAGGTCAGTGCCGATGGCAGCAACAGCCGCGATGTAGGCAAGCTGGCGATGAACATTGGTAACGGCGGACAAGGTGGTGGCGCACCTTTGGCGATGTGGACGGATAAGACCGTCGTACTGTCGTACAACGGGGCGCAAAGTTTCCGCTTCGTGGGCGATACCAATGCTGGAAAAGCGGGCGGGACTGACCGCGACGCACAACTGGTCGCCGCCAAAAAGATTTACAACATTGCGACGGGTAACAACGTGGCCGATTATATCCGTAATTCCGCTTTGGACGCGCTGGCTGCCAGTGACCAGATTGAAAAAATCGCGGCGGCTTACAAAACCGATGCGACCTACCCGAATACGCCGTTTGCGGGCCGTCTGAAAAGTATCGCCCAACTTTTGAGCAGCGATTACGGCACCCGTATATTTTACGTGGCTGCCGACGGGGGGTTTGATACCCACTTTAACGAGCAACTTCAGGGTGCGGGCGGTCAGGGTTATCACTCCAAATTGTTGTCCGGTGTGGCCGAGCCGTTAGCCGCTTTCTACAAAGACTTAGCCGCGAAGGGTCTGGCCGATAGCGTGATGACCATGACTTTTAGCGAGTTTGGGCGACGCGTGGCCGAAAATGGCAGTCACGGTACCGATCACGGTAGTGCCGAGCCGATGTTTGTTATCGGTGGCCCAGGTGCGGTCAAAGGCGGTATGTACGGCACCCAGCCCAGCCTGACCGACCTGGATAACGGCAACTTGAAGGTACAGGTGGACTTCCGTTCGGTCTATGGTACGCTTTTGAAAAACTGGATGGGGGCGGAGCCAGCCCCCGTCGTGGGCGGCGATTTCCCGCTCCTCGATTTCGTCAACAGCAAGGTCAGCTAGAAAAAGTTATCAGTTATCAGTCGTCAGTTTTCAGTCAAGCAATAGAAGGCTGCTCCGTCCATTGGCGGAGCAATGTCCCACAAGTCTGCTCTTACAAATAATAATTGCCCGACTAAGCTTGCTAGACTGACAACTGACGACTGATAACTGATAACTTTCCAAAAAGGAGTTTTAAGGTGAAAAATATAAAGAAGATACAGATGGCCGTGCTGATGCTGTTGGTGGCGATTTTGCTGGTGGCGTGCAGCGACAGTGCTACCCCGACGACGGGCAGCACCACCAGCGCGACCACAACTAATGCGACGACCAGCAGCGCGGCAACTACGTCCGATACTGCGACTACTACTGAAGCAGGAGCTATGAGCGGCTCAACCGTGAGTGGCACAGCCGCAGCGGGTACTCCCGAACCGACTTTTATGCCTGCAATGACTAACCAAACGCCCATCGCCGCCCCTGGCACGACCTCGGCAGCTACACCCGTCGCAGTCAAGGATAGCAAGCTCAAGACTAGCTTGAATATTTGGTCAGCCCTAAATGGCAACCAGAGCCAGCTTTTGAATGACCAGGTTAAACAGTTTATGCAAGCTTATCCAGGCGTGAAAGTAACCGTGACCAAATACAACCCGGACGAGATTGAGGCGGAGTTCCAGTCGGCCAGTAATGCTGGAAACGCGCCCGATCTGGTTTTGACTACTTCAGACTACGTGAGCGACTTCACAGCCCTTAAACTGGTGCAGCCGGTTGATAATCTGATGGACACACAAGCGTATGCCCCCAACGCGATTGCTCCCAGTAGTCAGGGCGGCAAGCAGTATGGCGTACCCTATGTGTATGGTAACACGTTGGTACTGATGTACAACAAAAAGCTGATACCCAACGCGCCCACCGATACCGACCAGCTAATCCAGATGGCGAAAGCTGCCATGAAGCCCGGCACTAACAAAAAAGACAAGGTGCAGGGTTTGATAATGGATATGAACGAGCCGTATGACTTCGCACCCTGGGTCTATGGTTTTGGTGGTTCGCTCCTGGATAGCAACAACCAACCTTCGCTCAACTCTGCCGGAGTGACGCAAGCGTTGCAATTCTTTGACCAGTTGGCTTACAAAGATAAAATCGCCAGTGCCAACTACGAACCAGCCCGCAATCAGGCCGACTATTATTTCCGAGACGGCACACTGGCTTTCTATATCACCACTGACCAAAACGCTATGAACTATGCCAGCACCAGTGGGGCGGCGGCTCCACCGACTGCCAAAGACCCTAACGGTGTTGGGCTGGAATTGGGGATTGCACCACTGCCAAAAGTGACGGCGACGGGCAAGAACCCGACACCCTTTACCAATAGCGATGCCATCTTTGTGGGGGCTAAAACTAGCGGCGACAAATTGACCGCCGCCAAAGATTTCTTTAGCTACGTGGCCTCGCCCGACCAGCAAAGCTATATGGCCGCTCACTACAAGCTGTTGCCGCCCACCACTGCTGGCTTAGGTAGCGACGCAGTGAAAAGCAATGCGGCCCTGAGCGGCATCGCGGCACAACTGGTACTGGCTCTTCCTGAGCCAAGCCAGCCCCAAATGAAGGCGGTGTGGGATGCCATCAGACCGAACCTGGAGGCGGCTGTCGCCCAGGTTGCCAAACCGCAGGACGCAGCCCAGGCGATGCAGCAAGCGGCCCTGACGGAAATCAAATCGTTGGGTATCATCCAGCCCTGATAAGGCAGCAAATTGAGTGAAAAAGTTAGTCGGTATGGGCAAATGCGTCTGTACCGACTTTTTTTATTAAAAGTTATTTGCATAAAGTGAGGAAAGCGTGTTATACTAACCCTTGTTAAAAAAGTAATTTGCGGTTTTATTTCCCGTCAGCTTGGGCAGCAAGCATGGGCGGTCTGACCAACGGCGCACCCACACTCATATTTAGTCAGGCTGGAAACCAGCTTTAAGTTACTGGCTTAGTTCTTGCTCGTTATTCTCGGAAGCTGATTCCCAGGCAGTTTGAATTCAGCAGCACCTTTAGCTTACAAAATTAGAACCACTGATAGGCAAAGTTAGCCAGTTCAACCGATGGTAACTGACTTTAACCTTAATCAGGCCGTGTATCAGTTCCTGGCTGCTGCCCCGAACTGGCACATTGGTAATAAAAATGAATAACAAAATGAGAAACTTAGTCACAAGGAGACCTGACTAGATGTTGAAATTTATAATTCCAGGAGTAATCGCGTTTGTCGTGCTGATACTCTTACTAATTTTCTTGCCCGGTTGGATTAATCACGAGTGGGAACAAGAAGCGGCCAATTTATCTATCTTCCTGATTTCTGGCTTTTTGTGCTTGCTGATTTCGGTGATGATTGGCCTGACTGCCGTGATTGCTGGGTTGGTAGTGGTGCTGACTGGTCTGCTCAAGAAAATTGACCCACTCCTGGATAAAGTCAACGAAACCGCCGATACCGCTAAAGGTACGGTGGCTTACGTGGGCGAGGGTGTAGTTTCACCCTTAGTCAAGGTTTCGATGATTCTGGCTTCAATCCGGGGTGCGGCTGGTGCGTTGTTCCGAGGTCGTCCGTAGCCAGGTCAAAATTCAAACTGCCCCACCTTAAAAATCTAGGAAACGACTCTGTTTCCCAAATTAAGGCTATAGGTGGACAGCTTTATAAAAGTCAGGAGCAGCTTAACCGATGAAACAGTACCGCAAAGCTAAAGATGTCGAAAAAATCCCGGACTATTTTGCACAAGGCTTTCGGCTCGGTCTGGTTTTCGGCATCGCAGGTGCGCTTGTAATTTTGGGACGGAACAACAAGTAGTCAGCTAAACCATCTCCAACGGTTCACCCATACTGGGTACAGGTAAACCGTCGTCTAGCCACCCCAAACCTGATAAATCAGGTTGCCGGACGATTTGGTAAGTTCTGCAACACGTTTTAACGTGTTTGGGGTGGCTAGACGACGGTTTACCTGTACCCAGTATGGGTGAACCGTTGGCCGGATTAATTGATTAAAATTCTTATTGGCTTTAACTGAAGGGTGACAACTACTACAAAATTTGGCCGTCGTCGTGCTGCAACATCACCTTTCGCAAAAGCGGCACGGGCGGCGCACCATAGCTCAACACCGTGTCGTGGAATTGTTTAAGGCTATAGTTTGCCCCTTGTTCGCGTTTATAATCCTCGCGTAACTTCAAGAGCAACAGCTTACCCAACGTATAATTGAGATAGCCAGGGTCGAATGTACCACGTACCGCTTCGCTACGACTGGGAGTTTCCTCCATATAAGCGTTTTCCATAATAAAGCGGGTGGCCTCATCCACCGTCATACCCTGAGTGTGCATCTTGAGCGAAGCTACATAACGGCTGTTGCGAAGTAAAGCCTCACTCAATTGGGCCAGCCGAAAACGCGGGTTGGTGCTGGCAAACCCCTCCTCCAACATCATCTGCTCGACGTAATGCGCCCACCCTTCCACAAATGAATAGCTGTAAAGCATCTGGCGCAACTGGCTATTAACCAGTTTGGTGTGCAAGAAGTGGAGATAATGGCCCGGATAAGCTTCGTGAACCGACACATCTTGCAGGGTAAAATAGTCAAACTTGGTCAGCCACTCCTCTTTTTGCTGTTCGCTCCATTCGGGTTCAACCGGAGTCAGATAATAATAAGCCTGGGTTGCAACCTGCTCGAATGGCCCTGGCGCGTCCATCGAGGCAAAGGCCCAACGCATAAAAGGCGGCGATTCTTTGACCAGACAGCGCACCTCGCTTGGCACGCTGACAATAGAGTGGTCAAGCAAGAACTGGCGGGTGGCTTCCAGACCCGCAATCGTTTCGGGTACAAGCGTGGCGGACGAAGGGTGTTGCTGACCCATTTCGCGCATCACTTCCGGCACAGACTTACCCGGCGCAAATTCGGCTACCACTTCTTTCAATGCGGCTTTGTTAGCGGCCAGATTGCGTTCGCCCACTTCCAAAACTTTTTCCAGGGAGAAATCAACCCCTTCCCCCCAGGCCAGCATCTTACGATATTTGTCTGACCCAATCGCAAAATCGTAATTGGCGGTGGACAGGCGTGTTTCCAAAAATTGGACAAAATGCTTGACTGCCATAATAGTCATATCGCGGGCGGTCTGGAAACGGCTCGACAAATCCGCATCATTTGCCCCTGCAACCGCCTCAGTCACGTCGCTTTCCAGATACGTAATCACACCTTGATAAATTATTAGAGCGGTTTCCAGGGCTGGCTTAGGCAGAGTTTCGTTCAAATTAGCCCGCGCGTGGTCTAATGCGTCTGGTATCTGCTCAAGCTGGCGTATCATTGAGTTTACACGCTGCTCAAGCGGGGCGTAGTCGCGTTTGATATAACCGCTAACCTCCAACACATCAGCGTAAAACATCGGGTTGGTGCGATAACTCTGGATTTCCTCGATGTCAAAAATCCCTTTTTTCAAGTTCAGTTCCAGCAGAGCTTTATCAAAAGCGGCTTCTTTATCGTTGGGGTCAAGCTCAACAGCTTCCAGACGAGCTAAAAGGTCGCGTTGCTGGCTGGCCCACTCCACGAAAGCCGCCGCGCTCATATCCGCCATCTGCCCATCGTATTCGTGCAAACCCAGGTAAGCCGCGTAATTTGGGGCTGCCTTGAAAATAGCCTGCATATACTCCTTGACCAGGGGCTGCAACTTTTCATTTGCCACTACTTGCGTCATAACAAAGTTTTCCTCTCTAGCTTATCTTTTACATCAAATAAGCTGTAGGCGGCGCGTCCCGCACCCGCTATGCTGATAGACTTGCGGGCGCGAGGACGCACCACCTACAATAAAAAAATCTTTATGTGAACGGTATTTCTACATTAGTTTCTTTTTGAGGGCGGCCAACTCTTTTTCCAGTTGGGCTTCTTGCTCCTGGCTCTGGAAAAGCTTTTCCAGTTCAAAGTCGCGTAACTCCTGTTCGAGTTGGCTGGTGGCTTCCTGCTGACTGATTTCGTTGGCTTCTAACCGACGTTTCAAGCGTTCCAACCGTTCAAACGGCTCGTCAACCCGTTTGTTACCAAAGCCGCCCGCTCCGGTGGTTGGGGTGGGCTGGCTGGCGGTTTCCGGTGGATTGGTTTCGCTTTTAGTTTCTTTTGAACGAGTTTCAGTAGTTTTGTCGGCAGCCAGCCAGGAAGACCGTTGCACCTCGGCAGAATTGACCTTTGCCATCAACCTGGCAATCTCCAGGCGCAGCTGTTTTTCGTCAAGCTCAAGCCCATTCAAATCTTCTTCCGAACGACTACGGGCCTCGCGCAGAGCGGCTAACTGGCTGTCGCGGCCTGATGTGGCATCGGCTTTAGTTAAATCCTGGATATTCTTCATAATCCCAACCAGATTTGTCTCGTCCTGGGCGTGGCGAGTACGCAAGGTAATTACCTGTTCGTCGGCTTCTTGTAGAGCGGCTTGCATTTCACCTAACGCAATATCCAGCGTCTGCTCACGTGCATCTAGTGAAAGCATTGGGATAGCTTTTCCCAATTCAATCAAGTTAAGGCAAATCAAACGGTTAATCAGGCTCATGTTCGCTTCCTTTTGACGATAAAGCTGTTTTCAAACTACATTATTCTCAATATTATACAACACTATCTCTCAAAAACTCCAGGGCTAGACGATTAAATGTTTCGGCCTGGTCGTACATAACATCGTGAGTGCCGTGTTCGATGTAAGATAGTCGAGCCACGCCTGCCGGAACGTGAGCCATCACTGCCTGACCGAGCACGGGCGGCACCACTATATCCGCCGTTCCCCATAAAAAAAGGCTAGGTGTGTGCAAACCTTCCAATGTCGCCAGCACTTCCGGGTCAGTAATGATTGCTTGCAAACTCAGTGCCAACGCCAGCATATCGGTACGCATTGTACCCAGGGCAATGGTCAGGGTTTGCTCAAGCGGCACCCGTACTTTGGGCATCTCCCGAAACCAGCGCAGATGCTGGCGCAAGGGCAGCCACAGGCCACTTGGCGCAATCAGTATCATCTTGGTCAGCCGTTCCGGGTAGCGCACCGCCAACCGTAGGGCAATCTGACCGCCCATGCTATGGCCCAACAGATTTATCTTTTCCAGACCCATAAAATCGAGCCAGCGTTTCAAAAATTCCGCCGCCTTGCCGATAGTATAACCCTCGCGTAGCCGCCAGCTATAGCCGAAACCCGGCAAATCCAGGGCGTAGGTGCGAAAATGTACGGATAAAACTGGTAAGTTGCGCTTCCACCAATTGACGCTCCCACCAATACCATGCAGCAACACCAGGGGGGGTGCATCAAGCGGCCCAGCCACTTTGTAATGGATGCGTTGCCCGTCCAGCAACACATATACATCTTCGGCTGGCAAAGCTGGTTCAGTGGAGTGGCCCAGGTGGGGAACTGTTGCTTGGGGACTGGTCAGTGCGCTTTTGTCTCTGGCTAAAAACTTTAACACTCCGAGTCCTCGCCGCGCCTAAGTCCCCTGCATAAGCAGTGGGGATAGGGGCGCACTAGATACGTTTGACTTTCAAGCTCTTTTAACCTGTAATATAGCCCATAGCTTAAAAGATTGGTAACTATGCTCAAAACCTATAATTACAGGCTGATGCCTACTAAAAACCAAATAAGAACCATAACTCTCCAACTTGAAGAATGTCGCTGGCTGTATAACCACCTGCTTGAATACAGGCGTGACCAGTGGCAAAACAACCAGCACTCTGTCGGTTTGTATGAGGGGCAAAACCTCATCCCAGCCCTCAAAGTGGAGCGGCCCGCCCTGGTTGGTGTCCATAGTCAGGTCTTGCAGAATGTCAATGTCCGGCTTGACCTGGCTTTCAAGGCTTACTTTCGCCGTGTTAAGTCTGGTGAAACTCCAGGCTATCCCCGTTTCAAGAGTTACGGGCGGTACGATAGCCTCACTTACAGTCAGTACGGTAATGGAGTTGAACTGGATACATCTAACAAGGTCAAACCGACAGTCAGACTTAGCAAAGTTGGCAATGTGCCAATCGTCTTGCATAGACCGCTCAATGGTTATGCTAAGACCGCCATTATCACCAAGTCTAGTACAGACAAGTTTTACCTCTGCTTCAGCGTTGAGTGTGAGCCAAACGTATTGCCAAAGCTTGCTAACAGCATCGGAATAGACGTTGGGCTTAAAACCTTTGCCGTACTCTCGGACGGGGTAGAGATTGAAAATCCCCGCTTTGCCCGCAAAGAAGAAAAGGCACTGGCCCGCGCCCAACGCAAGTTTAGTAAAGCTGAAAAGGGTACGCCGCTCCGATGCAAACGACGTAAGGTAGTAGCCCGTGTCCACGAACGGATCGGCTGGCGGCGTAATAACTTTAGTCACCAGCATAGTCGAAAGATTATCAATAGTTACGGGCAGATAGCGGTGGAAGATATACAAGTCAACCGTATGCTGCATAAGCATTGTTTGGCCTGTAGTATTAGCGATGTGGCCTGGAGTATGTTCTTTCAATACCTTACCTACAAAGCGGCAGAGGCTGGTAGAGTAATGGTGAAAGTCAACCCAGCTTATACGTCGCAAACGTGCAGCGGGTGTGATCACAGGCTGGACATTACTCAAAGGCTGTCTTTGGGTGAACGGGTATTCGATTGTCCTGATTGTCTGCTTCATATAGACCGCGACCTCAACGCTGCCCGTAATATCTTGAGAATTGGCTTGGGATTACAAGCCATCAGTAATCAATCTGTAGCTACCCCAAGCTTTACGCCAGGGGAGTAATCACCATAATCCAGCCGTGTCATTCGGTTGCCGAAAGGCGACTTTTCGTAACATTAGTCATAGTATAGACCAATGACCCTAATTTTAACATAAAATCTGACTCCAAATTGGCTTATAATGTAACTAGGGGCTGGTGCTAGTTAGCTTTGTCCAACCTTCGGGTCGTAAACGAAGGGTAGCGAAGGTGCGCCAATGGTTGAAACCATCGTCTAATTTCTAACTAGCACATCTCCCTATCTAGCACAACTCCCTAACTACTCGTGGGTTGTCACGGCCCGTAGGGTTGCGGAGGAACGAGGAATCTGTTGCTAGAGACCCGTGCGGCTCGTGTCAAAAACTTTAGCAACAGACCCTTCACTCCGCAAAGCCTCCGTTCAGGGTGACAGGTGAGTAGTTAAGTTATAATGTGACGTGGAAAGGAGACCGAAGTATGCCGGGTCAGAGAACTGAAAATACCAGCCGCAGTTGCCCCAAATGCCGTAGCACAAACTTACAAACCGAGCCGATTTACGATTGGGAGGAGGGCTTGACCGATGAAATTGCGCTTTTTTGCGTCAATTGTGGCTATTATATGGGCGAATTTCCGAGTGACTTGAGGAGCAAGGGTGAAAATTTACACACCCGCCTTTTGGGGCAAATGGGACAAAGTGAAACCCAAAGCAATCTTAGCGAAATAGAAAATTATTTGTGGGGTCGCCGCACTGCTACACCCGATTTTGATTAGCCAGAAGCAAAAGAGCCGGGATGCTATCCAGGCTCTTTCAATTTAGCAAGCGCGTGAATTGGTGGTTATTTGGCCTCTGGCACTTTCAAGGAATCATAGGTTTCCTTGTTGATAAACTTGGTCAGCTTCACTTTCGAGCCTTCCACCTCGGTTTCAGCTACCGCCGCGTAGCGGGTGCTGCTGCCTTTATCGCCTTTGCTATTATAAGTCTTTTTTTGTATATCTTTGTCTGGGACTTCGACTTTTTTTCGATGTTTAACGCTGTAAAACTCCATAGAGTATCTCCCTCCAAAATTCGGCTCTGCGCCGGACGCTAAACAAGAGTCAGATTTGGCCCGGCCTATTTGCTGTCCACCGAACTAATCTGGCCTGTTTTTCCTACACCCGTTAAACCGAACCGAACCAATGTTGCCAGTTCGGGCCTGCTCAAATTTGATGTTAGCAAAAGCTGGTATTTTTGTCAAGCGTAAATCTGGAATTTTTCTAAGGCATAAAGCTTTGCCGACAAGACGGGTCTGGATAACCGAACCCGGCACGGAAGAAAAGAACCGCTTGTACTTTAAGCACAGAGACCACTTCAAAGGTTAATATATCTAGCCCAGGTCTCATTCCCTTTGGCCTGCCCTAGTAGCACGACGGCAATATAAGCGGGTTTGGCTGGAGCGTTGTGCGGAAACATCTTGATTTCCGCAGGCAGTTTGTTTCCCTTCTTGCGATTACAAGCGACACAGGCTGCTACCACGTTTGTCCATTCAGTTTTTCCGCCCTTCGATTTGGGGACAACGTGATCCATCGTCAAAGGCTTGTCCGAAGCACCACAGTATTGGCACATATAATTGTCGCGTGAAAGCAAACTGCGTCGGGAAAGAGGTAGATTGAAGAAGCGAGGAATAGGCACATAAGTCATGAGGCGGATAACCAGCGGATAGGGGAAAGTAACTCTTTCCGCCCGCAATTGCCGCTCTACGCTGGCTTCGATCACCTCGGCTTTCTCTTTGAGCAGCAGGACGACAGCCCGTTTCATCGAAACAAAACTGATTGGCTCGTAGCTGGCATTAAGTACAAGTACCTTATTCATAACTATCCTTTGGCCCGGCGTGCCTGCAAGTGGCTTTTGCATCACGTCGTGGTCGCTAACCCGTACTTCTAACCGCCATTACACTATACAAAACTAGCTGGCGGCTGCATGGGCCAGGGGTTATTACAACCCAATAGCACCTGAGTCGGGTGGAGAGCATTACCTTTTAATTTCACAATATATTGAGTCAGCGGCTGGCTGCTGCCGACTGTGGGCCAGGTCGCCATCGTGGGTTAGCAGACCTAAAACGCTGCTTACCACTAGATGTAGGGCCAAAACCTTTTCCCACCGCAATATATTTTATTCGGTCTGGTCAAAATTGTCAAACTTTTTCTAGCTGCAAGGAGTTTTTGGTCTAGCCTGCGATTATGGTGTCGCTCAAGCTGCTAAACAGACTAGACCAAAAACTCCCACTATTGCTGTTAGAAACAAAACTAGCTTAAATACTAGGGAGTGGGGGCAGCAGTGGGGGCAGTCGAGCTACCGCCCGCGTTCTGCAAAGCTTTGATCAAGCCAGTACCACTAACCAGTATCATCACGCTTTTCTTGTTTTTGAGGTCAGGGGCGATAGTTTGCAAGTTGGTCGCGTCCAGCCCGGCCACACCTAAACCCTTGTTAGGGTCTCCGATTATCACGAACAAATCAGGTGAACCAGTCTTGGAGTAAAAACCCAGGTTAGCGTCGCCTTGTTTGATTGGCTTGGTTGCGCCAGGGATAGCAAAGGCGTAGCCTCCGCCCGTGAAGCTAGTATCAGCGTTGGTGACTAGCGTATCCGCATCATCATCCGAGCTAAAGAGTCTAAAGCTAATGTCGTTTACGCCAGGAGCCGAACTCCCGAAACCGGTTTTAAGACCGTTCGCCACCAATGTACTGAGAGTAACTTCGGTTGCACCTTTGACGGCAAGGGCAGTGCCAGTGGTAGCAGTCCCAGCAGCAGCGGTGGTAGCACTAGCAGCGGTGGTAGCACCAGCAACAGTAGTAGTAGCACTACCCGAACCAGCCGCGCCTAAAGCTTTGATCAGGCCAGTTCCCGTTATCAAAAACACCGCGCTTTTTTTGGTACCGAGTTCGGGGGCAATCAATTGCAAAGTTTTGGCATCCAGCCCTGCCACTAAATCCTTGTTCGGGTCGCCAATGATAAGGAAAGCATCGGGAGTGCCAGCTTTGGCATAATAAGCCAGACTTGAATTGCCCGACTTAACCGCTTTGGTGGCACCGGGAATACCAAAGGCGTAACCTGCCCCGGTGAAAGCGGTATCAGTTTTAGTAACCAGCGTATCCGGGTCGTCGTCCGAGCTAAATATCTTAATGCTCAAATCGTTTACGCCAGGAGCGGCGGTTGCAAAACCACTTTGCAATGGGCCTTGAATAGCCGGGTTGATAACGATTTCGGTGGTGCCTGGGATAGCAGGTGCAGTACCTCCGGTACTAGCTCCGGCAGTAGTGGTTGCAACGGCGGCGGTAGTAGCAACCGCAGTAGTGGTGGCGACGATGGTGGTGCTAGTGGTCGGCGCGGTAGTAGCGACAGCCGTAGTGGTGGCGACGGCTGCGGTAGTAGCAACCGCAGCCGTAGTGGCAACCGCAGCAGTGGTGGCGACGACGGCGGTAGTAGCGGCTACCTTTGCAGTTGTAGCAGCGACAGTAGTAGTAGCCGCTGCTGTCGAAGTGGCTGGGGGCGTAGCAGTCTCACCGCAAGCTGCTAATAGGGTGGCTGCCAGTATCACAGTCATCAGCATTTGTACTAAATGCTTAGGTTTTTTCATTTTTAATCTCTCCTGTTTGGTTCTGATTGTTCTTCTGGGTGGTCTGTCAACTTAAAACCAACCCAATTTTTCGTAAAAAGTGGTTCAGGTAGGGCCGCCACGTAATTCTAAGGGCGCGATACTGCTTGCTTTGTTAGCCACGTGCCGGGCAAGAGATTATACCACAAAAAACACGCATAAAGCCAGCCTTGTTCTGCAACTAATTCGGTGCGTGGTAGCTATGCTAAAATAGCCACCTCTGTTATACTTTATCCAGAGCAAACAAAATTTTGGTATAACCGCTCGAAAGGCGTATTTTGATGCAAGTAGAGTCAGGCCAGCCGGAAAACAAAGCCACTTCGTCGGGCAGAATTTCTAGCAATGTTTTTGCTTATAGCCCGAACCACGTCCTGGACGCTATTTTTTCACCACGCAACATAGCTTTGATTGGCGCAACCGATAAAGCTGGAAGTATTGGGCGCACGCTGCTATGGAATCTAATCAGCAATCCCTTTGGCGGCACGCTTTTCCCGGTTAATGCTAAACGCTCAAACGTATTGGGTATCAAAGCCTATCCTAACGTGGCCGCTTTGCCGGAAAAGGCCGATTTAGCCGTGATTGCCACACCTGCCACGACTGTGCCAGGGGTGATTGCCGAGTGTGTGGCGGCGGGCATTAAAGGGGCGGTAATAGTTTCTGCCGGGTTTAAGGAAGCGGGCGAGGCAGGGGCGGAACTAGAACAACGTATTCTGCAAGAAGCGCGTAAAGGCGGTTTGCGGGTAGTTGGCCCGAACTGTTTGGGTATTATGCGTCCGGCGAACGGCCTCAATGCCACTATTTCGACGCAGATGGCGCGACCTGGCAGCGTCGGTTTTGTGAGCCAAAGCGGAGCTTTATGTAGCGCGGTGCTGGACTGGAGTTTGCGCGAAAACGTAGGGTTTAGTGCTTTTGTCTCGGTAGGCGGCATGGTGGACGTGGGTTGGGGCGACTTGATTGATTATCTAGGCGACGACCCATACACCAAAAGCATCGTGATTTATATGGAGACGATTGGCGATGCGCGTTCTTTTTTGTCGGCGGCCCGTGAGGTCGCTCTGAGCAAACCGATTATCTTGATAAACACCGGGCGCACCCAGGCCGCAGCGTTGGCCGCCGCTTCGCATACCGGAGCATTGACGGGCAGTTATGAAGTTTTCGAGGCGGCTTTTCGGCGTAGCGGGGTCATTAGCGTCAACAGTATCGGTGAGCTTTTTTATCTGGCCGAAGTGCTTGCCAAACAACCCCGTCCCAAAGGGCCACGTCTGACCATTTTGACCAACGCGGGCGGGCCAGGAGTGTTAGCCACCCAAACTTTAACCCTGGGAGGTGGTGAGCTTGCGCCTCTTTCCGAAGATAGCCGGGCAGCTTTTGACAAAATTTTGCCCCCCTTTTGGAGTAAGCGTAACCCGATTGATATTTTGGGCGATGCCGACCCTGCCCGTTTTGCCGCCGCTTTTGAAATCGCAGCCAAAGACCCCACTACAGATGGTTTGTTGGTTATCCTGGCACCTCAGGCCGCTACCAACCCCACCGAAACGGCGGTACAACTTAAAAAATATGCTAACCTGCCGGGCAAGCCAGTCCTGGCAAGCTGGATGGGCGGGGCGGAAGTGGCGACGGGCGATATAATTTTGAACCAGGCTGGTATCCCAACTTTCCCTTATCCTGAAGTGGCTGCCCAAATTTTCAACTATATGTGGCGGTACAACTATAACTTGAAAAGTTTATACGAAACGCCTGTATTACCCGCCGATGCGGATAACGATAATCCGAGTCGGGCGCAAGCCAGGAAGTTAATTGAAGCGGCCCGCGCTGCCGGACGTACTCGTTTGAGTGAATACGAGTCAAAACAAATCCTGCAAATCTATGGTATCCCTACCGTCGCTACTCAGGTTGCCCGCACTGCGGATGAAGCCGTGCAACTGGCCCGGCAGTTTGGCTACCCAGTGGTGCTTAAACTTTATTCGCATACTATCACCCACAAAAGCGACATTGGCGGAGTACATCTGGATTTGAGAGGGGAAGCAGAAGTACGGACTGCTTTCCAGGCAATTGAAGCTACGATGCGGGAACACGCGGCAGCCGAAGCTTTTATGGGCGTAGCAGTCCAGCCGATGATAAAGACAGATGGTTACGAACTTATCTTGGGAAGCAATCTTGACCCGCAATTTGGCCCGGTGCTGTTGTTTGGTTCGGGCGGGCAACTGGTCGAGGTGTATCAAGACCGGGCATTGGGTCTGCCCCCGCTCAATACCACCTTAGCCCGTCGTATGATTGAGCAAACCCGTGTTTCCAAAGCCCTGAAAGGTATCAGAGGACGGCCACCCGTAGATTTAGCGGCCCTGGAACAACTGATGGTGCGCTTTAGCCAACTGGTGGCTGAACAACGCTGGATTAAGGAGCTTGATATAAACCCTCTTTTGGCCTCATCTACTCAGTTAATCGCTCTGGATGCACGGGTGGTGCTACACGAAACGAGTGTGACAAGGGAGCAATTGCCGCGTCTGGCTATCCGGCCCTACCCGGCCCAATATATCAAAAACTGGACGATGCCGCCCGACGTGCCAGTAGTTATCCGCCCCATTCGGCCTGAAGATGAGCCGTTGATGGTCAGATTCCACGAAACCCTTTCGGAGCGCAGCGTCTATTTTCGTTGGCTGCACCTGCTCCAACTCAGTGCGCGGGTGGCTCACGAACGCTTAATCCGCATTTGTTTTATTGATTATGACCGCGAGATTGCCTTAGTCGCCGATTGCCGCGACCCCGAAACCGGACAGCATCAAATTTTAGGAGTAAGCCGATTAAGCAAACTGCGAGGTATAAACAACGAGGGCGAGTTTGCGGTATTGGTGAACGACCAATTCCAAAAACGCGGGATTGGCACGGAACTGTTGAAAGAACTGATTGCAGTAGGTAAAGCGGAAAAAATCAGTCGTCTGGTGGGCGACATTCACCCCGAAAACCTGGGAATGCAGCGGGTTTGCCGCAAGCTCGGCTTCAAACTGCACTACTCTTTCGACGAACAGTTGACCAAAGCCGAACTCGATTTGTAATATAGTGGGCTGATTAGCCATCCTGCTTGCAAAATTAGAATTTTCGTAGGTATAAAGTGGCAAGATTAGTCTTGCGAAGCAGCTACTAAATGTAGGTCCGAAAACAGGGGATGATTTTCTATCAAATTGTCAAACTTAATCTGGTCAAACGGCCCGTTCTTTGCAATATTTTCCGTAGCTAGTTGCATTGCTCTGGTCGCCACTTCAGGATTATAAAGTCTTGCCCTTCGACTTGCTTCGCCTACAATATTGCTTCCATTTATGAATACTGCCTGATCTCCCGCGATAATGTCCTGAGATTGACGATTAACCCTTTTCTTTAAGGTATTGCTGACCCTTTTTGCTACAGATAAAACTTGCATTGCTAATATCCTTTCCAAATGTTCTTGTTGGATTGACAAGTTAATTGTAGCACAACTCTGCAATCAGGTAGTCCGCAAAGTTCCAATAGCGTCAAGCTGGTTGCGTTTCTGACTTATCGAAAAGCCTGATTGCTATAAGTATTTCGTCTGCAATAGTGCTATGTTCTTCACCCGGTATCGTCTTTTTAACAACCCTTCTATTTATCAGTTCTCATTTCCCAGCAAAATCTGGCATCTGTTCAAATTCTGCTATTGGAGGTTTGTTAAGCTTTTTTTCTTGCAACAGCCCTGGCTCCAGTCTCTCCATTCATTGCCGTTACCGCACCAATAAGGTATAATTTACAGGAGTGAGGTTTGGGATACGAGCTAGAGGTTTGGGAAAGTAAAGATATTAAGATATTAACTTTGAATTTCCTCTGTATTCTCCAGGTCGTCAACTGGTTGCCGTAGCGCAGAAACGGTTTTACCTCGTCACCTCTAACTTATTACGGGTGCGTTTAGCTTTTGGCTAGAAGAAAGATTTTGAAGTGACTGAACAACGCTTGATTCGGAATTTTTGTATTATTGCCCATATTGACCACGGCAAATCTACCCTGGCCGACCGTTTGCTGGAAGTGACCAATACCGTCTCCAAACGCGCTATGATGAACCAGATGCTGGACAGCATGGATTTGGAGCGCGAGAAAGGTATCACCATCAAAGCACGGGCCGTGCAGATGAACTATAAGGCTCACGATGGTTTGGATTACGAACTAAATTTGATTGACACGCCCGGCCACGTAGATTTTACCTACGAAGTCAGCCGTAGTCTTAGCGCGTGCGAAGGAGCTTTGTTGATTGTAGATGCTACTCAGGGTATCGAGGCCCAAACTCTGGCTAATCTGTATCTAGCTTTGGAACACGACCTGACGATTATTCCAGTTATCAACAAGATAGACCTACCTGCGGCGATGCCCGACGAAGTAGCCGCCGAAATTGAAAAAGTTATCGGTATCCCACGCGAAGAAATTATTATGGCTTCGGCCAAAATGGGAACGGGCGTACCCGAAATTTTGGAAGCGATTGTCCAGCGTATCCCGCACCCGACAGGCGACGTAAATAAACCACTGCGGGCCTTGATTTTCGATAGCCACTACGATGCCTATAAAGGCGTGATTGCCTATGTACGGATTGTGGATGGTAGCGTGCGTACCGACCAGACCTTGCGGATGTTCGCTACCACCGCGAGACCCAACGTTTTGGAATTAGGAGTTTTCCGACCCGAAATGAGCGTAGGCCAGACTCTGCTGACTGGAGAAGTGGGCTATATTGCGACGGGTCTCAAAGTGGTAGCCGATTGTCAGGTGGGCGACACCATCACCAGCGATGCCGCTCCCGCCACTGAAGCTCTGCCCGGCTATCGGCCTGCCCAACCGATGGTTTTTGCTGGTTTGTACCCAATCAATACCGAAGATTACGTTTTGCTAAGGGATGCGCTGGAAAAACTCAAGCTCAACGATGCTTCGCTGGTGTATCAGCCCGAAAGTTCGGCAGCGTTGGGTTTCGGCTTTCGCTGCGGCTTTCTAGGTTTGCTCCACATGGAAATTGTGCAGGAACGGTTGGAGCGCGAATATAATATGGAAATTTTGGCAACCGCCCCCAGCGTCGAATACCGTATCTTAAAAACCAATGGCGACCTGATTACCGTAGATAACCCCAGCGACTTCCCGCCGCCCGGAGAAGTAGCCGAAATCGAAGAACCCGTAATGAACATCAGCATTATTACGCCCAGCAATTATATCGGCGCGATTATGGAACTGGTGACGGGGAGGCGCGGCGAATACAAAAAGATGGAGTACCTGGACGAGAAGCGGGTGCTGCTTAACTACGAAATCCCGTTGGGCGAACTGATTGTAGATTTTTACGACCAGCTAAAAAGCCGCACGAAGGGTTACGCCTCACTCGACTACACTTTTAGTGAGTACAAAGCCGCCGATGTAGTCAAACTGGACGTGTTGGTAAATGGGGTGGCGGTAGATGCGTTGTCTATGATTACACACCGCGACAAGGCTTTCTGGCAAGGCCGCGCTCTAGTCTCGAAGCTACGCGCCTTGATACCACGTCAGATGTTTGAAGTGCCAATCCAGGCGGCTATCGGCAGCAAAGTGATTGCCCGCGAAACTATCAATGCGATGCGTAAGAACGTGTTGGCAAAGTGCTACGGTGGTGACATCACCCGCAAACGCAAGCTGCTCGAAAAGCAAAAAGAAGGCAAGGAGCGGATGAAGATGGTGGGCAGCGTCGAAATACCCCAGGAAGCGTTTATGGCGATGCTCAAACTGGAAGACGATACGCCCACCGCTTCCCGCCGATAATTTAGCTTGTCAAGAGGCCAAAATATTATGATGAACATTGAACAACAAATCCAGGCTGAATATGCAGGTGAATTGCAATACCAGGAGCAACAGCAACATCAGTCTGGTGGATTGGCTGGGGTAGTAGTGGCTAAAATCACCCGCTATCTGGACAATTACGCCGAAAAAGAGGGTAAAGGCTGGGTTTTCGGGGCAGATACCGATTTTGAAGCAGTAGGTTTCAGAAAGAAGAAAGGCAAGGAAACGGGCAAACGCCAACCCGATATAGCCTTTGTCAGCTTCGAGCGTTTGCCCGCCCTACCAAGTGGGGCGGTACCCTTAGCCCCCGACCTGGCGGTAGAAGTCTTTTCCCTCACCGATAGTCCTTATGTGATGAGCAGTAAAGTCAAAGAATATTTAGCGGCGGGTGTAAAAATGGTGTGGGTAGTCAATCCGCCCGACCAGATGATAGAGGTGCATCTGCCCGGCCAGTTGCCCAAATACTTAACCCTGGCCGACGAAGTTGATGGGGGCGAAGTTTTGCCCGGCTTCAAGCTCAAGATAGCTGACCTTTTCGGGCGGGTGGTTGCCGCTTCCGAAGACGAAGATTAACTATGCCTGGACAGCGTTATTTATTACAGCTTATAGTTGCTTGCTTGCTCATAATCTTAATACTGTCTGCCTGTGACGATGCACCCACCCCTACAGCAAGCGGTTCGGCCACCTCAGCCAGTAGTAGCAGCAGTAGCAGCAATACCAGTCCCAAAGTTTTGGCTACCCTGGCCTCCTTGTCTCCCGCCTTACCTGCCACTAATCCCCATATTGGCTACGCCGACGGCCCGGTGGCGCAGGTGGATAATCAGATCATCGCCGCCAACGACTTTAACCACGCGCTTGACCAATCCCGCATCGAATATGAGCAGGGCAGTGGCGGTGGCACGTTCGATTGGAGTACAGCGGCGAACCAACAAGTGCTGCACGATTTGCGCGGCCAGACGCTGGAAGGCTTGATAAACTTTGCAGTCATATCCGAGCAAGCGGCTAAAGAAAACGTGACTGTGAGCGAGGCCGAAGTCGAAACGCGATTGATAGGCTTTAAGCAGCAACTTGGCAATAATCCTGCCGCTTACCCTAACTGGCTGGCCCAACATTTTTTGAGCGAGGCCGATGAACGGGCTGAACTAAAGCAAACTATTTTGTTTGAAAAGATGAACGCCGCCCATTCCGGCAACGTACCGGATAAAGCCGACCAGGTACACGTGCGTTTTATTTTGGTGGCTACCCAACCCGAAGCCACCGACCTTTACAACAAGCTCAAAAGCGGAGCGGATTTCGCAGCCCTGGCCCACCAGTTTTCGCTTGACCCTGGTACGGCGGCCAATGGCGGCGACCTGGGTTTTATTTTTGTGGGCGGAACTGACCCAGCTTTTGAAAAGACCGCCTTCGCGTTGCAAACCAATCAAGTCAGTTCCCCCGTCAAGACTCCGCTAGGCTGGAATGTTATCCAGGCGTTGGGCCACGAAACCCGCCTCCTACCCTTCGATTTGGTGCAGCAACGCAAAGCCGAAGCCTTCGCCTCCTACATCAAAACTTTGCGCGACCAGGCCAAAATCGAAGAACTGCTCAAACCCTAGTCCTGGCAGTCCTCTATAAGATTTTCCGTTTAGCCCTTGACAGTCTATTAAATTTCGTTTATCATAGAGGCACATAACAACTATCTCAAAAATTCGTTAGCCAAAAATTTGGTAATAGGTTTGGTGTATTTGGGTAAGTTTTGGGCAAGTCAATTTGGTATCACCTACCAAAAATATGATGTGATGCTTTATTCTATATACCCTCTGTACAAACTTTTATCCGAAAATGCTTAAAAATTGGGTCAATAGGGTCAGTTGGTCGCCTCTTGTTTGCTGGAGAAAGCTTATGACAGAGCTTGTACATAAATCAACTAAGAAAAGCCAATCTCAAGATTCCCATACCAGTTCTATCCAGCCAAAAACCGCCTCCGAGTCGCTGGTAGCTCGTCAACTACAACAGGCGGTTGCCAAGCCTCGCACGGCTTCTCCACAAACTCTTAAAGAACTTAACCATCGCTATGGCAACCAGACCGTCCAGCGTTTGCTTGTCAATTCCAAACCAGCCGAAGCAGATAGTACCAAAACTGTTGCCCCCCAGCCCGCTCAAACCAAAACGGTGCAACGTACCCTCACTGCACAATCGCTCAGAGCTTTTGACGAGGCTATTGCCAAAAACACCGCCTTCCAGGAAGCTAAAGACAATACAGATCGGGTGATGTCCACTGCCGACCAGAAAAAGGTGGGGGATATTACGGGCTTTTTCCAAAGCAACAAAGGCGAGTTGGGCCGATTAGCCGATTTTATCAGGGCTTTCTTGTTGTCGGAATATGTCGAGAGATTGGACGCGCTAGATAAAAATACTGCGCTTAACGCTAAGGACAAAAAGAAAAAGAAGAAAATCTACCTGGGCAAGGCAGTAGAGTTGCGGAACAAATATGCCCCTTTGCTCAAAAAAGGAGTGGCAGCCCCTGAAACTCAGGCTTTCTTGAAAGATTACGGCTTTGAAACCGGAGTGGCGGTATCACCGGAACAGCAGCGCAAACAGCTTGCCAAAGGGCCGCATATAGACGTGCGCTCCACCTTTATTGGCTTTAAGCCATTGGGCATGAATTTGCGAGCGCACCTATTTATTATCTATACCAGTACCGATGGCAAACAAACTTTCATCAGAGGAGGGCCAGGCGAACCCGTTGGCACGGAAGGCCAACCAAATTATATTGAGGACGGCTATACCCAGGTAGATGTTGGCCCTTATGAGTCAGATACCATTGACTATGACCCGTCTGCTCCTTCCACTACTGTTCAAAAGGGCAACAAGGCTAAACAAAAGCTAGATGGAATGCTTGAGGCTGCCGCGCGTGTCAACGCTATGCAAGTGCCTTATATCGGCCATAAAGGGGTGCTGGACGGCGAAAACTGTAATGCCGCCGCCTACACTATTCTAAAGCAGGCGGGTCTGCCAGCCAAGAAACCTACTGGTATCCACCCTGGTTGGGGTCATACCCTCGGTAAATCTTCCAAACAAGGCAACCCGATTGGCCCTAAAGAAGATAACGCCATAGCTGGCACAGATTTTATCGTGCGCGGTGTGTCTGCCCAGCCTATAGATAGCTACCTGGATCGTCAAAATATTGAGAAGGCCGAGAAAATTCCTAACGCTACGACTGTGAAAGTGATCGAGGAATATGAGGATGAAGATGGTGTTGAAACTTTCAAGATCAGATACTCAGGCAAGATTCGTTTTATAGATTCTCGTGATATGGCAAAAGCCGATGACGACAGCGATAGTTCGAGTGAAAGCGAAAGCTCTAGCGAGGGTGGCCGCAGCCGAAGCAATAGCACAGCCAGCAGTAGCGAAGATGAAGATATGGTGATTGCCACGCGTAAAACGGGCCGACAATTCAAGGTCAAGGGTGATCGCAGGCATCAAGAAGCACTGAAAATACATGACCAGGACGATAGCTGGGTCAACGGAGGTAAAATCGTCGAAGTGCTTGATGATGATTTTGAGCCAGGCACAGATGAGTGGAAAGGCCAGTTTGTCCAGGTTAGATATACGGTTCACAACCTCGAATTGGTAGGTTTCATCAGCGGAGATGCTTTGGAAGCCCCGGTTGGCGCAATCCTCGACATAGACAAATTGCCGACATCAGAGAGCGAACCCAACGAGTTTGTCTTAGCCGGTGATAGTATGCAAGCTCACACGCTTTACGGCCTAGACAAAAAGCCTCTTACCAACTACATCGGCTCTGGTGGAGAATCAATGTTTGTGCTTGACCCAGACTTTATACCAGGTACGCCAAAGTGGGAGGACGAACTCATCCATGTAATGTATATGAATACCGAGACCAAAACTACAGTGGAAGGTTATGTAAAGGGCTATAGTTTGGTAGCCTCCGAAGGTAGTGAAATGGAGAACGAGGAAGACCTGGCATTTGTAGGCTTTTAGCAAGAAGTGGTAAAGAGGGAAGCTGTGAGCGAAACTAAAAAAGGGCTGTGGGCGCGGCTTACCTCAAAGCTAGTAAGTCAGGGTGGGGGGGGCGAACCCGAAGAAATGAGTTTTAGACGGCTGGCCGAAGCAACCAAAATTGAAGTACAGACCAAACTTAATTATAAAGTCAAAACCATCGAAGATCCGGCCATCATCAAAGCGGTATTGGAGTTTATGCAGGGCCAAAAAGCTGGCTGGCTACCACCTAAATACTCGGCTCCCATCACCGATTTACGACTGGCCTTTTCCAATGGTAATCAAGCTTTGGGTCAGCTTGGTTTCGGCCCAACTCTTTTGACCACGATGGAGTTTGGTAGCTCTTATATTAAAACTATTCCGAAAGAAGAATACGTCCGTTTGCGAACTATTCTTAGCTTGAATTAGACTAATGAAGACGGTAGTTTTTCAGGACAATTTAGAATATCTACTCTCCGAACTACGTCGGGTGACGACTTTAGTAGCCGCGAGGGTTCAGGAGATGCGGGCGGACAGCCAGAGTGAGACCGAAACCGAGTTTTTGGGTCTTTACGTTACCGAAGAAGAAGTACAGCAAATTTTGGGCGACCCTTATCTTTTTCTGGTAAATGACGAACCAGCCGCTCCAGTTCCCGCTCTACGTAGGGCAGCCTCTGCTTTTTCGCGCTTGAGCCGTGTGCAACAAGCCTTCAACCTTTCGTCTTTTGAATTAGATGTTTTGTTATTGGCTCTTGCGCCCGAACTGGATTTGCGTTACGAAAAGCTTTTCGTTTATCTCCAGGATGATATTAGCCGTCGCCGCCCCAGCGTAGATTTAGCTTTACGACTGCTTTGTCCGGGGCTGGCCGGACAGGTAGCCGCCCGCCGTTGTTTCGATAGCGATGCACCCTTAATCAAATACCGCTTGATTGAACTGAGCGAGGAAAACCAAAACCGCCAGACCTCTTTGCTGGCTCGTTTTATCAAGCTAGATGAAGGTATCGTGGCTTATCTGCTCGGCGAAATCAAATTAGACGCACGTTTACGCTTGTTAACCGAGTTAGTCACCCCCACCGTTCAAAACACTTTCTTTGGCGAGGCTCGAAAGTTTGTGCAACGCCTGACCGAACTGGCAACCACCAGGTTTGAGACAACCTCACCGGGTTTTGTGAGTGTACTGGTAGGGCCGGACGAGAGTAGTAAGCAAGCGGTAGTAGCTGAGGTTTGTCGGCAACTGGAGTTACCTTTAATAGTGCTGGATACCGCCCAACTGGTCAATTCAAGCAAAATTAACAGCTATTTACGTTTGTTGGAGCGGGAAGTTAGACTACGCGAGGCAGTGTTGTACTGGAAAAGTTACGAAGTGCTGCTCAAAGAAGAAACAGCAGTGCAGGAAGCCGGACGATTAATAGCCCGCTACTTGAAAGAGCAAACCGGGCTAGATTTCATTTCCAGTACCCAATCCTTAGCTCCCGCGCACACCGGGCCAAAACGTCGCGAATATGTGCTGAATTTGGAAAGCATGAGTTACTCGGCCCGCGAACGCTTCTGGAAGATGCAATTGGGGGCCGAAGCGGTGGGTCTGGACTTGCAAGGCTTATCTAGTCGTTTCAAGCTTAATCGCGGCCAGATAGAAGCTGCCGTAGCTACCGGGCGTAACGCGGCTCTGTGGCGCGGCGAAACTGCGCCCACCCTGGCCGATTTGGAAGATGCTTGCCGTGTGCATTCTAACCAGCGTTTGAGCAATCTGGCTCGTAAGATTACGCCGCACTATCAATGGCACGATATTGTGCTGCCGCCTGACCAGTTTAATATGTTACGCGAGATTTGTGAGCAGGTCAAAAACCGCGCCCTGGTTTATGAAGCCTGGGGTTTTGAACGCAAAATTTCGCTGGGCAAAGGATTAAACGTGATTTTTGCCGGGCCGAGCGGTACAGGCAAAACCATGTCGGCGGAACTGATTGCGGGCGAACTCAAAATGGACTTATACAAAATTGATTTGTCCAATATGGTCAGCAAGTACATTGGCGAGACCGAAAAAAACCTGGAGCGCATTTTTCAGGAGGCTGGAGAAAGCAACGCTATTTTGTTTTTTGACGAAGCCGACTCGCTTTTCGGCAAACGCAGCGAGGTCAAAGATGCTCATGACCGTTACGCTAACATCGAAACTGGCTATTTGTTACAAAAAATGGAAGAATACGAAGGCATCGTGATTTTAGCAACCAATTTACGCAAGAACCTGGACGATGCTTTTGTGCGCCGGATGCACTTTATCGTGGAATATCCTTTCCCGGACGAAAAAGAACGGCTGGAAATCTGGAGGCGCGTTTTTCCGGCGGCGGTCAAGCTGTCGGCTGACGTGGACTTGGGTTTCTTGGCCCGCCAATTCAAAATAAGCGGCGGCAACATCAAAAATATTGCCCTCGCCTCTGCTTTCCTCGCGGCCAGCAATAGTCAACATACGGCTGGCGAACCTTGTATCGGTATGAAACAGTTGATACGGGCAACGCGCCGCGAATTACAAAAAATGGGCAAGTTGTGTACCGAAGCGGATTTCGGCCCTTACTTTAATATGGCAATCAGCTAGTTACGGAGGTTAAAGTGGCCTACGACAATATGCACGATTATCAAGATGAAAGCAAGCTGCATCAGGCCGAAAACGAACAGGCCGAAGGTGAAGCCGTGGAAGTAGAGCTTGCTCCCGCAGTGGCCCCCTCAGTAGCGGCGGGGCTGCTTAAAGGGCCAATGGCAACCGCACAACGGCTGGCTCTGGTACAAAATGTCGGTCAACACTACGGCAATAAGCAGGTACAGCGAATGTTAGGGACGGCGCGGCGTTCGGCTTCGTCCGGGGCAGCGGGCGGGCCACTCGAACAAGCTTTGAGCCAGCGTATTCAATCCGAACGTTCCAGTGGGCAACCGCTTGATACTAGCGTGCGGCGTATGGCCGAGCAATCGTTGGGTCACGATTTATCGCGGGTGCGCGTGCATACGGGCGATAGTGCCGCCGAGCTAAACAGTCAGATGGGAGCTAAAGCTTTTACCACCGGGCGCGATGTTTTCTTAGGTGCGAATGCTTCCACCTCTGACAGTGGTTTGATGATGCACGAGCTTACTCATACCGTCCAACAAGGTATGAGCGAAGACCCGCCCGGTGCGATTGGTGCAGCCGATACTACGCACGAACACGCTGCCGAGCAAGCTTCGATGATGGCAAGCGCGGGCGACACAGGCGTGCAGCGTGAAAGCGCGGACGAGGACGAACTCCAGATGATGCGCGACCCCGAAGTGCAACGCGAGGGTGAAGACGAAGAAGAACTTCAAATGATGCGCGACCCCGAAGTGCAGCGCGAGGGTGAAGACGAAGAAGAATTGTAGTTTTAGATGATTGAAGACCTGGACGAGACAATCAAAGAGATGTTACGGGTGGAAGTGCCTCTGAACCTGTCCGAAGTGGACATTAGCTTTGATGTGCCTAATCGGGAATGGAGTCAGTCAATCTCCAAGCCTACTATCAACGTTTATTTGCACGACATCCGGGAAAACTTCGATTTGAAATCCGGCGAGTGGGAAATCGAGCGCGGCAAAGACGGGCGGTTCAACAAAAATAAACCGGGGCGGCGGATTGATTTGTCTTACCTGATTACGGCCTGGACTACCGATGTGGAAGACGAACATCACCTGATTTGGGACGTGCTGGCAACTATGCTGCGCTTCCAGGTCATCCCCGAAAGGTTATTGCAAGGCCGTCTGCGCTCTCAGCGTGCGCCCGTCCAGACCAAAACCGCCCAACCAGACGGCATTCTGCGAAACGTAAGCGATGTGTGGACGGCTCTGGATAATCAGCTAAAACCAGTCCTAACCTACTCGGTAACGGTGGCAATGGATAACCAGATGCTGCAAGGTAACATTCCCGAAGTACGCACCCGGTTTTTGCGTTTTTATCCGCCCAATAATGAAAATATCTCGCAGCTGGTGACTGCCGCTCCAACCAACGGCAGCCTCAGTACCTATACAGAAATCGGCGGTTTTGTTACTGCCGCCGCTAACCCGTCCGAAGCCGTACATCGGGCAGAAGTAGTGTTGGTTGAGCAAGGCTTGACCGCCACTAGCGATGTTCAGGGACGCTTCAAATTTAGTAACATTGTGCAACGTCCGAAATATACCTTTTTGGTGGTAGCAGCTGGTTACGAAACTTTACGCCAGGAACTAACTATTCCGGCAGCAAGTTACGATTTCCAGTTGCAACCCCAAATCCTTGCCAGCCCGAACGGTGCGTCCATGTTAAAGGTATAAGCTATGAGTGCTAAGGTGGTGGTAGTTACCCCATACCTATCAGCCAAAGTTAGTTCCAGGTAACAAATTTCTCAAAACCCAAAAATATTACATAAGAGTAACAAATGGTTACGCCAGGACTCAAGTTCAAAGGAGAAGACTATGCCCCAATATCTCTCGCCCGGTGTTTATGTTGAGGAAGTAGATACAGGTAGTAAGCCCATCGAAGGAGTCGGCACTTCCGTCGCCGCTTTCGTGGGCTTCACCGAAAAAGGCCCCCGTGAGGCTTCCTTAATTACCAATTGGGAACAGTATCGCACTACCTATGGTGATTTTATCGAAGGTGCGTATCTACCCACTTCGGTCTATGGTTTCTTTCTGAATGGCGGCACGCGCTGCTATGTGATGCGGGTCAGCCCGGCAGTGGCGTTGCCTCAAACTGGTTTCAACCGCACCGCTCTGGAAATTACGCCGCTGCTCAGTGCGGGGAGCGATGAAGGAATTTCGGTAAACGCCAGTGAGGTGGGTTCGGGAGGCCGTTATCAGCTAACCATCCAACGGGGCGACGTGAGCGAAACTTTCGATAATTTGAGCAGCGACAAAAAAGACAAAGAAGGCCGATACGTTGAAACTGTTATCAACGACCCGGTGAAAGGCTCAAAGTTGGCCCGCGCTTATGATGCTAGTGGTGCGCGTGAAGCCAGCCACCTGCGTGGCCCGAAACCTGGTGCGTATCAGTTTGGTGGGGCTGAACCAGCCCGTGTCGCTGCCGCCGAACTGCCACCACCAGCCGTAAGAATGGCTGCGCGAGGGGCGGCGGATTTACCAGTGTTGGAATTGCGCCACGCTCCCGGTGTGAGCAAAGGTGTTGGCATCGAAGTAGCGGACGTATCCGGTCAAGATGAGCTTTTCAAACTGATTTTTAAGGCAGAGGCCGAAACCGAGAGCTTCGAGGTCAGCTTCAAGAAGGGCGCACAGTATTTGGAAACCGTCGTCAACAATGCCAAAACTGGTTCTAAGTTGGTACGCGCCAAAGACCTGGCTGGTGATACGCAGCTGGCCCTGGCCGAACGTCGCCCCGTTGCAAAAGCGTTTCAACTTGATGGGGTAGTGGCTGAGGTTAAGGCCGAAAAGAACGCCAAAATGGTTTTGACTACCGCCGATTTTAGCGGCGATATTGTAGCCCGCACTGGCCTAAGCGGTTTGGAAGCGTTGGACGACGTAACGATGGTGTGCGTGCCTGACCTGATGAGCCTTTATATCAAAGGTCAGATGGATTTGAAGGGCGTGCAGGTAGTTCAAACCGCCATTATGAACCACTGCGAAGCGATGCACAACCGGGTAGCTATTCTTGACGCACCTCCCGGCATGAACCCGCAGCAAATTCGTACCTGGCGAATGCAGGAAGCCAACTATGACAGCCAGTACGCGGCCCTATACTACCCCTGGATCGAGATTGATAACCCGGTACAAAAGGGCAAAACTATGTTCTCGCCGCCGAGCGGTCACATGGCCGGATTGTGGTCACGTACCGATGGCGAACGGGGGGTACACAAAGCTCCAGCTAACGAAATTGTGCGCGGGGTGGTGGGTTTGGAAACTCAAATCACCAAAGGCGAACAAGACGGCCTCAACCCCGAAGGCATCAACTGTATTCGGGCTTTCCCAGGACGTGGTATTCGGGTATGGGGCGCACGCACCCTTTCGAGCAACGCCAGTTGGAGGTACATCAACGTGCGCCGCTTGTTCAATTTCGTTGAGGCTTCGATTGACCGAGGCACCCAATGGGTGGTCTTTGAGCCGAACGACCCGGAATTGTGGGACAAGATTAAACGCGATGTGCGGGCTTTCTTAACCCAGGTCTGGATGAGCGGAGCTTTGTTTGGCGCAACAGCCGACGATGCTTTCTTTATCAAATGCGATGCCGAAACCAACCCGACAGCCAGCATTGACGCGGGCCTTGTCGTCACGGAAATCGGGATTGCTCCCGTTAAACCTGCGGAGTTCGTAGTCTTCCGTATCGGTCAATTGGTGCAGACTGGCTCGTAGTCAGGTAAGTTTTTAACTTGTAGGGCGTTGTGCTAGTTAGGTTTGTCATTCTGAACGGAGGCTCTTGCAAAGCGCGGAGTGAAGCATCTGTTCGGTTCGGAGCGGTTTTGAACAGACCCTTCTTGCATCAGGGTGACAACTAGCACAATCTCTTTGTAGAAGGCCCGTTCTTGAGCCGTATTAACCCGTGTTGTATTAAGAACGGACTTTTTGCAAGTGAAATCTATTTTAGATATTTGTGCATTATAGGAGGTTAAAATTATGCCAGGTGGTGCAGGTACAAGAGTAGATCCCATTGTTTCTAACGCTTTTTACTTAGAGATTCCAGGTTACGATCAGGTCGGCTCCTTCCAGGAAATTTCTGGTCTGGACAGCGAGACTGACGTATCCGAGCTTTGGCAGTCCACCAAAGGCGGCAAGGTGGTTGTCATCAAGACCCAGGGCCAGAACCTCAACAAGCCCGGTAAGCTGACCGTCAAGTATGCGGCCTTCAAGGGCGACCCGCTTTTGAAGTGGCGCAAAGAGGTAACAGATGGTAAGATGACCGAAGCCCGCAAAAACTGCACTCTCATTAGCTACACAGTAGATGATGCAGCATCCCTAAAGTTCAACTTTACCAATTGTTGGCCTTCCAAGTATTCTTACAGTACCTTGAGTACCAAGAGTACCGACCCGGTGAGCGTGACCGTGACGATTGAGTTCGAGCAGATGGATATTGTCAACGAATAAGCAGAAGAGGCAATGACTAATTAGCATTGCTGTTTTTGTGGGACATTGTGCTGTCCATTGGCGGAGCAATGTCCCACAAAAACAGCAATGTCTTACAAAGGGCAGCGGGCCACGAGCATTGGACTAAGAACTTCCCAGCTGTTCGCTTGGTGCTCGTAGCTCGATTTTGTCCAAATTTTAATGATATGGCTATGACAGGAGCTTCTAGTGGCAGGATTACAGACCGAATTTGAATTTGTTTTACCCAAAGGTTACATAGATAACGAAGGAAATTTGCACCGCAAAGGCACGATGCGGCTGGCAACTGCCCTGGACGAGATTACACCTTTGCGCGACCCGCGTGTGCGTAACAACCAGGCGTACCTGACTATTATTCTGCTGGCCCGTGTGCTGACAAAATTAGGTACTCTCAATAGCTCGCAAATTACACCAGATATAGTAGAAAAGCTTTTCGCCAGCGATTTAGCCTACTTGCAAGTTTTGTATAACCGCATCAATTCCAGCAATCTAGACGATGCTGTTTGCCCTACCTGTGGCAGACCCTTTGACAATGTACCTGCCGATGCGGAAACAGAGGAGGCGGGCCTCACCACGTCGGGGGGATAGCTTGCTACCCCTCGGAGCGATTACGCGAGGAGGTAGCATTTATCGCTTATTATTTCCACTGGTCGCTCACCCAAATTTTGGAGCTTGAACACGCTGACCGTCGCCTCTGGGTGGAGGAAATCAGTAACATCAACGAAAACCTTAATAACGGCCCAGTGATACACGAAATCTAGGAACGCGAGGAGTAACCAGGATGCGTAACGGTAGCCAGCCTCAAACCAGCCTACACCCCGAAGTCTTTTTGGCTAACAAGTTTTGGATTGAAATTGGGGATGTGTTCGACGCATTTTTTACTGAGTGTAGCGGCCTGGCTGCCACCACCGAAGTTTTTGAGTATAAAGAAGGTGGTTTTAATACTTATACTCACAAGTTGCCAGTTCGCACCTCTTTTTCCAACATTACTCTTAAACACGGTATGACGCTCAATCAGGAGTTTTGGAAATGGTTTGCCAAGACCCGCGATGGAAGTGTAGAAACCAAAGATATTAGCATTGTGGTCTATTCAGATACCGACCCTGGTACAGTGGTGCGACGCTGGAATATCAGCAAAGCCTACCCGATAAAATGGTCTGTCTCGCCTTTAACCTCAAAAGGGACTGAATATATGGTAGAAACGCTCGAACTGGCCTACCAATCGTTTGAAATGATTAAATAGTTATGAGCGGGTCACATACAAGCAAACCAAAGACTGCCGAGGGGCTACGTCGGGCGAATGGCGCAGGGAGGCTCCAACTTGTGCCGCTTGTCGGGCCAAAACAAAGCGCGACTGAACGCAACCAACTTTCGCGCCAGCTTACCACTCGCCACCAGGGTCTGGGCAGACAATGGCTGATTAACCCTGCCGCCAGCTTGAAATTGGGCCACTTTGGAAACGCACCTAATCCGGTGGCGCGTCGTTATGCCCGCTTTAGCCGCCGAGTCAATCCCCTGGCTCGTATCTGGCGTATTTTACGTCGGCAACCGCTCCCTCAAAACGAGACTAATTATAACGATGTAGCGTACCAATCTGAGTTCGAGCCGGATTACCTGGACGAATACGAACCAGCTTACGCCAGCCCTTCGCCCCCCACCCGACCTGCTTTGGCAAATTCCGGTTTTTTAGGACGACCCGCCCTTCGCACCTTCAAAACCCTTACACCCGCTATACTTGCCCAACCTGCTTCTAATGTTCAACGCAATTTGAACCAGTCAGGGCGAAATCTGCCGCCAGATGTTGAAAATCCTGATTTTTCTAAGCCTTCCGACTTTTATTCCGAAATAATTGGGCCGCCACAGTCAGGAGAGTTCTACCCGGCTGACTCCTATCCGCAGAC
>JBBQZT010000056.1:0-38751 GCA_038207455.1 Chloroflexia bacterium
GAGAGCCGCTACACGCTCACGATAGCTAGGGTAAACCAGGTTTTCAGACATGGCCTCTACCGCCACTTGTTTGAAAAATAAGGTCAGATGTAGCTTTTACGTGAGATCCGAGCCCACATTTTGTGTAAAGTCGAGCTTAGGTTCGGCTATTTCCATTCCACAGAATCTGATACAGGTAAGATACATTACTACCAGGGTTGTAACCCGAAAGGTTTTGGTGCTGCGGTAATGCATTTAACTCCTTCCAACTTACACCGATATAAACTCCAGAATTATCTTTATACCAACCAATTTCAGCGAAAGAAGCAGCGGAACTACCTGTGTTAGACGTAGTATCATAATTCACACTTATTCGAACCCACGACCAGGTATTAAAGAAGTCACGAAGTGTAGGTTAGCTGTATTGATATATGCTTGTGTTCCCCAGGGGTTGCTAGAATAATATCCTATTGCGTTCGGCGCACCGCCAGATGCAGGAAATGTTTGCACAATTGTACTCCATTCACCGCCTGGATAACTATATGAAGGTTGCGTTTTCCAAAATCCATAAGGTGGATTAGAAACATAGCCGCTCGCTGGACTGCCGGAGTTAGTTTGCAAATAGCAACTGCTACCTACAAAATAACAGTTGTTGGTAAAGGACGCTCTATCAGAAGTCGCTCCGCCATACCCACTCAAACGCATCCCGATTTGAATATAGTTGGGACTCATACCGTTCTGCACCGTGACTGCCATATTGTCGGTGTAGTAATTAGGCGAATAATAGGAGATGTTGAAATGATAAGGGTCATATCGTTTGATAGCCAGGTAGATAGTGCCAGTTTGTCCCGAAGGAAGCGCGGCTAAGGGTCGCACATTCGGAGAACCGGCGGGATTGATCCAGGCTACGTACTCGTAGTAGGTATAACCGTTATAGGGCGCATAAGCATAACCGCCTTCAAACCAGCAAAACGGGTAGGTGGTGCAGCCGTAGCTTTGAGTGTCCTTGAGCCACATTTGGTTAGCTACCAGGCCATCGGGACTGTAAAGCGGCACAATGTCTATCACCGTGCTGGCTCCGTCCACGTTACCGGGCCAGGTGGCCGCCGCATGACATTCGCTGGCCGGGTCACTGGAACTACCACACGAATAAGCCGCCGCTTTGGGCGCAGGTGGCAGAAATAAACCCAGCGAAAGTATCAGCAAGATAGTCATAAGCGCACTCATTCTACGCGCCGCTATCGCTAAATGTTTCATAGCCTTGTTCCTCCTTTCTAAGTAGCTAATTGCCCAATCCACCCATCAAGATGAGGTTGCCAGTTTGTGCATCATATAATTGGTAAGCCCGCTGAAAAGTCGCGCCAGTGTTAGAAGTGGGCTGACCGGGTAGCGGCGGACCAGCAGCCATCACGAAGCTACCCCGTCCGGTCATCAAGCAAAAGCTAGTGGTATCTGGCACACCCATTATCGTGGCTACGTCCTGATTTATGCGGACTTTGACCTCGCGGGCGGTCAGAAATTCGACTTTTTCAATAGCGAAAGGCGCGGTTGACTTAAATTGGCCCCATTCCGGGTGGTCGTGCAAGAACTGGCGCACATCGGCCTCGCTAAACTTTGCCCCGTTACCGTTAATAAGGGCGTTAGCATTTGTGACTTTAATAGCGGCTATACCTTTGACTGGCGAAAGTTTGGCGGCGTTAGCAGGTACTATGGGTGGAGGGGCGGTTGGGGCAAGCGGAGTAAGGCTACTCCCAACTTGAGCAGCCACAGGTGGCACGTTAGCACTACCTTTGTTAGCCGCTGCAACGGCGGAAGTAGTAGTATCGGCTTGTAGTAGCAGCAACACGACCAGTGCGAAGGGCAGTACAAGTATGCCGCCGACATAAAGCAGGTTTTTGTGATGTTTCAAAATCTGACACCTTCCTTTCCTGACTAAAAAGCAGAGTCAACTAATAGACTTCCATTTAAGTTTCAGGTTTAACTGGAAACGGTATCAAAACTGTGAGACATTAAAAATGGTTAAGATTCACATCAAAATCGTAATCAGGTAAGCTACAACTATTAACCAATAAACCACGCCAGTTTCATATAGAATGACTACATCATACAAGAAACCCTGGGGCAATCTACGTCTGTAACTAACGTGTATAAATTTATATTAACATCCCCGATGTAGCTGTATCAATAATAACACCAAATTTTTATAAAGTCAATAGCCAACAAGATAGGTTTATTATATCTTTAGAATTAGTGGGGGGGGTAGTTTATAATAGAGCAGATAGGATTAGGGTTTGTCCTGACTCGACTTACCTAATCCCAATTCATTGAGTTTTGAATCTGCTAGACGGTGGATTTATCTAGGGACGATTATGGTGGTACACTCGTTGGACAGAATTAACCTGGCTAACTAACCGTTTGGGGGCATAAATTCTGCCACTCCCAAGCTACGATAGATAAAAAGCAATAACGTTCAAATAAGCCGTAGGTGGAGCGTCCCCACGTTCGCCTCGTTTGCGCGTCTGACATCAAAGCGGGCGCAGTGACGCTCCGCTTACAATAAATTGTGGATAAGAAGGGCCGTAGCGGGCCTTTTGTTTTGTCATTTAGCAAGATAATTTGGAAAAGGAAAAATTTATGCAACTGGAAAATAAAGTAGCCTTGGTGACAGGGGGCGGTTCGGGAATTGGTAAGGCCGCCGCCTTGCTTCTAGCCCAGGAAGGGGCGAAGGTGGCGGTGCTGGCCGATAAGCCCGACCAGATAGAGGCAGTAGCCAGGCAAATCCAAAACGCTGGTGGCGAAGCGTTGTTCCTCGTGGCCGATGTATCTCAGCCCGCCGCAATGCAACAGGCCGTGCAGCAAGTGGCGACCACGTGGGGGCGGCTCGATATAGTGTTCGCCAACGCTGGTATCAACGGGGTGTGGTCTCCCATCGAAGAACTACAACCCGAAGATTGGGACAAAACACTGGACATCAACCTCAAAGGCACGTTTTTGACTGTGAAATACGCTACCCCCTATCTCAAGAAGCAAGGCGGCTCGGTCATAGTCACGGCCTCGGTCAACGGCACCCGCATTTTTAGCAATACCGGGGCGACAGCTTATTCTTGTTCCAAAGCCGGACAGGTGGCTTTTACCAAGATGGTTGCCCTAGAACTCGCCAAAGACAAGGTGCGCGTCAACGTAATTTGCCCCGGCGCAATCGAAAGCGAAATTCAGGATAGCACCCAAAAGCACGACCTGGATAAAGTGAAAATTCCTGTCGAATATCCGCAAGGCAAGATACCTTTGAGCGATGGCAAACCAGGTAAAGCCGAACAGGTGGCCCAATTGGTATTGTTCCTGGCTTCGGACGCTTCCAGTCACATAAGCGGCACCGAAATGTGGATAGACGGCACCGAGTCCTTGCTACAGGGGTAAAACTTAGATCTTTCTCAGACATTGCGCGGGTACCCCCTGGGTGTGGTTGCCACTAATGATAATTTGAAAACGTCTATTGGCAGAGCAATATCCAACAAATTCCCGGCTTTTGGTGGGACATTGCTCCGCCAGTGGATTGCCCCAACCCCCCAGCTTTTGGTGGGACATTGCTCCGTCAATGGACGTTCGGAAAATCCATTGAAAAAGCAATGTTCCACCAATCTAACCCTGTTCCATTAAGAATTACCTTCTACCCATTCCCTCTCCGCGCTCTCTGCGTCCTCTGCGGTGCAAAGTTCTCTACTCGAAGCTTATTTCTAACCGCCGATATTGATGCCAAAACCTTTCAGAAGCATCTGAACTGTCAGAATGACCAGCACTACAATAAAGACCTTGCGGATGGCCGAGCCTTTGAGCCGCATCAACAAGCGCGTCCCTACTAGAGAACCAGATAACACCCCTAACGCAACCGGGGCGGTCAGATACGGGTTGATTTGGCCGCGTGCAAAATAAACTCCGGCACTGGTGGCCGCCGTTACCCCAATCATAAAATTGCTGGTGGCACTCGAAACCTTGATGGGCAGGTGCATAGCTATATCCATCGCCAGCACTTTGAGCGCACCGCTGCCAATACCGAGCAAGCCACTGGTGAGACCAGCTATGTACATTAACCCAAGACCGACAGGCACACCCCGCACATTATAGGCAACTTCACGGCCCAAAGCCTGGTCATAATATACTCCGTTCAAACGTAGGCGTGCGCTCCACTCATCATTTTGGACGAATTTAGGCGTATCTTCCTGGCGTTTGTTCCACATCAAAAAGGCGGACAACCCAAGCAGACCGCCAAAAATAAGAAACAGCACTGGTCCGGCCAGAAACGCTCCCAAAAACGCCCCGCTCAAAGCTCCCGTGGTAGTAGCTATTTCCAGAAACATCCCGACCCGAATATTGGTAATATTTTCCTTAATGTAAGTCGCCGCCGCTCCGCTACTGGTGGCGATAACCGAAATAATGCTGGCTCCAATGGCATAGCGAATATCAATCCCGAAAAAGATTGTTAGCACTGGCACCACGATAATACCGCCACCGATGCCAGCCAGTGCCCCGAACCCTCCGGCAAAAGCGGCCACCGCGAAAATTGCTAGAAAGGTCAACGCAACATCTGGTGTCATTCTTTTTACTTCCTCCGCCTTTATTATCGCACAGTTAGGGCTTTCGCTCTGTCGAGTTGTCGAATAGGGCTGACACTCTTAGCTTTCTAATCTAACTGCCACTCCGATGTACAAGGAACCTTGAACTCAGCTTATAAATTACTTACACAGGAAAGCCTCAGTTCGCAACCCTGAGAGTCATGACAACAAATTGGTAGATTGGCAACGGTATTAGCCTCTCGATATTAGAGTTGTAAAAGTTGGCAAGGTCTATTATAATAAAAGGGCAGTTAAACCTGATTCCAAGAAGATGGGTTCCCGGAAAGAAAACAGAAAAACCAAAATAAAATCAAAATAGCACGTCAAAGGCGCAAATTTACTTCTCGCACCGCCAAGCTATATCTATATCAACTAGCAACCGCCACCAGTCGCTATTAAAAAGGAAGTTTTTATGAACAAGCCTCGGTTTTACCGTGTGTGGCATAATTTCCTGACATTTGCTTGTCTGCTGGCCGCCTTGCCCCTGGCCGCTTTCACACCTATGCTGTCGGTACAGGCTCAAGATTTTGCCGATACCGCTTTTCGCAGTTTGTGGCAGCGTACCGATGCACCTGTAACGGCGGACCTGACCAGCCGCTCCTATGTGTGGGGCGACGCGCCTTTTGCTACTACTAAGGAACGTTACGATGAGTCACCCGCCCATTTGCGTACCGTGCAGTATTTTGACAAAGGCCGCATGGAACTTACCTACCCCAACATCAATCCTGACAACGCTTTTTACGTCAGTAGTGGGCTGTTGGTGCGCGACCTAGTGGGTGGCCTGGTGCAGGTAGGCGACAACAAGGTACAGATATTTGACCCAGCCCAAATTGCCGTTGCTGGAGACCCTACCGCTCTCAACCTGGATGCGCCAAAATATGCCGACTTTCTAAGCGATTTGGTTAGACCTGCTGGACGCAACCGTACAGGCGATATTATCACTACTACTATCCAGTCTGGCCGTCTGCTGGGTCGGCTGCCCACCGCTAATATCAAAGCTGATGTTAAATACGCTTACTATGAAAGTCATACCAACCATAATATCGCCTCGCCTTTTTGGAGTTATTTTGCTACCAAAGGTCTCGTTTTCGACTCTAAAGGCGCGGTTATCAACAACGCCAACTTGTTCGACTGGCAATTCTTGATGGGCTACCCAATTAGTGAACCGTACTGGACAAGGGTTAAAGTAAGTGGCAAAGTGACCCAGGTATTAGTGCAACTTTTCGAGCGGCGCGTGTTGAGTTACACACCCACCAATCCGGCGGCGTTTCAAGTCGAAATGGGCAATGTCGGCCAGCATTATTACAACTGGCGTTATGCGCCTGTTGCGGCGGTGACGCAGGACACGACAGTACCAACCTCGGTTAGCGGCAGCATCAGCCCCCAGTATGGCAGTTTTGATACTACTTTTGCCTTTACCGCTACTGGTTTCGCGCCCAACGAAAAAATGGATTTTTCTATTACCCAACCGAACAACAGCATACTATCTATTCCTGACCCGCTTACGGCCAATTCCAAAGGCCAGTTTAGCGAGACTTTTCAAGGCGGCGATGTAGTAGATTTTAGTAGTGGCGACCCAGGCGACCCCAATCAGGGCTTAGGGGTGTATGCCTTCAATTTCAAGGGCCAAAGTAGCAAACACATTTCTACCATCTATTTCAGACTGGTGACTTTGCCACCGCTCACCCCCACCACGCTCTATAGCAAAGACCAGTCCGTGCCGGATAGCCTAAACGCCCAGGTCAACCCCAAGTACGGGCCGCGCGGTACAGATTTCACGGCGGTTTTGAACCCTTTCAACGAAAAAGATTTAGCTTTCGAGCGGGTGGCAATTTGGGTCACATCACCGGAAGGGGCAGTTCAACCTGTACCCGATGTAACGGCCCTGGACGAGACCCCTTATGGCATCGCGGTAGATTTTGGTTCGCCGCCGCGCTCCGGTGTTTGGGCCATCACTTTCCAGGATAAGCAAAACGCCCAACGTCACGCTATTGTTTACCTGCGTGTGACCGAGGCTCCGCCCGAAGCCAGCATCGGCAGTGCCTTTAGCCTGATTTCCAGGCCGCGCACTGCTGGAACAGGTATTTTTGGCAGCCTGTCCCATTTTCTGCCTTTGAATACCAATCGGGTAAACCAAAGTGGCGCATCAGAAAACCAGGACTAAAAGGAGAGACCCGAACGTGAAGATTTCAAGCTTAAATCGAAAATACGGATTGCTGGTGGTTTTGCTTTTAGCCCTACAAATGATAGTGAGCGGTTTGAGCACAACCACTATTGCTCGTGCCGATAACCCTGCTTTTGCCGACCCTGCTTTTGCGAACGCCTGGCAACAACTGGATGGGCCAGTGGCGGCGGGCAAAGTGCAGCGGCCCTACTTTTGGGGAACGCCGGGGACAGCTTTGCGAGAGACCTACACTTTTAGCCAGACTACTGGTACTCGCCTGGTACAGTATTTTCCCAAAGGCCGGATGGAGCTTACTAATCCGCAAGCTGACCCGAATTCACCTGGCTATGTGGGAGATGGGCGGCTGGTGCGTGAATTGGTGACGGGCCAGCTACAAGTCGGTACCAACCGTTTTTTGCAATATGACGGGGCAGAAATCCCGGTCAGTGGCGATAAAACGCTGGCCCACAATCCGGGTGCGCCTACGTATCGAGCGTGGGGCAGTCTGTTTGCGGCACGGGCCAGTGCGGTGGGCCGACCAGTTCGCAATGTGTTAGTTCCGCCCGAAGGTGAGGGCTTATTACTAGGTTTCCGTTCGCTCAATCTGGATAACGCTCTGGGTTCGCTATCCAAATTTGCGGTCTATCTCAACCAAACCGGACACAATGTCCCCGACGTTTTTTGGGACTATCTTAACCAGAGCGATGCTAGTGGCGAAAAACTTTTTAACTGGGCCGACCTGTTTGGGCTGCCCTTAACCGATGCGTATTGGACAAAGGTGCGGCAGAACGGGCAGCCACAGGATATTCTGGTACAACTTTTCGAGCGGCGTACTCTGCTATACAACCCGGCTTTGCCTACCAATTATCAGGTGTATGCGGGTGAGGTTGGCTCGGATTATTACAACTGGCGATACTCGCAACCCGAACTGCCAGTCTATGATAGCAGCGTCGTACCCTCGGTCAACGCCTTCGTGCAGCCCGCCATCGGGGAAAGCGGCACCACCTTCCGCTTGATTGGCTCTGGCTTCACCCCTAACGAAAAGACCAGTGCCTGGCTGGACGAAGAAGGCGGGCAATTCCCCCAGCAGGTGATAGTCAATTCGCAGGGCGGTTTCCTGCTACGGTTACGGACTTTGCCAGTCTTAAATCCTACTCTGAAAGTTCGGTTGGTAGTCATCGGCAACACCAGCGGTTATAAAGCGGTTTTTAATCTTTCGATTACCAACGTGGTGCGCTATACGCCCGCCGTAGAAGCCACCCAACCCGCGACTATACCGCCCGGCAAAAATGCTCAAATCAGCAACGGAGTTATCCGGGTAGGCGGTTCGACTACAGTGGAGGCAAACGGTTTTACACCGAATGAACCGTTAGCTGGTTGGATTACGACTCCACTCAATCGGGTAGTGCCATACCAGGATTTAATTTTCTCCGGCGGCGTTACTGGCGACTATCCATTCAGATTGGTGGCGGACAGCAAGGGCAGCTTCAATAACGATATTCCGGCACCCGGTTCGGCAGAACCCGGTATTTATGCCTTCACTTTGCAGGGTAGCAAGAGCGGGGCGCAAGCCATCGTATATTTTCGGGTGCGGGCGGGCAGTGCCGAAACTTATGACCCATTTTGGGGTTTTAGTCTATTTGGTACCGCACGCTTCAACCCCGTCACTGACTTGAGCCAGTTGAAGTTGCCATCGCCGTTGTACCAGCTTGAACAAGAGAACTAAACCGAACTTTAGGAAAGCCAGCTAAAATGCTAAAATCTTTGAGAAATAAAATGGGTTTTCGTTTGGGCATAGTCAGCTTATGGTTGCTGATGTTGGGTTTGCAAAGCTTGAGCGGCTCGCTTGCATTGGCAGCGACAGGGCCAGCTAGAAACGTTGCGACCCCTACCTCCAACCAAAATGTCTTGCCAGGGCAGGTGATAATCAGGCTCAAGGCAGGTGTACAACTGCCCGCGTCCGGCAATCTAGCCAACATTCCAGTTTCGCTCAACGGGCTTTTCCGCCAGCTAGGGGTTAGTAAATGGAAAAGTATGGGCGGCCAGACCAACGTTTATCTGTTGCTGCTTTCGAGCGGTGTTGATGACGCAATTGCTGCGCTGCAAGATAACGCCGATGTGCAAGAAGCCGAGGCCAACTATATTTTGAAATATGATGACGCACCGACCACTACCGTACCCAACGACCCGCTTTATCTGTCCAAACAATGGCATCTGGATAAAATTCAAGCTCAACAAGCCTGGGCCATCACGACAGGTAGCCGTAATGTGAAGGTAGCCATCGTGGATAGCGGCATAGACGAAACGCACCCCGACCTGGCAGGTAAAGTTATCAAACGCTACGACTTTTTGAACGACCAATCCACCGTCGTAGATGAAGTGGGTCACGGGACAGCGGTTGCCAGTTTTATTACCTCGAATACGAATGACGGTGTAGGTCTGGCTGGCCTTAACTGGAACGTGAGTTTGCTCAATCTCAAGGCGGGCGGCGAACAACTTTTTAGCTTTGATGTAGCGCGGGCCATCATCTTCGCTACCGATAACGGAGCGCAAGTTATCAATGGCAGTTTTGGCGGCGGCACGACCACGATGGTGCAGAACGTAGCAATTGATTACGCGGTCAGCCATAACGTAGTTTTGGTTTTTTCGTCGGGGAATGGGGGCAGTAGTGCGCCACAGTTTCCGGCCCGCAACCCAGGCGTAATTGCGGTGGGTGCAACTAATCAAGCCGACGAAGTGACCGCTTTTTCCAGCTACGGCCCCCACGTTTCGCTATCTGCGCCGGGCGCGGGGGTATGGGCGGCTCAACCGGGCGGTGGCTATACCGCTATCAACGGCACCAGCTTTTCGTCCCCGATTGTGGCCGGAGTAGCTGCTCTGATGTTGTCAGTCAACCCTAATCTGACTCCGCTTGACGTGAAAAACATTTTGGAAGGCACAGCGGACGATATTAGCGGACGCGGCTTCACTCCTCAAGCCGGATGGGGACGGGTCAATGCCTACAAAGCGGTGTTGGCGGCCAAAAACGGCGATTTGCGGCCCAACAAAAGCAGCTTGATTAGGGGCAAAATAAGCGGGATTGACCAGGCTAAGGTTAGTCTCAGCCTCGACCCGTTTTTGAGCGACGGTTTGCTGAAAAGCTCGCCTATTCAGCCCGATGCCCAGGGTAATTTTCAGATTAGCGGTTTGGGTCACGCCACCTACCAATTGCGAGCGGCGGTTAAGGGTGTTGGCACGGCTGATGGTGCAGTCGAAGTTTCGCTCAACGGCCACGCCGACAATGTGCAGACGGTTAATTTCGCTTTCCAAAACCTCAAAGTGACGGCCTTCGCGCCCGACCAGTACGTTGACCAGGCCCGCTTTTTTGATACCCTGACTGTAAATAAAGCGGCCTCAACTGTTCAACAGGGTGGGTTTTATTTTGGGGAGACGGGCCACACTTTGAGCGGCACTTTCCAAAGCTATTGGCAAAAGCTCGGTGGCGTGGAGGTTTTTGGCTTCCCAATCTCTGAACCGTTCGAGGAGCTTTCAGACACCGATGGTCAGATTCATACCGTTCAATATTTCCAGCGCAACCGTTTTGAACTTCATCCTGAATATATTGGCACCTCTTCGGAAGTATTGCTGGGTTTGCTTGGCAGCGAAGAAACAGCTAATCGCAAAACCGAGGTTGCTTTCGCTCCCGTTACAGCCAGTCAGGTAACAAGCAATGTTCAATATTTCCAGCCAACCGCCCACACTTTGGGCGGTAAGTTCCTGGATTATTGGCAGCATAACGGCGGCGTGTCCGTCTTCGGTTATCCTATTAGCGAACCAATGATGGAAAACGGGCAAATGGTGCAATATTTTCAGCGCAACCGCTTCGAGCTTCACACCGAAAATGGGGGAACAAGTTACGAGGTTTTGTTGGGTTTGCTAGGCCATAATCTGGCGGCGCGGCACAATTATATAGCCCAATAATAAGCCGGTAAGTTCCAACAAGTGTCAGGGTCATTGCATTGTCTGCTATAGACGGGTCATTTTTGTTTCATCAATTTTATACTTCTAGTGTTGAAACTTTTTATTAAGCTTGAAAATTATTTATGAGGGATAGTGATTGCAAGATTCTTCCTGAAAGAGTAGAGGCGAGATTTATATACCGCACCTGCTTCGCTGGGCGCGTCTGTAGTAATGTTGAGGTTCGATTTGGTCGTAGCGTGTGAAGCCGAGTAGAAAACTAAGTCTCGCTCCTACACCCGAATTTTTGAGGTGACACATAAAAAGCTTATCCGGGTCTGCATTTTGAGTACAGGAAACAAACCTTCAACTTGTTTAGCAAGTCTATAGTCGCCCCTTACCCTGGAAGTAAGACTGGAATAAGCTTTTTAATTATTCAGTTATATTCACTTTTTGTTACCGAAGCCGTTTTCAACGAGATTAAGTAATATGAGCCAGTTGCAGTTCAGGTCAGCTGTTTCCCAAAAGTGCAAGCCAGTAATTTCAGCTACCACCCAGAGGAGCATCGCTGCACAATTTAATCATGCGTAGCAGAATGTAGCAGCACTCTTAATAAGTTTTGGCTAACGAAGAAAGCTTGCGCGGCTGACGGGATTGGTTATCCCGATTGGAGTTCTGACTCTGGCGACTCTGGTACGCAGAAACACAGGTGGTACTTCCACAAGTTTTCGACATACTACCATCGCGCAACATACGCGGCTCAAAATAGCGAGCGCAACCAGCGCAACGCGGCCCATTGGCCCTTGCTTTAAACATAATTTTATCCTTCCGTAATCGAATTTGTTTGATTAATAGTTATATTTCTACTCTTGAGTGAGGAGAAACAAATTTTAGCACCCAGATTTGGCAGTTTCACATAATTTGGGAGACGTACACATTATAGCACATACAAGAGCTTTAAAATGTGATAAGGCTCACAATCGCTTCACATTTATCAGATTCTCACCAATTCGCAATCTTCGTAATTCTTTTCAGCTTTTGAAAGATTAAGGATTGGTGTCAACCCTCTGCTCTATATATTAGCACTTTGCGTGCCAACGGATCATTTTTGTGCAACATTGTCTCAATATACCTCGGAAGGTTTTTGTGAGATATTGCTCCGTCAATGGACTGTTTTAATCCATCGGCTGGTGGCCCAATGCTTATAGCACAATGTTTCTGGTGTCACTATTAAATACGCATCGGCAATCGCAAAAGTTAGGACCACTTCGTTAGTTTTGTGTTAGAGAAAAGTTTGGTCGTAATATACCGGGTCACTCGACACAAAAAAGGGACGGTGTGTTATAATCGGTTCAACCAAAGATATTACTTTTGATTATACAGGAGGTCAAAAAGCTTTTTCATGTCGCAAAATCCCCAAAACCCCAGACCTAACAAAAACCAGCCTTTGACAGCAGCGCAACAAAAACGCCAAAACACGGTTCAAATGCGCCAGGAACGCCAGGTGCGCCAGCAGTCGGCCCAGCAGCAAGGTCGGCTACTCGTTATCAGCGCGGTGGCGGTTGTCGCAGTCATAGCGGTAGGTCTGATTATTTTCGCGGTTATTAGTGGACAAAATAAAAATAATAACAGCAGTAATGTCGCGTCGAGCGGCACTACGCCGTTACCTGCCGTACAGCCCACTTCGGCGGCTACGGCAGCCAGTACGGTAGCTGCATCATCAAAAGGAGGAGTACCCCCAGTGAACGGAAATGAAGTTACTACGCCATCCGGTTTGCGCTATATTGATACCCAGGTCGGCACGGGCGCAACCCCAACCAAAGGCCAGACTATTATAGCCAATTACACGGGCTATCTGGAAAACGGCACGGTCTTTGATAGCTCGATTGGCAAAAAACCTTTTGAAACTCCAATCGGGGTAGGGCGAGTGATCAAGGGTTGGGACGAAGGCTTTTTGACCATGAAAGTAGGTGGCAAACGCCGTCTGATTATCTCGCCAGATTTGGGTTACGGAGCGCAGGGTGCGGGCGGGGTTATTCCAGGTAACGCCACCTTGATTTTCGATGTGGAACTTTTAGGCATAAAATAATTCTCTATGCACATAGTCAGGCCGGACGACAAAATTTTGCCCCGTGTCAGCTTTGGGCCAGAGCTTTGCCATAATTTAGAGGCAGGGCTGGAACGCGAATGGCTGGTGACAAACGGCATCGGCGGTTACGCGGCGGGTGGGCTGAACGGGGCAAATACCCGCCGCTATCACGGGTTGTTGGTGGCGGCTCTCGCGCCACCGCTCAACCGAACTTTGTTGTTGGGCAAATTCGAGGAGCGGGTGAATGTGAGCGGGCAGCGTTATGAACTGCAAGTCAATCAGTTCCACCACGCCCATGATGTTTCGCCCAAAGGCTTCAACTATCTGCAAAGTTTTGAGTTTGAAGGTTCGCTACCAAGTTGGCGGTATAGCCTGGGCGATGCGGTACTCCGCAAAACTGTCTGGCTGGAACACGGCTCAAACACTACTTATGTCAAGTATGTCTATGAGCAGGGCCACGCTTCCCTGGATTTGGAACTGGTGGTGCTGGCGAACTACCGCGATTATCATAGCCAGACCAAAGGCGCGGACGATTGGGAGTTTCTGCTGCAAACCGAGCAGGCGCGGCATTGCTGGCAAATCAGAGCGTGGCCCGGAGCGACCCCCTGGCGATTGCTGGCCTTCCCCAACGCCACCTTCGAGCCGATTGGGGTCTGGTACAAAGATTTCTTTTGGCTACAGGAACAACGACGAGGTTTGGCCGACCTGGAAGATATGTATAACCCCGGTAATCTGCATATAACCCTGCAACCAGGGCAGGAAGTGACGATTGTGGCGACGACGGAAGCCGCCGAGGTTGCCGAAAGATTTTATCCGGGCGCACTGGAACGCGAACTGGAACGCCAGCGCATTGTGCTAACTACTTCGAGCCTGGAAGCTGCCGCCGAAACCGAAATGGTGCATCGTTTGACGCTGGCCGCAGACCAGTTTATCGTGGGTCGTCCTCAGCCAGACGTACCGGGTCAGCTTATCGGAGACTATCGCACGGTGCTGGCTGGCTACCATTGGTTTAGTGATTGGGGGCGCGATACGATGATTGCGCTGCCGGGTTTATGTCTGGTCACGGGCCGCTACCGTGACGCAGCCAATATTCTACGCAGCTTTGCGCGTGCTGTCAGCCAGGGAATGTTGCCCAATCGCTTCCCCGACGCTGGTACTACCCCCGAATACAATACGGTTGACGCGACCTTGTGGTATTTCGACGCAATTGCCCGCTATCAGACGGCTAGTGGCGACCTTGAACTGGTCAAAGAGCTTTTTCCGGCTCTGGTGGGTATCATCGAGTGGCATCTGAAAGGCACACGCTACGGCATTAAGGTTGACCCGCAGGATGGCTTGCTAGTGGCGGGCGAACCGGGGGTGCAACTGACCTGGATGGACGCGAAAATCGGAGATTGGGTGGTTACGCCGCGCCAGGGCAAAGCGATTGAGATAAACGCGCTTTGGTACAACGCCCTGAAAATTATGCAAAGTTTTGCGGCCCAGGGTGATTTTGTGCAATACCCCACTCTTGAGGCCGAATATGCACGGCTGGCGGCCCAGGTCAAAGCCAGTTTCGAGCGCGTTTTTTGGTACGAGGAGGGCGGCTACTACCTGGACGTGATAGACCAAAACGGTCAGCCCGATGCTTCGCTGCGCCCCAATCAAGCTATTGCTCTGGGTGTCGCGCCAGAATTGTTTATACCCGACCACGCCCGCTCTGCTTTGGACGTAATCAAGCAAAAGTTGTTGACCCCCTTCGGTTTACGAACCCTCAGCCCCGACGACCCCCACTATATCGGGTATTACGGCGGCGACCAACGGACGCGGGACAGTGCCTACCATCAAGGTACAATCTGGCCCTGGCCGCTCGGCTCGTATGTTCGCGCCCTATTACATTTCTCCCCTGACCACGCCGCAACTCTAGCCCACGTGCGGGCGTTGCTAAAACCCTTTGCCCAGCATTTGGACGAAGCGGGCCTCAACACCGTCAGCGAAATTTTCGAGGCCGAACCTCCCTACTCGCCAGTCGGTTGCGTGGCCCAGGCGTGGAGCGTGGCCGCTTTGCTGGAAATAATCGAAGCTATTACAATTTTGTAACTCACATTAGGAAAAAGCGTATAATGAATAGTGGTCAAGCTAATTCAGATGGCATATTATACAGCCCCAACAAATCTGGCAAAACTTATATTTCATTGAATTATCATCGTAGCAAAACAAAGAAGGATAAAACACTATGGATGAACAACATTTCACGGATACAAGAATACGAACTCTTTTGCACATCCGATGACAATATTTGGGCGACCAATAATGGCCCAACTGCTGATTACTGGGGAATACTGAATAAGGGCGACACAGAACTAGGCACAGAGGGTGAATGGTTATGCAAATTTGAGCGGCCTATTAATGACCCCGACCCCTGGCACGGTTATCCGGTTGGGGAAAATACGAAAGGTATTACACCCGGAAAATATTTGGTGGAGTTCTGGTTTCAAACTGGTGTAATTGACAAAGCTGTGCAAAAAAGAATTTACAGGTCTTATCGTTGAAAGCTTGGGGATAGCTTAGGAAACCTTTGGATGAAGATAGCCAAATTACTAATACCTGGACGTTTTGAAAACGCTTTTGCCTATATGGGGCGGCTAATAACCGTAACCGAAGACCGGGCGATGCAGATTTATAATCTGGAAAGCATCGCTAATTTTATTGAAACTAAATATTCTGTTACGCTCCCAACTCCAACCTATATGTTTTCTCGCAATGATTGGTTTTCTAGTCCGCAATTCAAAACCTTGATGCAAAATGAGGCTATTGCCAAAGACTTGTATGCTGCTTTCGATAGATTCCCACAACCGTTTTTGGATTGGACAGAAATATCTCACCTGGACAGCAAAATTAGCAGACCAGAATTACAAAAACCATTGGCTATAAATGATACTGCTATTCTCGATATGTCCGTTTATAATAATCGGATTTATATTGGTACTACCGACAGCTTACTTCATTTGGATGTAGAAATACCGCAAGGAGCTACTGCAAAAGTACAAGAACCGCAAAAAAGACTAGAGGTAGGATGCGTAAATATAGCGGTTAAATATGGTGCAGCTAATGCTTCGTGTGGAAGTGACGGGCTTTTTACACTTATCAATGATTTTAGTTGGCGACCAGAAGTGGTAAGGCGTACTGAACATATCGAAAGCGGTTCGCTACGTACTGGCTGGTTGGATTATGGTTTTGTGAACTATCCAGCCTTAAATGAGCCTTATCTATTCAAGTTTCAGTCTGAAAAAGCTCGCCAAAATAGCAACTTAGAGCGAGAAAGTAGAGTTCTTACAGAAGTCAACCTAGATGCCGAAAGTTTCACCGACTATTTGCCGGGCAACGTTAAGGAAAGCGACTTTGTGGATAATACCCAGTACAGTTATAACTCAAACAACAGCTTTTTTGTACGCACAAATGCTGGCAAATTTTATTCTTACAAAATTAAAAAGTCAAGGGATGCCAGCACGTCCATATTACCAAATAGTATTCCTGAAAAATCAATTAGTCGTATTGTAAGCGTTAATCCTACTAAGGTTGGGCCAGTAATAGAAACTTCAAATCGGATAGTCATACTATCTAACGAAACAGGTCAATTAGAAGTGTTGCACGACGGTAGAGCTATAGCTATCAAAACTTTTCCCCAATCGAAGCGGTTTCAGCATTTGGTAGCAATTACTATAGATGAAGGTGTTTTGTTGGTGAGTCTATTTGACGAGGCTGCATTCACAACACCAAATGGAGCTAACGGCTTTTCTAATAACTCTCATCAGTATGCAGATTTACGCTTCTAAGGCAAAGCAGTATATAACTTATGGAATTAGGCTACTCCAAACGCTCCTTAGCCGATAAGTTGGGTCTTAAATCTAGTAACTATTCAGGCCACTTGTAGGAGGCTGCTCCGTCAGCCGATTTCGTTGGCATTTCAATGGGAAACCATCGGCTGACGGAGCAGCCTCCTACAAAACCCAACCCAGGACTGAATAGTTACTAAATCTAGCCATAAAGGGCTGCTTGTCAACCCACCCCCAAATTATATACAATATGTCGAGCCGTTACCCGCAGGTGTTTTAATAGGAGTAGAGGCAGACGTAGATGGGCCGCTTGATTTTATCCATCTCTTCACGACAGCACGGGCCGAACTTGAGCAACGCTTTCCCGATTTGAAGCAAAAGCTGGCTTATAACGGCTTGTTTTGGGTTTCGTGGCCCAAAAAACCTTCCAAACTTAAAACCGATGTGGGCGAAAATTTGGTGCGGGCTATCGGGCTGCAAAACAATCTGGTAGATGTTAAAATCTGCGCCATAGACGACGATTGGTCTGGGCTCAAATTTGTTTATCGCAAGGCTGACCGACCACGCCCTGTCCCTTATTCTACTAACAACTGATTACTAATTACTGACGACTTTTATGCACCCAAACCGAAACAAAAATTACCACCGCCGCAATTATTATAACTACAGCCGTTTTGACCGCTTGAAGCAGTGGGCTGGTGGCCTGACTTTTTCCAACAAGCTGCTGGTCAGTGCGGTGCTGGCCTTTGTGTTCGCCTGTATCACCGCCTTCGCAGTTTTTAATATTAGCAGCAACAGCACTATCAAGCCGACTATTAGCAGCGAATACTACCAGACTTATGCCAACTATCAGCAAGGCCGCCTGACGCTGGACGATTACGCCAACGCCCTGTTACAATTGCCAGGCAGTCCAGCCCTGGGCAACGCTTTCAGTGCGGATAAAACCGATAACGCCCCCAAACCCAACAACCCGCCCAAACCCAATGCTACTAGCAATGCTGCCCAACTGCCCCAAGTGGTTTTGCCGCGTCGTCCCACAGGCGAAATCAGCACGAACGGAGCACAACTGGCGGACAAAGAGGGCACGCGCTATTTTATCGCCGGGGTCAACTACGAGGGGCATACTGACCGCGCCTGGAAGATGTGGGAGCAGGCTATGTTTGACCCGGCCTTGATTGACAGCGACTTTGCGCTGGCGGCGGCGGGCGGCTATAACACCCTGCGAATTTTTGTGCGCGACAGCTTGCGAGACGACATCGCGGCGGGTAATTTTACAAAGTTAGACACAGTGGTGGAACTGGCCGAAAAATATGGCTTGCGCTTGCTTATCACTTTTGCCGATTACGACGAAGCCAACTTGACCAAACTTACGCCGATTGATGCGGCTGTCGCCAAACATTATGCTGGTTCGCCCGTAGTGTTGGGCTACGATTTGAAGAACGAGCCGCAGTTCGTGGATATTGCCGCCGCGATTTATCCGGCTGGGGTCACGCCGCCGCTCCAAACCGACGCGCTGATAAAAAGTTATGGCGAACGGGTCAGCCGGGCCGAAAGCGAACGCTGGAGCAGCAACGGAACGATTCCAGCCTTCCTGGACGCAAATCACGCTTATTTTTATGCTAATGCTAACGCTCTTTACCAGGAATATTTAGGGGCCAGCGACCATTGGGTTACATTGCACGAAGGCAAGTCGGTGGTAGATTTCCCCAATGCGCCGGAAGCTGGTAGCTGGCAAGGTTTCTTGACTGCCCTGAACTCGACTTTGCAAAGCTGGATTGAGGTGCGCCAGAACGCGATACGAGCTGGCGAAGGCGACAAAACGCCTAAACCCATAACTATCGGCTTCGACAGGCTGCCTTTAGCAGCCTTACCTGCTCAAAATTCGCTTGGCTTTGTGTCACTTCATCGTTACACGGGCGAAGGTTATCGCGGTCTCAAAGCCACACTAGACATTTTGGACAGTTTGCACCGTACTTTCGGAGGCAAGCCCCTGGCGTTAGAAGAATTTGGCTATTCTAACAATCACGGTACTCACGGGATAGACGCGCCTGTACCCCTGCCAATTACAGCCCAGGCGGAGACGGCTATCTGGCTGCATTTGTATAGCCAGGGTTTTGGCGGCGGCTTCAAGTGGATGTTGACCAATTATCCACCCGGTTATACGCCGGAACAAAACAATTTTGGTTTACTGGACGACCAGACCCGGCCTAAACCGTCTTACTACGCGGCGCGGGCGGTGATGGCCCATACTTTGATCAATCAGAACCCCGAAGGCGGCTTTACCAACCTGGATGAATTGCCCGGCAATGCGGTAGGCTACAATTTTACTTCGCCCAACGCGGTTTTTAGCGATGCCGATAACTTTTCTAACAATCGCCTGGGTTTCCAACAGGTTGGACGTGACCCCTGGGGCGTATGGTGGCCCGCCAACGGCCTGGGTTGGATTTATATTTCTAGCACCAACGCGGGCCACCTGAACCTGAACCTCAAAAGCTTTTTTCCAGCTTACAACTATAACTCCAGCCAGCCGCCTACGCTGCGTTCTAACAGTAATGTGGGGCTGACTCTAGATTTCGCGGGGGATAATGTCAGCTTCCAAACCGCTCCCGGTGCTTTTTACGTGCTGAGTGTGCCAGCCTCGGCCACGCCGTTTGCACGGGCCGAAGCGTTGGGAGGCCCGGCTTCGCTATATTTTTCCGAAACCAGCCATAATCTGTCTAACGCCTTTAAGAATTACTGGCAGCAGCAGGGCGGGGTCAATATTTTTGGCTTTCCCATCAGCGAGGAGTTTCACGAAGCCGGGCATACCGTCCAATATTTTGAACGGGCGCGGTTTGAATATCACCCCGAACTGGCTGGAACGGATGGGGTAATCCAGCTGGGGCTTTTGGGTAAGCAAGCTACCGACACGCTGGCGACCAAAACGCCACTTCAAAACGTCCCCACGCCGCCCAGTGGGAAGTTGTATTTCACGCAGACTGGACACACATTGGCGAATGGCTTTAAGGCGTATTGGGAACAGCACGGGGGTCTCAAGCAGTTCGGCTATCCGATAAGCGAGGAGTTCCAGGAAGTCAACGCTCTGGACGGTAAGATTTATATGGTGCAATATTTTGAGCGAGCGCGGTTTGAATACCGGGTGGAACTCAAAGGCACGGCCCAAGAAATCCAACTCGGACTTTTGGGGTTGGAACTGGTCAAACGGCGCGGCTGGTTAAGTTAGGTTTCGCTTAGAGGAATTTAGAGCTTTGTAATGGAGTAGATGAGTAATGGAGCGGGAGACGCGGCTCGAACGCGCGACATTCTGCTTGGGAAGCAGACACTCTACCGACTGAGTTACTCCCGCATCTTGGCTTTACGATACTATGATAGCAGACTCAATAACGGTTGTCAACTATATTTTTTGAGAGAGGTTGCAAATTGGAATTGCATAAGCCGGGTATGTGTGTTATAATCAGGGTCAATAAAGTCCTTGATTAGCCTGGCCTAACCTCCAGGTGGCTCAAGTTAGCAGGTAACGGCTAAATGCAATAATACATACTTATTATAAAATGTGTGCAAGGCCCACTTGAAAGGAATAGAGAATGTCGCTGCAAAAAGCAGAAAAAACTGACGTAATTGAACAATATGCAGCCCACACAGGCGATACTGGCTCCCCCGAAGTCCAGATCGCGCTGCTGACCGAACGCATCAACCAGCTGGTTGAGCATCTAAAAATTCATTCCCACGACAACCACTCGCGGCGTGGTTTGCTCAAATTGGTTGGTCGTCGCCGTCGCTTGCTGGCCTATCTGAGCCAAAAAGACGTTGAGCGTTATCGGGTAGTTATCGGCAAGCTCGGTCTCCGCAAGTAAGTTAGCTACTAACAAAATTATGACTAGTAAAAGCTCAAGGCAGATGCAAAACTGCTTTGAGCTTTTTGCATTATGTTTATTCAGGCTTGCGGGCGTAGAAGCCGATACTTTTAGGAAAAACGAGGTTGCCTTTGCGCCGCAAAAAACGGCCCAGCCAGAGCTTATCCAGGCCACGCCAGCACTTCCAATAGCCCCGGCTGACCAGATGGTGGCGGGCAGGTAGGCCAGTCACATCGAAAGGGGTTTGCAGAACAGCATGGGGTAACCAGAACGCCGCCCACTCGAAGCCAAGTTTGCGAGTAGCATACGTTTCTAAACCGCTTGCCGCTAACCAACCGCGCACTTCGCTAGTAGGCAGAGGCCGCAGATGACCGTTATACTCGCTCCACCGTCGGTGTAACGCGCCCAAGACTTTTTCAGAGATGACACTAGGCACAGTAATAAAAACTTTGCCTCCGGGGGCAAGCACCCGCGCCATCTCGCGCATGGCTCTCTGGGGTTCGGCTAGATGTTCCAACACCTCAGTACAAAAAATCACGTCGAAAGTAGCATCGGCAAATGGTAGTTCAAAGGCACTGCCAGCCAAAGCCAGACATGAATTGTGCAGAGCCGGGTGTTGGGCCAGAGCGTGCCGAAAATCTGCCAGCAACACTGGGCTAATATCTACGCCCCATACCTGAAAACCAACCTGGGCCAGTTCCAGACTTTGCCAGCCGCGCCCGCAGCCCACTTCTAGCAAATGGGCTGGCAGCGTCACACCTAGCAGATTATAATCTACGTGTTCCACGCCCCGGTCATCTATGGCGACAGGAGGCAAGGCTTTAGCTACAAGTGCAGTTGGGAAAGCATTAGAAAAATTCATCAAACTTGAGTCTTTAGTTTGGCTTCAGAATGAGCGGCGCGATTGGTTTGCAAGCGGGCAAAAAGCTGCTCATAGGCATCAGTCACCATCTGCCAATCATAGTTTTTACTAACCCGGTCAACAGCAGCCCGCCGATAATGTTCCAGCAAGCCTGGGTTTTCCAGTAACATTCGTAACTTGCGCTTGAGGTCGCTACTTCCGTCCGCGCCAGCATAAGAAACCGCCGCTTCGCCCACTACCTCCAGATTGTCAGGTGTGTCGTTGACAATCACACAATTACCAAAAGCCATAGACTCCAACAAAACTGGGTGAGTCCCGCCCGCCTCGGTAGTGACCGCAAACAAACGGGCGTTGCTACTCAATTCGCGGTAGCCATCGCCAAAAACATAGCCTGTAAAGATAATATTGGGGGTAGAAGTGCTTTTGAGTGAGGCAATATATTTCTGTTGGTAGGGTGCGTCCCCCACCACCACCAATTTCAGGTCTCCGGTCACACCTTCGTTATAAAGCTCCTGGAAAGCCTGTACCAGATGATGCGGCCCATTTTCCGGCACCAACCGACCCACGAACAAAATATATTTATTTGGCTCAAGGCCAAATTTTTCGAGTGTTTCACCCGGCGCGCAGCGCATGATCGTTGCCCCATAGGGAATGAAATTGCTTTCGACGTTGTAGGTGTTGCGATAGTACATTTCGACCACGCGAGAGTCGGTAATAAGACCCGGCCCAATCTTGCTAGAAATCCGTTCGGCGTATTGCAGATATTTTTTGGCGAAGGAGCGGTTCCACTTTTGGCGTTTCCAATCCAGGCCATCCACGTTTAGAGCTACGTGCTGTCCCAACTTGTGCATAGCCACCGCAATGGGGGCATTCCCAGCAATAAAAAAGAGTAGTACATCGTAATCCTGGAAAGCCGCATGAACCGAAGACAAAAAAGAGTGAGTAATAGTGTCAAAATACTTATTGCGGATAGTGGGGATTTTGACCAATCGGATGCCCCGGTAATAAGGCTGCGCGTACCGAATATGGTGGCTACGGCAATAAACCGTGACCGAATGGCCTCGCTCCACCAGACGCACGCCCAATTCTTCAGCACAATTTTCAAAGCCGCTATAGCTGGCCGGAATACCGCGCGTCCCTAGCATTGCGATCCGCATAGGCTTGATTTCCAGTGGTTCGGCCTGTCGGCTGGCGTTTTTTAGTTTTTCTTTTTCGGTAGAAGTCAACATTAACCGGCGCATTTCCGCATTTGCTTGAGAGATTCCGTTTTGCTCCGGTTTATTGTAACATAAAATTGGCTGTCTGGCATCAGTTATTTTTAGTTAGAAGCCACATCATCGGGGTTTTCGGTGGTCACGAGCCGTTTTTTCTGTACTGGAGTAAGGCTGCTTACTTGCAACAGGGTCAGACCGCGCGGCTTCAAATGGGTATTATCGTCAAGCCACGCCTGCGAACGCGGATGAATATCGGCCAAATCGGGCAGCGTCATAATTAGCTGGTGCATCAGCGTTTCCATCTTTAACGTGTCCAACATCATATCGGTGGGCAGACTGCGCCCGTCTTTGGACAAAAAATTGCGAAAACGAAACACATCGCCTACACGCAAAATCTTCCGTAGTTCCGCCTCAAACTTTGAGCCGCGCTCGTCCAACTGGGCCTGATGCTGGGGCTTAATTACGTGCGCCCGGTATCTGCCTGATTGCTTACCATCTTTAGGGTGTTGCAAAGGCAACATTTTATCTTTAGAATCGTCCATAATTTTCAAAATTCATAGCTACCTAATTGTTAGTGTTGGACACTTGACCATTGCAAACTTAAAGCTTATTGCGTACAGAATGCCTTTTTCTTGGTATTCGCTGGGTCTAAACCGCTTATTGCCATCGGTCAGAATCGCCATATTCTCCACCTGACGCTTATAGCACAAGCCAATCAGGTTATGGTAAGTGTGCATTCGTTGAGCAAACTTTTTATCATAATAGCCTTGAGTTTCGATATGTAGCAATATCCAAACTTCTTGACCGTTTAACAAGAACACTTTGACCAGCTTATCCACCACCCGTTTGCCGGTAGCACTACGACGGGTGAGGCGGGCCAGTTCGGTATCCAACGACTCGTAATGGCGTTGCCAATCCACCAGCACGTGTAGGGTCGGAAAATAAAAAGCCTCCAAATCCTCCAGCATCTGGCCCGCTATTAGTTTCCAGGGACTATCTTGTTCGGCTGACTGGTTCTGAGTCTGCTCTGCTATATTGACTTGACTTGCCGATTGCACTTCTTCGCTCATAAACGGTTTGCTCTGTTTATTCTCAATTCAGGTTAAAGCCGGAGGCGGTATCTTTCACGCAAAAAGTGTTGGGCTTCTTCCATTTCGCGTTCGTTGCGACGTTTTTCTGCCGCATTCCGAAACATCAAAATCGCCACGATAATCACCAGGGGACGCAAAACGGGCGGCAATTCCATCATCTGGCGGTTGGTAGTACGTAGCAAATCCAGGGCGACCAGTGGCCCACCACTTTGGGTCAACTGATACTTTGCCAGCTTTTCCAATGTGTTGTCGTGTTTGGCAACGTGTTTGGTCATAATCTTGTGGCTGGTTTGGGCCTGATATTTGGCTACCTTCTGGTCAAGCTTAATTCGCTCGTTAATGGTGCGCTCGGTGGTTTTGGCCTCAAGCTTCGTCAGCTTTTGCTCCAGCTTGATCTGCTGCTTATTTTCGGCAAACGGCGTAGGCCCGTCCAGCTTTGCCAATTTCTGTTCCAGTTTGGCCCGTTGTTTGGCAGTGCTACGCGGCGTTTTGGCTTCGAGTTTGGCAATGCGCTGGTCAGTCTTTTGTTGCTCTTTAACCAGCTTTTTCTCATAGCTGGCTTTTTCCTTGATAGACTGCTCCTCCAGTTTGGCCCGCGCCTGGGCTGTCTTTTTCACCGCGTCGGACTGCTGCTTTTTGGCCTTGTTCTGCAAACTGGCCTTTTGCTTATCGGCCTTTTGTTTGGCCTTATCTTTTTGCTGGGTAGCCTTCTGCTTTAGTTTATCTTCGGTCTTGGTTGCCATATATTTCTCCACTTGCTGAAAGTTTGGGGACTTTTACCCAACAAAATCATTTGCGGCCAGAGACACGGGCCGGAGGATTGGGATTGCTCTCCGCTACGACGGCTTTACGACGGCTTTTGAGCGCACTATAAATGAACCAACCGACAAGTGCCAAAATAATCAGGATAATCGGGTAGTCCAGCCAGGCGATGCTGCTCCGCACCTGATCAAACTTCGAGCCGAGCGTGTAGCCGAGCCAGGCCAGCGCGAACGACCAGATAAATGAACCAACAAAAGTTAGAATGGCGAACGGCACAAATGGCGAACGCACCACACCCATTGGTAGGCTGATAAAAGTACGCACGACTGGCAAGAGACGCGAGATAAAAGCGGCCCACGCACCCCAACGCAGCAGCCAGCGTTCGGCAATGTCCAGATGGTGGGCGTTGACAAGCACGTATTTGCCATACCTAATCACGAGCGGTCTCCCCCCCCCGATGCCAATACCGTAGGCGATAACCGAACCAATCAAACAGCCCAACGCCCCTGCCAGACCCGCTAATACCAGTTGCAACCAAACAGGAACAGAGGAGGCAGGGTCCACCAGTAGCCACCCAGCTAGAGGCATAATAATTTCGCTAGGCAGTGGTATCATCATACTTTCAATCGCCATCATGACTACCACACCCGCAAAACCGACGTTATGGTAAAAACTGTTCAAAAAAGTGATTAAAGCATCTTCCAAACCTTTGAGCAAACCAAACCTCCAAATTTAATATAATTAATACTAAGCAAGGCATCTTAACATCTTGCCAGCTTAAAATCAAACCTACGTGCTGAACGTACCGCGTGCTTGCATCGGCTGAAACATAATATACATCGCTACGAGGGCCAGCAGAAAAGCCAGACCCACCCAGGCTATCATCGCCCGTTGTGCGGTCTTCCGCTTCCTGACAAACAACTGGCGGCTAATTTGATACATCGAAACGCTGGTTAGCAAAAAACCACCATAGACAAAAAGCAACTGAATAGGCAAAATAAAACCGTAGGGTAACGATGCGCTTGTCGCCCAATTGGGTTCACCCAGAATCGGGAAGCCGATGCGCTTAAACAAATTTTGCAATGTCGGCCAGCCGCCCGCCCCGCCGACTACAAAATGGAAAAAATAGTGAGCCGTCCAGATACCCAAACCGAGCGGCAACAACCCAGGCGCAAAGCGTTTGAAAATCCCTTGCCAATCGTAATCCTGACTCCGGCTCATCCGCAAACTAAGTTGGCTGATCAGCCAGGCCACTCCTGCCGGAATAACTGTAGTCAGCAGCAAGAAAATCAAAGTATAAGCCCAAAATTCGTTCAGACTCAGGGCGCGGGCGATAGCGGCTTCCACGTCGGTAAAACCGTTTATCATCCCTCCAGCATTGGTCAGTGCGCCGAAAGTCACTACCATTACGGCGACACTTAGCGAAAAATCGCGCTTCTTGATATTGACCCACAACTCGCGGCCAAACGGACGGGTTTCCAAAGCCACATTACTATAGGGGCAGGCTTTGACACAAGACAGCGCGTAAGTACAATCAAGGTTGCTTTGCTTAGTGCCGATGTAAAGCTGGGTCTGACAACCTTCTTGATGGCTGACCCCTTTTTTGCCGCTGTGTTCGTTGCCCTTTACACACTCTTTAGTGGTGCAACTTTTACAATAAGCAAACGATTTAGATTTGACTTCGGTGGGCGAAACCATCGAGTAAACTTGATTAAACATTCCCAACGGGCAGACATATTTGCAGAAAGCGTTGCCTTTGAACAAACCATCTACCAGTATCGCCCCGCCAAAGTAGGCCAACGTTACGATTGCCGTCAAGAAAGGATTGTTCCAAAGGCTGAATTGTTCGTAAGTATATAAGATGACCAGCAGCAAGCCGCTGGCAACCCACTTGCCTTTCAACCAGCTGGGCCAGGGCAGGTTGCGCCCGACTTTCTTCTGAATACTATGGCTAACCAACACAAACGGGCAAGACATACAAAACAAATTACCTACCAGTATAATGCTGATAACCAAAATAAAGCGATAATCAATCCAGGTGCTAGTAGTAGCCAGATTTTTAGGGGCGTACTGGTCTCCGGTGAGGCCGTCAAAAATAACCGCAATTGCGGCGATTAACAAACCAATTTGAAAAACTTTGCGGGTGTGCCGCCACAATAAGATGCGGCGCAGCCAGCCAATACTCAATAAATCGAAACCGTGTTTTTCACCCGGCCCTGGTGCTGGCGGCGTGAATATCGGCTGCAAGTTAATAACCCTTTTTGTTTCCAATGTCTCTTCTTTCGTAACTACTCAGGCTGCTTGTAGGACGCGCAGCTGCTCCGTCAGCCGATAGTTTTTGAGCTTGATATTTTAGAATACACCCGCTGACGGAGCAGCCTCCTACAGAAAACAGGACGGCTGAATAGTTACCTTCTTTCTAAATGTCCTTAGACCGGGGTACTTTCTTCGCCAGTTTGAGGCTTGCGCGGGCTGACCTTGCTTTCTTCATCATCGTCATCATCGTGGCCGCCTCGAAACAGCAAAAACCAGGTCAAAAACCCAAGTAGTGGCAGCCCCACCAAAATACCTATAATAAAGGGCCAGGGCGCACTAGGCTTTTCCACCTTTAAGTTTAAGTCGAGCGTAGCGGGCGCAAAACCAGGAGCAGCAATCTGGGTATGTATCACCCAATCACCCTCCATATTTAGAGGCAAATCTACGTCATAGGTGTTGGGGGTCTGGCCCTGAAAACTGCGCCGACTGCCCACATCGGGCATCGCCATCGCCGACATAGCAGGAGTAAAAATGATATTAGCGTTGCGTACCTGTAAATCGCTTTTGGCTTTGGTCAACAAGACCGACAGATGCGTACTTACATCAGGGCTGGGTGGCGAGGGACTTTCCGATACCGTCACATTGTAAGGGCCGACATCATTACCAAAAATAAGCGTGCCACCGTTAGCCCAGGTTTGACCCGGTAAAATCAATATCAACATACTCCAGGCAAACACTAATAAAAGCACAATATAGTTTTTCTTAGTTTTTTTGGTCATTTCCTTAATTTACTCGGCAGTAGCGTAATCAATGGTAACTTTAGTGCCGTTGCCTGGCCTACTCTCAATACGGCAGACTCCACCTACCATTGCTACCCGTTCCTGCATCGTCAACAACCCCAGCTGTTGCGAGGGGTCGCGTTCTCGTAAGCTCCCCACGTCAAAGCCCGGCCCGCTATCACTGATCTGGATTTGCAGGTGGACGGGTTGGTTGCGCTGGCTTGTCACTCGCATCAACACCTCGATTGGAGAGCCGGGCGCGTGCTGAAGAGCGTTGGTAATGGCTTCGGCACAGGCCCGAAAAAGGTTCGTTTCCGTAGTATCACTCAAGCGCGGTGCTTCCAGCCCTTCCAACTTAAAACTAAGCCTGGGCTGGTTTTCTCCAATATGATTATAATCCTGTACATATTGACGCAAAGCCGCACTCAAACCGTATTCCTCCAGACTGGCGGGACGCAGGTTATGCAGCAAGCGATGAGCGGCAACGCTGGCGATTTGCAACCGCTTTTCGGCTTGTAATAAATCGTCGCTTCCGGTTACGGGGCGGGCTTTTTCTAGATAAGCCTGGACATTTTGACGGGTACTTTTGAGCAGAGGCAAGACCTCGGTTCGGATTTGGGCCGCCAATTGTTTATTTTTGCTCTCTTGCGCTTCCATAAAACGGTTCAAAAAGGTGTGCAGGCGTTCCTCGCGGGTGCTTAAAGCTTGATAAAGACGGCGATTATCCAAAATACTGGCGAGTTGCCCGGCCAACACCTCGAAAAGCTCCCGTTCACCTGTCGAAAAAGCTTTGTCCACCTGGGCGCGTCCTACCAGCAGTACCCCTAAAGTGCGCTGACTTGCCACCAACGGCACGGCCAGCACCAAACCCGGTATAGTAGTGTCGCCATTTAGCTTATCAGTACCGGAGCGGCGCAAACTAAGCGTGCGGCCCACTTCCAGAGCGCGGCCAGCCATCCGTCCGGCAGGAAAGGTACGCGGCGAAAAAACGCGGGCCTTTTCTGTGGCCTCCATAAACACGGCTTCGGGGTGCAGCGTCAGGCGGTCTGGAAGCAAGTTTTTTTCATCAGGCAGAAAAACCGCGCAGTAATCGGCCTGAGCTTCGCGGGCCGTCGTCTCCACCAGCCCTTGACAAAAGCTAGTCAGATTTAGCTCCGAAATTAGATAACGTCGCGCTTCTAACAAAGGCGAGAGCAAACGCAAGCGCACCGCTTCACGCATCAAACGGTTTTTGGTGAATGTATCCTCAATCACGAAGTCAAGTTCGGCTCCGGTAAAAGGTTTCTGCAAGAAGCCCGATACTCCCAACTGCAACGCTTTGATGGCAATATCTATCGTCCCGTAACCAGTCATCAATACACCCAACAAGTCGAAGTGGATTTTGCGGGCGGCGGCGAAAAGCTGCAAACCGTCAATATCAGGCATTCGGATGTCGCTCAAAAGTAGATCGGGGGGCGTTTTACGAATAATAGCTAGAGCTTGTTGACCGTTAAAGGCAGTCATGGTGCGATAATCGCTTTTCCGCAAGGCTTTTTCCGCTTTACTACATACTAATTCGTCGTCGTCAACTACTAAAATCAGTTCTTCGGCCATAGTGCGCTCCGTACTAATTGCGAGTTAAGGTTTTATCCAGTAGAAAGTTCGAAGAGGCCCGGCCAGTGTGGTTGGAGTATAGTGCAATAATGAACCTGAACAACAAGGAAACTAGCTAGACTACATTTTAATACGAACGGAGCTAACTTTCAAGCGTGTTTGCCTGATAGGTGTGCGTCAAATTTTTATACTAAATTGTTCCATCAATGGATTATTAAAAATAAGCTTAAAAACAGTAACAAACCAGGTTGGGATGCGTTATAATTAGCGGGCAGTTAGCAAGATAGCTTTTTATATCTCTGTTTTATTCTTAATTCTAATGTGAAAAACTTGCTACTTTACAACCATAAGCCTGTCCCCTGGCACTTTTATTGTAGTAGGAGCTTGTAACAATCTTGTACAATAGTGACGCGCCCCAAGCTCGCCCGTAAAAGCGAAAGAAGCCATGAAAAATACGAGGTTTGCGGGGTTCAAGCCTGACACAAAAAGTGCGCTTTTATTAGTTTTGTATGTTTATTAAGAACGGTGGAAATTGAAAATTATGCACAATTCTACAAAGTGGCGTGTGCCACTCGTGCTGCTCTCCCTAACCGGGTTGTTTTTGGCTCTATGTTTGGGCCTTTTTGACCCAGCCAGTCCAGCAGCCCAGGCCAAAGATGTGACCGTCAAAGGCTCATCTTTCTACAGTCAGGCTTTTTTGAACACCTGGTTACGCACCGACTATCCGGTGGCTGCTGAAACTGCCGTGCGTAGCTGGTATTGGGGGCCTCAACCCAGCGGCCCTGGCTTTATTGAGCCTTATGCCGACTCCCCGAACGGCACACGGCTGGTACAATATTTTGACAAGGCCCGCATGGAAATCAACAATCCGACCAAAGCCCAGGTCACAAATGGGCTGTTGGTAGTTGAGCTAATGAATGGCAAGTTGCAGAAGGGCGATTATACCTTCGAGAACCGCCTACCCGCGCGTATCCCTGTGGCTGGAGACCTGGACAACACTTTCCCTACTTACTCCGACCTCAATCGGCTTTACAACCAGCCCCAGGCCCGCAAAATTGGTGACAACGTGACGCAGCTTTATCAGGCTGACGGTACTTCCGGTGTTCAGGCTAACTATAGCAGCGATACCAACACGGCTATCAGTGATACCGAAAACAGTATGGGTATTCCGGCGGCTTTTTGGAATTATGTCAACCAAAAGGGACAGATTTTTAGCCAGGGTAGCCTAAGTACCGAAGTCGTGAGCGACTGGCGGTTCAGCACCGGCTTACCTATTACCGAGGCTTTCTGGACGCGAGTGAAGGTCGCAGGGGTGATACGTGATGTGATGGTACAGGCTTTTGAGCGACGCATCCTGACCTATACCCCCACTAACGACAAAGCTTTTCAGGTAGAGATGGGTAATGTCGGAGCGGCTTACCTGCAATGGCGATACAATGGTAAATTGCCCGCCGCCGCTGCTGCTCCGAACCCTGCTCCCGTCGTGCCACTACCACCCGTACCTACTCCTAGCCCGGTGCCAAGCGACCCCTTGACCGCGCTTTTCACTGGCCCACACCCGCAATGGTACACGCCTACCGGAACGCTGAACGTCCGTACCGCTCCCAATTCGGAAGCACCTTTGGCGACCTACACGCCCGAAAACCCATATATTCAACGCTTACAAGCGGGCGACCATGTGCTGGTTTTGAGAACTGTCAAGGGTGAGGAAATCGAAAAAGGCAACGATAACTGGTTCCAAATCTACGAAAGCCCTGATTTGTTTGTTTATTCCGCTTACACCGCCCCTGTAACGCTGCCAGACTTCCCGACACCGCCCCAGACCTTTAAAGGCTTGTGGGTAGCCGTTTCGATAAACAGTCAGATGATGGCTGTCTATAGCGGTTCGACCTTGCTCTACAAAACCTTTATCGCCAGTGGCCGTCCCGGTCTGCCTGCGGGCGACCCCGAAAAAGACCACTCGACACCCAAAGGCGTATTCCATATTGACGGAAGCTGGCGACCAGCCGTGCAGGAAATGAAGGGTGGCGCAGGCGACAAAGCTTCGGGCGGTGACTTCTACGACATCAAAGATATTCGTAACGTCAACTACTTCTACCAGGACTATTCCATTCACGGCACTTACTGGCACGCCAAGTTTGGTATTGCGCCGCAGAGTCACGGTTGCGCGAATGCGACAGTATATGACGCAGGCTTGATTTTCAAGCTGCCTGCCGGAACAGTCGTCCAGGTTTTCTAGCACTGGTATCTAAATTAAATTTGGCAACAAAAAACCTCATCCAAATAGATGAGGTTTTTTAGTATGTGTAATTTAGCGGCGACCCTGACCGGCTGGTTTGTAGAAGAAAGCGTCGGGAGTGGTCTCGTCAACTCGGAACTGATTATTGCCACTGGTCAACAGTGAACGTAGATAGTTGCGACTGAACGGACGCTCGATGTTCGCAATCGGGTACAAATCGTCCAACAAAGTGTAGTAAGTGTCGCCCTGTTTCTGCCCGGCGTACTCAAAAGCGTTTGCCAACACAAAATCTGTGCGCTTGCGTTCCGACTCTTCCAACCGCTTCTGCCCATCTATACGGCTATAGCGGTCTGGGGTGAGGGCTTCTTCCTTGTTGATGGCGCAGGCGAAAATGATGGGCCGGAACACAAACTTCTGTCGGCGTTCGTCCCAAAACAGCAAGCGAGCTTCCTGCTCTTCACCTTGCTTGTACTCGATAGTGAACTGGTTGGTGCGGTTGGTCTGACGGACAACCAGAATTGCTCCCGGCACCAGGTTATCACTAAAGAAACTTTCCAGACCCACAATCCAGCCGCCCCGATTACCGCTCGGATAGCGTAGCTCGGCGTTATAGACCACGCCTAACTGTGTCGCCTCGAAGCGCAAGATAACAGATTTTTGGTCTTCCTGGAGCAGTTTAGGAAAAAGAGCTTTAGCCGACACGTCGTAAGGCAAAACTCCATTTTCATACTCGTAAAAAGTCAAAATGTGTTCCCAGGTATATTTACCCGGTTCGCCTTTGAGTTCGTTCGAGTCAACCAGGTTCGGGTCTTCCAAATATTTATAGTCCGTACCGATTTCTGCCGCTTTGTGGCGCGTTGCCCCAATCGCCGGAACCCCAGCCGTCGTCCAGATACGCTCGTCCACCGTACCGACGAACTCGAAATCTTTCTTCTCTTTGGCAAGGCGGTAATCCAGGGCGAAACGAGTGGGCGTATAATCGCCTTCGTTGGTGCGCTTGTTATACAAGTCGGCCAGAATATCCGCGTCAGTAACAGGGCCACCCACTTCCAGGATATATTCCCGAATGCGACGCAAATCGCCTTTGCTATAGCGTCCAGTCATCTCTTCCAAATACCACTCGTTGGCAAAATTGACAAAACGGGAGTCACTGGCAATTCCCTTGAGCAGGCTAGAACGGAAATAGCTACCGTACTCGCTAAGTAGCTGGTTGGTGGGCAGGGACAAGTCTGCCACCACATCGGGGGCAAGCTCAAGCTCCCTGACCGCTTCGGGCGCAGTAACAGGTTCTGGAGCAACACGTTCTGGTTCAGATATAGGCGTTGCCACTACCGAAGCCGCCTCCACCACTTCAACGGCTACCTCAACTTCGGCAGGGCGCATCGGCGTGGTGGGTTTAGCAGCAGCAGGTACAGCCACTGTTTCGGGTTTTTTGGGCGCGGCAGTGGGTACGGGCGCAGCTTTGGCTGGAGTGGTGGGAGCAACAGTAGCGGCGACTGGCCTTGCAGCCGAAGCAGCTGTAGGCAAAGGCAAGGGGGCTGCTGTCGGCAACTGCAAAGGATTAGCCTCGGCTGCGCGGTTGGAAGCTTGTTGCTGGGCCGCCTGTTCTGCGGGAGTAGGCGTAACGACGGGTTTGGCATCAGCGTACAAGCGGGTGCGGAAACTGTGATGGTCAACCTGTTCCGAGGGAATAACAGCAGCTATGCCAACCTTAGTGGTTACAAAAGCCACGATACCATTTTCTTCTTCGCGCCGGAAAACTTTAGGACTGGCCGTAAGAGCTTTATCCACTAATCCAGTCATTTCTTCAGCGTTTTCGATGCCCTGAAACTTGTGCTCGCTCAAGTATTGAACTAGATTGGGCAGGGTCTGGCGGATAGGACGATTGGCTGCATAGCTAAAACCAAACATCCGCATCAGATTAAAAATCTCGCCTGCTACTGCCTGTTCCTGGTCAGTTCCCTCAAATTCAATTGTCTGTTGGTTCAATTGCTGTACCATACGGTCAGCTTACCTCCCATATTTCCAAAAATACCGGAGTAAGCCCGCAGACCTGCTCCGTTGGTAGTTTTATGGCTAAAATCTATTTAGCGTTGTTAGTTTCCTTGAGTATCTCGATATAGCGGCGCAGTAACGTATCCGCCGATTGGGGTCTGCCGCTCCGTCGCAACCATTCCGCCAATTTTTCTAACTGCTCGGCGGTGGGGGTCAGGGTAGAGTTTTCGTCCATTTTTATCCTTATAGTTTTTGGTCTAAATACAAGCCGAAATAGCGGCACGGGTACAAAACCTGATACCAGCCTTGTCCACATTGTACCCTTATATAGGGTAGAACGCAACTTCCCATCGGGTTTTGACTTTTGCCGCCGTTTATGGCTAAATCATGCTGAACTTTGGAAATATTGGAAGATTAGATGGTTAAGAACGTCAAAGGTGACAAAAGTGACAGAAAAAATTGTAACGAACCCAATAGCGGCGAATACTAATGGTAGTGATTTGGTGCAAGACCTGGATGCAATAGCAGCCGAGCGCAACCAAAAGGCCCGACAAGGTGGCCTAAAAAAATATCGGGATAAGCTGCCCGAACAGAAAAAACTGTTTGTGCGCGAACGCCTGGAGTTGCTGCTTGATGCTGGTTCGTTCGTGGAGGATTTGCTGCTGGCGAACTGGAATACGCCTGACCTGGCTGCCGATGGCATTGTGATTGGTTTTGGTAAAATCGGAGGGCGGCGCGTGGCGGTGATGGCAAACGATAGCACGGTCAAGGCTGGTAGCTGGGGCGCAAAAACGGTTGCCAAAATTTTGCACATTCAGGAAAAGGCTCTTGAATACAAGATACCGCTTTTTTATCTGGTGGACTCCGCGGGCGCACGTATCACCGACCAGGTAGAGATGTTCCCCGGCACACGTCACGCCGGGCGTATCTTTTATAACGAAGTCAAAATGAGCGGGGTCCTTCCCCAGGTTTGTTTACTATTTGGCCCAAGCGCGGCGGGCGGAGCGTACATTCCGGCTTTTTGCGACATCGTGATTATGGTGGAAGGCAATGCCAGTATGTATTTGGGTTCGCCGCGTATGGCCGAAATGGTGATTGGCGAGAAAGTCAGTTTGGAGGAAATGGGCGGGGCGCGAATGCACTGTACCGAAAGCGGCTGTGGCGATATGCTGGTCAAAACTGAGCAAGAAGCAATTGCCGCCGCCCGCCGTTATATTAGCTACTTCCCCTCCAACTGGCAGCAAAAAACGCCTCTGGTCGCCCCAAAAGCCGCTGCGCCGGGCAAAATGATTGCCGAAATCGTGCCGCTCAACCAAAACAAAGCCTTTAATATGTTCGACCTGATTAACCGTATCATAGACGAAGGCTCGTTTTTTGACATTAAAAAGTTGTTCGCCAAAGAATTGATTACCGGGCTGGCCCGTATCGAAGGCCGCACTGTTGGTATTCTGGCAAATCAAAGCCGTGAGAAGGGCGGGGTGCTGTTTGTGGATAGCGCGGACAAAGCAGCCCGTTTTATCTGGCTGTGCAACGCCTTCAACATTCCATTGCTGTTCCTGGCCGATGTGCCGGGCTTTATGATTGGCTCAAAGGTGGAGCGGCAGGGAATTATCCGACACGGCGCGAAAATGATTGCGGCAGTAAGCGAAGCCACTGTGCCAAAAATCTGTGTGGTGGTTCGTAAATGCTACGGCGCAGGGCTATATGCGATGGCCGGGCCAGCTTTTGAACCGGATTGCACACTGGCCTTACCAACCGCCCAAATCGCGGTGATGGGGCCGGAAGCGGCTATCAATGCGGTTTATTACAACACTATTATGGAACTGCCCGCCGAACAACGCGACCAGTTTGTGCAAACCAAACGCGACGAATACCGTCAGGATATAGATATTTACCATCTCGCCAGCGAACTGATTGTGGACGCGGTCATACCGAGCGAACAGTTGCGCGACGAGCTTATCCACCGCTTCGAGCTATACGCCGACAAACAAAAAGTGTTCAGCGTCCGTCGCAATCCAGTTACTCCAGTCTAGTTGTCAGTTACCGATTGCTTTTCGATGTTATAATCCTGCTAGAAATTTTCTTGTAAGACAGGAGGTGTATGTATGTCAATTGCTGAGGCGCGTTTTATTGGTGTTTTAGAGCCGTCAGATGATACCGTTACCGAACAAAACCCAGGTGAGCTTTTCTTTGCAGAGGATGACCACAAAATGCCAGAAAGTCTTGACCAATCCGAGAATATATTTCATCTGAAAAATCTTTTGAAATGGCTTTACCATAAAGAAAACTGGCTGGTAGCCAGCGATATAAACATCCGCCAGACCCCCAAAGCTAAACCTATCTCACCTGACGTAGCCATCTTCAAGGTATCTTTTACGCCCGCTACCCGACCCAAACGCTTACGCAGCTGGCAGATATGGCTACCTGATCGTCCCGCCCCCTTTGTAGCCTTTGAAATCGCTTCTAAAGATACATGGCGGGAAGACCTGGATGAAAAACCAGTTATTTACCAACAGTTGGGCGTAGCCGAATATTTTGCTTACGACCCTAGCGACCCGCCTTATTGGAAAGACGGCAAACGCTTGCGCGGCTGGAGCTACGCCGACGGTCAAATCCAGGAATTACCCGCCGACAAACGCGGTTGGATTTGGAGCAAAGAGCTTGATAGCTGGCTAGAACCCGATGGTGAAACCTTACGTTTGCGCGACAGCCAGAAAAAACGCCGCCTTACCAGAGCCGAAGCCGAACGTGCCGCCAAAATTAAGGCGCGACAGCAGGCCGCAGTTGACCGCGCCGCCCGACTGGAAGCTGAACAACAAAATGCGACTGACCGCGCCGCCCTGGAAACACTATTGGCAAAACTGCGGGCGAATAATATAGACCCGGATAGCTTGTAAGTTGTAGGAGAATTTTATGTCAGTGGTGATTGAGCAATTTGATAGTCCGGCTTTGCACGGCAACGCCCTGGGCGACCCTACCATGCGCCAGATTCCGGTTTATTTGCCGCCCTCTTATAATGAAGACACCACGCGCCGCTATCCCGTAGTTTATTTGCTACACGGGTTTACTGGCAATTCGCTGGGCTGGCTCAACGCTCCTACTTTCGGCGTACCCAATGTGCCGCAACGCTTCGAACGTTTGCTCAAACAAGGCGATTGCGGCGAGATGATTTTGGTTTTCCCGGACGGTTTTACGGCGATGGGCGGCAGTCAGTATGTCAATTCGGCGGCAACGGGCCGTTACGAGGATTATGTAATTGAAGATTTGATACCATATATTGACCAAAAATATCGCACCATCGCCACACGGGAAGGACGCGGCGTGGCTGGCAAGTCGAGCGGCGGTTTTGGAGCGGTACGGTTGGCGATGCGTCACCCCGAAACTTTCGCGGCAATGGCTTCCCACGCGGGCGATATGTATTTTGAGTATTGCTATAAACCTGATTTTCCCAAAGTTTGCAACGCCCTGGCAAAATATCGGCACATTCCAAATCCGGTGGGGGCGTGGCTGGCTGAATTTTACGAAACAGAAAAAAAGACGGGTAGGCTGATTGAGGTGGCTAATATTTTGGCAATGGCTGCCTGTTATTCACCTCGCGCTACAGGTTCGCAACCGGGTTTTGATATGCCTTTCGATTTGCACACCGGCTTACTTGATTCCGATATTTGGGAACGTTGGCTCACCTTTGACCCGGTATATATGCTGGATAACCCGCAGTATGTCGAAAACCTGAAAAGCTATAAGCTGCTATATTTGGATGCAGGCACGCGCGACGAATTTAATTTACATTTGGGCGCACGTATCTTTGTTCAAAAAGCCCGCAGCCTGGGCCTCAACCCCGACCATCGTGAGTTTGAGGACGGCCACATGGATATTAATTACCGTTATGACACTTCGCTGGCTGCCATTTGGGAAGCCATAGGCAAAAGTTGAAGTTAATTATTTGGTCGGGCGTATCTGCCATTCCGAAGGATGTCATCAAAATTATCAAAGAGGGAATTGCCAAAGGATGGAAACGTATGAGTTTCTATGTGCTTGGTTTTCAGGACATTGATAAAACAAAACTTATGGTTGTTGGGGGTAAAGGCGCGAACCTGGGAGAACTTTCCAAGATTGAAGGAATACGCGTACCGGAGGGCTTTTGTATTTCTACTGAAGCCTTTAAAAGAATCATTGGGGAAACGTCGTCAATTAACGAATTACTTGATCAGTTATCGCTTCTAAAGGTGGAAGACCGCGATAAAATAAGCGAACTTAACAGGGAGATTCGAAAGGTCATCGAAGGGATAGCGATTCCTCAAGACATTAATGAAGAAATCACCCGCTATCTCTCCAGGCTTGATGAAAAAACTGCCTATGCAGTACGATCCAGCGCAACCGCAGAGGATTTACCATATGCCTCTTTTGCTGGTCAACAAGACACCTATTTAAATATCATCGGAAAAGAAGCAATCTTGCAGCATATCAGCAAATGTTGGGCTTCCCTATTTACGGATCGTGCGGTAATTTACCGAATGCAACACAGATTTGACCAAAGCCAGGTTTATTTATCCGTTATCGTTCAAAGGATGGTTTTCCCACAGGCTTCAGGGATTTTATTTACCGCTGATCCGATTACTTCTAACCGAAAGCTGCTATCAATCGATGCCAGTTTTGGACTTGGAGAAGCACTGGTCTCTGGCTTGGTATCTGCCGATTGTTATAAAGTACAGGAAGAGGAAATTGTCGCTAAGATGATAGCAACCAAAAAATTGGCTATCTATGGACTAAAAGAAGGCGGAACAGAGATACAGCAGATCGATCCTGACCAGCAAAAGACTCAAACACTTACTCAACAACAAATTTTACAACTAGCACGCATAGGAAAACAGATCGAAGCTTATTTTGGTTGCCCACAAGATATCGAATGGTGTTTGATTGATGATACATTTTATATTGTCCAGAGTCGGCCAATTACTACTTTATACCCGATCCCTGAAGCGAATGATCAAGAAAATCACGTCTATGTATCTGTCGGTCATCAACAAATGATGACCGACCCCATTAAACCACTGGGATTGTCTTTATTCCAGTTAACAGCTTTTCGACCGATGTTTAAGGCTGGTGGAAGGTTGTTTGTTGATGTCACATCTAATCTGGTCTCACCTGTCAGTAGAGAGATGTTATTAGATGTCAAGGGACAACACTATCCGCTCATGAAAGACGCACTCGTGACCATTGTAAAGCGAAAAGATTTTATCAAATCGTCAGCAGATGCTAAAAAAGTGCCGAGTCACAGTAACGGCAATAAAGGAATGACATGGAGTTATCTGGCGCAATTTGAAAACGATCCGACAATCGTTTCTGATTTGATTAAGAGTAGTCAAACATCAATATTGGAGTTTAGACAAAACCTAATAGGCGTGCGAATAGCATCTAGGTTTCACCTTAACTGCACTTTTACAATTTAGACCGAGCTAGGCTCGTTTTTTGTCCGCGACTTTGGCGGCTGGCCTTTTTCTAACCACTGCAAA
>JBBQZT010000057.1:0-38547 GCA_038207455.1 Chloroflexia bacterium
GAGCAGCTGGTAGCTCATTTGGAGGCGACGGTGGCGGAAAAACTTCAAATCGCTAACCCGCGCTTTTTGCAGCAGTAAGGGATTTTATTGTATTAGATTAAACAGGGAGACCCAGGCATATGGAGACCTCAATATACGAACGACGACCCTGGCTGGAACTATACTCGCCTGACGTGCCAGCCGAGCTACCGCTACCCCAGCAAAACCCCATAGACCAATTTCGTCATACTGCCCGACAGTCTCCCGGTAATGCGGCCATCTACTACTTTGATACTGTCATTAGTTTCGGCGAACTGAATAGCCTTAGCTCCGCGCTGGCTCAAGCTTTGCAAGATTTGGGGGTGCAGCCTCAAGACCGGGTGGCTTTGCTCTTACAAAATATGCCCCAGTTCTGGATTGCTCAACTAGCGGTCTGGAAAGTGGGGGCAATCGTGGTGCCGCTCAATCCGATGTTTAAGGCCCAAGAGCTAATTTACCATTTGGGTGACAGCGGGGCTAAAGTTTTGATTGCTTTGGAGTCACTCTATCAAACCGTAATTCCTGACACTATGGGCCAAACCCCCGTGCAGCACTATATTACCACCGCCGACAATGATATGCGTAACATGGGGGCTACCACCCAGCCCCAATCAGAACCAGCAGCCAACCTGGACTTGCTAACTTTGTGCCAGCAGTATAAGAATATGCCTGACCCGGTGGTGCCAGTTAGCCTTAGCGATATTGCGTTGATGATTTACACTTCGGGTACAACCGGGCGGCCAAAAGGGGCAATGAACACTCACGCCAATATCGCCTTTAACGCCGAGGTTTATCGCGTCTGGATGCAATTGGCTCAGGGCGACGTAATCATCGGAGCCGCGCCTGTTTTCCATATCACCGGGGCGATTGGGCATCTGGCCGTAGCCGCCTTAGTCGGTATTCCGGTAATCCTAAATTACCGCTTTGACGCGGGCGAGTTGTTACACGCCATCGAGCAGTGGCACGGTACTTTCCTGGTAGCTTCGATTACGGTTTATATCGCTTTGATGAACTATCCCCAGGTGGCTAATTATAATCTAGGCAGCTTGCGGAAAGCTTTCAGTGGCGGCGCACCAATTGCGGTGGCGACTATCGAGCAGTTTCGCGCCCTCACTGGCATCTATATCCATAACCTTTACGGCCTGACCGAGACTACTTCGCCTTCGCACGCGGTTCCCTTTGGGGTAACGGCTTCGGTGGACGCAGAGTGGAAGATACTTTCGATTGGCGTACCAGTGCCCAATACAGTGGTTAAAATAGTAGAGCTTGATAGCGGAGTCGAGGTAGCACCGGGTACGCACGGGGAAATTATAATCAAAGGGCCGATGATAGTGCCGGGTTATTGGCAGAAACCTACGGAGTCGGCCCAGGCTATCCGTGATGGCTGGCTCTACACGGGCGATATTGGTTGGATGGACGAACGCGGCTGGTTCTACATTATAGACCGCAAGAAAGATGTGATTATCGCCTCCGGGTTCAAAGTTTGGCCGCGCGAGGTGGAAGATATGCTTTATCAGCACCCGTCAGTACGCGAAGCGGCGGTGGTAGGGGTGCCAGACCCATATCGGGGTGAAACCGTCAAAGCCTTTGTCTCACTAAAAGTGGGGAATGTGCCAACCGTAACACCAGACGAGCTTATCGCTTTTTGCAAAGAGCGGCTGGCCGCTTACAAATACCCGCGTCTGGTTGAGATCGTGGACGAAATACCTAAGACAGCTACGGGTAAGATATTGCGGCGCGAACTGCGTAATCCTGTCAAGCCTACCAGCCCACAAAAAGGAGTGTTAAGTTGAAAACTTTGGACAATCAAAACCAAAACGGGGCTGAAAAAGCTTTAACCAGCCTGGCTGCCTTCACTCAGCAGTACCAGCGGCTTGAGGCGGGCGGTCTCGGCTGGGCCAATCACTTGATCGGTTTGCACGAGGCTAAAGTAGCCCTGGTTACGGGCGGCAGTGGCGGTATTGGTAGCCAGATCGCACGAGTTTTGGCGGTTAGCGGAGCTAAAGTTATGCTGGCCGCCCGCCGCACTGCCCAGTTGAGCGAGGTACAGGCTGCTATTATCAAGGAGCTTGAGTCCATAGGTTATGCTGACCCTGCCGCCCGTGTGCAGATACAGCCGGAATGTGACATCAGTGACCCGAACCAGGTGACGCGGCTGGTAACCCACACTTTAGAGCTATTTGGGCAGGTAGATTATTTGGTTAATAACGCGGCAGTTTCCGGCGGCGAAGCAATGGTGATGGATTTGCCACTCGAAATCTGGCGGCAAACTTTGGATGCCAATCTCAACAGTAATTACGCCCTGCTCCGGCTGCTTGCGCCCCAAATGAAAGCCAGAAATAGCGGCTTTGTGGTCAATGTCTCGTCCTATTTTGGCGGCGAAAAATATGTAGCGATTGCCTACCCCAATCGGGCCGATTACGCCGTGAGCAAAGCCGGACAACGGGCTATGGTCGAAACTTTGGCCCGTTCGCTCGGCCCTGAAATTCAAATTACGGCGATTGCGCCTGGCCCGGTAGATGGAGAGCGGTTGCGGGGAAGCAGTGCAAGACCTGGGATGTTTTCGCGGCGGGCGCGGGTGATTTTAGATAACAAGCGGCTCAATGATGTTTATACCCTGCTGGTCAAACTCCAGCGAACTCCCGAACAGACGGTGACGGAGCTATTGCCAACCTTACTGGTTAACGATGTGCCAGCCGTAATGCAAGACCCACGCCAGCCAGAAGCATTAAGACAATTAGCCACCGTTATTTGGGAGCAAAGCGACCCGGCGGGTTCCTCGCGTTCACATTTCTTGAACGAAAGCCTGGCTCACAAGCTGATGGGCCGCCTCAAAAAAGGAGGCTACTTGCCTACAACAAGTGCTGCCAGCCAGCCAGAGTCTGTCCAACCTATTTTAGCCGTAGCCCCACCCGACCCGTTTTTTAGTCCAGCTGAATACGAGCGTGAAGGCCAGGGAGTGCAGAGCCGCAATTTAGGAATGTTGTATCTCAAAAAGATGCCTACGGATTTAGACTTGGCTATCACCCTGGCTTATCAACTGGCCGACCACAATGTAACTGGCGAGACCTTTTATTCGTCGGGCGGTTTACGAGTGGAGCGGGCGGTGACAGAGGGTGAGCTTTTTGGCAAGGCCGGTCACGAACGGCTGGAAAAGCTGCAAGGCACTACCATCTATCTGGTGGGCGAGTATTTACAACAGCATCTAACCCGGCTGGCTCAGACCTTTCTGGATGAGTACGCGGTGCAACGGATTGTTTTTCTTACCCATAGTCCCGAAGCGGCCCAGACTTTACTTGAAGCTTTGCCCGTGCATTATAGAGGTGAGCGGGTAGTCGCGCTGGCTACCGAGGGTCAACTAGAGGTAGGTTTTGACCGCGCCCGTCAGCTGTATGGCCCACCAGTGGCTATCATCAGTACGCCTTTTCAGCCTTTACCAACTTGCCGCTTAACCGGGTCAAGTACGGGCGATTGGAGTCAGGTGCTGTCACCCGCCGATTTTGCCGGGATGGTTGAACAGCATATCACCCACCACTTTCGGATAGCGCAGAAAGCCGCGTTTTTAGACGCAGTGCGGCTGGTTTTGGTAACCCCGGCGACTGACACCCATTCCAGCGATGAAGAGTTTGCCTTAGCCAACTTTATCAAAACCACCTTGCACGCTTTCACTGCTACGCTAGGCGCAGAAAGTGAACGTAGTGTGCATTACGGGGCGGTGAACCAGGTTGACCTGACGCGCCGGGCGCGAGACGAAGAGCCGCGTAACCCTAGCGAAGCGGAGGAAGAATTGACCCGCTTTGTCAATGCCGTGTTACTTACCAGCGCACCGCTACCCAACCCTCAAGAAAGCCGCTACCGTTCCCGCATCTACCGAGGCAACGCTATCACAGTTTAAGCATTAAACAAACGCCGATGCCTTAGATTAGCTAGGTGTTGGCATTGCTGTCTGCACCTGACCTGTCGCTTTTTGGTTTGCCTTCTATTGGGCCATCTTTTGACGGTCAGGTGTAAAATTATGGTTCGCTTGCAGCTCCTGGTTTGGACTATGGTCTGCTTTTGTCGCAACAAGTAGGCGGGCCTTGTCCTCATTCGTCAATACCTCTGCGCGAATTTGAAGCCAAAATCTGGCTTTGCTTCACACCTTAGTGTAACTATACCCACTTGTGTCTCCAATTGCTTATTAATATTGTGTTAAAGCTAGATTTCTGCTATACTTAGGTGGTATCACACCCACCACTATTCACTTAACCTTAAATTATATTGAATAATAACAAAGTTCGTAAAATTATGGTGAATAATCTTTCAAATGTCTTTAATAAAAATACTATCTCTTCTAAATCAACCATAAGGACAGTCAGGTTTAATGTTGCAATTTGATATTGAGCAGACCACACACAATCTCCCCAAAAAATCTCCTAAGTCACCCTTTCCACTAACGTTGATTATTGGAAGCATTAGTGCCTTAGCTTATTACCTGGTAGCAATGCAGTGGAATGTGGGCGACTTAATACATTTCTTACTAGCTTGTGCCGCCCTATGGCTTCCTCTGACTGGATGGTGTTACCTATTAATACGAAGACAAATACCAGAAACTCTACCACGCCTCGTTTTTAGCATGATTAGCAGCTATACCTTGACTACACCCATCTATTTTGGGTTTTCAGTTCTGGACGTACCATTTCTGTTTTATATATGGCAATTAGGCTTGATAGTAAGCTGGGTTTTCTATTCAATTCAAAACAAAAGAAGGTTAAATCTACTAACACTAGAAATAATACGATTAAAAGTACATAATCTGGACTGGATTATCATAGCTTTAATAATGGTTAGCTTAAATCTTAATATCGCCTATCAAACACCTTACCAGTATATACCCGAAACAAGAGAAACCCTCTACAGTTCAAATGAAGATGAGTATTATCACGTTAGTCTGGCTTATGAATTAGCGCGTCACACCCCACCCTTACAACAGGTCAATAAAGCAGGCGTACCAGAAAGGGCTTATCATATATTTTCCCATTTAACCACAAAGCTACTGGCTGATTTTAGCTTTCAGTCTGATATGCTGAGAGTATATCTGGTTTACCACTACACCATTATTGAAATATTACTATGTCTAGCTTTTTATTGCATCGTTAAAAAGCTAACTGGCTCGAAATGGGCTGGGTATATAGGCATAACTACAATCTATATTCTAGCTATACCAGTAGCGACTGACAAAAGCAATCCGCTTTACTATGTTTTTTATAATCTTTACCCGCACTTTTTTACAAACCTGGATGTTATAAGGGGTGCCAGTCCAGAGACATATAGCGGATTGCTAGTGCTGTATGGAGTATTCATTGCTAGTTTGTTTTTATCAGTTTGTTTTCAAAAACGACAGCAAATTGGCTGGCTGGGTCTTTCGAGTGGTTTAATGGTAGCGGCTTTGATGCGTTTTAGAGTCCAATCATTTTTACCACTCGCGCCAATCTTTCTGTTGTTGATGTTGTACGGTTGGTGGTACACGAAACAAAAAATGTATCTACTTGTCGCAACAGTTTGCTTGTTTTGTAGTCTTTTGCTTTATCTGGAGATGCGTTCCTCAATCTACTTGCCCGATACCACGCACCTGATATTTGGTGCAACGCCTGTCAAAAACGAAATGTGGGCCTTTTCTTTCTCACAGCCATTCTACAAATATTTAGCCCAACAAATTCACGACCCCACACTGCTAAGTTGGTTATGGCAAATTATTTCAATCGTACTTTATGTAATTCTCAATGCAATAGGCTTACCTTTGCTGATAGCTACAATTTGCTTCTTTTACAGCAAAACTCTTTCTAAGGGTAAGCTATTTTTCAACGTTATAGCAATTGGAGCTTTAGCAGCCTCGGTAATAGGTGCGATTTTGATAACAACGAATTACGATGATTATTCTGTTGGTGGCGAAATGGTAAACCATACTAGCTGGTACATCTTGCCAATGGCAAGCGTAGTAATATGGCAAGCGTACAAGTTCTTTCAAACGCATTGGGGCTGGCGGCGTTCAAAATGGCTTACACTAAGCGCGGTCATATTACTGGTGGCTTTAGTTCTACAAACGGTTAGTAAGCCAACTTTTGACCTAAAAGCTGACAACACCTTTCAAATTAGGGTAAGCGCAAATGAAGAGCAAGCTTTACTGTTTTTGCATGATAAAATCCCAAGCAATAGTGTGATAATGGCTAATTTATATCTAACTAACTCTCCCGCCTTTATAGCGGGTATAACAGGGCGGGCTGTATATTACGGATACACTGATGGTACAATTGGAAATATGCCAGCCGATAATAGTAAAGAAAATCGTCAAAAAGTCCTTAGTCTGCTATGGTCAACTGCTGACCCTGGCGAGTTTTGTAAAATAGTAATGCCTACTGTCGCCACACTTGTTAGAAACCTTCGATAAGCCCCTATTGGTGAATAACGCTCCTTGTTTGCAGCAAGTTTGGGTTAGCAATACACTAAAAGAAAAAGTTACAGTTTGGAAAATCAAAAATGGACGATAAATTTGAAATAGTGCGGCTTGGCAGCGATACCACCTCGGTGCAGGTGGCCCAGTTCGTCGGGATGATGCAGCGAATGTATGAGTTTCACGCCACACTTCATACCGACTGGCAGCCTAAACCGAACTGGCAGCAGGGTAGCCAGGATTGGATCAAGCACGCCGGGAGTAATGAGGATTATTTCTTTGCAGTGGCTTATCCACTTAACGCAGCAGGAGATGTTGACCCGGAAACCGCGCCCGCCGGTTACATTATCGCGCATTTCCACTATGAAGCCCCGCTTTTTGTGCAGAACCGCTTTGGCTATATCGCCGATTTGTGGGTGGAAACGATGTATCGGCAGCAAGGAGTGGCCCGCGAGATTTTAGCCGCTGCTAATAGCTGGTTCAAAACACAAGGTACAAACCGGGTGCAAATCGAAGTGGATGTAGAAAACGCCGCCGGACAAAAATTCTGGCACGGGATTGGCTATAAAGATTTTGAGATAGTAATGCGGGCCGATATTTGAAAATCGTAACTACTCAGGTCTTGTCACGGCCCTTTAGGATTGTGGAACGGAGGCTCGGCTTCGTGAAGAATCTGCTGCTAAAGTTTTTGACACGGGCCGCACGGGTTTCTAGCAACAGATTCCTCGCTCGTGCCTCGCTCGGAATGACAACTGTATAGTTACGAACGGGCAAGGAATAAAATGAGCGAAAAGCAAATTTTAGTCTTGAACACTGGCTCTAGCAGCCTCAAGCTAGGTCTGTTTGATTGGGACGGCCAGAACCAGCTTGACTCAAAGGAAACCGATTGGGGGAAAGCAGACCAGACCGTGCAGACCCACGCCGAGGCGTTAGAGCAGCTGGCTAGTCACATACAGGCTAAAAACCTGGCAGCCATCGGGCATCGGGTGGTACACGGTGGCTCTAAATATACCCACGCTGTCCAGATTGACGACTCGGTAAAAGCTAGTATCAAAGAGTTAGCCCAGCTTGCTCCGCTCCACAACCCCATTGCTTTGGAAGTGATTGAAGCAGCCCAACAGAAGTGGTCAAACGTGCCGCAGGTAGCCGCCTTCGATACCGCGTTCCACAGCACTCTTGCCCCCGTCAACTACTTATATGCCTTGCCCTACGATTGGTACAAAAAGTGGGGTGTGCGACGGTTCGGCTTTCACGGTTTGAGCCACGAATACTGTGCAAAGCGGGCATCCGAGCTTTTGCAACCCCAAGCCCCACTCAAGCTAGTGACGTGTCATTTAGGTAATGGCTGTTCTTTAGCCGCTATCGCGGACGGTCAATCGGTGGCGACCACAATGGGTTTTACGCCGCTCGAAGGCTTGATGATGGGCAGCCGTTCGGGTTCGGTTGACCCAGGTTTGCTGCTCTATCTTTTGGAACACAACTTCATAAGCCGTGAAGCTCTGGACGACGCACTTAACCACGCTTCCGGTTTGAAAGGTGTTTCAGGGGTAGGCTCGGATATGAGGGAGATACAAACGGCAATGGCCCAGGGCAACCAGCAAGCAACTCTGGCTTTTGAAATGTATGTGGCCCGTGTGCGCGAACATATTGGGGCGATGGTGGCAGCATTGGCTGGATTGGACGTGCTGGTTTTCGCCGGAGGTGTAGGCGAACACTCGGCCCAGGTACGTACCGCAGTTTGCCAAGATTTGGAGTGGTTAGGTATAAAAATTGACCCGACTGCCAACACCTCGGCCCAACCCGATATTGACATCGCTACTTCCACCTCTAAAGTGCGCGTCCTGGTAATCCACACCCGCGAAGAATTGATGGTGGCCCGCCAAACCCGTCAGCTTCTAGAAAACAAATAATTGAGTAACCAATACGTACAGACTACCGTTGCCTACGGCCTGATAGTACCACATAAAGCAGTGGGGTTAATTCAGGTGGCCCACTCACCTCCGTCACCACGACTAGACACAGAGGACTTATTTCCTATATAAATTTAATAAAATTTTAAGGACTTGCCGCCTACTAGGTGTTACAATAGAACAAACCAGATAAGCTACCTGGCTGCTACAACTCTAGTTTGCAAGGCATTTTTTTTGGCAGTCCACACAACAAGTATTTTTTATTGGTCTCCTATTGCCAAAAACTCAAAGACGAGTAAACAACGGGCTACCCTTCTTGCTCCATTGTGTAGCGAGAGGTATTGGAGTTAAGATTTTTTATTGTGCATCCAGATTTGGGCTAGTGCGTTTTAATTTGCTATGAAGACCAACTATAGCGTTAATATGCGGTAAGGTAATAAAGTATGTCGGGACAGAAATATGATCACAGGCTGTTGCCTGCTCTGGTACAGGAAATCAAAGCGCAAAGTCTTAGCGGCCAGATTGTGGGACGCAACGGCACACGTAGCTGTCAGCTTTATTTCAAAACAGGCCAGCTAATCCACGCTTTTGAACCCCAGGCCGAAATAAGTGGCGACGATGTATTATACGACCTGATAAATTGGCCGACGGGCCAGCTTGAATGGCACTCGCAACCCCAGCTTGATCACCATATTCCCCAAACTCTGGACGAGGAGCAGGCCAGCACTTTTTATCACACCCTGCAACTATTGCAACAACAGGGCAAGTTTGACCAAAAGTTAGGTGGCTGGCAACTATCCCAAAATCTGCCCCAAACCAGGACTATCTCCACACCGCCTGTCCAAGCTCAATTGAAACAGTCAACGAATTGGCCGTTACTGCCAGGGGCGGAAAATGTACATTTGCGCCAGAAAATAGATGGTCTGGACGTAGTAGCCCTGGTTAAAGAGTTACAAAAACGGTTTTTTTCTGGCTATATCACCTACAAAATATCCCAAACCAACGTGGCGGAAGTTGACAGCACCAGAGCATTGCTATTGTTTGAATTAGGTCAACTGACTACGGCTCGTTTTAGGGTTAGTGATACGTTGCTACAAGGGCAGGCGGCTTATGAGTCCATCGCCAACCAAAGTCTGCCTTTGGAATATTCTATCGAAGTCGAACCAGCTTTGGTAACAGCCTATCGAGGTATGATCGAGGGTTTCTCACCTTTTGCGGGTCTGGCGGCAACTCAATCCAACTTCGCTCGAGTGGAAAGTGCTTTTAGCAAACAACAACGCAGCGGTTTGATCAGGTGGCGGTGTGCCGGACAGTCCGAAATATATTACCTGGTGAACGGGAGTCTGGCTTTGGGCAGCTTTGGCGCAAGTCTATCCCAGCCCCAACTTTGGCGCAGCCTGAATCTTAAACCTGAATTCTTCTGGCAAAATTCCCAAGCCCAGCTTGATGTATTTGTAACCCGACAGGCCGAGCAAATTGACATCGAAAAAGCCACGCTACAGACATCAAACGTACAATTGGTCGTCCTACTCAACCACGCTCTACAACAACTTTTCGAGTTGGTGTGCCAGCTTAGTGCGTCCGCCACCGCATTTGCCGAACTACTGGCAATCGCTAGAACTGGCAGTACGCAATATCCAGCCCTACGTTTTCTTGACGATTTGAAATGGGAAGGCCCAAATCTGCCTGATCTAACCCAAAAAAACTTGACACGTCAGCAGAGCCGCCTTAGCCAAACCGAATTATTACAAACTTACCAGTATTTAATCAACAGTTTTCTGGCAAAATATGTTGAACACATTGGCCCTGATACATTCCGCGAATTGGCCGAGCTTGCGTTAGCTTCGAATAAAGAACTGTTAATTCAGACCGGGATGCGGCTAGATTTTTTGCAAGTGGGCAGTTTGGACACCTCCAACCCAACCTGGGGCGAATTGATACCTTCCCGCCCTACCTGGGCCGAAAGGGAAACCAGACCTACTACCCAAGAAAGTAACGCTTTCGATTTTTGATTATTAACTTACAAAGGAGATTTTGATGCCCGCTTTAACTATGAACACCCGCACCATCGCTGCCACCATGCGCGACCAGATTAAAAAGGAGGTCCGCGAATTCAGGCAAAACTCCGGCCCTATTCCTAGTTTGGTACTCTTGAGCGTGGGCGAAGACCCCTCCGTTTATGATTATATCAAAGTGGTAATTCGGCAGGCGACCCAGGTAGGCATACGAGCCTACGCCCAAATCCTGCCGTATGACGTGACCCTGGACGAAATACGCCAGTATATCCAGGAACTAAACCAAAATCCACATATTCAGGCCATTTCGTTGCAATCGCCGCTACCCAAACATCTACCAATGGCCGAAGTCGCCGCTTTTATCCAGCCCGAAAAAGATGTAGAAGGTCTGCACCCGCACAATGTAGGGTCAGCCTTCAACGGGAAAACGCTGCTAGTATCTCCCCCTGCTATCAGCACTCTCAAGCTGCTCTCACTCTACAGTATCAAACCAGCCGGGCGGCACGTGGTCATTGTCGGGCGCAATCTGATTATTGGCAAACCCCTCATGACCTTGCTTACCGCCGCCGACGCTACCGTTACCCTATGTCATAGCCAAACCCTAAACCTCGTAAATTTCACCCGTCAGGCCGAAATCCTGATAGTAGCCGTCCAACACCCCAATTTCGTGTCGGCAGAAATGGTGCGACCCGGCGCAATCGTGATAGATTATGGCATCAACTATGTAAACGGTCAGGTATTGGGAGACGTAGATTATGAGGAAGTGCGGAGGGTGGCTGGCGCAATCACCCCAATGCCCGGCGGGACTGGCCCACTCACGGTCATCGCGCTATTGCAAAACGTTTTGCAAGCGGCTCAACTGCAACTTAACATTGCATAAAGGGATTTGTCGTATTTGGGGGATTTGTCGCGTACCTATTGACAAACAGAAAAAAATAAGGCATAATAGGGGTGTAAGGTAACGGTTTGCGAAGGCCGAGACTTTACACAAACTGCCCTAATAGAAAGAGTTTGGAAATTGCGGTTTGCCTGCCCTCCTCCCGACAAGATGGTTAGCAAGCGCAAAATAAAAATTCTTTCGCTTGCCAACCTGGAGCCTTGCTTTAGATTGGCGGATCAACTTAACTGCAAAACCGCCAGGAAGACCCCGGCACCCTCCGGGGTTTTTACTCTTCATAAAACTATATTTCTAAATTCCCGCCTGTCCGATAACAATGATACTGGTGGTCAAAAGGTTTCTGAGGAAGGGCAGCAGCTTTATAACGCGCCCAAAAAATGACGCTCCATATAATAAGCTTTTTACCTGACAACCACCCTGTCTGGATAAGGTTTGGGCGGTCTTAAAAGTATAGAGGTGTAGATGAGTACGGTCCAAAATTCCGGCTTCGGCATAATCAAACTTGCCCAGTAGTAAACCGAAACGCACCTGCCAATTAGCCACATTGGGCAACGATAAAATGATTTTGCCACCGGGCCGAAGATAATGCTTAACAAAAAAACTCAGAGCTTTTTCGGGATACAAAACGTGTTCCAACACGTCAGCCAAAATAATCACGTCAAACTTTACATCCCAGGGCAGGTTCTTTAGCTGGTTCAAATCGTATTGAATGGCCGCTTTATAATGAGCTTTAGCCAGCTCAACTCGCTCCGGGACAAATTCCAAACCATAAAAAGTGTTGGATTTATCCGCTAACCTGCCCAGATAACCTTCATTACAACCGACATCAAGTACACAGTTACCAGTTCCTATCTGGCTAAGTATAACCGAATGAGTAGAATATTTGGAAGCGACATTTAACGCATACGGGTTATTTGCAGTCATATATCTCTGTAAAAGCTACCAGCCACGCCGCCGGAAAAGCACTAACGCCCCAATTATTACCAGCAAACCAACGGCGGATACCAGCATCCCTAAATAGACATATTTTTGGGTGCGGTATTCTATGGTCACATCAAAACTCCCGGTCTGATTGATTTGGTACGCCTGCACCATCTCATAAGCGGTCTCTGGTCGCTGTCCCTTCACACCTGCATAAGTAGCTGTCCAATTGTTATTATAGGCTTCGGCAAAAACTAGATCGAAAGGACGGGTCGCATTTTTTATGTGAACGAGATACTTGGTGGGGCTCAAATAGTCATAAGTCAAGGTGGCGGGTTGAGTTTGAGTCTGCCATAACTGGCTCAGAGGCTGATCGCCCCGCGTCAACAAAACATAATCTAAGGGAAAAGTATAGTTGCTGCTGCTCTGACCGGAAGCTTCTTGTAACTCTAGCGAGACCTGATGTGGGCCTGCGGTTAAGTTGAGTGAAGACAAATCAGACCACGTACCCTGGCCGGAACTGGCCCCCGTTTGAGGTACGTCTAAACTCTGGACTATTCTGGTAGCGTCAATGGTTATAGCTATCTTAGATAGAGTAGCCCCTGCTGGTACATGGATAGAAGGGCGATATGAGCCAGTCACTGGTATATCCCAGGTGGCTGTGCCAACCAGATTGGTCAAACTTTGGCGTTGAAAGGCCGCCGCATCGAGTTTCTGAATTTGGGCCAGCTTTGATTGTTTGATTAAAGCGGTAGCACCATCTTGGGCCGCATTGAAATCTGCTACATTGGCAATCGCCACCAAATTTACCGCATTTGTACCACTCTTGGCAATAATAGTTAAGGTGTGCGAACCAGCCGTAAAATTGCCCGACCCTACTTCGTGCCATCGAAAAACGGTATTATTTGTACCCCGTGTTGTAAGGCTAAAGTTTTGGTCGTCAAGCTTAATTTCCAAATCGGTTAAATCGGCATTATCCAACGTCCGTAAAAATATTCGACTAGCTCCTGCCTGTTGCGCCGAAAGGTTGAACGTAAGTGAAACCGAAGCACCACTTTTGGTGTAAATCACGCCCTTGTCATAGTCGAAATCATAACTTTGCAAGCCGACACCAACTAAACCCTCCGAATATTTGTTGTCAATGCGAACCCGGTCCCAAACCTTGCCAGGGTCTCCTTTATCGAAATCGGACACTCCGGTAGCTTGATAAGGTTCAAGGAAGCTCGACTTAGGCAGTTGGGTTATCACGTAGTCCAGCATAGTAGTTTGGTTGAAAATCAGCGTGTGGCCGGGTTGGAGCGAGGCTTGCAAACCAGTATCAATTGGAATCAAGGTTTGAGTGGCGAAATCCATTTTGGGCAGGCTATCTAAGGTAGTAAAAAAGTCGTCCGGTCCAACTACGTAAGTGCGGTCTTGAGTAGCAAAAAAGTGGTCTTGGGAAGCGGCGGTTTGGTAAGCTGGTGTAAGAGTGGTAGTATTGGTTATGGGGCGGAGCCAACCTTGCATATCAAGAAAATTCTTAGCCGTTTGCAGCTGGGCCGCTGTTTTGCTGGAAGTATCAGCTGGCGGAACGCTAAAAACTTTTTGATAGTCAGTATTTGGTACGTAAACATATTTGACCCCCAGCAAATTAAGAAGATTGGCCGAGGCGTGTTGGTGAAGATAAGTCCAGCCATTATCAGGAGCGGGGTCTCCTAGTTGTATAAAAGGCCGCATTGTCGGGTCGGTGCTGAGAGTGTCGCCTCCAATAATAGGATGCTGGCTCGAAAAAGGCGAAATAGCTTCGCGGGACGGTATCCAGAGGGTACGATAAAAGGTGTGGTCGTTTACCTGGCTGGCCTCAATCTGTTGTTGCCATTGAGGAAGGCTGTAAGAAACAAAGCTTCCCTGCGTCTCCTGCAACAAAGCTGGTTTCAGCATCACCAGGAAAATTGCCAACGCAGTCAGCAAAAAGAGATTTAGGGTAAATTCGGGCAACCCGGCCCGGGTTTTAAGAGCCTGCCATTTTGGAATACGGTTGGCAATCTCACCAATTCCCACCCCAACCAAGTACGACAGGGCGAGACTAACCACCATAAAAAATTTGGTCGCCTCTCGGAAAGCAAAAAAGCCGGGTATGTGAGTGAAAATCCATTCGTTAATTTCACCAAAGGGTGGATTAGCACCTTTGGCAAGAAATACACTACTAACATAGACAAAGGCAAAGAAAATCGCGTATTTGTCACGACGGCGCAACCAAAAAGAAAGCAACGCCAATAATGGGAGGCTATAAAATAGCACAGGCACTGGAAATTTAGTATTTAGGATAGCAAAGGTCGGCCAGAAAGGGTCAACCAGCGTAAGAGCGTGCCAGATGTCGGCATAGCTAAAGGTCTGAATAGCCTCAAGCGAGGTGTTTCCTGCTGGCAGCGAAGGGGCGGTTATAAGGATGGTGGGTATAACAAAGAAAGCCGACAAAACTGCTGGAACAATTACAATACAAAGCACACCTTTAAGATAAAAAAGGATACGCTGCTTCCAGCCCGCTTTATCGGTCACGAACTGGAAGAATATAAAGCCCGCAAAGAGTATGCTTAAAATTAAATCAGTTCGAAAATCATAGACAAAGGTAAAAGCTATGGCACAACCAGACAACAAAAAATAAAACAGCTTGCGTTTCTCAACCGCCGCCACAAATAGCCATAAAATCAGGGGTGCTAAAGCGTAACCATACCAGAGTAGATTATGACCGCCCGCCAACCGTGCCAGATACTCGGTGTTGAGAGTATATAGAAGGGTGCTAAAAAAGACGACGATACGCGCCCCAGTAATTTTATTAAAGAACAAGTAAGCTGAAATATTAGAAAAAATAGGTAAGATTAAAAACCAGAAGAAGTGGTCGCTTAGATTGCTGGTGAAGGCCGAAAAGGACAAATAGTAGAGGAAAAATTGTTGGAAAACGTGCGGGATGGCAAACAACTCGTCGCGGCCCAGACCCTCCTGGTTGCCCCAAACAGTTAAATATTTGTATTCTTCTAAAGTGTGTTTATTCCAAAAGACCCAATCGTTGACAGCAATCACCTGGGGCGAAAAAAATCTGGCGAACACAATTAGATTAAGGATGACTAATAGCCAGATTTCGGGTCGGGCTGCCAACCAGGGCGCGATCCTGACTCGTTGCCGGGTGCGCGGAGCTTCAGCCTCTAGCGAACTTAACTGGGCTGCTTCTCTAGTCTTGTTAAGGCTTATCTTAAACATTTTTGCTTATTATCTTTGTTTCACCCACAAGTGGCTTTAGCGGGAGGCATCGGCTATTTGTGGCAAGCCTCCCGTTGTTTTGAGGCTGATAAGCTTGCCCAGCCCATGGTAAAATAGCGGCCATAATTCTTTGTCAGCCACCACCCTTTGCTTCTGCACAAGTTTGCGTTTTTGCCACGTCTGGGGCAACCTTTTGATGTTCCAGCTGTAGGCATCAAGATAGCAACGCGCTATATTAAACCGACCTAACAAAGTTAGTACCAAAATTTCGGCCATGTTCAACGTGATACAAATTGGTAAAATCAGAAGCAGCCAGACCAAACTGTAGTTGCTAAGTAGCATCGCCAGATTGTTACGTTCCCGCAGATAGATGCGTTTTAAGGAAGTTTGGTATTTCCCGCCTTGATTTGCCACCCCCCCTGCCAGGGACGCACCGCCTTGATGATAGACTTCCGCTTCCAGGCAAACCGCGGCCTGTTCTCCCAAAAGTCGCGCTCTCCAGGCTAAATCCACATCCTCACAAAACATAAAATAGCTTTCATCGAACCCACCCAGGTGTTCAAACAAGGCTCGTTCTAACAGTACCGCCGCGCCTCCGACATAAAAGAAGTTTGTAAATAAACCTTGTGGGCTGTTTTTTGAAACATAATCAAAAGACGGGGCAAACGGAAAACCAAAAATATCAATACGCATCCCAGCTTCTTGAAACGAGCCATCGGGATTTAAGAGCTTTGCCCCTAAGAGGCCAATTTGAGGTTGCTCCTCCAGAGTTTTGACTAACTGACCGATAGTAGCCACTTTTACCCAGGCATCGCTATTGAGCAAAAACAAATATTTACCAGTAGCTATCTTAGCTCCCAAATTATTGCCCAAAGCGAAACCAGCGTTAAACTGATTTTTTATCAAAGCTACCTGTGGGAAGGAGTTTTCGATTAATGCTACCGACCCGTCGCTAGAGGCGTTATCAAGCACAATAATTTGTAAGGGCTGATAGTTTTGCTGCTGCAAAGAGTCCAAACATCGAGCCAGGATGTCCAGGCCATTCCAATTGACAATTATGACGGAAACAAGTGGCTGCACTTTAATGCCTTCCCTGTGCGTGAGAGAACCAATTTGACCGATTACTCAATTTCGAAATTTACTGCATCGGCTACTATAACGGACTGGCTATCAGCACTCGCAGTCAGCGGAAAGGCCAACTGCAAATCGGGTTGTGAGATAGAACGTAACGCAACTCTGGCCGAAAGGTTCCAGCTAAATTCCTGACTCCATTTCCAGGCGGCCAGGGTAAGACGGTGTTGTAGCAATGGGTCTGCCAAAAAGATTTGCATGGCGGCTGCCAAACTTTCGGGTTGGTTGGTTGTAGCGATTAAACCGGTCTCGTTCGGGCGCACACTATCGCGCAAACCAGGTACATTATACACTATAGCTGGAGTACCCAACATATTGGCTTCAGTCACAATTAAGCCCCAACCTTCGCGCACTGATGTAACCAAAATTGCGTTGGCGGCTTGCATCATTTGATGCTTCGTGGTTTGTGAAACCCGCCCGTGAAATATAACCTGTTCTTTCAAACCAAGCATAGCTACTTGCTTTTTCAGCTGGTCCAAGTATTTGTCGTCACCTGCCCCCACAATATCCAATTTTATTTCTGGATAATTTGGTTTGACCAAAGCAATCGCTTTGATGATATCGTGGACACGCTTTGAGGGTACTTGTCTGCCTACAAAAATAAAACGTGCTGTTTCAGCTTTAACTGACAGGGTGTCGAATGGAAGCAGTTCAGTTGCCATTGGAAAAACTTGCACGTCCCAAATTTTCAGCTTATTTAAGTCTTGTTTAGTTGAGTCAGATATGGTTAAGGCGGGCAGCTTACGATAAGGTCGCAGGTAAAGCGGCTCTAAAATATAACCTAGAACAGCTAACGGCTTAGGAACAGGTGCCTCATAAAACCATATTTCTCGACAAAGCTGGTTAAAATAGCTGAAATTTCTTTCCCCATTTTTTACGTAAAGCGGGGTGAAAAAAGGGATAGTGTTAATTTCATCTATTACTACATCAAAGTAACCGCGCCAATGTTTGCGATAATACCGGAAAGCCTGCCAATGCACACTAGCCTGGCTGCCCCGCCGGATTATTTGCACACCGTTAATATTTTCTTCGGGCAACGCACCAGGAAACGAAGCCGTAAACAAAGTGACCTGGTGTCCCCATCCCACCCAGCGGGCAGCTATTTCTTCGGTGACAACTTCAGCCCCGCCCGCTTTGGGATTTTTGCGGTCACGCCAATTTAAGATTAGTATCTTCATTATGCTCTAAAATAGGTTGTAATAACACAGTTTCGCTTATATTGTGACGATTGATCACTTTTAAGATCAGTTCGGGCTGGACCCGCCACTTCTCGGCATTGGCATTATCATAATAGTGCAACAGCCGCAGACGATAAAAAATAGCGGCCGTATCCACAATCATGTTAAAGATAGCCCGGCGATTAATACTGCTTTTGAAATGATGGGTTAGATGGACAGGAGCCTCAAAGATACGTTTGTAGCCTAAACGATGGGCCACGCTCAACATCTCGACATCAAAGGCAAACCGCTTGACTAGCAAGCGTGGCATGATGTCGGCCAAAACTTCTCGCCGAAACACTTTAAGGCCAACCTGAGTATCGCGCACTTTCAAGCCAAACAAGAAGAAAACCATAATTTGATAGACGATGCTATACAAACGACGTAAGGGTGGGTAGTAAACTTGTGAAACCGGGTGACGTTTCGAGCCAATTATAATGTCAGCGTTGTACCACTCCATATGTTCCAGCAGCATTGACAAACCATTGGGGTTCAAATCCATTCCGGCATCAATAAAGGCAATCAAGTCTCCAGTAGCAGTCGCCATCCCAAACCGCACCGCGTAGCCTTTACCGCGATTGACTTTGTATCCTACAACCTTGACATGGTCAGAACTTAGCCGTACCGCTTCTTCATAGCTACGGTCTAAAAAGCCGTCCACAACCAAGATTAACTCATAGTCGAGCCGAATTTGTTTCAACACGGTTTCGATTGAAATAATGTCCTCACAAATAGTTAGCTCTTGCTTATAACAAGGTACAATTACAGACAGTTTTTTCATCTTTTGTGTCGCTCTTTCGAGTTAAATAAACCACCATATAACACGGAACTGATTAGCGCAAGCTCATCCACTCACTAATTATGCTTAACTGCTTCTTTGGAGTTTAGCCAAAACAACTGCTAACGAGAATCAACGTTGCGGAGACGAATTTTGTTTCATATTGGTTAGCGCACTAAAAGAATTGGTGGTGGGACTTTTGAAATAAAAAGTTGCTACTGACTGGTTGAGCGTCGGAACAGCACTGGCAGCGTTGCCAGAATCGGGTAAGATTATGTTACTGGTTTGACTGCCGACACCTGCTACATAGGTAACGTAGGAAGGTTGACCAAGTAGCGTGTAGGGTAAACGCAATTCGATAGTGTTTTGCGACCCGTTCAACACTCGATCAACCTGAGATACCAATTCGTAGGTCTGGCTGCTATCAGACCAGCGTTTCAAGATGGCCCGGTCTAGCTCCGTATCATAGTTGATAACGTAGTAAGTTGGCAAAAACTTTGCTGTAGTAACGGAAGCTTTCGGGTCTGATGTGTAAGCGGTCAGGTTAATGGTATAGTTGGCCCGATCTCCTGCTTGAGGCAAGGCAGCCAGGCTGAAATCACCCTTCACAAAAAAGTTGTCGTATTTAAGGCCAAACGTTTTCAAATCCAGCCAGGCCGGGCCACCACTAATACCGTTTGCACTTGTTAGCGTTTGGGCGTTGGTGGGAGTCTGGAAATTGATTTGCGCGAAATTCTGGCCTCCCGCTGGTAGCATTTGGGTCAAGTTGGCGGCAGGCATACTCGCATAGACTACCAACCGAAAGTTGTCGCCATTGAGCAGACCAGATGGCAACTCGAAACTTAGTTGTCGGCGGTCAGTCCCCACCTGGGCCGGAACGACCTGAATCAGAACCAGCCCTTTGGTAGTTTTATCGTAATTATAAACCTGCACCTGCTTTGTATCCAGACGACTATCAAATTTAAGCAAATAATCTATACCGAGGGCCGGGTGTAAACCAACCAGACCCGTCTGCGGGTTAGCGTCCTGGTCAATCCAAAACTGGAATGAGGTGTAATCAACCGGGCTGATGGCAGCCGGAATAGGTTGGGTGGTTTTGAGCGAGAAAGCGGTGGCAGTGCTGTTATTTTGCAAATCCACCTGGGAAATCAGGGTAGTTGAGATAGTAGAGCTATCTTGAGCCAGCGCAGGAGTAAGGGTAAAGTGGGACGAGCCGGGAAGCAGCAGACGGCCTGGTGCGGACTGTGGGAAAAGCGTGCTAGAACCGTTTTGCGGGCTATAAGTTTGGAGGTAGTAACCAACTGGCCCGCTTCCAATTACGGTCAGTGGCACTTTTAGCCCTAAGGTATCACCCTGGGCGGTAGCTTCCAGCGATTGTAAATTTTCAAAAGCCTGATTTTGTTCTGACCAGCCCCAAAGTTGAGCTTTTGTGGTGGATAGGTTTGGCGTATAAACCACTTTATAATAAACCTGTAACTGAGGCGCAATCACATTGTTGGGAATGATAGCGGTGGTGGTCAAAGCAGTGGTTTGAGTAAGCGGATTGCCTAACAATAACTGGTATGAAGCCTGGGACTGGCTGCTAAAGTCTATTGGGGTGGCTGCTTTCAGGGTAACGTTTAGAAAACCGTCTTTAGCTTCCAGATTGAGCGAATTATCGGCAGCAGACCCGGCAGAGGCGACGTTTGAGAGTGGGCTAATGAGCAAGGCACTAGCCAGGTCAGGCAAGTAGTTTTGCTGTGAAAGGCGGTTATCCTGGGCCACAAATGCAAAATTGATGCTGGTCGGGTTGCCTATAGTTGCCAGGGACAGCGTAAAGGTAATGGTGTTGGCACTAACGCTGGTAAGTAAGCCACTCACACCTTCAAAATTCGCAGATTTAGGCAACCAATGTAAAATCGAACTAAAACCATTCGAGTCGTAGTCAGCCAGATACTTCGCGTCCAAACCTAAACGGTTGATCGAAAAATTCCCTCTGGAACTGTTATCGGTATCGAGCAAGAGTTGGTAATAAGCCACCCCAGCCCTGTTGGTGGGTTGGGTTTCGATTTTGCCCGCTACCTGCATAGTAGCCGTGATAATGGTCGCGTCAAAAATCACTCTAGCATAGACAATATCGTAGTCGGGATTGAGTGCAGCATTGGGAGTTTGGCGCAATTCCACCGAGTTAGCCTGTCTGGTTTGACTGTAATTAAGCGTGAGCGGCCATAGTGGGCGCACATCTGCTGCCGCTGCCAGACCTTGCGCTGCCAGCTTGTAATGCACATAACCGCTTTCGGGCAAGAAGGTTTGGATTTTATTCTGGTTATCCGCCGCCAGCCAAACCATGTTTAGCTCGGTGGGGAAGCCCAACGCCGCTCGTGACACTTCAAAAAACAGGGTTTTAGCATCTAGCTGCTTCTGGCTAATCCCACCGACAATGGTCTCGAAGCGATGTTCTATTGACAGCCAATGCAACAAAAGCCCATTGCCTTGTGAGTCAAAATCAGCCAGGTATTCCGCTCCTACTCCGGCATGAGGGTATTGAAAGCCGGTACTGCTATCCTGATCCGTATCAAAAGCCACCTGATAAACAATCAAATTTGAACTATTCTTGACGATTTGTCCGCCTACCTCTAAACGCACGGTCAACAGGTTGCTATCGCTTGCGACTTTTCCGGCCACGACGGTCAGATTGGGGTCAGTCTTGAAATCTTTAGCAGCGATTTTTAGCTCAAGGGGCTGGCCCGGCGCGGTATTTTGGGCAGTGGGCGCGGACGGTGGTGTGATCGAAAGGGGTAAGGTGGTTTCGTTTTTTGTTAGCAGCAGTAACCCTAAGAATACCAAAGCGGCCAGGAAGATAGCCACTCCTGACCATATTATTTGCAAACGTTGTTGTTGGGCTGGTTTTAGTTGACCATAGGTGGGCGGAGACGGAAACAATTTGTCTAACACAAAATTAGTTTTTGACGGTCTAATCATTAAAGGTTTTTTATCTCATTGGCTTTGCTAGACTGGAGATTTCTGTCTTATAGACCTGATTATTATAGCAAGAGCTTTCAGATTGTCAAATTAGAACTTTAATAGTAAGCAGGGCCATTGCAAGCTCGTATCCGCATTATCACGGCCCGCAGGGTTGTATAGCGGAGGCTTTGCCTGGTCATTCACAGTATCCAGTTCTATAGAAGTAACGCTTTGCACTCACCTTACAATGGTTCTGTTCCAGGCGGCATCTAACCGTGCCAATTAGGATTTTACAGTATAATGTATATATTAGAAAAGCAATGCACCGCCTCACTGCGGAGAAGGAGCAAAGACGTGACTACAGCAGTAAATAATGGGGTTTCAAACCATCATACCTGGGATTTCAAACCAGAGCCGCCTCGCTTGCAACAAGTTGGGGACGGTATCTTTGCTTATATTCAGCCGGACGGGGGCTGGATGCTAAACAATACGGGCTTTGTGGTGGGAGCGGACGCGGTAACGGTGATTGATACTTGTGGTACTGAGCCGCGCACCCAAGCCTTTATCGAGGCTATTCGTAGCGTAACCGATAAGCCGATCCGCACCCTGATTAACACCCATTTTCACGGCGACCACACCTATGGCAACAGCTTTTTCTTGCCCCTGGCGACGGTGATAGCCCACGAAAAGTGTCGCCAGGGAGTTATTGCTACCGGATTGGCCCTCAAACCGCTTTTCCCTACGGCCAATTGGGGCGAAATCACAGTTGCGCCGCCTTTCGTGACTTTTGAAGACCGCCTCAACGTTTATGTGGATGACCTCAAAATCGAACTATTTTATGTTGGCCCGTCGCACACCACCAGCGACGTAGTGGCTTGGTTACCCGCTCGCCAATTGCTTTTCACCGGAGATTTAATTTTCAAAAACTGCACTCCGTTTGTGTTGCAAGGCGCGATTGCCCCCTATTTCGCCGTGCTAGAGCGGCTTCGCGCCCTGGGTGCTACCACGATTGTACCGGGTCACGGGCCAGTTTGCAGCCTTGAATGTTTTGATGAAGTGGCTCAGTATTTGCATCTTATTCAGGACACCGCCAAACGCGGTTTTGAGGCCGGACTTGAACCGCTGGAGTTGGCTCGTCAGACCGATTTGGGCCAGTTTGCAGGTTTAAACGACGCGGAACGGATTGTGGGCAATCTACATCGGGCCTACTCCGAACTGCGCGGCGAACCCTTTGGCGCACCGTTGCCCCTGGCCCAGATCGCAATGGAAATGCAAACCTATAGCGGCCACCCGGTGCATTGTGTGGCGTAAGGGAGCTACGAGCCACGAGCTACGGGCAATTAGTCTGGAACTACTCAGGATTGAGCAAACTGATGTTCTGGGCTGCTGGCTAATGGCTGATAGCTGACAGCTAAAAAGGATAAAAGGATGAATAATACTGATTTGTGCTACACCCCGGCCCAAGAGTTGGCGAAACTGCTACGGGCCAGAGAAATTTCGCCTGTCGAACTGACTGCCGCTTTCCTGGAACGGATTGCTCAGGTAAACCCCAAAATAAACGCTTACTGCACACTTACGCCCGAACTGGCGATGGAGGGGGCGCGGGCTGCCGAAGCTCTTTTTATGAGTGGCGAAATACCAGTCTCGGCCAAACTGTTGGGTCTGCCCGTTTCGGTCAAGGATTTGATTATTACCAAAGGGATACGCACCACACGCGGTTCGTTGCTGTATAAAGATAGCGTACCTAACGAAGATGCGCCTTCGGTGGAGAGGGTCAAGGCGGCGGGGGCGGTTATTTTGGGCAAAACCAACACGCCCGAATTTGGCTGGACAGGTAGCACCGACAACCGTATTTTTGGCCCCACTCGTAACCCCTGGGATTTGAGCAAAACGGCGGGTGGTTCGAGCGGCGGGGCGAGTGCGGAAGTGGCGGCGGGGCTAGGGCCGCTGGCGTTGGGAACGGACGGGGGCGGTTCGGTACGGATACCAGCCAGCTACACGGGCATCTTCGCGCTCAAACCGTCGCTGGGCCGCGTACCGCTGTATCCAGCCAGTGCGCTGGGCGACCTTTCACACGTTGGGCCGATGACGCGCACGGTGGGTGATGCCGCTCTGCTATTAGAAGTGTTAGCCGGGCCGGACGAACGAGACCGCTATTCGCTGCCCGCCGAAAACGGCGATTACGTAGCGGCGTGCGAGGCTGGGGCGCGGGACGGTCTCAAAGGCTTGAGGATTGCCTGGAGCGCGGATTTTGGCTACGTGCCAGTTGAACCCGAAGTGGCAGCCTTGACCGCTCGTGCCGCCCAACGTTTTGCCGAATTAGGCGCGGAAGTCGAGGCCGTTGACCCTGGTTTCGATTCACCCGCCGAAATAATTGACCTGCTGTTTTACGGAGGTTTACTTGCCAGCCTCGCCTCTAACTTGCCTACCACTGCCGCTTTGTTAGACCCTGGTTTGCTGGAACAAATCGAACGCGGTCAACGCACCTTTGAGGGCATCGCTTACGGCAACGCTTTATTGCAACGGCAGGCTTTTTGGGATATTGTGCGCCGCTTCTTCACCAAATACGATTTGCTGCTTACTCCGACTATGCCCCAAACCGCTTTCGACGTAACCATTGATTTCCCAACCGAACTGGCCGGAAAACCTACGGATGGGTTGGGTTGGACACCCTTTACTTTCCCCTTTAATATGACAGGTCAGCCCGCCGCCAGTGTGCCGTGCGGTTTTACCGAGGCTGGTTTGCCCGTTGGTTTGCAAATCGTGGGGCGACGTTGGGACGATAGGGGCGTATTAAAAGCGGCGGCAGCTTTTGAAGCCTTGCAACCCTGGGCATACCACAAACCGAATCTATAGGTTGGGCCACTAATGTCCATTGACGGAGCAATGTCTCAGAGCCTACTTGTGGGACGCGCAGCGGCTCCGCCAGCCGATGTCTTTGTCCGCAGTCCATTGGCGGAGCAATGTCACACAGGCCACTTGTTACAAAGGCAGTCCATTGGCGGCAACCACACCCAGGGGGTACCCGCGCAATCTCCCACACTCAGCCGTTCAGTTTATCCCTAGTCTTGGTTTTAACTGACGGCTGATAACCTATGGCTAACAGCTATAGCTGCGACACGAACCCTGCTGTTGGTGTATAATTTGCCCTTGAAGCTGAATAAAAAGCAAGACGAACCACAGGAATGGGTAGAATTTGAACAAGGAGTGGGGATTAAAGCATGAGAAATTTTGTTTCCAGACGGATTGAAGCCGTGCCACCGAGCGGTATCCGCAAATTTTTTGATATAGTGGCTACTATGAAAGACGTTATTTCTTTGGGAGTGGGTGAGCCGGACTTTGTGACCCCGGATAACATTCGGCAGGCCGCCATTCGTTCGATTGAAAACGGCCTGACCCAATACACCAGCAATAGCGGGCTTTTGGAACTGCGGGAAGGGGTGGCCGAACACCTTGACCGACTTTATAATGTGCGCTACGAGCCGCGCAACCAGATTTTGATAACAGTGGGGGTGAGCGAGGCGTTGCAAACGCTGTGTCTGGCGACGCTTGAACCGGGCGACGAAGTTATTATTCCCGAACCGAGTTTTGTTTCGTATGCGCCGTCAGTGATTTTCGCAGGAGCGACTCCGGTGTTTGTGCCAACTTACGAAGCCGATGAATTTCAGCCCGACGTAGCCGTTCTCGAAGCTGCCATCACGCCGCGCACCAAAGTTCTGCTGCTGGGCTACCCTAACAACCCGACGGGTGCAATTTTGACCCGTGAACGCGCTTTGCAAATAGCAACTCTCGCCACCAAACACGATTTGCTGGTTTATAGTGATGAAATCTATGACCGCCTGACTTACAACGCTGAACACGTTTGTTTTGCGGCCCTGCCCGGTATGAAGGAACGCACCGTGACGCTGGGTGGCTTCTCCAAAGCTTACGCTATGACAGGCTGGCGGATTGGCTATATGTGTGGCGAACCGGATATTATCGCTGCTTCGGTCAAAATTCACCAGTATTCAATTATGTCCGCCCCCACCGCTGGGCAGGTCGCCGCTATCGAAGCTCTCAAAAACGGCGAGGAGTCGGTACAGGCGATGGTGGCTGAATATGACCGCCGCCGTCAGGTGATGGTAGCCGGCTTCCGCAATATGGGGTTGGCCTGTTTCGAGCCAAAGGGGGCGTTCTACACCTTCCCAAGCATCAAAAGCACTGGTATGGATGAAGAAGATTTCTGCGAAAAGCTGCTGTTTGAGGAAAAAGTCGCCGTTGTGCCGGGTGCAGCGTTTGGGACAAGCGGCGTGGGTCATATTCGGGCCTGTTACGCCACCAGTATGCCCAAAATTGAGGAAGCTCTGGAACGCATCGGCCACTTTGTCCAAAAATACGCCCTGGTCGGAGCGCGGTAAAATCAGACAATAATTTTTACGGTAGGCGGCGCGGAGACGCGCCGCCTACCGTTTCTTAATAATATGGGTTTTAACTGATAACTAACGGCTGACAACTGCTAACTTTGAAATGGGATTTCTGATGCGCGAAGCGACAGCTTTATACAAATATATTGCCCGCTACAAAGTCACTACTATCTTTGGCATATTATTGGTTTTTGCTGGCGGCGGGTTCGCTCTGGTACAACCAGCCTTGTTAGGGGCGGCGGTAGATAATATCCAAAAACTCCTGAACAACCAGACTAATGACAACCGCCTCGGTTTGCTGATAGCCGTTATTATGATTCTAGCCATCGCTGAAGGAGTGGTGCGGTTCGGCTACCGTTTTTTGATAACCCAAATGTCGCGGCGGGTGGAATTTGATATGCGGGCTGATTTGTTCCGCCATATTCAGACGCTTGACCAGGGCTATTTCCAAACTATCCATACGGGCGACTTGATGAGCCGGGCCACCAACGATTTGAACCAGGTACGTAACTTCGTAGGTATGGGTATCGGCAACGTGGTGAATACAGTGTTTTTCTTCGTGGTGGCGATGATTTTGATGTTTAGCATCAGCGTTCCCCTGGCTCTGATTAATCTGGTGGTGTTGCCTTTTGTCAGCATCGCTTTTTGGGTGACGGGCCACCAGATGCACCTGCGTTATCAAAAGGTGCAAGCCAAATTTGCCGATTTATCCACTCACGCCCAGGAAAACTTTTCGGGTATTCGGGTGATTAAGGCGTATGTGCAGGAAGATTTGGAAATCGAGGAATTTGCCCAAAAGAACCGCGACTATATCAAAGATAACCTGAAGTACGTACAGCTAAGTGGCTTGTTGTGGCCGCTAATGTTTTTGATTTTGGGTCTGGCCGACGCTTTTATTTTGTTCGTGGGCGCGGGCGAAGTAATCCAGGGGCATATCAGCCTGGGTCAGTTCGTCCAATTCAACGGCTATTTGTTGCTGCTGTCGTGGCCGATGATTGCCCTGGGTTGGGTAGTCAATTTGTATCAGCAGGGGATGGCTTCGATGACCCGTATTTTAGAAGTGCTGAATATCAAATCTAAAATCGAGTCGCCTATTGAGCCAGTAGTTCTGGAAACGGTGCGGGGTGACATCGAATTTCTTAACGTTGGTCTGAAATATGGCGAGGTGTGGGCTTTGCGCCATGTCAGTTTCCAGATTCCGGCGGGTACGTCTTGTGCTATCGTTGGCCCAACCGGGGCAGGCAAAACCAGTCTGGTCAATTTGCTGGCCCGCGTCTATGACCCCCAGGAAGGCGAGGTTTTGCTGGACAGCGTGCCAGTGACGCGATTGTCGCTGGAGGCTTTGCGACGCAGTTTGGGTTATGTGCCACAAGATACCTTCTTGTTTTCGCTGCCACTCCAGGAAAACGTCGCCTTTGGAGTGCCACAATTTACGTCGGGGGAGGTGGAAGCGGCCACCAATACGGCCCGCCTGAGTAAAGATTTACCGCAAATTCCGGGTGGTCTGACCGCGATGATTGGCGAACGCGGGGTGACGCTTTCGGGCGGCCAGAAGCAACGCGCCGCTATTGCGCGTGGGGTGATGCGTGACCCGGCAGTTTTAATCCTGGACGACGCTCTCAGCAGCATTGATACCCAAACTCAATCGGAGATTTTGGGCCAGCTACGCCACGTATTGGAAGGGCGCACCAGTTTGCTGATTTCGCAGCGCATCAGCACCATCAAAGACTGTAATCAAATTGTGGTTCTGGCGGACGGGGGAGTAGTGGAGCGGGGTACACACCAGCAGTTGTTACACGCCAATGGCTTGTATGCTAGTATGTACCGCCGCGAACTGTTGTCCCAGGAGTTGGACGAAAGCTAACTATTGGGTGATAGGCTGGTTGCCTGCCATAGTTTGAGCCAATTGACCCACGACGGGCAGCTTATAAACTTCACTTTTGTAGGCAGCCCGGTAAATGACGTAGGCCACGATAAAGACATAGGCAATAAACAAAAATTCGCCTAAATAAAGGAATATTCGTGTATTGACCGCCTCCAGCAAACCGATGATGAAACCGAGAATTAGCCAGGCGATACTAAAAACCAGAGCCTGGGCCGCGTGAAACCGTACAAAGCTGTTGTTTTTCTCCAGCAAAAATACTATCAACGCCCCGGCGATAGGTAGCACCCCTGCAAAGTTAAAACTAACATCAACGCTGCCTCCGTTAAGGCCATAAATAGAGCCGATGTTGGTCAGGTTAAGAATGGGTGTCGGGCCAAATATTACCAAAAAGATATAGGCCAGGAAAATCGCCACTGCCGACTGCGGGTTGAACTGCACAGTTTGGGCCGGAGCGGTAAAGCTGTTCACTGCATTCTGAAATGGCTGGGGTTGGGGCTGAGGTTGATATTGCGGTTGCGGCTGATACTGCTGCGGCTGGGCAATTTGGGTCTGGTCTCCATAAGACGATTGCTGGGGCGTGGGGTACTGCGGCTGAAACTGGCCGGATTGGGGTTGCCCATAAGGTTGTTGGGGGGGCTGCTGACCGGGTTGATAGGGTGGCTGGCCGTACTGCGGTTGGCCTGGCTGCTGATAAGGGGGTTGGCCCTGACCTTGCGGGGGTTGCCCGTAGGGGGGTTGTTGATTTGGGTATTGCGACATCGAGTTCGCTCCTTCTGCTTATTAGCTCATTTCACTATTAACACATCTCAAAGAAATGTTCTAGCCTGATTATAGCGGAAAAAACCGATTTGTAAACAACGGATTTCCAGGGCCATGATTGCGCCACAGAGATACGGAGAACGGTTGCGTCGGTTATTTGTGCGGCTGTTACTCCAATCCATCAGTGCCGGGTGCAGGCAACCGTCGTCTATACAACCCAAACTCAATAAAGTGGGTTGTCAAGCCGTTCAATAACACGTTTCAACGTGTTTGGGTTGTATAGACGATGGATTTATCCATTGGCGGTCAAACGCAAAAACCGATTTGACAGCTACATCCTGCTTAAATCTTTGCGTCCTCTGCGCCGTCAACTGGTGGCGGCGGTGAATAGCTATACGACGGGTTCGAGCTGGTCAAAGTAGGGTTCGGTAATTTCGCCGCGCCACGCCTGGAAGCACTGTTGGATAAAGAGATGCGAGGGCGGATACAAGATTTTGAGGGCTTCGGCCTCGCTGAAAAAGCCCGCTTCCTGGGTTTCGAGCGGGTGAACCTTAATTTCGCTGCTCAAAGCCTCACATAAGAAAGTGATGGCGATGTTGTGAATGGCAGCGGGGTTGGCGTTGACGACGGTGGGGCTATTCTGGCTCCGTCGGTAAAAACGGGTGTCGCGCACGCCGATTAGACGCATGGGCCGACATTCGATACCAGTTTCCTCCAGCACTTCTTTGACTACATTTTCGGCGGGGGTCAGACCGACTTCCTGCCAGCCCGTCGGGATGAACCACAAACCACTGTCGCCCCGTTTACCCAACAAAATGCGTCCATCGGAGTCGAAACAGGCCGCCCCCGTGCTGACTTTGGGTGTAACATAGCCGGGTGCGCCGGGCGTAACCAGGGCCAGCCAGCCCCGTTTGAGTTCTTCGGCTACCAGGGGTGGCGTATCACTAACAGTAGAGGTTAAGAGTTGGGCCAGTTGCGCGGTCAGGTCTAAGATGCGCTCGTAGCGTTCGCGTTCGTAAAGTTCGGGACTCCAGGCCAGACCCGTCCGGGCCACCGACATAATGGCACTCACTCGCGCCGCCAATTCTTCGTTTAATTCCATTTTTTATAATGCTCTTTCTAAGAAAATCATCACTGTATCAAGGTTGCCAGGTGAAGCCGCCGTGCGCCCCTTCGTCCGACTTTTTGCTAAGGTTGCTTCCATCGGCGTTGCAGGTGTAAAGACCGTTACCAGTCAGAAATACGAGGTGCTGACCGTCTTTTGACCACGCGGCAATCGGCTCGTCCTCGAAAAGGGTAGTCAAACGGTGCAAACCGTCCCCACCGGGCTTTATCTCCCACAAATCGTAAGGCAGCCCGTGCAAGTCTGGCATTTCTGCCCCCGCTGTCTTAACCCTATCTGTTTTGCCAGCCAAACCGAAAATCAACAAACCGAAATTTTGTAGCGGCCCACTTCCGGGCTTTTTAACTGTAGGGGTAAGGGCGGGAGCGGGTTGGTTATTGGCGACTGGTGGATTGGCAAGTGGCACTTCGTCCGGGCCACCAATACCCGCGAACACAATAGTTTTGCCGTCCGGCGAGGGGCGCGGCGCACGGAAACCAAAAAAGTTCTCTTTGTCGGTAAGCAGTACCCGCGATTGTTTGGTTTGCAAATCCAAAATCCGCAGACTATAGGCATAGGTATCGTCGGAAGCCATTATCCCAACATAAACCAGGCTTTTACCATCGGACAACGGGAACGGTTCGCTGCCATCTTTGGTCAAATCCTGGCGTTGCTGGGTCTTCAAATTGAAGCTGCTAATCATCAGCTTGCTACCAACCACCCGGTTATTCTCACGTAGGGGCGCACGGCTGGCAAAAAAAAGCGTTTGACCGTCGGCAGACCAGGAAGGATATTCCAAAAATTCTTCGGGGTCTGCCCGTTTGACCAGCATTTGGGGTTTTTTGGTTGCCAGGTCTAGCAGGTAAATATCTTCGCCAAAGATGGGTGTGCCAGCCGCGTCCAAATATGGTGGCGGCGAGTAGGCATAAGCCAGCAGCGTGCCATCTGGTGCAAGCATCGGGTCTTTTTGCAAACCACCGCTCGGTACGGGTAACAATAATTGGCCGCCCAAACTGCTGTTGGATAAAGCCTTGCCCGCCCCTGCGCCACCCATCCAAATATCTGCCCCACCCTTAATCCAATAAAAACGCCCACTCACACTTTTGCCATCGGCAGGCGGGGCGTTGACTGTAATTTGACCATTTGCCCCAACAGTTGGGCCGATTAGTTGGGCTGGCGGCGTAGGGGTGCTGGCGGCTACAGTCACAATATTTGTGTTCGCTGCACTCGTATTACCATTGCTAGAAATCTGGGTACTTTGGTTGTTACTTACTGAGCTACTTACTGAGCTACTTAAAGTAGTAGATGATGTGGTTTTAATAATAGGTAAAGAGGTAGGAGTAGCCTCCCTCTCGCACGCAGTCAACAAAAGAACCAACATTATAACGACTAATCCAAATCTCCACGTTTTGAAATTAAGCTTGTGCCTGTACAACTAACTTACTACTCCTGAAATCGCCAAAAATCGGTTATAGACAGGCTATATTCTACCCTATAGAGGTGGGAAAAGACAAGGTATAAAATAAAAAGATGCCGAGACGCAGGATCGAACTGCGGACACTGCGATTTTCAGTCGCATGCTCTACCAACTGAGCTATCTCGGCATTTTATAAAAACTTGCTATTCGGATTTTAAGGCACAACCGTTTCGCTTTAACCTTTGCAATAAAGCGGTCACTTAACTTTGGTGCTTGTAACCGGGTGCGGGTTGTTTTTGGTTGTGGTGGGTACTATACCACAACCTTTGAGGGATTTCAAGTTTTTTATGCCTTAATTTTGAGAGGCGTTAAAACTTTGTCCATCGCTTCAGCCTCAGTATGGTTGACCGATGCCATCTGCGACAACGGCTTGCGGGCGGCGACCAGCACCGCCAAGCCAAAAGGCAAACGGGTAACGCGCACCAAAGCAGCTTCAAGCTCATAAACCTTGATTAGCAGGTGGTTGAGTGACGCGGGCAAGTCCACAAAGTCGGTTTCCGCCTCGTTGACTGCCACGTATCCGGCCCTAAGTGGCTTTACGGTGGGCCGCACTCGCAACCAGATACCTTTGAACAGCCGGAAGGTGACTGCGGGCAGCAAAGTCACCGTATTGGTATAACTGCTTTTCTCGGCTACAAAACCAGCCTGTTCCAGCCGGGTCAACAAACTATGTTGGGTATAGCGGCGTTGATGACCCAACATTTCGTCCCAGTAGCTGAACATAAACTGATACGCTGGAACGCTGACCACTAGCAGACCGCCGGGCTTGAGAGCTTGCCAGAGGTTACGCAAACCAGCCGCGTCGTCCTGCAAATGCTCTACCACGTCCAAAGCGGTAATCAAGTCGAAAGTCGCGTTGGGGAAGGGCAAACCTTCGATAATATCGGCCTGACAAACTCCCTCAAAACCGCGCTTACGACAAAACTCTAAAGCCAGCGAAGATAAATCTGTACCATAAACCTGTCCATATTCGGACAGCATTTGCAACACACGGCCCGCTCCGCAGCCCACGTCTAACACCCGCACAGGGGTAGAGTCAGACGCAGAAGGCTTGAAATACCGACTAATCACACTTTGCACCAACAACCGTTTACCCACGTGCCACCAGTAAGTATTTTCTTTAGCGTAAATATCGGCATACAAATCAGCACGCATCATAATTGGTTAGTAATCCTTTTTAAGTGGCAAAGCGGTTGCTTACTCCTTCAAGCTCAATTCCAAATTCCTGACAGGCCCGCACGATTCGGCTGATAATCAATTGCTGTTGATCATAGGTGTAACGATTACGATTTTTTTCTTCGCTAAAATAAGCGATAGCATCATGGATATGTTGCGAACTATCTAGCACCAGGGTAAAGAAGTTGTCGGATTGCGAGACCTGGTTGTAATTATGGCCCGATTGAAATGGGTTCATCTGCATACTAGGGTGCGGGTTAGGGTAGTTCAACTGGCTTTTGTCCACAGCCTGCGTCAATCCCTGCGGCATGGCCCGTTGCGGCTCGGCCTTAACCGGAGTTTGGGTTTGTTGGGTTTCCGGCTTGGGTGCTTGCGCTGTCATCACGGTGGGGGTGCTGGCTGTAGGAGGGTTCGTGCCAAATTCGGCGGCAGTACCTTCCTTTTCACCAGGCTGGCTTGGCTCAGTTGGTCTATTTGGGTTATCGCTCATCGCGCCAAAAGTCCTTTCGCTTACTGCTTACTTTTCCTTATCGTTTAACGTGGTGATTATAACATTCCAGACTACCAAATGCCAATTGTAGTGATTTAAGTTTTGCTAGTCTTTTTGGTAGGTGGGTTCTTCGCCAGAGCTAACACCCGGTCATATTCCGCCTTAAATGCCTTCGCCAAAGTCGCATCATAGATAATCAAAAGGTTTTCATCATTTTGAGTGTTGGCGTTGTCGCTGAAATTGAACGAACCGAAAATCACTATCTGCTCGTCAATAATAATAACCTTGTGGTGCATCACCCAGGGGTTGCCATCGGTATAAACATCCAGTCCGGCTTTTTTCATTTTGCCGTACTCGCTATAAGGAGTGTTAGAGCCAGTAGTCTCGAAAACGCCGCCCACCTTGAGGCCCGCTTTGGCTTTATCCATAATAGCCTTGCCGATATCGTCTTGGGTGAAGGAAAAAGCCAGGAAATAAACACTTTGTTTGGCAGTTTTAATTGTGTCTATAATATGTTGGACTACTCCATCCTCGGCGGCGAAATAATTTTCCACTTTAGTGCCGTTGATGGTTAAAACCGGGTTGGGTACGCCTTTGGCTTTGTTATTACCAAAGGTTTTAGCTACGAACATCTTCTCAAACTCTACACTGTAGTTTTGGGCCAGTTGTGCATTGTCAATGATAATCATATTGTTGTTAAGATGGTAGGTGTCGCCATCGGTATAATTCCAGGAGCCGGTCTGAATATAGCGTTTATCAACCACGGTGAATTTATTGTGCATAATCGGGCCGCGATTATCCCCAATATAAGTGATACCAGCTTTCTTGAGCTTACCTAGCGCGTCCTGAATGGGCTGGTTTTTGATATTATTGATGGTGTCGCTGTCAGTGACCATACGCACCTGTACGCCGCGACTTTTGGCCCGCACCATCGCATCAGCAACGTCGGCCAAATCAAAATCGTAATCCGCCACGTCCAGGGTTTTGGTAGCCTTATTCATCAGCGTCACCAAATAGGTATCCAGACCGCCTTGATGATTTTTGGGGTCGTTGGGATAAATCGGGCTGGTGAAATGTAACTCGTACCAATCGTTCTTGACCGAACCATCTTTGCCAATAGCGACGGGGCTGCTACCGGGAACAGGGGTCGGCCCGGTATCGCGTCCGCCGTTAGCTGCCTGCTGTTCATTATCGTCACCAGCTACAACGGCGGCAGCGGGAGTCGGGGTGGCTGGATTGTTGAGCGAGTTTTGATAAAAAAGATAGCCGCCAATCGCAAACAGAGCTATCACCACAAAAACTACCAGGGCAAGTATATTCTGATTTGAACGTTTCATATTTAATCACCCAATCGAATCTTAAATGCAATAGCATTGCAATAAGCTGAAGGCGGCGCGTCCCCGCGCCCGCACCGTATCTAAATTTGGCAGCATCGCGGGCGCGGGGACGCGCCGCCTGCAATAAAAAACATTATTTGAACGGTATTGAGCTTAAATTATTTTTTGGGGCGGCTGCCCAAACCGAGCCGATGCAGCAAAGAGGGAGGCGGACTTTTTGATGCGTCGGCCAACACTTTGGTTATTGCGATAGTATTGTCATCTGCCGCGTCCGAGGCCAGCTTTAGAGCGACCAGTTTTTGACGAGTTTGAGTAACATCTGCCATCTGAAAATCCAACAATTCGCTGACCTCCCCAATTTTACCCGCGTCCGCTGCCGCCACCACTGACTGAATTACTCCTTTGAGCCGCCCGCCGTAAGTCTGCATAGCTTCGTCGGCCTTAGCATCTTGAGGTAAAGTTTTAGCATAGGCTATGGCGGAGTTTGTGGCCCATTCCAGGAGCGGGTTGAAACCGTCGTCGGTCAAATCACCACGTAAAGTCTCATCTTCGCTTAACTGCTCTACCACCCCACGCGCCAAATCGTCCGCATTTGCCACTTTCAACCCTTTCTAAAAGCTAATCTTTCTTGCCGAACATCCCGCCCAAACCGCCGGGCAATTTATCGGCAATACCCGCCGATCCCAAAAGCTTTGGTACTTCCGTAGCGTGTTCTTTGAGGAAAGCTATCACTTTCTCGGCCTGGTCTTTGCTGATGCCTGTTTTGGCAATCATCTGGTTCATAAAATCGTCCATTATCTAGCTCCTTTTACTATTTCAATTGGCTATTTCTAATGCAAAATAAATCTCAAGCTGCCGTGCAATTATAGCATATATGGCCCAAAAACGATTTGACAGGGATACATTAACTGCTATAATCAGAAGGCCAGATTAGAACATAATGTCTGAAAGTTAGAGTGATGGGTAAAGTATGTCTGAACAAAATTTTATTGATGAGGGTTTTCAAACCAGTTTTGATTTATTCGATTTAAGTGGGGCTGATACACCGACCCAAACTTTCCATTTAGTGCCTGCCCCGGTGCCAGAGAAAACTAGAGTATTACCGAATATGGTCAACGTACCGTCGGAGGTGGCGACGCGGCTGTCCCAACCCGACGCTTTTGCCTGTTACGGTTTTGCCAAAGACAATCCGGCCAAGAATTGCTTCCGCCGTTACATTATCACCTATCAGCCCTCGCTTTGGAACGATTACACTATTTTTCGGCAGTGGGGACGGGTCGGGTCAGAACGGTTGCTCTCGCGCACCGAGCATTATGTTGAGGCCACCCCCGCCCAAAAGCGGGTTTTCAGGCTGATCCGCCGCCGCTTGCGACGCGGTTACAGTCTCTCCTTCGCCGCCTGATATTTTTCCCGCGCCCACCGCTACTGGTTCGGGCCACCTCACTCCGTAAAGTGAACCCCTCTCCAACTTTTTGATACTGTGACGAATTCGGTAAAGTTGTCATTCTGAGCGTAGCGAAGAATCTGTTCGTGAACTTAACAGACCCTTCACTCCGTTCACGGTGACAATACCCTATTATTAGACACGCTCTAACTTTTTGATACTGTGGCGAATTCGGTAAAGTTGTCATTCTGAGCGTAGCGAAGAATCTGTTCGTGAACTTAACAGACCCTTCACGCAGCATCGCCTCCGTTCAGGGTGACAATTCGTCAACCGTATCAGCTTTTTGAAAAGATACCATTTTTGTGTATAATAAAGTGGGTCTTTTTCCTGAAACTTCCAGATTTACAAATTTTATTAGGAGGTATGGCAATGGCTGAACCGCTTGTTTTGACGCTACCCGCCCACGATACCGCATTACGCGCCGAATTGGAGAAATTTCTTGAGCCTTACGGAGGCACCGTGGCCGCACCGCCGTCTTTTGGCAGTATGGAGGACGTGAAGCTGTTTTTCGAGACGGTGGGAACGTTTGCCACATCCGGCATTACCGTGACTACCCTGGTGTATATGCTAAAAGATAAGTTCGCGGGCAGCAAAATTAAGGTGGGCAAACCGGGCGAACCCGGCACGGATTTGGATAAGGCCGATGAGCGGGTGACGCGCCGCCTGGAAGATTTGGGCAAGGACTAAAAATATGGCCGAATTACTGGATTTAGCGATTACCCTGACTGCCCCACCCGCCGACGCGCCGCCCGGCACAGTGGCCGATTTTGGGTTGAGTTGCCCCACATTGGGCTTGAGCCACAGCGGGGAACGTTTGCACACATTAGTGCTGCCAGACGAACGCGAAGAATTAGAGTGGTATCTGGAGCATTATTGGGAGTGGCCCTTTGAAGGCTTTGCCGAACGCGGCCAGAAAGCCGAAGCCTTGCTGATACAGATTGGCGAACGGCTCTACGACAAAGTTTTTGATAGCAAAGAGGTTGACCGGATTATGCAACAGTGGCGCAGCAAAGCGGGCGATTACGCCCGGCAGCTAAGTATCGTCAGCGAGGTGCCGGGTGCATTGAGTTTGCCCTGGGAGTTGTTGCACGATACGCAGGGGTTTTTGGTTTTACGCCCCGTGTCGCCCGTTACAATTGTGCGCCGTTTGCCCCAAAGCGAACAAGAGACTGCCAAAGCCGCGTTTCAGTTGCCGTTGCGGGTGCTGCTGGTGACGGCCCGACCCGAAAAGGTGGGCTGGATTGACCCGCGCAATATTGCCCGCGCTTTGCTGGACGAAATGCAGCCGCAAATCGAGGCAGGGACGATGGCGTTGGAGCTTTTGCGCCCGCCCACGCTGGCTGCTCTGCGAAAACGGTTGGCCGATACCAAACAGCCGCCAGTTCATATTTTGCATTTCGATGGACACGGCACTTTTGGCCCATCTACTAGCGCGACGCACGGCTTGACGATGGAGGGCGGGGAGCAAGGCAAGCTGGCGTTTGAAAACGACGAGGGCGGGCTGGATTTGGTGGAAGCCGAGAAGTTGGGCAACGTGTTACAGTCCAGTGGGGTGCGGCTGGCGATGTTGACGGCCTGTCAGAGTGCGAAGGGCGATACCCTGACCGCCACCAGCAGCGTCGCGGCCCGCTTGATTCAAAGTGGCCTGGACGGAGTGGCGGCGATGAGCGCGAGTGTGTTGGTGGCGAGTGCGACCCGCTATGTCGAGGCGTTTTACCGGGCGTTGGCAGCCGGAACAGCCGCCCCTGTCGCCCAGGAGATAGCGCGTCAGGCTTTGTACGACGACCCCCGGCGGCACGTTTTGCGGCGTAGCGGGGACGAGGCGGGCAAGCCGATTGAGTTGCAAGATTGGTGGCTGCCGCATTTTTACCAGCAACGACCCTTGATACTATCGGCGGAAAAGTCGGGACAGTCGGCATACACAGGGTCGAAGACCCCCTCACACAATGATACATCGGCACAATCGGGACAGTCGGCATACACAGGGTCGAAGACCCCCTCCCACAAAGACAATAGCCAGTTGTTGAATCCAGGGATGCCCGAACCGCCGCGCTATGGCTTTGTGGGACGCGCCCACGAGTTGCGCCAACTGGAACGCTGGTTGTGGCAGGGTAAGCTGGTGTTGATACACGGCTTTGGCGGGGTGGGCAAGACAACTCTGACGCGCGAGGCTGCCGATTGGTTGACGCGCACCAATATGTACGCCGGGGCTTATTTTGTGTCGTTTGAACACGGGGGCGACGCGACCGCTTTTTTGAGTGAGTTGGCTGGCTATTTTTGGCAAGGTGCGCCGCCCGCAGAGTTCAACCCGTATCAGCCCCTGGAAGCAGCCCGCCAGCTACACGTCTGGCTAGGCAGCCGCAAGTTTTTGTTTATCGCCGACAATCTGGAGAGCATTTTGCCCGACGGTGAGGCCCGACTTGAGGCGACTGAGCGCAACTGGTTGTGGCAGGTTTTGAGCTATCTACGGAAGCAGGGTCACGGCGTACTTTTGACTACCCGCGACCCAAACTTCAAGGACGCGCTATTAGCCCCAGGCAAAACGGTCAAACATCTACATCTGGAGGGTCTTGACCCCGAAGATGCCTACACCCTGGCAAGCGAATTGCTGGACACGCTGGATATTCCCCAAACCCGCGCCCCTTACCGGGAGTTGAACGCTTTGCTGGCCCAATTGGATTATCACCCGTTAGCAATCCAGCTAGTGCTGCCCAACTTGCGCGAAATTTCACTCGAACGCATTCAAAGCGATTTTGCCGCGCTACTGCCCAAATTCTCCGACCAAAACGAACCGGGCCGCAACGCCTCGCTGCTGGCCTCGCTCGAATATTCGCTACGCCGTTTGAGCCAGACCCAACGCGATTTGCTGCCCCGGCTGGCTGTATTTGAAGGCGGCGCAAGCGAAGACGATTTGCTGGCGATTACTGAAATCCCCGCAGACGAATGGCAAACTTTGCGTCCGGCGTTGGAGGCGGC
>JBBQZT010000058.1:0-37852 GCA_038207455.1 Chloroflexia bacterium
GAAACAAGAAATTACTACGACCCAAACCCACACAAGAATAACCACAAATAGCGTCTTCCACCTGGATTGGGTGCTGACCTTGCTGTTGGTGCTGGCTTTTGCCATGCGCTTGCTGATATGGCTGATTATTCCACACCAGGGCTTTGTGATTGATGAGCAAGAATACTACGATATTGGCTCGGTGCTGGCAAGTGGGCGCGGCTGGTCTTTCTATGATACGGCCACCTGGGTACGCCCGCCTCTATATGTGTTGTATCTGGCTGGTATTTTCCAAACTATCGGCGCAAACCTGTATGCTGTGCGTTTCGGGCAAATTTTGATGAGCGTGGGCGCGATTTATTTGCTTTATCGCACCGCTTTGCTCAACTATGGTCGCCGAACTGCGCTGTGGACAGTTGGGCTGGCGGCATTCGCCTGGCCCTTCGTGGTTTTTCCCTACCTGCTACTAACCGAAACGTTGTTTTTGCTGGTTTTCACCGCCAGCATCTATTGCGTTACCGCTTATCTGCATACCTATGAGGAAGAAAACCAAACAGGGCAATTCTGGCCGCGCACAAGAAGGCACTGGTTCTGGCTGGTTGGGGCGGGCCTGACGCTAGGATTGGCGAGTTTGACGCGCGGGCAGGTGTTAAGCTTTTTGCCGTTTGTGGCAGTGTGGTTATGGTGGGCCTTAGCAAAAAAATGGAAACAAGCACTTGGTGCGTTTGGGATTATTTTAGTAGCTTTCCTGCTAACTGTCGCGCCCTGGGCCTATCACAATTACACTGCGTATGGCCGTCCGGTACTGGAAACAACTGGAGGCTATAATTTTTACCTGGGAGCGTTGGGCGGGCGCAACGGACACAAAGTTTCGGAAGATTTGATAAAGGTCAAGAATCAGGCAGACCGTGAAAATTTGGGCTATCAGCTTGGTTTGCAAAAAGCAACTAGCGACCCGTTGACCTTTATCAACAAGGGGCTGAAAGAGTCGCTAGATTTTTGGCAAATCAATTATGGCGCGGACGAACGCATCGAAAAGGGTTTTACCAAAGGTGAAGTCTCCCCGCTCTGGCTTATTCCCGATTTTATCTTTAACGATGTTTTTTATATAGTGTTGGCTGCGCTGGGCTTGCTAGGATTGGTGATTGCTCCATCAAACGGACGTGGCTTGCGTTCTTTTGTGGTTATCTGGACGCTGCAAAATATGGCTCTGGCTTTCCTATTTTTCGCGGTCAGCCGTTTTCGCGTCTCGGTTTATTTTTTCTTGCTGCCTTTTGCCGCTTACGTAATTGCCAATCGCCGCGAGACTTTTGCCAACTTAAAAATGTTTGTGAGTAAAAACTTTGCTTTTAATAAAGGTAGCCGAACATCATCAATCGAAGGCAAAACTTTCTCCCGCCAGCCATTTTTTTACCTGAAATTTTTGACCGTCGTACCAGCCCTGGCTTTTTTGATAGTGGTCTTGCCGCCCTATCTAATAGACTTCGCCACTACTACACCCCTGGGTATCCGAGCCTGGTTTGAGCAGGAAAACGCGCGTAAAGGCGACAGCTTACGGCTGGCGGGCGATTACAACGGCGCGTTGGCGGCTTACAAACAAGCCCAACCCAACAATCCAGCTACCGTTATCGGGATTGGTTTGACTTACGCCGCGCAGGGACAATATGAGCGAGCTATCGCCCTGATTACGCCGTTGAGCCAGGATATTGCCCCAACGCATCTAGCTTTAGGCTATATCTGGCAGCTGGCGGGCAACGCTGACTACGCCCGACGCGAGTTTGAAAGTCGTCCGGTCAGTCTGGACGAAAACGGAGCGGACAGTTGGGCATGGGCGCAGCTACCCGCCAGCAGTTGCCCTTCAAGCGAACTCAAATTGGGGGCATTTGATTGGGGCTGTGTTGATGGCTTCCATTCCAGCCAGAACGATAAGGATAACGGTCAGACCGTAACCTATCGTTGGACAGACGGACGGGGCGACGATGGCAAAGGGCTGGCCCGTTTGCGTTTCGGGAACGCCCTGACGAATAAGCAACCGCCGCCCAAAACTATCAGCTTGCGACTCAAAGGTTTTAGGCCGACCAGTCTGACCGCCCCAAAAGTGGAAGTTTGGGTCAACGGACGCTTGTTAGACACGGTGCAAACGGGTAGCGATTGGCAAACCTTTGTGCTAAACTTACCACCCGACCTGCCTCGTGGCGATGGCACGCTTACGGTGGGCCTGGGCGCAGCTACCTTTGTCCCCGATGCCACAGACCGACGCGAACTAGGCGTGATGGTGGAATGGGTCAGGTTGCAAAGCTAAGAGTAAGTGTTTTAGGTTCTGACTTGCTTACAACTAACCGCTGCTAACTGCTGGCTACTTTTGGTGTATAATAACCCATACGTGCAACCTGGGCTTTTTCGGAACGTTATATGTCCAGAGAACATTGCTGAAACAGCTGGTTTTATTTTATAGTACCCAGGAGGTAAAACCCTTAAATGTATGGAATCGTTCTGGCCGGTGGAGTAGGTTCGCGCTTATGGCCGCGCAGCCGTAATAATACGCCAAAACAGTTGCTTGGCCTACTCTCGGCCCACTCGATGTTACAGGAAACTATTGACCGCCTCATTCCCATTATTCCAATCGAAAATATTGTGATTGTCACAGGGGAGAACCACGCGGCCCAGGCGAGAGAACAATTGCCCGCACTACCAACTGCGAATGTGCTAGTAGAACCAGCGGCACGCGGGACTGCTCCGGCCATCGGTCTGGCCCTCAACCATATCGCCCACCTTGCCCAGGCCAATCATGAGCCTGACCCGATTATCGGCTCTTTCCATGCCGACCACGTTATCACCAATGTGGACGAATTTCGCTCAGTTGTGCAGGACGCGGCCCAGGTTGCCCAACAAGGTTTTATCGTTACACTTGGTATCACCCCAAACCAGCCCCACATTGGCTACGGCTATATCGAACGTGGGACAGCGTTGGCCGCGCCCAACCACCGTGAGGTTTATCGGGTGGCGCGTTTTGTCGAAAAGCCGCCCCGCGCTACTGCCGAAGAATATTTGGCAACCGGTCGCTATAGCTGGAATAGCGGGATGTTTATCTGGAAGCTTTCGACAATTTTGGGTGAGTTCGAGACGCACCAGCCTCGCCTTTTTCAGCAGTTGCAAGAGATTGATGCGGCGGCTGGCACTCCCCAAGCCGACATCGTGTTGAATCGGGTCTGGAACGAGATGCGTACCGAAACGATTGATGTGGGTATCGCTGAAAAGTCGCAGCGAATGGCCGTTATTCCGGCAGATTTTGGCTGGAGCGATGTAGGGGACTGGTCAGTAGTGGCGGAACTGCTGGCCGCTCAAAAAACCGACCATAACAATAACTCGATTATAGGTCAGCATTTTGGGCTGGACACCAGCAACTCACTCGTTTATAACTCGGTAGATGGCAAGCTCATCGCCACGATTGGCCTCGACAATCTGGTAATTGTAGATACAGGCGATGTTTTATTGGTGTGTGACCGAAACAAGCATCAGGACGTTAAGAAAGTAGTGGAGCAATTAAAGCAACTTGGTTTATCTCAATATCTATAAAAATGTCACGGCCCGTGGGCTTGAACAAGGACAATTCCGCCCGGCACTGTGGAGTGACGAAAGCTGAATTTTGATTGAAACCAAATGATAAAGCGTGTGAGAAACCTCCGAGTTAAGGCCAACCCATTGTTATGGCTGGCTGGTGGATTGCTAATATTGATTGGCGCGATATGGCTAGGACGGGTAATTGTCTTTCCCGACTCCAGTTCCAGTTCGGTTCAAGCTGCCGACACTGCCCAGGGCAAGCCATTGGCTCTGGTACAACGCGGCGGAGTCGCGGCGGTCATCACGGCGACGGGGATTGTTGGCCCGGCCCGTGAGGTTAATCTGGCCTTCCAATCAAGCGGCCTCGTGAGCGAGGTAGCCGTCAAACCGGGGGTAGTGGTATCAAAAGGGGACGTGCTGGCCCGCCTGGACAATCGTAATCAGCAGAATAGCTTTGACGCGGCGCAAATCCAGGCCAAACGCACTCAGGACGATTACGACGCGCTCAAAAGCAATTCGTTAGAAGCCCAAAAAATTGAGAACGCCCAGGCTGCGGTGCGGGTGGCCCAGGCTCAGTTAGATATTGTCAAAAACGGTAATGCCACCGCTGACCAGATTGCCGCCGCTCAAAGTCGGGTAGCCGCAGCCCAGGCCAAACTGAACCAGGTGCAAAGCGGCCCCGACCCTAACCAGGTGGCAGCAGCCAACTCTGCGCTCAAACAAGCCCAGGCCAAATTGAGCCAGGTGCAAACTAATTCCAACTCCGATGCAATTAAAGCCGCCGAGTCAAAAGTGGACTCGGCTCTGGCAAACCTGGAGCGCACCAAGAGTGCCTTAGCCAACGCGGTTTCCCAGGCTAACCAGAACCGCACTAAAGCCAAGAACGCGCTTGATGCAGCTCAGGCAGCCTGTAATCAAATTACGCGCACCACTTGTAACCCGGCGGTGGCGGTAGCTCCCGGCGGTGGCAATCTGTCCGACCCTACCACTATAATAGTTTTAGTGCCAACCACTACCACCATAAATACCAACCCTACTACACCACCAGTTTCCAGTACCGTGACCAACACCAGCAGCCCTACTTCGCCTGTAGCCAGCCTGACGGTCACTAGCACGGCTACCCTCACTAATACCACCACAGTTACCAGTACGACTACTCTTACCAGCACCGCCACCCTTACCAATACGTCCAACACCACGACCAGTGCCACCACGCCGCCCGTAACTACTTTGAATACTACGAACACTACCCAGGCAGCTACCAGCACCGATACGGCTACTACGCTGGTTGGCAAAGTTATTACCGCCTCCCTAACCGTAGCCACATCTGCGCCCGTCAGCACTACCAAAGCTGTCGCGTCCCCTCCCGTCACTACGCCACCCGCTCCGACTCTTACCGCCACCAGCGCACCTACACCAACCAAAACCGCCCCGCCTGCCACGCCGACTTTTACCAGCACCCCCACTGGGCCGCCCCCTACTCTGGTATTGCCACCGACAGCCACACCCGCCGCGTCCACACCGCCCGAAGTGGTTACATCTACCCTTAGCATAATACGGGTGATGAGCGTAAAATTGGCCCAGGCCGAACCCGTCACTAACACTAACACCGCCGTGCCGCCTACCACCGCGCCCCCTGCTCCGGTTGCCACACCCTTGCCAACAGTTGACCCGAACGCCGCTGCCCAGGCCCAACGCCAGCTTAACGACGCGGCTATTAGTTACAACCAGGCGCAAGGCACGTATGATGATGCGGTGGCACAACAGACTTCCGGGGTTAGACAGGCTCAAGCCGATTTAGATGCCGCACAATCTACAGTTGACCAGCTTAAAACTGGGCCAAACGCGGCGGAAGTGAGCGCGGCCCAGGACGAAATTGACCAAGCCCAGGCTTTAGTCAACGATCTACAGCAACAACCCAAGAAAGAGGAAGTAGCAGCGGCTCAAGCTGAAGTGAGCGCGGCGCAGTCAGATTTGAGTACCCTGCAAAAAGGCGGCACGCCTAAAGATATTGAGTTAGCCCAGGCCAGATACGATAACGCGATGGTTGTTCTCAAACAGTTGCAGCAAGGCCCAACCGCTTACCAATTAGGGCAATCCCAAAGCGCGGTAGAGACGGCCCAGGTAGCTTTGCGGCAGGCTCAACTCGACCTGGACACGACTATTTTGCGTGCGCCTTTCAACGGTGTGGTAGATAAGCTCACCATTACATCCCAACAAGGTGTGCGGGCGCAAGAAGCCGTTATTACTTTAAGCGACCTTTCGGCTCTCAAAATTGATGCCCTGGTTTCCCAAGAGCAGGTGGTGCGTGTCAACACCACCGAACAAGCGTTGATCCGTTTCGACTCGTTGTCCAAAGCTCCTGCCTTGACCGGACACATCAACTATATTTCTACCCAGGCCACCACTACGGCGGATAGTAGCAATGCCGCTTACACAGTTTCGATTGTGCTGGATAACTCGAAAACCAACAATCCCATCAATTTAGGGGTACGCCCCGGTATGAAAAGCTCGGTGCAAATTGTGACGGCTTATGCTACCGACGTATTGACAGTTCCGGCGGACACGATACGTTCTACCGAGGGTGGTTGGGTGGTAGATACCTTAATGAAAGATGGCAATCTGGTAACAGTCCCAATTATTGTGGGGCTGGTGGGTAGTGATGGGCGCGTAGAAGTCAAAACTCCATCTCTGCTCAAGCCCGGCGATAAGCTGGTGGTCTATCCGCCCGCTCCGCTGTCCGCCAAAGCAACCCAGGCCGCTACGCCTACTTTGGACGTGGGCGCACTCAATCGGGTACGTGCTAATTCGACAGCCGTTGCCACCGTTACACCGACCTTTCCCGACAACAATACGCTTTCGCCCACGCCTGCCAATTTAGGAGTAGGGACACCTGCCCCGGTTGGGGTAGGTGCAACTATTCAGGCCAGCCCGGTTTTAACCCAGGACATCAATACACCTGTCCCCGGTCTCAATCCTGGAGCGGTAGAAACTCCGACAGCTTTGCCAACCTTTGCTTTCGTGCTTAATACTGCCACTGCGTCGCCCCCTACGATTGCCAATCAGCCCACCCCCGTTCCAACTACGCCGCTACCTGCACTGAAGATGAACTCGCCCACGCCTGTACCGTCTGGTGCGGGTAAGGTCAATACTCCAGGAGGCCCGCCGACTCTGGCTTTGCAGCTAGGCACGCCTATAGTGACTGGCACAGAAACAGGACAACCAACTATTGAGCGCGTTCCAGGCACGCCAAATGCCATCCCTACCACTGTTACACCCGCGTCAATCGTCAACTCTGACCAACACGCTCTGCTTCAGGCAGTGCCGCCCACCCAGACCCCGACGCATACGCCGCGAGGCTAGTACGAAGTGTGGCTGGATATAAATTAAGCGGAAAAGATAGATGATAAAATACCAACAACCTGATACTGACCATAAGCAAAAGCTGGGAGGCGGGCCTGGCCCTGGTCCACGTCGGCCTTTGGGAGGAGGATTGGGCAATTTCAGGTTTAGATATATTTTAATAATTGTGGCTTTTGCCATTTTGTTGGGGGTGGTAGCTTACGGGGCCTACAAGATTGGTGTAAATCGGGGTATTGATGTTGGCAACGCAGACCGTGACCTTTTTTATAAGCAACGCATTGCTGAACTAACTAATTATGGTGCAGCTACCCCAGCCGCTTCCGGCACGCCGGGCAGCCAGACCCCCCAGGGCGCAACCACTGCCGCCGCAAACAACCCGGTAATCACTTCGGGACAGGGTACACTCGCCCGCATAGATAAGGTCGAGGGCGACAAAATGACGGTGTTGTTGCTAGATAGCAAAACTGGCGCACCCAACGGCGTTTCGTTGGTGATTTCGCTCAGTCAGCAACCAACGGTATGGAAAAGTGACCGCACCGATAGCACTGCCCTTGCGCCAGGCCAGAATATTTTGTTTGTGGGCGAAAGTAGCGGCAACAACGGCACCTACACCGTGCGTGGCGTTTTAATCTTACCAATCGCCGACCAATAAATTTTAACCTCCGAAGACGCAAGAAGTGCAGCGCATTAAAAGTGTGCCACCCTCTTTTATAGCGGGAGCGCGTCAAAGTAGCTTGACTACCGCCAACGGTTGAAACCGTTGGCTACTGATACCGCGCCTCCATCGGTACTACGTAACCGTGCAAAAAGTGTGTTACACCCCTATTAAACCGACCACCTCGCTTCCAAATAGGAATTCTGTTATAATGTTGTTTAATACTTGCCCACTAGCAAGCGGGTAAGGAGCTACGCCCTGAACCATAAGAGGTACTGCCTTTCGCATTTAAGTACCTAAAGCCGTGCCACATTCGCTCCAGACGGCTGCGCTCTATGGTGGCTGATAACCCTTGCAGCTTTGATTTTATTCTTAATTTTAGTTTAGGAATTGTTAATAAGGTTTTAGGTGTTAAGAGGAAGTCCAGATAATATGACAAATCTGCCGAAACATCTTGACCAAGATAGCGAAGTTGCTCCTTCAACCCAACCCTTAGCTGCGGCCAGGTTGATATTAGACAACAACACCCAAACTTTACAAATGCTTCAAGACCTTTTTGAACAAGCTCCCGCCGCCATTGCTATCTTTCGTGGGCCAAACCATGTGATTGAATTGGCTAACCCCATGGTCTGTAAACTTTGGGGTCGCATTAAAGACCAAGTTTTAGGTAAGCCTTTATTTGAAGCTTTACCCGAAATCAGAAACCAAGGTTTTGAGGAACTATTAGCTAATGTATTAGCCACCGGCATACCCTTTGTGGGCAATGAGTTACCAGCTACTCTTATGCACGCAGGTCAGATTCAGATTGTCTATTTCAACTTTGTCTATAATCCGATGCGGAACGAAGCAGGTATTATTACAGGTGTAATTGTAGTAGCCACCGATGGCACAGCGCAAGTTGCCGCCCGTGAGTTGGTCGAGCGTGATAAAGAGAAGCAGCTAGTGCGCCAGCAAGTTGAAGCCGAACGTAAACGTTTGCTGGAACTTTTTGCCCAAGCCCCCGCCGGGATTGCCGTTTTTCGTGGGCCAGAACACATCTTTGAACTTATTAACCCGGCTTACCTCCAATTAGTTGGCGAACGGACTGAAACAATTGGCAAGCCCGTCCGCGAGATTTTCCCCGAACTAGCCGGGCAGGGCTTTTATGAATTACTAGACGAGGTTTATCAAAGTGGCAAGCCCTATATTGGTAACGAACAATTGGTGCAACTCGATTTGCATAATGACGGTAAATTGACCGATATATTTGTAAACTTCATTTATCAACCTTTACGAAACGCTAGTAGCGGCCAGGTCGAAGGAATTTTCGTCCACACTGTCGAAGTAACCGAAATGGTGGAAGCGCGACAAAAAGTGGAGCGGTTAGCGGCAGAACTAGAAGTGGCAGTTGAAAAATTACACCAAGCTAATCAGGAATTAAGTCAAGCCGACCAACGTAAAGACGAATTTGTGGCGGTAGTCAGTCACGACTTGCGTACTCCCCTTACTTCAGTCAGGGGCTATGCTCAACTCTTAAAGCGTTACTTGCTTAAACCAAAGCAGTACGAAGACGAAGCGGCCCGCCAACTGCTTTTGACCAGGTGTTTACGTAGTACCGAAGCTATTTTGCAACAGTCCGAGCGGATGGACGAATTGATTACGCGCTTGCTAGAATTCTCCCAAATTAAAGCTGGAAAGCTAGATTTGAACTACAAGCGGTCAGCCAGTCTGGTGGAAGTGGTGCGGACGGCAGTGGAAGACCAAAAAACGACCCGCGAAGATTACACTTTTGTACTAGAAGTGACGGAAGCTGAAATTGTGACCAGCTTCGATGTAGTTAGAATTGAGCAAGTGCTGAATAATCTGATTAGCAATGCCATTAAGTATAGTCCGCCAGGTACTACTGTCATGGTTGGTATCGAATCTAAACCCGCCCAATCCGAAGTAGTAGTGTGGGTGCGTGACCAGGGCTACGGCATCAGCCCCGCCGCCCAAGCGCGTCTTTTCGAGCAATTTTATCGGGAACGCACCGCGCAAACTGAAAGTGTCACAGGCTTAGGGCTAGGCTTATATATCAGTCAGGAAATTATAAACGAGCATGGAGGCCGGATGTGGGTAGAAAGTCAGCCGGGACAGGGTAGTACCTTTTATTTCATGTTGCCGCTGAAACCTTAAATAGGGTCTGTTCAAAAACGTTACTATTTAATAGACCCTTCACTCCGCAGAGCCTGCGTTCAGGGTGACAACTCTAACTAGCACAACGCCTTAAATAGTAAGTAGGAAAGTGAAATGTTGAACCCAAATATCGAAAGATTTGGCAAAGTTGGCGGCGGGTTGGGCAGCAAGCTACGGCTGGTATCCAGCGAACCCAAAGTCTCCCGTTCCAAAATAATCCACTGGCGCGATGGTCAGTCAGTGGAAAAGCTAGACAGCCTGACCATTGAAGAACCTTTTGAAATCCAGGTAGCCGCGCAAGGTCAACCGCCGCGTCCTCTGGCTGCTATTATGCGTACTCCAGGCAACGACCAGGAGTTGGCGGCAGGTTTTCTGATTTCCGAAGGTGTAATAGATGCCCCGGACGACATTATAAAAATTGAGGGGGCGCGGGACAACGAAGGCGAACCGATTAGAAATACTGTGGTGGTGACTCTTGCGCCGCATATCCAGCCCAACGCAGACAATGGTACGTTCGAGCGGCATTTTCAGGTGGCTAGTAGCTGCGGATTGTGCGGCAAAACCACTATCAGCGATATTTTGCAAAAAACCGAACCGCTCCCCCTCCCCGCTTTCGCGGTATCGCCCCACCTGTTATATAGCTTGCCCGATATGTTGCGCCAGCAGCAAGAAGTTTTTGAACAGACTGGTGGTTTGCACGCGGCCGGGCTTTTTGACCTAAACGGCCACCTGCTTTACCTGCGCGAAGACGTGGGTCGGCACAATGCCGTAGATAAAATTGTGGGTCGGGCCACCCTTGACCGCAAACTGCCTCTTTCCCAAAATATCTTGCTGGTAAGCGGGCGAGCTTCGCTCGAGATTATCCAAAAAGCCCTCGTAGCACGTATTCCTATCGTAGCTGCCGTAAGCGCACCCAGCAGCCTATCGGTGGAACTGGCCCAACAAGGTGGTCTGACCTTGATAGCCTTTTTGCGCGGTCAGAACCTGAACGTTTACAGTTGGCCCGAACGAATTAAAGCGTAAATGCAAAACCGTTCAATTATTTATGAGCCTTCGATTTCGGCGAGGATTGCGGCTGGGGAAGTATCGCTGTAGATAGCCTTGAGGATGCCAGGCAGGTACTGGTCGGTCACAAAGACGTTGGCATAAACCAGATTTTTAACCAAAGCCTCGGTCAAACGGTCTCCTTCGACATCCAGACTGGTTTTGAAGCGAATCTGACCGTCCTCGAAATCCATCTCGAAATTGCCCATTAACAAGCCGAAATTGACGCGGGTCAAAAACTCCGCCAGGGCTGTATTTTTGTCTTTAGGGGCTTTGACTGGACAAATTGAATAAAACACTAGCTGGCCCACGCTATCTTTGGCCTGGGCAAAACAAAACCATTGACCGTTTTCACCTTGAAATTGGGTCTGTACCAGGGCCGGGTCTTCCACCCGACGAAAAGGCCACTGGTCTTGCTCAAAAAAAGCTGCCACCGTATCTAAAAGCGAAGCCATATTTTTCCTTTTGTCTTACATTGTCATCAGTGATACGTTGCCATCTTTGTATTTAATCCCAATGCGTAGTAGCCGCGTAGCTTTCTCCAGCGAGACAACGGCCACCTGCGTACCTAGCGTAGCACCTGAAACCTGGTCAAGAATTAGCTCGAATTTGCTAGGGTAGTATTTAGAAGTTTTAGCTTTTTCTTCGATGGTTTCAAACTCACGCTTGGTGCTATGTTTGAAGGTCAACTTCATACCGCCGGTACTAATAGCCGCGAATTGGTGCATTTTGTCCAAAGCTGTAGTGCTATGTCCAGCATCGCTCAAACTCAAATCCTTTTGAGTATTTATCAAGTCTTGCCTATTTTGCAGTTTAGTGGCAGCCGCGCTGGGGTCATAGACGGTAGCGTGATTTACACCAGCTGTAATGGCGTTCAAAGCCGAACCAAAGAGTTCTGAGCCGTTGCCCTCGACTTTTTTATCTTTGGCGTACTGATTCTGGAACGACATAATCAGAGTTCTAACCTTAGCACCCAATTCCGCCGTCCATTTTAACGACTCGGCGGCGATTTGGGCCGAGTTAGCAAACGAGCCGCCTCTGCTACCCGCCGAAGCTTCGGTCTCCAGGCTGTACCATTGGCGTTGGAGCAAAGTCTGGATAGATATAACCGTTGCCAGTTCTTTTTGAAGTTTGGCTTTCGCGGTAGGGTCGGCTTCAGCTAGAATGTCAGCTTTCAAATCACTTATGGTTTTATCAATCTGGTCGGGCTGGTATTTCGCGTCCAGATTGCTACCGGCCTGGTTGTCCATAAACGCGGCCTTAATTTTGCCAGCAATGGCAAAAGGCCCAACCACAAATTCAAAGCTAAGTTCGGCTCCGTTCATGTGGCGACCCAAATTTTTCTCGCGGGTTTTACCACCCTTAGTAAGCTTATCCTGAGCCTCTTCTTTACCTTTAGCCAGGGCTTCCATCGAAAATTTGTTATAACGTTTGCCAGTGTAGCCTTTGAGACCACCCTTAAAACTGGCTGCACCCGTAATAGAGGCCGAACCAGTGGCCGCCCCAAATATACCAGTTTCTATAAACTCCTTGCCGCTTAGACTCTCCTGAAAAGCATTGCCCCAGGCTTTAGCTTCTTGGGTTTTGGCCTTGCTCTTATCGCTTTTGTCCGCCGCTGAGTTGCCGCCCAGACCCCATAAGGCATCGGTCACTTGATTTGGTATGACTTTGCTTTCGCGGAAACGGCGGTAGAAGCCGAAGGAAACCATTTCCATCGCTCGTTCCATACCCTTATCCGACTCAATTTCCAGGTAGCCGCCAGCCTCACCACCTATATCAAGCACAAACGGGACGCGATAACCGCCGATCATAGCGAGTTCAGCCTTGATTTTGAAAGTATCCGCCTTAATGTTGCTTTTGCCATCTTTTTTAACTTCAGGCATAACCCAATCGCCCTTCTTCTTAGTCTTCTCCTCCTCCCATTCTATTTCGTGTTCGACCTGCCCTAGCAGACGCATACCCAAATAGCCCCCACCGCCTGGGTCGCCTACGGGAACTTTGAGGGTGAATTCCATTTTGGCCTTGTCACCGTCCAATGGGACAGCTAGTTTTACGACTTTGCCGATATAGCGCAGCTTGGAATGTATTGGCCCTTGCAGACTCTCTTTGATGGCGGTCTCTTTGGCTTTCTTAATTACGGTTGACGAAGCCGTTTGCTTTTGTTCACCTAAAGCGTCATAAGTAGTAATTTGGTTGGTTTTGCCTTGCAACAATAATTTGGTACGCCGAGTTACAGCCGCTTTTAGCTCGCTACGGTTCTCAGTATTGTTAGTTTTGAGGCTGGCCGAACCTGCCTTGAAGCGTTTGAGGACTTCTTCGGCGGCCTTAAACTTAAAGGATTCGATGGCTTTGGTGGCCTCGGTTTCAGCTATTTGCTCCATATCTGTGCTAATAGTGCCAGCTTTGTCGAACAAGGTTTCTTTGTACTTGCGGGTTTCCAGCTTGGTAAACTCGTCCAACAGTTTGCCCTTGTACTTATTTTTGGTCAAGTCCCACATAGTAGGGTTGGCCTTAATTTCCTCTTTCAAAGAATACAACCGCGCTTTTTTACGTTTGAGTGATTTTACTGGCTTAGTGATTTTTTCGGCATAGACTTTTTGCAACTTTTCGCTGATGGGTTCGGCCAAATTGTGCAAATGAGATGCCCCTTCGTTTTGTATATATTCCGTAACCAAAGCGTCGTCTTCTTTGACGTAACCCTGAGCAACTACGTAAGCCACCTCGTAAGTAATTTTTTGAGCCAGTTCTTCCTGCTTTTTAATTTTATTCTTGTAACTATCCAGAATTCTCTGTTTGTAAGCTTTGAGGGCCGCACCATCGCTGGAGGCAGCGTTCACCGCTCCACCAGCCTGGGCCGCTTCAACAGCCATATCACGGCGTAACTGGGTGATTTTCTGGCTGGTATTCCTTTTGATACGGCGGGCGGTGGATTTTGCTACTTGTTGCCACAGCGATTGCAAAAGAAAATATTTGACGGTTTTTTCGCGGGCCACCAACTTAGCTGCTTTTTTGGCTGTCTGGTCAACTATATTTGCAGCCGTACTGTCGGCCTCAGCGTAATTCCACAAGGGTTTCAATTTCGCCATCGCCAGGGGTTGTGGCTTGTATGCCAGGGCAGTATTAACGTCAGAGCCAGCCTTTTTTACAGCGTCCGGGTCGTCGTACAAAGCATCAATAGTCCAATTATATAGGTCAAAACCTGCATATTTAAGAGTATCATAGGTGGGAGTGGTATCGGTAAGATCTGTTTTGGTGTCGGGCAGGGCGGGCATCCGTTGTACCGGAGCAGGTTGTTTACGAGCGGCGGGCGCATTTAAGACGCGGGCGGTCACACGGTTGCCATAGGTGCGTTGCAAAGCCATAATCGCGGCAGGCCCGCGCTGTTGCGTCCTGGCAACCTGGTTTCTCAAAGCGGCCACGGAATAATGATTGGAGGTAGCTGTTTCCGGCCCGCCTTGCAGTTCTAAGGAAGTTGCCGTCTGCTGAGTATCAACGGACTTTTGGGTACTCTGCGACTTACTAACAGGACTGGTCTTAGCCTGCTCAGGCATATTTTCACCTTAGCCTTATATGTTATAACGCCCACTCTCACACCGGAGAGAATTTAGGGAAAAGAGATCAAGCCTTCACTGCTTGGTTTTTGCTATAATCCTATTGTAACATAGACTCCAAAAATAAACTATCCCCTGAAGGGTAGGGTGAGCATGAAGATGCCCAGCCTACAATATAATCATAACCCAATATAGAGTTTGAATGTCAATGTGTCCCCTGAGCGGCCAGATGAAATTGTATCTGGAGCGTTTGAGTGCTGGACGAATCGAAACGCAACAGCACCAGTCCGGTTTGAGGGTTAGCAAAGCGGGCCGCGTCCTCGATTTCGCTGGGCGTGGGTGGCGGAGTTTGTTGGTTGGCGTTACTGGAATTGTAGCTGCTGGTATAAGGTTTGGCGTTATTGACCAAATTGTTTAGTTTAATCCAACTCTGGCTTTGCCAATCGTAAAGTGAAGTGCTGTCCGGCATAGCGGGCGTATGCCCATTGCTGGATACAAACGCATTCAAATACAGTTGCAGATGTTGCACTTTGAACGGCCCATCTTGGGTAGGTAGATGATACTGTACCGTTACGCTACTTTTGCTGGCAAGACAGGTCTGGTTCAAGCGGTCAACACGATTGGTAGGAGTGGCATTACCGCGCTCGTCAGTGGCACTATCGGGTCGTAAAAAACCGACAGGTATGGCTAGATGACCATCACCTTGTTTTGTCTCAAATGAAACGGGCAAGTTTTCGATTAAAAGCTGACGAGCTTTGACCTGGGTGACGGTATTGGCGAGACTGACGGTGGTCGGGCTATCATCCAGCCAACCTATCAAGTCAAGGTTACGACGTGAACTAAGCGGGCCAACGCTGCCATCCTGAAACAACCGCTTAACCACTTCCAAACGGTTGGCTAACTCTTTATCGTCGGCCCGGTTTTGCCACGCCGTTGTCAGCTTGTCGGTGACAGGGTTGGTAGCATAAGCATTATAACTAGAATAACCGTTGGCGCAGTACGAAAGGGTGTTATCGAAGGCCGCAGCTGCAACCAAAGGTACTTTGACTACTGCCGTTTCGCCAGGGTCTATATCTTTGATTCGCACCAATTGGTCGCCATAAACCAGCATTGCATCGTGGATATGCTGATTTGTGTTGTTACGCACACTGCCCACGATAGCCCCGTCTTGAAAATGTAAATCGGCCTGGAGTTTATAGCTATGCCCGTTCAGGTTGGTTTGCATACTAAAACCTTGCACACCCCATTGCCCGATGTGAAAATTTTCCACCCGCGCTTCGTGACCGTCTTCCAGGATGGTGTTTGGAGCTTCCACTGGCCCATAAATATTGGTTGGGTGCAGTAGGGGGTTATAAAGGCTAAAGCTAGCGGTGGCGGGCAAATCCATTTTGACCTGATAGTTTTTATCTTCGGGCGAGAAAACAGCTACGTAAGCTTGCACCTGGGCTACTTCGGTGGCGGCATCGGCCTGGATAACCGAAATCTGGTTGACCAACGCCTGCCCTGCCGACTGGCTTTTGACAAATAGATAAAAAACCATGCCGGTGAAGAAAATGATGCTGACGGGAATTGTCAGCCAGGCCAGACCTGGACGTTTGATACGGCGCAAAAGTAGATAGTTAAGCGGCCCTACTACTATGACGTAAATACCTACCATAATAAAAAACGGCCAGAGATTGGGCAGTTCAACGGCAGGCAGACTTGATACTAGCTGAAAATAGTTGTTGCTGGCACTATATTGGGTACTATTATCGTTGCTGGTAGTACGCACAATCGGCGCACTGTAATTGAGGAAGTTTTGCCATAGACGGGTCGTTTCGCCCCACTCGGTCAAAGGCGGCACAGTTAGATCGGCGGCCAGAGCGATGACCCGCCCTTCCCCAATAACCCGTTGGACAGCCAGAGGCGAAGCATCGTTTTTGCCTTCGCTTTGACCTCCAATAGCCATAGGGGACGCTCCTTGCAAAACTTGACCGCGTGCCACCACTGCCTCTTGGGGCAAAGCTTCGGCTGGTTTGTCTCCCAACATTTCGGCCAGCCCGTTCAAATCTTTGGTATTAGCATAATCATACACCTGGAACGGTAACAAGCTGCTATCCAGGCCCGCTTTAACTTTGCTCCAACCTGTCCCACCCATCAGTAGCAGCGTTCCCCCGTTGCTAACCCAACTTTTGAGAGCGGTTTGCTGGTCTTTGGTCAGGCCGTCGGTGCTGACGTTGCTAAGAGCCAGGGCATCGAAAGAGCCAAGCCCTTCCACCCGGTCAGCTAAATCTTGCGGGGCAAAGACAGTCGTAGTGACGCGGCTGCGTAGTGGCCCGACCCTGGTATTATCCAATGTGTTCGCGGTGGCTTGCTTGACTCCAATCATACCTATCAAATAGTCGGCGTTATCAATCGGCTGTACCTGTACCGACTGAGTGTCAATCACCTCACCATTAATCAGCAAGCGCACTTCAAGCTGGTAAGCCACCGGGCGAGTGGTGCTACTGTTTTGGGCAAAAGGTGGCACATACAAAATAACCTTTTTGGAAGTACGTTGATCCAGGCTGACCGTGCGTTTGTAATTACTGGCAAATTTATTATTATTGTATTCACTATTGATAGTGGTTTCTAACTGAACAGTCGTGGAGCCACCATCATTCTGTAAAAACGCTTCGATAGGCAACCAGTTACCATATTTGAAATCGCCGCCATATAAGGCTTTGGCCGTGAATTTGAACGTGACCTGTTGGGGGCGAGCATTAGCCAGGGCGAAAGCCGTTGTATTCTGACTGCCCACGCCAAAAATAGCGACTAATAACAAAGCTAAACCAAAATAGGTCGCGTACTTACGACCAACCTGGGGTGAAATACGAGGAGAGAAGTATTTCATATTGCAACCTCTTGTCTTTATACCAGAAACACTAACCCTGACTGCCCAAACCGCGTTAGGCTGCTATTTTCTCATTTTAGGGCCAATTTGACAAGTGCTATTCGCACTCAAAACTGCCGAAACTGCTTGATTTCAAAGCTCGAATGTGGTAATATGCAAAGCGGAAGGTAACACTTCCTTCCGGCCTTGAAACGTTCGGGTATAGTCTAACGGTAGGACAGCTGACTTTGGATCAGTAGGTTGGGGTTCGAATCCCTGTACCCGAGCCAGTTCTTTAACTTTTACTTAACCTCCTGGCTAACAGGCGGCGAGGTGGGAGCAAGGTCAAGGCATCTTTATTGCTAATCCAATATAGATTGCAGAATAGAGAGAAGGGCAGTCGCCAGCGCAAGCTGGAGGAAAGTCCGAGCTACACAGAGCGGGGTGCCGGATGATGGCGTTTAGCGCAAGCGAAGGCTCAAGTCCGGGAGAAGGTTGCTTGCAAACCTTCGACAGTCCAGAGCGGGCCGGTAGCCGTAAGGTTACGGGTAGAGCAACAGAAACCAATCCTGGCCCTGTGCAAGCAGGTGCAAAGGCTGAAAAGGGCAATCCTCCCTGTAGCAATCTCCGAATTGGCCGACAAAGACGGTGGCTCGCCGAGGCCAGAAGACGAGAGCAGTCGCGTAGGTGACGACGCGGCCAACGCCCTGGGGCGTTGAGATAGATGACTGCCACCAAACAGAACTCGGCTTACTCTCTTTCTATTCATTATGGTGGGCATAGCTCAACTGGTTAGAGCACTGGTCTGTGGAACCAGGGGTTGTGGGTTCAAGTCCCATTGTCCACCCTCCAAAAAGTGAAAACCAGAGCTATCTCCGGGTTGGGGACGACTCTGGTTTTTTGTTGCACCTCGGTTTTGTTTCAAATTACCTGTAATATACACGGCGCGAGTTAAAACCCTGCCGGGCTTCCACTTCATCTATATCTGAAGCCAGGGCAGCGTCAATTGTATACTGCGCTCCATCGTTCAAAAGGTTAGACCGCACATTTCGTAAAGGTAAAGCAGTTTTAGGGGCTAACATAGCCGAGTCACCAGCCAGAGTATGAGTTACAGATAGCACGGCGGGCGGAGTAGCTGGAGCGGTTGCTAGTGGGGCGGGAGTAATCAATTCAGCCGCAACCACACTGACAGGAATTTGGGTAGCCGGGGAGCGGTGGCTAGTCGGCCCACTCAACATTAAAATGACTACAAACGCTAGAACCAGTCCCACCGCCACTTGTAGCCCTGCCCCGCGCAGGTATCGCCACCCAAAGACGGCAGTCGAGACATTCTTGGGTAAAAAAGCAGCCTCATCGAGTACCTGTCTCCATACCCTCCCCTGGGCAGCCCGCGTCGTGTTAGTCGCAGCGATGTGTTGTTCGGTTAAAACCACCTCGCGTGTTATTTCTGCCAACTCCAGGTTCAAGTCAAGCGGCGGTGAGATGCGCGAATTTTGAAGCAAATCATCTATGTAGGCATCCAAAAGCTGTGGCTGACGCACTTTATCTTCCATTTTACAAATGCCCTTCCTCGCTTTGCTGATAACTTTGACGCAAGTGGCGCACTACGCGATGAAGTGCCACCCGCACCGCGCCTTCACTCTTGCCTAAAACCGCCCCCACCTCTTTGGCCGAGAGTTCGCCCACCACCCGCAGAGCTAGTAATTCGCGCTGGTCTTCGGGTAAAGCTGCTATCAACTTTGCAATTTCCTGGCGTTCTTCGACCTGTACCAGCCGCTCTAAAGCCCGTTCCCCCGGTCTTGGCAGTTCATCTATCAGAACGAAAGCGGCAGCTTCCAGCGAAATACGAGGACGGCGGTCACGCAAGTGGTTGACCACAGCGTTATGGGCAATCCGAAACAACCAGGCTGCGAAAGAGCCACCTCGATAGCCCTGCAAGCCGGTCAAGACGCGGGTGAAAATAAGGCTGGTCAAATCTTCAGCTTCTTCGGGCTGGCCGATGCGACGTAAGCAATAGTTGTAAATTCGTTCAAAATAATGCTCATAAAGTGGGGCAAAAGCCGCCGGGTCTGTACGGGCTTCCTGGATAATTTGAGCTTCAAGACCGGGCCATTCGTCGCTTACTCCTTCTTGTTGTCGCACCCACACCATGCTTTGTCTCCCAGCCTGACTGTAACTTGAATTTGCTGCGTGTTATGTTCGCGGATATAATAAGGACACCACTTCTTGGCGGACGTTACAAATTCCGTCCGCCATTATACCTGATTAAACTACCGGATTGGGTGCGGACGGTGTAGGAGCGGCGGGCGGTTGCTGATTTGCGCCCGGCCCGCCTGGGCGTTGGTTGGCCCGAAATAGCCGCATATATAACCAGTAAACCAATAGCAATAACGGCAGCACCCACAAATAAACTGCAATGGTAATTAAAACCGTTGCCAGCCCTTGCAGACCGTGTACCGAACCTTCCCAGGCATTTTGCAGCGTGCGACCAAAATCCCAACCCTGAGTAGAGTTAGACTTTTCGGGCGCGACCACACCAATTGGCTCAATGCTTACCGTGATACTCGCCATACTGGTTTTGGTGGCGAGGTATTTCTGGCGACCCTGCAAACGGTCAATCTGGCCGCGTACTGTCGTAATTTCGCGTTGTACGGCCAGCACATCGCCGACAGTATTGGCTTTGGTCAGCAGCGTGTTAAGTTGTTGTTCGCTTTGGGTTAGATTTTTAATCTGCGCGTCGTTATCTACAAACTCCTCGGTCACGTCCTGGCTGCTGCTGGTTTCGTTGGTCACTGTCACCGCCGCGCTCCTGATGTCGTTCATAGTTTCGTCGAAGCGGGCGGGCGGCACTTGCAGGGTCAAGGTGGCATAGGTGTAATCACCTCGATGTTCGGTATTGGTTGAAAAAACCAGGCCACCCTTCCCATTGGCGATGCTGGTAACGCGGCCCAACGTTTGCTCGACATTACTAACCTTGATGCCAATTGCCCCGTTGCGAATAATCATACGGTCAGAGGGCAGACTTCCAGGCAGATTGCCACCGCTAATGCTACCACCCGTGTTCTGGGCTGCTCCACTCCCACTCTTGTCGGCAGTATCCCCACCATAGGCGGCAGCGGCAGAAGTAGTGGCGGCTGCGGCTACGGTCATTGCGGCAGTTGTTACGGCAACGGCAGCCGGATTAGCCTGATTTAAAGCTGGCACTGCTTCGGACTGACGTTGGCTGCCATTATTGTTGGTGAAGATGCCAATCAGCATCGCCCCCACGATAACCAGTCCCAACCCCACCAGTCCAATCCTGAGATTGCGCCGGGTTTTAGCACGGGGGTCAGGGATAAAGTTCTCAACCTTATAGCCTTCGTCTGCGGAAATCCGGTTGTGGTCTTTGGTCAACATAGCGTATTCCTCCTTGTAAATTTTAATTGCTCAAGCCCAAAGTTTTTAAGAAATCTGGCGGGGCTGGCACGGTGATTTGGTTGTTCTGACCAGGCAGTGCGCCGCTCAAAGTAGCATTTTTATAATCGTAAGTGAAAGCTACATAATCTTTGTTGTTAAAAATAAACCCTACTACCACCCAGGAATTAGACGGGTCTGACGGCGGCAACTGATATGCCGCAACCTTTACATTGCTATTCAGACTTGCCAGTATAGCCTTGAAACGTGGTTCGCCCGCACCAATCCCGTTGAAATTAGAGGGCACTTTTAAGCCTTTGAGATAAATAGAAGTGGCTTTGTCCAACCCATATAGCTTAACCAGATTAGTGGTTTGCCCGGCTTTGACTACAGGTGTAGGCGTGGGCAGCGGGGGCGTAGCGGTTGGATAGGAGCCTGGGTCTTTGACTGTGCTTTTCAATACGTCAAGCGTAAAGCTATTACCACTACGAACTGACTTCCATTTACCGTCTGGTTGCAGCTTGTAAAGTTCAAGCAAGGTTGGATAATTAAGGGGGTTAGCCAGCGTGTCCTTACGATAGTTGTAATTTTCGCCCAAAAACCAAAGCCATTGTTCACCTATTTTAGGAAAACCATCCTCATAGCCGTAACTCCCAAACGGTTTGGCACCTGGCGCACCAGTTAAAAATATAGTCGTCTTTGCACTGGTTGTCAGGTCGCCCTTGTAAGCCTCACGTACTGTTAGCTCAACAGGTGTATATTGTTGGTAATCAATACTGCAATCTTTGGCTGGAGCGTTGCCGTCAGCAGTATTCCAAATCAAGTCGCCGATATGGGTCACTTCTCCCAAAAAGATACGCTTAGCCCTTTCAATCTCTTTTGGCAAAGGCTCCGAAACATAATCTACTGCAATACCGCAACTGGACGCGGACGGGCTTGCTGTCACCTGGGGTGCAAGTGTATTTGTCGGTTTGGCAGGCGTGTTGGTAGCTGCTTTGGTAATGGTAATGGTAGCTAAATTTGTGGCAACTACTGCCGGAGGCGGTGGGCTTTGGTTTTCGGTTGCACCACAAGCCGCCAGCAAGATTGTGGTAATTGCTAAAAGTGAAAGAGTAAAACAAAGCCTTGATGTAAGCAAAAAATGTTTGGTCATAGCATAGCTCCTATTTCTATTCATATACTTGCGGGAAAGTCGAAAGCGAAAAGACCCGCCTGTTGATTATAACGCGGGCCTCTACTTAAAAATTACACCGATTTTAACCAGTTTGCCGGATTTGAAAATTAGTGGTCGGTGGATTCGTGTTTGTGGTGTTTACGCCAACGTAGATAGAAAAAGAGGCCAATTCCACCCACCACTACTATCGCCAGCAGCGCGTAGCCGAAATTGGTGATAATTTTTTCGAGCAGGGGCAGGTTCGAGCCAAAGAAATAGCCTACTAAACCAATCACCACCGACCAAATTATGCCACCGAGCGCGTTGAAAAGTAAAAAGGTGGGGTAACGCAGGTTGTTAAGACCCGCGAAAAAGGCAGCATAGGCCCGTAGTAAGGCCACAAATCGCCCAAAAAAGACCGTGACCGCGCCGTATTTATGGAAATAGCCTTCGATTTTCTGTTGGCGTTTGGGAGTAAAACCCAGTCGTTTACCGTGCTTTGCCAGCAACTTGCGCCCGTACTCACGTCCAACCCAATAGCCAATATTATCCCCGATGATTGCACCTAGCGAAGCTGCGATAATTACGCCAATAATATTGAGATGGGAGTTGGCGGCATACACAGCAGCAGCCAGCAAGACGGTTTCGCCCGGAAAGGGAATGCCCATGCTCTCGATCATGATGCCCAATGCCGCTACTATATAACCGTATTGTTCTAATAAACCGTTTATGACATTTAGCAAATCTACACTCCGTAAAAGTTATCCGGTCTCAGTCATCAGTAAAGCCCTCACTTGCTGGCTAAAATCTTCCGAAGGTTGGCGCAAAAAGACCAGCCTACGATTCTTACCTGTGCAAGAAGTGGGCCAGTCTCAACTGTATTACTTTTGGTAGCTAGTTTTGTTTCTCGGCAGATTTTTCGATAGGTGCGGGCGCATTAACAGGTAATTCTTGGGCCAGCGCGTGTAATTCTGCCGCCCAATGCTGGATTTGTTCCAGAATGTCATCGCGCTGCCTACGGTTATAGTCATCACGCAGTTCTAGCAACATAGTCGCCAACCTTGCGATTTTCTTAACCGTTTCAATCGGGTCAGTCGCTTTGATGGGTTCGGTAAATGGCATTTATTCTCCTAAATCGTCTTTCTTGAAGGACAACTCTATTTTTCGCAAGGCAAAACTTCTCGCATCATTCGGATAGCAAAGCCTTAAATTCCGCTTCGTTCAAGGTTTTGAGACCCAACTGTTGGGCTTTAGCAAGTTTGTTTCCGGCCTCCTCGCCCACAACTACGTAATCCACATTTTTGCTGACGCTGCTGCCGATACTGGCTCCCTTTTTCTTTAGCAATTCTTCGGCCTGGGGACGAGTAAAATCCAAAAGCTTGCCAGTCAAAACGAAAGTTTGGCCCGCGAAAGGTCTTTTGCTGTCGCCAGCCACAATTTCCGGCTCAACCGTGCGTACTCCGGCCAGCACCAATTTATCTACAATGGTGCGATTGTCTGGGTTAGCAAAGAAGTCCCTGATACTACGGGCAGCCACCTTACCTAAACCCTTGATGTCGGCAATGGTTGCCTCATCAGCGGCTTCCAATGCGGCCAGACTCTTGAAATATGCGGCCAACATCTCTCCGGCCTTTATACCTACCTGGGGAATACCCAACGCCATCAGCAAATTTGCCAGGGGGCGGTCTTTGCTGGCCTCTATTTGAGCCAAAATTTTATCGGCCAGCTTTTCGCCGAAGCGTTCAAGCACTGTCAACTGGGTTTTGGTCAGGCTGTAAATATCGGCAAAATCGCGTACCAGTTTTTCGTCATAAAGCCGATGGCAAATACGTTCGCCCATCCCTTCGATACCCATTACCGCCACGTAAAAGAAAATCCAGTCCTTCATCTGACCACTACAAAGTGAAGGTGGGTTGGTACAATAAAGCTTAGGCATCGTTCCACCCGTACTATCTTTACGCCGTTCGGTAGGTGCGCCACAGGCCGGACAGAATTGGGGAATTTGGAGGGGCTTTTCCTGACCCGTGCGCCGTTCCTCTATCACCTTGACGATGTTGGGTATCACGTCGCCCGCCCGTTTGACGATAACTGGGTCGCCGATTTGCAGACCCAGATTACTGATGATGTCCAGGTTAAACAAGGTCGCGCTTTTGACCGTCGTGCCGCCGATACTAACTGGTTCAAGTAGAGCCAACGGGTTAATTGTACCAGTACGCCGGACGCTGTGCCAATCTATATCTTTCAAAACAGTGACGGCTTCACGAGCCGGATATTTATAGGCCGTCGCCCAGCGCGGGTCGCGCCCGCTGTAGCCCAACTGCTCTTGTGTTTTGAAATCGTTAATTTTAATAACCGCGCCATCAATCTCATAATCCAGGCTGTCGCGCCGCTTGAGCCATTCCTGTACGGCAGCTTCGGCCTCTTCTAGCGTGTGACACAAACGGATGTTGGGCGCAACTCGAAAACCTAGCTGCTGGAAATACTCCAACACCTCGTATTGGGTGGTTATCGGCGGCCCGTCTTCGCTTTGGGCCAGATAATAAACGAATAGGCTCAAAGGCCGCGCCGCCGTCGCCCCCGCATCTTTTTGGCGCAACGAACCAGCCGCACTATTGCGCGGGTTAGCAAACAGCTTTTCGCCCTTCGCCGCCAGTTCTTCGTTCAACTTCTCGAAAGCTTTGAGCGACATATAAACTTCGCCCCGCACTTCCAACATTTTGGGCAGCGGTTCTCCGTCAACACTCCGCAAACGCAAAGGTACAGTTTTGATGGTACGCAGATTGGCGGTCACGTCGTCCCCTACGATACCGTTGCCGCGTGTCGCCCCCTTGACGAACACCCCATTTTCGTAAAAAAGCGTGATAGATAGCCCATCAATCTTCGGCTCTACCACGTACTCAAAGTTGGCCCGCCCACCCAAAAATTTGGTTGCCCGTTCACCCCACTCCTGCATTTCAGGCAGGCTAAAGACGTTACCCAAACTTAACATTGGTACAGCGTGCGTCACTTTTGCAAAGTCGCTTTGTACCGTCGTCCCCACCCGTTGCGTCGGCGAATCGGGCGTAACCAGTTCGGGATGTTCGCTTTCCAAAGCCTTTAGTTCCCGAAAACGTAGGTCGTATTCCACATCCGTCGAAGTGGGGTCGTCCAACACGTAATAGCGGTAGTTATCGTATTCGATTTGTTGGCGTAGTTCGGCAATACGCCGTTGGGCTGCTTCCGGCCCAGCGATAGGTTGATTTCCGTCTATCATAAAGTCTATTCTAGTCCTGTCCCTTTTGGTTAATGGCCTGAGCTAGTTGGCTTGTCTGCAAACGCAATTCCATTTTACGAATAGCTAACTCTGGACTCAAACCGCGCAAAATCCAGCGTAGAGTAGCAGCTTGCTCTTTGTCTGATGCGTTAGACACCTCCCGGACTTTAGCGGCTACCTCAATATCAATTAGCCTAAGCAGTTCTCCTAACTTCTTTTTGGAAAACTCGTCTGTTCCACCCACCCTTAACTTAGATAGCTGGTAATCACCAACGTTGGTTCGACCGTTGAATCGCTCAATCTGTTGACGAAGTTCATCTGGCGAAAAACCGTGCAAGCTTTCTAAGCTACCCACTTCTGTGTCGTATCCAACGTGGCGAAGTTCGTCTTCTTCGTATTCCATCGTGATGTTGCGGAAATGGGCAGCTTCCCGAATGACAACTTCTAGCACTGCTGCTTTGTGAGTATAGCCTCCATAGCGAGCTATTTTGTCCAGCAGTTTGTCACCTTCCGCGCTGATTTTGACTCTAACTGATTGTGCCACGTGATTTTTCCTTGTTGAATGTAAGTTTTTATCTACAAAAAATGTTGCTTGTGCCAGTTCTAACGCTTGAAAATTAGGCAGAAGTATTGCTTTTCAACCAGTTGGTCAGGTCGGATTTGGTTTTGAAGTTGAGCAAGGCTTCGCTCAATGCTTCCAACTGCGAAACAGTTAGATTGTTAATTTGGTTTACTACTTTTGGTTGGAGCATACCAAAACGCTGGTTAAGCATTTTGAAAAGTAGGACACGCATCCCCTCCAACAAGCCTACTTGTTTACCTTCCAACAAACCTTCTTGCTTACCTTCCCGACGACCTTTTTTCAGTGCATCTATCTCTATATCAGTAAGAATGGGCATATTAACCTCCTGACTGTACTTCCGTACCTCTGCCTTGAAAGCTTCCTGAAAGCTTTTGGGCAGACGCATTATCCAATCAATAAATCGGTACAATTTTATCACGTCTTCACGACTATAGCCACGCTGAAACAGCAATCGGGCCAATTGTATTTTGGCTTCTTTTAGCTCAATCGGCCTGCCTTTTAACGCCTGGGTTTTCAAGTGGGCCAGGACTACGAGCGCAAACGGGTTGGGGTCGTTTTCCAGTTCTTCCCACGTCTTGAATGTAGCTAACTTGATTGCGTCAAACTCAAAGTGGTCTTTAGTCTTCCAACTACCCCTGGTAAAAGAGGTTGGGGCAGCATCGGTATTGTTATCGGTTAGGATTGCCAGACTTTCCACGTCGCGTTTGTATTTGAGATAAATCATCTGATTGTAAAGATACATTCGTTCGGCAAAGGTTGTATCTTTGTAACCTTGCACCTCAATATGGATTAGTAACCACTTTTCCAACCCGCTTTTCAAAAAAACTTTGATTAGCTTATCCACTCGACGCGAACCTGCCTCGCTATCTTGGGTAATCTCGGCCAGTTCGTTATCCAGTGTTTCATGCTTTCTAGTCCAATCTATATCTTTGTGGATGTAGAAGAAAAAGAAGATGATACAATCCTGCAAGAAATCGTCAATCGCCTCTTTCCACACGCTGTCATCTTGCGAGCGTGGCTTATTGGGCTGTTTTTTGGCGGTGGTTTGGTTTTGGCTATTTTTCTTTGTTGGCATAGCAAATTAAATACCTGACATTGAGTTCTTAAACTGAAACGGATAACGGTAGGTCAGCAATTTCCTTAAAACTCTGTTTAAGCAGCGTCAGAACCGCACCATCTTCGCACTCTACATCATAAGCCGAGCTATCAACCGCCTGAATTACAAGCCAGGGTTTTGCGTCGGTATAGCGATAACCTTCAAAGTAGCCATCAATTACTTGCGTAATGCCAGCAGCCAATTCTATAAGTTTTTGGGAACTTATCTTCGCATTTATGTCTGAAAGTTGGTGGATTTCATCGGCTGTAGTTCCTATACATTCAACCTCTGAAAGCTGCCATTTAGTATCAGTGATAAATGACTTGAGCAATCGAAGAATATCTATCAGATTGATACTCAAAAAATCACCGACGCTATCTGCAATTGTTATCCCTGGCATATATTTCTCGCTTTCTAATCCAAAGGCTCACGTACTTTGCTTCTCTTAAAATTGGAACGCGGCCCAATTTTAGCATTATTCACTTCCCAACGTTGCTGATGGGGCGGCCCAGGGTGATTGGGGCGAGGACTGCCATCCGAAAAGGTCGGGTTGGTAAAATCTATATCGCGCACAGGATAATTGTTAATATCAAATTCACGAGCTTGATAAACTCTATGGTTTATAGTATCCCACCTTAATATCGAATGTGGGCCGTGTGCTGTAACGTCCGGGCCAGTGATACGGCGAGGTTGTTGGCCTTTCCTTACTATTGTACCATCGGCATAAATAGAGTGCGGTGTTGCTTTATCGTCCGTCAATTTTGGGCCTTTTGCTAGAATTAGTTACAATGAGAAGGTTACGGTGAGAAGGTGCGGGAAATTTTAGAAAGCGGGTGGCCTTTCGTCTTGATGTCGAGGGTATTGAACCAACCGAAAGGTGTGCGAATAACCTGCCAATTTGCTGGTTTATCGGGTAACTTATTCAAAATTTCTTCGGTTAGCTGCATTATCTGTAAAGCGTCGGCTGGTGAGCCGAGTTCGGCGAAAAGATGGGCAAAAGAGTGTAATACGATGGTGTGAACTTTTAGCTGGCGTGCTAATTCGTCCAGGCTGGCGGCGGCTCTAGTTGCAATATCTGCGGCTGCCGCCTCATCGCCCTTTTCCACACTGGTTAAAACCAATAACGCCTCGCCGACCAGCGTTTCCCGGTGTTGCTCATCAAAATTCTCCAGAACCTTGCTACGGCCCTTCTGGGTGATGCGGCAGGCAAAGCTATCCACGTGGACAATCAAAACACGCATTGCCTCACGCCTAACGACTAGCCAGGTGCATGGGCATTATCACGTAGATGTAATCGTCCTTGCCGACTGGCTTGAACACACCTGGGTTGCTGGATGTTTGGAGTTCGAGCGCGACCTGCCCGGTTTCCATCACGGACAACACATCTTGCATAAATTTGGCATTGAAAGCAATCTGAGTGGCTTGCCCATCCACTGTCGCATCAACCTCGCCCCGATGGTCTCCCACTTCGGAAGCGTTCGCCATCAAGGTCAGGCTGCCAGGAGTAATATCTTCGCCCGGATTGATGGACAAACGCACAATATTATTACCGTTGTCGCGGGCAAACAGCGACGCAACCTTAACCGCTTTGAGCAGTTGGTCGGTGGCAATCACGGTGCGGGTCTCATAGCTTTTGGGTATAATTTGCTGATAGTTGGGGAAGTTGCCTTCAATCAGACTGCTGGTAAAGCTAATCGCGTCGGTTTTGAACAACGCCTGACTTTTGTTGGTTGTGACGCTGATTTCCACTTTGGAGTCGTCATCGGTCAAGACGTGCGAAAGTTCCTGCATCGCGCGGCCCGGCAAAATCACGCTGAAATTGTTATCGGCGGGTTCGGCTAGAGTCGCGGTTTTGACGGCTAATCGGAAGCTATCGGCACAAGCGAAAGTGACTTTATCGCGCTCGAAGCTGGCAAACACTCCGGTCAAAACGGGCCGGGTTTCGTCACCCGACGCGGCAAACACCACCTGCCCAATCGCATCTTTCAAGACACTAGAGTCCATTATCACCGTGTTGATGGTGTTGGTTACACCAGGCAAAGCAGGGAAATCCTCGGCGGCGATACCCTTGATATTGGCATCAAAGCGACCACCGTGTACGTTCAAGGTCAGGGTTTGTTCTTCTAGTGCAAGGACGACATTGCTATCTTTGGGGATGTTGCTCACGAAGTCACTAAGCAGACGGGCTGGAACAGTCACTTCGCCAGACGTTTCCACCTGGGCTGGGACATAAACGGTGATCGAAATTTCCAAATTTGTAGCCGCCAGTTTCAAGCGTCCGCCTTCGTCGCCGTTTTCGGTGGCAATCAAAATGTTATTCAAAACCGGCAGCGTGGTTTTGGTCGAAACTGCACGGCTCACAACTGAAAGTCCTTTGCTCAATTGTTCTTGCAGGCAACTAACCTTCATAGACGGCTTCCTTTCCAAATTCCCTATTTGTTGGTATTTAGTATCAATTTTATCGTATGGCGAAAACAGGCTTTATCCGGCAACCCATAATGAGTGAACCTTTAACCCTTTCAGATATTTGGACTGGATTATAACATATCCGCCTATAGCTCGTTAGTTTATCCACATAACGCCAGGAGAGGTGGCAGGGTTTTGGCCCAGGCAGCAGAGCCAGGGTCTATCACGGCGAAATGCTCTACACCCGGCAACTCCACCAAAGTTACGGAATCCCCGGCGGCAGTAGCAGCGACCTGATAGGTGCGCGATAGTTCGATTGGCACGTTTTCATCTGCATCGCCGTGTATCAAGATTTGAGGAATGCCGAGCGGTAACAACTGGCCGGGCGAGGCCAGAGCGTAACGTTCGGGCATTTCAGCTGGACTGCCGCCCAAGAAATTTACAACCGGACTATTTTGGGGACGCACCTGCCACATCAAGTCTAAGTCGTTAGCTCCGGCCTGACTGACCACCCCAATTAAGGCCAAAGGTGGGGTAGCTGTTGTGAGAGGCGAGGCTGGCGGCAAGTTGTGACGGGCTGCCAACCACAGAGCCAGATGCCCTCCCGCCGAATGACCCAGTGATACCGCTCGCGTCAAATCTAGCGGATATTGCAGAGCGAGATGGCGCAGGTAGTCGGCGGCATTGGCAACATCCAGGAACGTACCCGGCCAGCCTCCGCCCGGATTGCCCGCCACGCTGTCCGCTTCTACGCGACGATATTCGATGTTCCAGGTAGCGAAACCGCGTGCCGTCAGGTCATCGCACAACGGGTTCATCAAGTCCAGGCTATATTTCGCCTTCCAAAAGCCCCCGTGAATCACGATAATAGTCGGAAATAGCCCGCTTCCGTGGGGCAAGCGCAAATCGCCAAACTGATAGCGGTCAGAGCCATAAAACAGGCGTATCGCTCCGTCAGATAAAGGTTTGGGTTCGATAACTTGAAGTGCGGACATCAGCAGAAGCTCCTGGCGGCTATCAGAGCGACCTCCCACAAAAACGAACTATTGTTGGGAGGTGACACACATTTTTGCTGGCTGTTTCTCTACAGAATTTTGTGTCACACCCCTTAGTTGGAGGCTGTCCTATCAGCCAACCTCTACTTGCCTTTGTATTGCGGTTTGCGTTTTTCCAGAAAGGCGTTGACCCCCTCGCGCTGGTCTTCCGTCGCAAACACAGCGGCGAAAGCCAGATGCTCGATTTGCATACCACCCTCCAGGCTCAAATCTAGACCTTTATCAACGGCTGCCTTCGCCATCTGCAAACTAAAGGGTGGTTTGGTGGCAAGCTTTTTGGCCCAGGTTTTAGCTTCGTCTAGCAATCCGTCCACCGGCACAATTTTGTTGACCAGGCCAATTCGATAAGCTTCCTCGGCGTTTACCATATCACCCAAGAAAATCATTTCTTTGGCTTTAGTCGCTCCCACCAAACGCGGCAAGCGTTGCGTACCGCCCGCGCCCGGTATGATGCCCACATTGATTTCGGGCTGACCAAACCTGGCGGTCTCGGCGGCGATACGGAAATCGCAGGCCATCGCCAGTTCGCAGCCGCCGCCCAACGCGAACCCGGCCACCGCTGCAATCGTGGGGATAGGCATAGCGGCCATTTCGTCCCACATATTTGAATTGTTGTGGCGGTTGTAAATAGTAATGGTGCTAGAGGTTGACATCGTGTTAAGGTCTGCACCCGCCGCGAACGCCTTCGTGCCACCCCAAATAATAATCGCCCGCACACTCGCATCGCCCTTGACTCCGAGCAGCGCATCGGTCACTTCCTCGCCCAACTCCAGACTCAGCGCGTTCAACTTGTCGGGCCGATTGAGCGTGATAATAAAAGTAGTATCGTCGCGCTCGGTCAAAATAGTTTTGTATTCAGTAGCCATTTTTTCCTCCAAAAGTTCAAAGCCGTTAAGTTATCAATTAGTCGTCGTCAGCCCGAACCCTTTGACTGACAACTGACGGCTAACAACTGCTAACTATTTTGTATAATCGTAGAAGCCTTTGCCGGATTTACGACCCAATCGCCCTTCCTTAATCATTTCCTCCAGAAACGCTGGGGGCTTGTCTTCCTCATTGCCCGTTTCTTTGTAGCGTTGCAGCATCGCATAGTGCATAATATCCACGCCGCTAAAATCGGATAGCTCGAACGGCCCCATCGGGTGGTTGAGGCCCAACTTGAGAGCCTTATCAATATCCTGGTACGAAGCGTAACCGCCCCGGTATAGCTCCATCGCGGCGCGGGTCAAAGCCATCAAAACGTAATTGACGATAAAGCCATAGACCTCTTTTTGCATCAAAACTGGTTCGCGTCCGATACGCCGGACAAGCTCCATTGTGACCTCGGCGGACTCATCGCTGCTGTCCGGCCCTTTGACCACCTCGACCAACTTCATCACCAAAACCGGGTGAAAGAAGTGCATATTAACGGCTTTATCTTTCCGGCCAATATTCTCAACAATTTTGCTGATTACAATAGTGGAGGAGTTGGAAGCCAAAATGGTATGAGGTGGGCAAACCTTGTCCAACCTTTGAAAGATTTCACGTTTAGCATCCAAATCCTCAAAAATAGCCTCGATTACAAAATCTGCTTTGCTCGCCGCTTCTTCCAGATTAGCTATCGGCTTAACTCTGTTCAAGGCGGCATCGGCTTCGTCCTGGCTCAATTTGCCTTTGCTGACCCGGTTTTGTAACTGGGTGCGATTGCCTTCGACCCCTCTTTGCAGGGCCGCTTCGTTCGCGTCGGTCAAATTCACAGCGTAGCCGTGCAGAGCGCATTGTTGAGCAATTTGAGAACCCATTGTCCCCGCGCCTACCACGCAAATCTGCTTGATGTCATCTACGGTCATCATTGACTCCTTAGTTTTATTCTGATGATTTTTGGGAACTGCTTTAAGCAATTGCGATAAAATTTACAATCTTACACATGGCAACTTATAACATGAGGCTCTTTTTGTCAAACTCTAAGCTATTTAGATTGCGTATTTATTGCTAAGGGCTTGGTGAGCCAGCAATCGGAAGCACAAGCTTTGATTGGTTTGCCACCAACTCTCCGTAAAACATAGTTTGAACCACTAAAGTTCGAGGACGGATACCAACTCTTTAACGAAATTGTATGCTGCTCCAGGGTGTAGTGCTACGCCAAAGCCCTGTACTTGTGGTAGAGTATAAAATCATTAACTGTTAGTAACTACTCAGCCCCTTGACGGGTCTGCTAAATTAATGTTATGACACTCAAAGAAGAAAACCAACTTAAAGCTGAAAATGCTGCTCTCCGAGCGCAATATGGGCCAGGGGTCTGCGTAGTTACAAAATAAGTGAAAATGTTGTCTGCTTGATTTTGGAGGAATTTTCTGTTGCCCACCGACCCGCATAGTTTGCCGTTTTGGTTAGGCGTTCCAGTAGCACTCCTGCTGCTGCTAGTACCTGGCTTTGTGACCCATAGCCTGATTCTGACTTCCGGCCAATATAAACAATCATCTCCATCTGCCTCCAATGGTTCAGCCCTCAACCTGACCGAACGTGTTTTTTGGACGCTGGCTTTGAGCGTGGCGGTGGTGGGCTGGACGGCTTTTGTATTGGCCGAATTTGGGCTGTATTCTATCGGCTGGCTATTTGGGATTATGGCAATTTATTCGACGATAGCCGGATTTTTTCTATATAGCCGCACTGCTAAAATAAATATAGGCAAAATTGGAACTTTCTCTCAAAACAAATACAAATTCGGCCTACCAATAAACCGCAAAAATTTAGATGGAGCGGCGTTAATAGCGTTGCTGCTATTGACTGTCGGGTTGTTTTGCTGGCGCACCCACGAAACTATTGTGGGCGGGCAGGATAGCGGCACATATTACGATACGGGCGTTAATATCGCTCAAACTGGCTCGATTATGATCCACGACCCCCTGCTGCCGACTTTTAGCACGTCCGGGCCGTTTGCAAATATCGCGGGCAAACTACAATCGCAACTGCTACAAGGGATGCCTGGCGAAGTTGACCGCTTTTTGTTTGTGTCGCATCAACGCCTGCCTGCTTATTTTGTCAGTGACAACGAGCAGGGATTGCAAACGGGCGAGGCAGTGCCGCAATTCTTCCACTTCTATCCAGTGTTAATCGCCATTGCCTATAGTTTGTTTGGTTTGTTTGGTGGTCTATACGTTACGCCTCTTTTGGCGGTGCTGGCCGTGTTCGCGGTATATCTGACCGGGCGGCGGCTTTTCCCTGCGCCTAGTCAACGCTGGATTGGTTTGCTTGGCGCGGCACTGCTGGCTCTTAATCCGGCCCAGGTTTGGTTCGTGCGCGAAACGTTATGGGAAACAGTCGGCCAATTTCTGATTTTCACGGGCATTTATGCCATCACCCTTTATGCCAGACCCTACCCGCTTACCGCAGGGGAAACCGAAGACCTGGAACAACGCGATAGCGGTGCGTCCCGTCTTGGCGCGTTTGGTGCGGGTGCCGCTTTCGGCCTGGTAACGTTGGCTCACTCCCAGTTTCCCTTTATCATCGCGCCGCTGTTTCCGCTACTGGTTTATTTACGTCTGAGTCGCCGTTGGAGCCGTGAGGTGTGGTGGCTGGCAATTCCCTTCGGCTTACTCTTGCTGCATACTACCATTCATATTCGCGGCTTTGCGCTTGGCTATTTTGAGGGGATATATCATCACATCTTGCAGTTTTTTGGTGATACAATCCTGATTTGGTCCGCACTTTTAACCCTGCTAATCGTAGCTCTCATTATTATAGATGCCATGCCAGCCCGCCTTTTAAGGGTCGAAAAATGGGTGCTGGGGCATTGGAGTTGGGTTTCTTTGGGCGTGGCGGTTATCGCAGTGGGTTATTTGACCTACAGCTACTTCGTAAGGGTCTATCAAATCAAGCTGGATTGGCACGAAAGCGAACCGATACATTATTTCAGTTTGCAAAGTTACATCGGTGCGCCCACTACGGCAGGAAAAGAGCGCAATCTGCTGCGCCTCGGCTGGTATTTATCACCGTTGGGTATTGGTTTCGTTTTTATCGGGACGGCAAGTCTATGTTGGAAGCGTTTGAACGCCCGCAGTGCAATGTTTTTGAGCGTAACGGCTATTTTAAGTCTGCTATTTTTAGACCAAAATTATACCCTCGAACATTTTATTTATAGTCTGCGCCGTTACGTGCCAGTGACGTTCCCGGCCTTTAGCCTCATTATGGCTTATGCCTTGCTAGAAGTGTTGCCTCAAATCGGCGGCTGGCTTTTTGATCGGATTGAAAGTTTTGGGCTGCGCCGCCCACGCCAGCTTATCACCACAAGCAGCAACGGTTCAAGCGCAGCCATGACTATGCCCGGCGTGGCCTTCATGGTATCACAAGACACTCCAAAAGCGCAGTCCCTTCCAGTTTTAGAAAATTTGCCTACCGCAGGAACTAGAAAGAAGAATTGGGGTTATCTAACTGGAAAATGGGCAGGGTATATGGGGGCGTTGGCCCTGATGGTTTTTTTCGTGTTTACGGGAATGACTATTTACCGACTGCAACAATACGATGGGGTAACGCAGCAACTAGAAAATCTGGCTCAACAGTTCGGGCCACGTGACATCGTGATTTTTAGCGGCGAACCAGCTACCGATAGCAAAATCGCCGTGCCGCTCAATTATGTTTTTGACCATCAGACGTTTGTGTTGACCCGCGCCCCCAAAAACGACTTGCTGGGGCAAGTTTTTAGCTACTGGCAAAAGCAGGGCTACCATATTAAGGCGATGTTAGGCAATAATGGCGGCAGGTTTGCTCCCGACGGCTTCGATTTGATACCAATGGGCAATTTTAAGCTGACCCTGACCCAACTGCAAGACTCGGATAAGCAGAAGCCCAAAAACATCGAGACCAACTCTTTAGATTACGGTATCTATGATGTGCAGAACCACGCGGGGGCGGCTGGCACGCTTGGTTATGGCGTGACGCAGCCCGGCAATTGGACGCTGCACGCGGGCAACGATGATTACCCGGCCTTGATTGATGGTTTTTATCCCGTCGAACACGAGACCATCATTGACCAGAATAACCCGGCAAATTCGGTTTACCGTTGGACGGACGGCGATGCGGGCCATCACCCGGTTTTGCGTTTGCCCTGTCTGGAGGCGGGCAGAAATCAGTTGAGCTTAACACTTGGGCCGGGCCTCAATCCCAATCCAATCACCCTCAAAGTTTATCTGAGTAACCAGTGGTACGACGACCCTACCGACCCTAAAAGCCCACTCAAGCAAGTCGCCGGAACAATCCAACTTGCGCCCGGTACGCAGCCTAAAACTTATACTATTGACTTGCCACAAAATTTACCCCAAACGGATTGCGCCAACGGTTCGCTCATTTTGCATCTGGTGATGACCGACCCCAAAGCAGCCTTCGTGCCGCTCAACCTTAATCAAGGTAGCAACGATGCGCGGTTGCTGGGTTACAAATTTTATCAGGTAGCTTTGAGCAAACAACCATAAGCTCGCACCGGACTTGCCCCACGGGGACACGGAGGTCACGGAGAAATTATAATAAGTGTGTTGAAAGGATAGATTCTTATGGCGACTATACGTAGTGTCACTTTTGATTGCGCTAAACCGATGCAACTGGCCGATTTTTGGGCCGCCGCACTCGATTACATAGTGGTGGAAGGTTCGGACGATGAAGGAGCAGCGGCCCAAAACCCTGCTGGCTCCGGCCCGCGTTTACTTTTTATTCCCGTACCGGAAGGGAAGGCGGTCAAAAACCGGGTTCATTTTGATTTGACACCCAAAGACACCAAAGCCGCCGAAGTGGAACGTCTGGAAAAGCTAGGAGCTAAAGTAGTCAAAGCCTTCCAGGAACCCGAAGGCACCTGGACGGTGATGCAAGACCCGGAAGGCAATGAGTTTTGCGTGGAGTAAGACTCTAGCACGTTTGACTCTGCTACTCAGGGCCGTTAAAATGTAAGCTAGTTCTGCAAGCTCAACCTGGTATTTTCGGCATAATATGGCCCTTAGCTCGTTGCTTACGGCCCAAAACTAAAAAGGCAAAGAATTGAGCGAAACCGAAACTAAAGAAGTACGCCATACCGCACTTTACGCTACTCATCAGCAGCTGGGCGCACGCACGATTGAGTTTGGGGGCTGGATGATGCCAGTCCAATATAGTGGCATCATCGAAGAACACCGAGCGGTACGTACTGCGGCGGGTTTGTTTGACTTGAGCCATATGGGGGAGTTCGAGGTAAGCGGGCCGGGTGCGTTGGATTTCCTGCAATATGTCACTACCAATGATGTTGACAAATTGGAGGTTGGACAGGCTCAGTATAATCTACTGTGCTACCCGGACGGCGGGATTGTAGATGATTTGCTGGTTTATCGTCTCCCCGACAAGTATTATTTAGTGGTCAATGCCTCCAACATCGAAAAAGATTTCGACTGGATGAGCCAGACCCTGACCCTGGAAAAATTTGAGGCTGATTTTCGCAACGTCTCGTATAGCACCAGCCTGATTTCGTTGCAAGGGCCGCGTGCCGTCGAAATTCTGCAACCGATAGTCGCCACCGCTTTGAACGACATTGCCTACTATCACGCTATACAGAGCCATCTGGGAGAAACGTCGGTTATTATCTCGCGGACTGGCTACACAGGTGAAGATGGGTTCGAGCTTTTCTTCGATTATACCTATTCAATCGAGCTTTGGAACTTGCTACTGGACGCGGGCAAAGATAAAGGATTACTGCCGATTGGCCTGGGCGCACGTGACACCTTGCGGCTGGAAGCAAAGATGGCTCTTTATGGCAACGATATTGACCAAAGCACTAACCCACTTGAAGCGGGGCTGGGTTGGGTTGTCAAGTTCGACAAGGGCGATTTCTTGGGCCGCGACACACTTTTGCAAATCAAGACGCAAGGGTTGCAGCGCAAGCTGGTTGGATTTGAAATAACAGGTAAAGGTATCGCCCGGCACGCTTACGCAGTCGCAAAAGACGGCGCGGTAGTGGGTAATGTCACCAGTGGCGCACCTTCTCCCACCATAGGCAAAAATATTGGCCTGGCGTATGTCCCCACCGAACTCAGCAAAATCGGTTCAACATTTGACATTGTGGTGCGTGACCGCCCGATGGAAGCTCACGTGGTCAAAACGCCTTTTTACACGCGCCCAAAATGAAAAAGCAATAAGCTAGATTAAAATGGCTAAAACAAGTAGTACCCAAGTTAATAAGGCGTGGCAAAATTCGCCTGCCAACTCTAAGGAGCAACGGAACGGGCAGTCTCCAGTTGTGAACAGTACGGGCGAAATACCGCCTCACTGGATTACACCCGACTCTAAAATAAGCTATGAGGAGTTTTTGGATTGGGCCGACGAGGATACTTTAGCAGAATGGGTGGACGGCAAAGTAGTTATGACTAGCCCGGCAAATGTAAAACATCAAGACATTGGACGCTTTTTAATCGTAGTGCTAGAATTATTTGTAACTACCAATAATTTGGGCAAGATTTTACAACCCCCTTTTCAAATGAAATTGTCCGGTTCAGGCCGTGAACCGGATTTAATCTTTATCAAAAAGGAACGTCTGAACTTGCTCCAAAATAGCTTCATGCAAGGGCCAGCCGATTTAGCGGTAGAAATCCTGTCGCCGGAAAGCGTAAACCGTGACAACGAAACTAAATTTGGTGAGTACGCAGCGGGCGGTGTGCCAGAATACTGGCTGTTAGACGCTACCGAAAATACGGCTACCTTTTATCAATTGGCCGCGAATGGGCAGTATCAAGTGATGCCATTAGACTCACAAAGTCGCTATTT
>JBBQZT010000059.1:0-37513 GCA_038207455.1 Chloroflexia bacterium
ATCTGGATTTGAAAGTGCAGGTTGGGGCGCAGATTTACAAAGGCAATGTCTTTAGCGGCGGCACTTCGGTTACGGGCGGCAGCTTTGACAGTCTTAATAACGTGGAAAGCGTCTTTTTGCCAGTCGGGACAAGCGGCAACTTTACCGTCACCGTAACTGCGGCTAATATCGCAGGTAAAGCCGATACTACCCTTGCTACCAACAACCAGGATTTTGCGCTGCTGGTTTATAACGATATTCCCTCTGTGCCAAGCGGCATCAGCAAACTGAGCGTCAACACTGGCAATTTGCAGTTTACGGCGGCTGGTCAACAGACCCTCAATCTGGTTAGCAGTGCCAGCCCTATCAAATGGACAAGCAAGCTTGAATACACCACAGGCGCGGGCAACTGGCTTACCATGAACACCACCCAGGGTACAGCCCTAGCCGTATCCGGTCAACCGTTAATATTTACTGCCAATCCAGCGGGGCTGGCAAGCGGAGTCTATACCGCCAAAGTCAGTTTTATAAACGACAGTAACGGGCAGGTTGACGCGACAGTGCTGGTTGGGCTGACGGTAAAAGGTTATAGCTATTATCTACCCAACCTTGCCAATGCCTCCGATGGCTACACCAGTCAAATCCTGTTGCAAAATATTGGTAACACCTCGGCCAACTTGCAAATGCAGTATTACAACGCAACGGGTGCTGCTTTAGGCTTGAACTCCAGTGGTTGTAGCAATTTGGCCGCCAATAGTCGCTGTGCCGCCCCTAATCCTTTAGCGGTTGGCGCGAAGGGGGCAGGCTTAATTAGCTCCGACCAGCCTTTGGCGATAATAGTGACCGAAAGAACGCCCTATGGCAATAGTGCCTATGCGGTTAAGGCGGGAGCCAGCCAGGAGCTAATTGCACCTTTGGCTATCAACCAAAACGGCGGCTTCCGAACCAAACTAACCGTTTTCAACGCCGATGCAAGCCCGACTACCGCCAGAGTTACTTTTTATGACCAACAAGGCAACCTGTTGCCAGCTGCCACCAAAAACTTAAATCTGGCTCCTTATACCCAGCAAACCTTAGACCAAACGGCCAGCGACAGCCAGCTATCGGTTGGATATTACGGTTGGGCGCGAATTTCCGGCCAAAGCGGAAGCAAAATCGTAGCTCAAATCTCCGAAGAACGGCCCGATATAAGGTTTGTCTCGCTATCGGCGGCCCAATCTATCACCAACCAAAAACAGGCGGCCATAGGAGCGGTCTTTAACCACGCCTTTGGTTCGTTTGTGACAGGCGCGAATATAGTCAATCCCAATGCTAACCCGGTTGATGTCAATATTGTCTATTACGACTACACGGGCAGGGCTTACCCGGCTCAAATTTTTAGTGTGCCTGCCAACGCCATCGTGCCTGTTTATCACGGCAGCGACAGAGGTCAAACCGGGTTGCCGAATGCGGGCCTACCTGCCGGGTTTTATGGCTCGGCTATCGTGACCACGACTGGCGGGGGTGGAGACGTAATTGTGGCGGTCAATGTCGCGGGCAGTTCTCCAACAGGTGGCCCGGTTGAAAGCGGAACCTATGCAGGGGTAGCTTTGTCAGGAGAGGTAGCCGGAACAGGCTCGCCAGCCAATATAGGATTGCCTCTGATGGCAAACGCCGGGAGTAATGGCTTTACAACCGGGGCAACTATTTTCAATGCCAGTGCCGCCACCGTTAGCGGAAATATCACTTATTACGCCTCTGATGGGACGCGGGTAGGCAGTCCGCAGAGCTTTAGCATTGAGGCATACACTAGCTTACCGTTGTATCAAGGCGCAACCGGGGTCTTGCCCGCCGGATTTTATGGGCAAGCGATTGTAACCCAAAACGGCAGCAACTATTCCAATGCTTTGCTTGTGACTGTCAACGCGCTGTCTAATGATGTCTTTTTTACGTATAGCCAACCATAAGGAGATTCAGCAAATGCCACCATACATTCACCCTACCGCCGTGGTTGCCCATAGTGCTGTTATTGGCGATAACACCAAAGTGTGGTCATTGTGTCAAATCCGTGACCACGCCCGTATCGGCGAAAATTGTATTCTTGGACGCAATGTTTTTGTTGATGTTCATGTAATAATTGGTAACAACTGCAAAATACAAGGCAATGCCATGATTTATGATGGGGTTACGTTGGAAGATGGGGTTTTTATCGGCCCCGCAGTTACCTTTACCAACGATAAATTACCTCGTGCTATCAACCCAGACGGCAGCCTCAAAAGTGCCAGTGATTGGACGGTAGGCAAAATTTTGGTTAGATACGGGGCGGCGATTGGGGCGAACGCAACTATTGTGACGGACACGACGCTAGGGCGATTTTGTCTGGTGGGCAGCGGTTCGGTAGTGACCCATGACGTAGCAGATTACGCTTTGGTAGTGGGCAATCCGGCGCGGCAGATTGGCTATGTGTGCCGTTGCGCCAACCGCCTCCAACCAACTGAACAATCAGTTGGGGGTAGCCGCGCCCGCTACCGCTGTCCCGACTGTGGACGGGAATTTGAATTGATCAAAGGGGTCATGCAGGAAGCGTCGTAATTTCTCAAAAGCGGCGAGAAGGGAGTCACCAAGATGAGCAAATACTGGTTAAAAATGGGACAGGTACAATTAGCGGCCCTATTAGCGATGACGCTTTCAGGTACTAAGATGAGCAGACGGCGTTTTAGCAAGCTGGGCCTGATGGGGGTGGCGGGGTTGGCCGAAGCCGGGGCTATAGCTAAGGGCTTGCTAAACCCTTTGAACACCGAAGCCGCTTCTAACCCCATCGTTATCGAAAATCTCAAGCCGGGTACAGACCAATGGCAACTTGCCCAACCGTCCGACGATACCAACAGCCAGATTGCTGGTTATGCTTCTGCTCCCAGCGTGAGAATTGGCGGCGTGGTTGACTTACATATCAGCGTGAACCCACCTCAAAATTACACCATTGATGTCTATCGGATGGGTTATTATGGTGGCCTCAATGGTTGCTACGTAACAACTATCGGGCCGTTGACCGGAAATACATATACAGTACCTGCGCCCGCCGCTAAAACGGGTTTGGTGGCTTGCCATTGGCCCAAATCCTACACCTTGAGAGTTCCCGCCAATTGGGTTACGGGCTGCTATATGCTCAAATTAACCAATACGGCGGGCTTTCAAAATCACATTTTGGTGGTGGTACGCAACGACAACAGTAAAGCCGACCTGCTGGTGCAGTCCAGCACCAACACCTTGCAGGCTTACAACGCCTACGGCGGAACAAGCTTATACTACAATAGCACTGGTGGGCCGAACGCGGTGAAAGTTTCGTTTGACCGCCCCTACGACGGCAACGCCATCTATAGCTTTGTCTGCTGGGAAGCTTCAATGGTGAGTTTTATCGAGCAAAACGGCTACAATGCCACCTATATTAGCGATCTAGATTTGCATTCCAATTCGGGCGAACCGCTCAAGCACAAAGCCTTGATTTCGATTGGGCATAACGAATATTGGACAAAGCAGATGTACGATGCCGCTTTGTCCGCCCGTACTGCTGGGCGACACCTGGCTTTTATGGGAGCTAACGGGGTTTATTGGCAAGTACGCTACGAGTCGAGTAATCGAGTGCTGGTGGGATATAAGTACACCGCCTTGAACCAGGTCAACGGAGACCCCCTTTATGGTGTCCAAAATTCGTTAGTGACTACCAAGTTTAGAAACGACCCGGTGAACCGTCCCGAAAACCAGCTGATGGGGATAATGTTCGACTCTTATTATAGGGTAGATGCCCCCTATCCTTACGTTGTGACCAATAGCACCCATTGGGTCTATGCTGGGACAGGTTTTAAGGACGGTGATAGTGTGCCGGAGTTGGTTGGTTATGAGTGGGATAGAGTATCGGATAATGGCTTGACACCGCGCGGGCTAACTATTCTTTCGGCCTCTCCCGTGACCGATTACGCGGGCCAGAGTTCCACCGCTAATTCAACCATTTACCGCACTACTAGCGGAGCGTGGGTTTTCGCGGTGGGGACGCTTTACTGGTGTTACGGTTGCGCCCATAGCGATTACCAACCAAAAAATCGCGTAGATGCGCGTATTCAGCAAACCACCAAAAACGTCTTCGACAAGTTTGTGGGTGCGTCATTGTCTGCTTAACTTGGGGGCTTGCTGGCTTTGTCAAAGACGGGAACAATGCACAAAACCAAAGTGACTCAAAACAGCAAATTATTGGCGTGGGCTTGTCTGCTCTTGACCTTAAATTTTTTGCTTAGTGGTTGTGAAGCAACGGACAAGAACGGAGTGGTCGCCGCTTTTAGCCCGCAATATACGCCAACCACTAAACCAACCGCCGCGCCAACCGGGGTAAGCGAAGCCCGTTTTGCCCGTTTGACACGCGGGGTCAACCTTACGCTTTGGTTTGGCGACGCTAAACCCCAACCTGCCCAGTATTATCAATCTTATATTACCAATTCAGACCTTCAACTCATCAAAAAGTTGGGCTTCCGTCACGTGCGTCTGGCTATCGTACCGGGTCTGCTTTTTCAGGAAAATAATCCTCAAACGCTCAACCCTACCCTGCTATCGTATCTGGATAAAGCTTTGGACTTGATTATATCAAATGGTTTAGCAGTGATTGTGGATATGCACGATGACGCGGAAGTAACGCCTTTCAAGCAACGAGTGGTTAACAACGCGGCCTTTGCTGACAAGTTTGGCAGCTTTTGGCGTAGTTTAGCTCGACATCTTAGCAGTCGTGACCCCGAAAAACTTTTCCTGGAAGTGCTAAACGAGCCAAGTGTCGCCAACGAACAGCAATGGTATAAGGTGCAGGAAAAACTTTTGGCGGCTATGCGCGAAGGTGCGCCCCAACACACCTTGATTGCCGACTCCAACAATCGGATCGGTGACGAGATAATAGAGCCGGACGCTTTGATGGCAATCACCCCCTTAAAAGACCCCAATATTATTTATAATTTTCACTTTTACGAACCGGGTGTTTTTACCGACCAGGGCGCGGAATGGATGGAAGGAATGACAAACGTCAAAGGACTACCCTATCCCTACGATGCGAAAGTCTGCCGTGACCTACTTGCCAAAACTACAGATGCAGCGGCCCGTGACAAGATTCAATACTACTGCAACGGGCAATGGGACAATAGCAAACTCGAAGCCCGACTTAAAAAAGCTAACGAATGGGGGTTAAAGCATAATGTGCGGCTGACCGTAAACGAATTTGGTGTATTATATGGCGGCGCAACCGAAAACGTGAGGGCGCGTTGGTTTACCGATGTGCGTACTAGCTTTGAGAAATACGGTATTGGCTGGACAGTGTGGGGTTACGACGACGCTTACGGTATCCGCCACGAAGAAAACGGTAAATTTGTATTGGATACCGATATTGTAAACGCACTCGGCCTGGGATAAAAATCCAAAATTTGGCAGTTTTGTAATTAACAGTTTTGAGAAGAGGAAGAAGTGATTAGGAAAATATGGCTCTGCCTGTGAGTAGTTTGAGAACAATTCATATACAGAGCCACGTACTACAATTTAGCGATGCTTTGTAAATTACCCTTTGAGACCGGTGTAAGAAATGCCCTCGATGAAATAGCGTTGGAAGAACACATACATAATTACAATCGGTATCATAATCAGCAGCGAGCCAGACATTAACAAGCCCCAATCGGTTTTGTATAGACCTCGGAAGGAAGCCATACCGAGCGGCAGCGTGTACAAGTCTTTGTCGTTGACAATAATCAAGGGCATCAGGAAGTCGTTCCAGCGTCCCATAAAGGTGAAAATTGTCAAGGCCGACAGTGCGGGCCGGGCCAGGGGCATTACTACCTGCCAGAAGGTGCGGAAACGATTAGCCCCATCTACGCGGGCTGCTTCCTCCAATTCAAGCGGTATAGCCACAAAGAACTGCCGCATCAAGAAGATGCCGAAAGCCGTCACCATAAAGGGCAGAATCAAACCAGGATAGCTATTGATCAGGCCCAATTTTCCAAGCAGAATGTAAATCGGGATAATAGTAATAACACCCGGTATCATCATCGTACCCAAGATGCTCAAAAAGATAAAGTCGCGGCCAGGGAAAGGGATACGGGCGAAAGCGTAGCCGGAGGTGGCCGCAAAAAATAAAGTAAGCAGCGTGGTCACAACACCTACTATCGCGCTATTGAGATACCAACGTGCGAAAGGGGCTTGATCCAGGCTAAACAACCCGATATAGCTGTCCAGGGTCAAGCTTTTGGGTAGCCAGGTGAAATTTTGGCCCAGGCCCGCGTTGATTTCCAGTTCTGGTTTGAGCGAGGTACTCAAAGCCCACAAAAACGGTACGAACTCAATCACGGTAAAGCCAATCAAGAGCGTGTAAGCCAGCACCTTGAGTAAGGTTCTAACTAAGGGTGAAGTATCACCTGGCATCTTGACCGCCGGAGCGTTTACTTTTGCAAAAGAAGTTGCCATTTGTCTATTCCCCCTTTCCTAATATTGTTGCTCAGTTTTTAAGAAACGCCGTTGGATCAAAGTCAAGGTGAAGATGATGACGAATAGTATCACCGCCCCCGCTGCCGCTAAACCCAGGCCATTGCGTTCTTTGAAAGCCTGATTGTAGATGGTAAAGACGACGGTTAAAGTGGATTTTTCCGGGCCACCGCTACCGTTCGAGATAACAAAAGCCTGATCGAAAACCTGGAAGGTACCGATTAAGCCCAACGACACTACAAAGAAAGTGGTGGGAGTAAGAAGCGGTACGGTTATGCCAAAGAACTTTTGGATTCCAGTTGCCCCATCTACCGAAGCGGCCTCGTATAAGTGCGCGGGTATATCGCCCAACGCCGCCAGATAAATAATCATCATGGTACCGGACGTAGTCCAGATATTGAGGCCCATAATCGAAGGCAAAGCGGTTTTGGGGTCATCTATCCAGGTCGGCCCATTAATGCCAAAGATTGACAAGAAGTTGTTGATCAAGCCAAACTTGTTGAAAACCCACAAAAAGATGATACTAATTACCACCGAACTACTGATAGAAGGGAAAAAGAAAGCGGTTCGGAAGAAGGCTTTACCGCGAATTTTGGAATTGACTGTGACTGCCAGCAACAAAGCTACTACGGTCTGGATTGTCACCACGAAAAAAGAGAAACGTGCGGTATTCCACAAACCGATTTGGAAATCCTCACTACCCAACATGGTACTAAAATTATCAAAGCCAGTAAAACTAAGAAACTCCAAACCCGCCGTCTTTATTTTCCACAGGCTCAAATACGCCCCGAATATGACCGGGAAAACCGTGAAAACCGTGAAAAAAAACATCGCTGGAGCGATAAAAGCGTAACCTGCCCACTTGTCGAAGGATTTTTCGCGCAGTCTGCCGGTACTGCTCACCCCCACCTTGGTTTGCTCAATTGTCCTTGCCATTGCAATTCTCCTCAATCCCCCAATATCAGATTAGCGTTGGTTAAATAGCACTACTAACTTTTTAACCACTCAGCCTGTCATTTTGAGTCAGTTAGCTAAGTCACACTGGTGTAGATCAGATATTTGCACCAGACCGCCAACGGTTCACCCGTGCAGAAAGTTGACCCACCCGACAATACTTGTATAGTTAAAAGGGTAGAGGCAGGTTTGTGGGTCTGCTCCGAATGAGCAAACCCAGTCCGCCCTACTGGTGGCTCGGCCAGCCGCTCTTTACCGCGAGAGCAGGCCACCGGGCATATCGCCAGACTTATTGAGACTTCAAAGTAGTCTTAACCAGATCATCAATCTTCTTGACGGCATCATCTACACTGGTGCTGCCGGAGAAGACACCCTGCAAGACCGGATTAACTTTGTCGGCGAACCCGCCAAAGCCAACCCCGAACTGCCACGGGTGGGAGTACGCTACACCGTCCAAAATAGGTTTGTAATTCGGGTAAGTCTTCTCAAAGGCCGGTGTCAAGGACTGGCGCGAAGGCAGAGCCAGACCTGAATTGGTGATAATGGCTTGACCTTCGGGGCCAGTCAGGTAGTTCAAGAGCGCAAAAGCCGCGTCCTTGTTCTTGGACTGTTTAGACATGACCCAGGCTACGGTAAAGTCCATCGTACCTTTCGACGCGCCTTGAATCATATCGGCTACACCGTAGCCGCCCTTCAAAGGCGATTTGTCCAGGAAGGGGATGGCCCAACCGCCTTCAAAAGCGATAGCGGCTTTGCCTTTGCCCAGAGCATCGCCCGGCCAATCAGCACCGAGTTCGCTAGACTTTTTGGAAAGTCCGTCTTTACGCAAATTGTAGTAGAAATTAAGTGCGTCCTTGAAACCGGGCTGACTCACAGTCGAAGATTTCAGGTCGGGGGACAACATCGAGCCATTGGCTTCATACACATAAGCCAAAAGACGGGCCAAATCCGGTTCGGCAGCAATCGGTGTACCGTCCGCCCCAACTACGGCCTTGAGCTTGGTAGCGGCAGCCCGTAGCTCGTCCCAGGTGGCTGGCGGAGTAGTGATACCAGCTTTGGTGAACATATCCTTGTTGTAGAACATCACCAGCGTGTTGTGGTCTTTGGGCAAACCATAAAGTTTACCGTCCGGGCCAGTGAAAGCTTTCAGCAGGGCCGGGTAGAAGTCTTTGGTATCAACGTTCATCTTGGCAGTGTAGCTATCCAGAGGTTCAAGTACACCATCAGCTATGTCGTCCGGCACGGCCAGGCTGTCGCGGTAATAGATGTCGGGTGCGCTGTTGGCAGCCACTTCGGTCTTTATCTTGGTGTCGTAATCCTGCGCAATATCCTCGCGGGTGACTTTGACGTTCGGATAAAGCTTGTTGAAGTTGGCAATCTGCTGATTAACCAGATCGCTTTCTGCTGGGCCAGATGGTGCGATTGCCATTCTAACCGAACCAGTCAGAGCCGTGTTCGGGGTTTGGGCTACTCCAGCTGTGGTAGCTACGGCAGCAGTCGTCGCTACCTGGGCAGTGGTGGCTACGGCGGCAGTCGTCGCAGCCGCGGACGTAGTAGCGGCGGCAGAGGTAGTGGCAACCATCGCGGTGGTAGCGGCGGCAGAGGTAGTAGCAACCATTGCGGTGGTAGCGGCGGCACTGGTCATCATCGCTGTAGTAGCGGCGGCAGAGGTGGTGGCAACCATCGCGGTGGTAGCGGCGGCGGATGTCGTCGCTGCGGCAGAGGTAGCGTTAGGCGTGGCGGTTTCGCCACAAGCGGCTACCAATAAGCTGAAAGTGAAGATAATGGTCAGCAGGGCCGCCATCTTGAACCACTTTAGCTGTTTCGTCTGTTTTGACATTGAATGTCTCCTCCTTGAGAAACTTTTTTGAACCCAATCCACGCTATAAGGCAATCCATCAATTTGCCAGTATAGCCAGGATCTAACACTCATTAGTAGAAATATTTGCGTCTAACCAAATTTCGGTATTACTTATACCGAAATACTTGTCAGTCGGTTGATAGATAAATGTAGAGTTGTGCTAGCAGTGAGTAGTAGAGGTGTAACATTATAGGCACTTGGGTCATGCCTACCTCTGTTTGAGAGAGAACTTAATTTAAGCTACTGAATTTCCAAAACTTACAATGGTAAGGTTTGTAATACTATACGCTAATCCAATCAAGGTTTGCAACACGGATTGCGTTGCAAAATGTTAATGCAATAAAGCTTGAAGTTGTTTATCTAAATCGGGCAGCACCTGGGTCGCGTCTTTGCCCTGCCAGACCTGGCTGACCGCCTGAAAGAAATTGGTCGAAACCTCGTTGTAGTTGACCCCGGTTGAGCGGGACGGCCTAGCCACTCGCACCACGTCTTGCAACTTAGCCAGGAACGGCTCAACCTTGATCACGTCTGGGTCGGCGGCTACCGTTTTGATGGTTGGAACGTAAGAGCCAATCAAAGCGTGCCACTTTTGGGCTTCGGCACTGGTCACGTAGCGCACAAACTCAATGGCCGCGTCCTGATTTTTGGAATATTTGGATACGCCTAACTGCCACCCGCCCACCGTGCCAACGCTTTTTTGGCCTGGGTCGTGGGGTAAGGGCGCGACATCAAATTTGCCCACAACTTTCGACGTGGCCGGGTTATTGCTGATAGCGTAGGCATAAGGCCAGTTCCGCATAAAAGCCGCATTGCCCGCATCGAACAGATTGCGTCCGTCTTCCTCTTTGTAAGCTGTCACCCCGCTCGGCGCGATAGTTCCAATCCAACCTTTGGCCCGGTTCAACGCCTTGATTGCGGCAGGATTGTTAATGGTGCTTTTGCCGTTTTCGACAATCTGACCGCCCCCCGATGAAGCCAGCCATTCCAGCGCGTTGCAAGTTAAACCTTCGTAAGCCTGACCCTGAAAAACAAAGCCCGCGAAGTTCGGATTGCCTATTTTTTCACCCGTCTGGATTTTAAGAGCCATCGTCTGCAATTCGTCCCAGGTTTCAGGCGGTTTAGTGTACCCATATTTTTGCAACAAATCGCTGCGGTAGTATAGTATTCCGAAGTCACCGAACCAGGGCATCGCCACTAACTTGTCTTCCACCGTGTTATTTTCAACGATACTTTCAAAATGTTGTTTGGCAGTATCGCCGAGTTTTGGTTTCAAATCTACTAAATTACTTGCAAAAGCACCCGGCCAGATTATATCCAGCATTAGCACATCTACGTCTGGAGATTGGCTTTGAAACAAACGTTGATAGGCAGCGTAAGTTTCGGTAGCACTGTCCGGTTTGGGGATGACGTTGACGATGATGCCAGTATCCGCCTGGAACTTAGCCGCTAACCCCTGGTCTTGCTCGATACCATCGCCCACTGCGTCACCATAAAAGTTGAGTTTGACCCCATTATACTTCCTTGCTTCTACCAGGTTAATCACAGCGGGCGGATCTATTTTCATAGCGACTGCCGTAGTAGCATTCACCGTCGTGGTGGCAATTGGGGTTGTAGTACGGACTGCGGTAGGAACGCTGGTAGCTTGGGGCGGCGGGGAGACTTCGCCGCAAGCCACGACTGCCAAATTCAAGCAAAAGCAGGCCAGCCACAAGGCTGGTAATTTGAGACGTTTAGATGTGGGAAAGCGTTGTAACATCGTTGCTGCCTCTTGCTATAGTCAATAATTTGTGGGACATTGCTCCGTCAATGGACTACCCCGAATTATCCATTGACGGAGCAATATCCCACAATTCTAGCTTACTACCTTTAGGCACCCAATCCAGGTTTTAGCCTTTAACTCCCCCCGATGTCAGACCGGACAGAATGGCTCGCTGGAAGACCAGAGCTAAGGCCACCAAAGGTAACGTGACCAAGACGGTGGCGGCCATAATTTGACCCCAATCTACCGCAAAGCCCTGCCCTCCGTTTGGCTTGAAGGTAGTAATAGCCAGAGAGACGTTATATTTATCGGGTGAGATAATAAACGAAAGCGCGAATAGTAATTCGTTCCACGCTCCTATAAAAGCTAACAAACCGACGGTTGCCAGACCTGGCAAAGCCAAAGGCAACATCACCCGGTAATAGATTTGCCAGGGTGAAGCCCCGTCCATATAGGCTGCTTCCTCAATTTCGTAGGGAATAGACTGGAAGAAGCTGCGTAACACCCATACCGTAAAGGGTAACGTGAAAACCAGGTAAGTGATAATCAAGGCTGGTAGTTGGTCATATAGATGTATGGCATTGATAATTTGGAACAAACCGCCCAATATCGCAATAGCCGGAAAAAGTGTCATCGAAAGGATCAGGTACAGTACGAAGCTACGCCCTCGGAATTTGAAGCGACCCAACGCATACGCCGCCAGCGAGCCAAACAGCAGCGAAACTATGGTGACTAAGCCGGATACAAAGGCACTATTGAGCAGAGCCTGAATGAACAGATTGTTAGATAAAACTTTGCTGTAATTCTCGAAGGTCAGATTTTCCGGCCAGTAGGTCACACCCGGCTGGAAAAGCTCTTTGTCGGTTTTGAGAGACGAAACCACGGCCCAGTAGAATGGAAACAGGATGTAAACCACAATTACACCCACCAATAAATAGAACGCGGCCTTGCCACCCACTTTTTTCCAGGTACGGGAGCTTACTCTGGGCTGAGTCGTGGCTCTGGTCTTGACAGTTTCTACACTCATCCTAAGCCTCCTCTACCTTGAATACGGTTACATACACAATTACGAACACTATGATGATGGCAAAAATCGCCACGCACAAAGCCGAACCATAACCAACCCGTGAGCCACTAACCAGACGCTGTTGGGCATAAACTGACATGGATTGGATGTCGGCACGGTCTCCAAATAAGACGTAGAAAACGTCGAAGGCGCGTAGTGCGTCCAGGGTTCGCAAAACCAGGGCTACTAACAAGGCGGGTCGCAGGAGCGGTAAAGTCAGGGTGAAAAACTGCTGTATCCAGGAAGCTCCGTCCACGCGGGCAGCCTCGTACATATCGAGTGAAATTAATTGCAGTCCGGCCAGCAGTAGCAGAGCCATAAAAGGCGTAGTCTTCCAGATGTCAATGGCAGAGATAGTACCGAGGGCAAAAGGTGTACCATTAGTAGTGGCTAGGAAGGCAAAGTTGCCTTTGACAATGCCCAGCTTCTGAAGCAGGTCGGTAAAAACCCCCGACTGGTCGTTATACATCCAGGCCCATAATTTGGTGGAAACGACAGTGGGAATAGCCCATGGAACCAGCATCACCGCCCGCATTACCCCACGTCCTTTGAAGTTGGAGTTGACCACCAGGGCTATGATCAGGCCAAGCACGGTTTCAAAGAAGACTGTGATGACGGTAAAACCAAGCGTGATTTTGATGGAGTCGGCGAAAGTTGAGTCGTTGGTTATCAAGTCCCCATAGTTTTTCAGGCCAGTAAACATATTGTTTTCCTGCCCGAAGCGGGTATTGGTAAAACTCAGATAGAAGGTTTGAGCAAGTGGGAAAATCGCTATAGCCCCTATCAGCAGCAGGGTTGGAACCAGAAATATCCAGGCATACGTATTTCGACCTCTGTCAAGCGTCGAACGGGCTGCCTTAACTTTGGTTGATGCCGTCAAAGTCTGTTGGCTCATAATGCCTCCCCCCATTGTGGATTAAAGTCAGGTGAGCCGCAATGTCCACCTAATTATTTAACAAAACAAACCTTGTGCTGGATGCGGTGCATAAATTTGCGTTAGACCGCCAACGGTTGCCCCCGTGCCGGGTACAGGCAACCGTCGTCTATACAAGCCAAACCCACTAAAGTGGGTTCTTAAACGCCCCAATTTTATCAACTAAAGGCATATTACTAACCTGATTTATCAGGTTTGGGGTGGCTAGACGACGGTTTTAACCGTTGGCAATGGTTAAGCTATCAGCCGCGCAAAAGCATACACCACGTCCCCCTCTCCTAAAGGAGTTTTTGGGCCTGTTCTGCGACTTGTTAATAACTATCGCAAAATAACCCCCCAAACTCCTACCAGAGGCAAAACTACTGCAACGCGCTCTCGATGCGTTTCTGCACATCGGCCAACACTGTTTTCGCGTCCTGGCCCTGCAAAATCTTACCTACGCCCTGGAAGAAGGTAGTCGAGACATCGTTGTAGTTGATGCCGGTGGCGGTTGATGGCCTCGGCACGCGCACTACGTTCGCCAAATTTGTCAAGTAAGGAGCAGCCTTGAGTACCGCTGGGTCGGTGGCAGCATCTTTGCTCAACGGCACGTAGCCACCTACAATACCGCGATAAGTTTGCAGCTCCTTACTGGTCAAATAGCGGGCGAATTCGATAGCTGCGTCCTGGTTCTTGGAGTTTTTATTGACCCCAATCTGCCAACCACCCAGCGTACCGGAACTCTTCTCGCCTGGGTCGTGCGGCAAAGGAGCAACATCGAACTTGCCCACAATCTTTGACTTGGTTGCGTCCTGTCCCTGAGCATAGGCATAAGGCCAGTTCCGCAAGAACGCTACGTTACCTTGCAAGAATGGGTCTAGTGCGCCCGCTTCGTCATAGGCAGTAACACCAGTAGGCGAAATCGTGCCTACCCAACCCTTGGCACGGGTGAGGGCGGCAGCAGCCTTATCGTTATTAATGGTTACTTTGCCACTTGAGTCAATGATAGTGCCGCCCCCGGATGAAGCAATCCATTCCAGCGCGTCACAGGTCAAACCTTCGTAGGTTTTACCCTGAAAGGTGAACCCAGCGAAGTTCGGGTTGCTGGCTTTTTCGCCATCCTGAATCTTTTTGGCCTGGGTCGTCAACTCGTCCCAGGTTTCAGGCGGTTTGGCAAAGCCGTACTTCTGAAGCAAATCGGTGCGGTAATACAGCATCCCGAAGTCACCGAAGTAGGGCATCGCCACCAACTTACCCTTGACAGTATTGTTCTGGATAGCTGTATCGTAGTAACCCGAAGAAAGGCTGCCCAGCTTGGGGGTCAGGTCGAGCAAAGATTGGGCAAAAGCACCCGGCCAAATCACGTCCAGCATCATTACGTCAACTTCGCTGGATGAACCCTGGAAAAGACGTTGCAAAGCGGTATAGTAATCAGTGGAACTATCAGGGCGAGGCAAAAGGGTAACTTTGATACCCGTGTCTTTGGTAAATTGGGCTGCCACCTTCGAGTCAAGGTCTGCACCTGAACCAACTGCATCACCGTAAAACTTGATACTTTGACTGGCAAAGGCTTTGGCGGCTGCCGCGTTAGGTACAGTGGGGGGATTCGGCACCGCTGCCGCTGCGGTAGTAGCTGCGCCCGCTGCTGCGGTGGTAGTAGCTGCGCCCGCTGCTGTCGTGGCCGCTGCTGCCGCCGAAGTAGTAGCTGCCGCTGCACTCGTGGTAGCTGCCGCCGAACTAGCTGCCGCTGCCGAAGTCGGCGCAACCGTCGCGGTGTCACCGCAAGCGGCTAGTAATGCGCTGCCTGCTGGTAACGCGGCGGCGGCCATTGCTGCCATCTTGATAAAACGGCGGCGACTATAAGCACCTGGTTTCAAATCGTTGATAGCGTCATCGCTCATAATTCTTATTCCTCCTCCAGAATAAAAACACTAACTTCAATGTCTTAAATCGTAACTACTCAGTATTGTCATTCTAAGCCGAGTCTCGGCGTACCAAAACCTTAGCAACAGATTCCTCATTCCGCAGAGCCTCCATTCGGAATGACAGGCTGAATAGTTGTTATAAATCAAGCAAAATCGGTCTGAACTGTTACACCGTCGGGATTGTTCAAAACCTCGACTGATGTTTGACCGTTAGCAGGGTCGCGCCGGAAAAGCAAATCCAGTCGCGCCTGTCCCACCTTGAGATTGTTCAAACGCACTCGCTCCAACCACGCTGGCAGGTGCGGTGCCACGTTAACGGTTTGGGCTGCTCCATCTACGGACAGCCCCAAAATGCTTTGCATCAGCAAAAAGGGAGTAGCCGCCGCCCACGCTTGCGGCTGGCAACTGACCGGGTAGGCAGAGGGAGCGTTTTGGGTCTTTTCATCGGCATCAAAGCCGCAATATAGTTCGGGCAGACGGTAATCTGGGAAAGTCAGGCCCGCGTCGAAAATCTGCCCGGCAAACACGTTGGCCGCCTCCGCGAAACCGTAGCGGGCCAGCCCCGCCACCGCCAGGGAATTGTCGTGCGGCCAGATGCTGCCGTTATGGTAACTCATCGGGTTGTAGGTTTCGTCGTTCGCGCTCAAGGTACGCAGACCCCACCCATCCAGCATATCGGGTCGGCTCAGGCGGGCTGCTACCTGTTGGGCTTTGTCTTCGTCCAGAATACCACTCCACAAACTATGACCTGCATTAGATGTGACGTGTTTGACGGGCTGTTTGTTCCCGTCCAGAGCTTGAAAGACAAAACCTTCTTCGGGCCACCAAAAATCACGGTTAAATTGGGTTTTTAGCTTTTGGGCTTCGCCCCGCAATCTTTGGGCCATTTGTGGGTCGCCGTAAAGTTCTACCACGTCAGCCAGTTGGATTTTAGCATCATAGGCGTAACCCTGCACTTCGACCAAGGCGAGAGGCTGGCTCGGACGCGGGCCTAACTGCCCACCCATACTTTCGTCGCTATCTTTCCACCCCTGGTGCAGAATTCCCATACTCGAACGACGCGCGAACTTCACATAACCATCGCCATCTATATTGCTGTATTGGGCCACCCAGTTCAAGGCGCGTTCGACGTTGGGCCATAATTCGTGGTACAAAGCTTCATCACCCAACCATTTGACGGTTTTGGCAAACAACAAGATAAAAAGCGGGGTAGCATCTACCGTACCGTAGTAAGGACTATGGGGCAACTCGCCTGTCCTGACCATTTCTCCCACCCGCAGTTCGTGCAGAATTTTGCCCGGTTCTTCGTCGCGCCAATCGTCCCACTTCGTACCCTGATATGCCGCCAACACCCGCAGCGTATCTACGGCTACCTGGGGGTTGAGCATCAAGCTTTGCATAGCGGTAATCAGGCTATCCCTCCCAAACAAGGTAAAATACCAGGGTATCCCGGCGGTGATAGCCAGACCTTGTGGGACTTGTTGCATCAGGGAGCGCATATCCAGCAAACTGACCCGCAGCAACCGGTCTAACTGGTATCTTTCGGTCTGGATGTCGCAACATTGGTTTTGCCAAGCGTTAAACTTTTGGCGGGCCATTTCGACTTCGTGCTTGAAACTCAAAACTGGCTCGGCCAGCAGCGTAGAAGTGTTATCGGGCGGTTGCGGTACGGCTTCCATGAGAAAGCTAACAGTAGTGAAAGGCGGCAGCTTCATCAAAAAGTAAGCCGTAATACAAGGTACTTTGGTTTGGGACGGGAACTGCTCTATTTCGCCCAACTCGGTGCGAGTAGGCCGCTTGCTAAAGCTAATTTTTAAGGTGCGAGTTTGTTCGTCCAGCCCGGTTGCCGCCAAAGTCCAGCTTTTGCCCGCATCATCAGGGTGTGGTTCAGGATAAGCAGCGTATTTGGTGCGCGGGAAGCCGCGTATCTCGAAAATATCCTTGAAATCGCCGGCTATTTTCAAAGCCACTTCGATTTGCAAGGGTTGTGGGTAAAAATTGTTAAATTCGATAGTGTCGCGCAAACCGTTTTTGATAATACGGCGGCGGGCCACATTAATAGTGTTGGCAGCGATGCTATGGGTAGCGTTGGGCAACAGATTGGACAGGGTAAATTTCGGCTCGTCCTCGTCCTCATCGCTATTGGCTGCCAGCGTTTCGGTAGCAAACTTAAAATACTGATTGCTAAGTTGAAAAGTCGCGGCGTAGTTGTATTCGACGTTGTGACTAAGTGAAACGGGTTTTTCGCCGTTGAGTTTTAGCTCCCATAAGCTCAAAAAGCGCATATCATTCAGGTAGAGGCCATAGCCCTCGCCGTTGTTGATTACATCGCCTGCCTCATCGCAAACCATAAATACGCGGTCATCTTTTAGAGTTATTTTTGCCATAAAATAGTTGCCAGTTTTTGGTCGTCAGTTCTTAGTAAAGCCAAACTATTCAAACAATCGGTACGTTTTTGGTTATAATTGGTTAATATAGTAGTACCCGCGCTAGTTGTCAATATAACGTTCTTTGTCGAGTGTACGGTGCATATTTTTGCACTGATATTATGTTCAAGGTCGTCAATGGTCGAAACTATCGTCTAACCACCCAAACACCACCCAGGGGTACCCGCACGTGTTACCAAACCGTGTAGCAACCTGATTTATCAGGTTTGGTTTGCTTAGGCGACGGTTTTAACCGTTGGCTGGTTTGGTTTAGTTGTTGCCCGGCTAATCAGTTTGGTTTCGAGTTGGATCGTCTGAACAGTCTCTAGCGATTTACTTTCCACTTGTTGTAGCAAAAGGCGTACCCCTAACGCGCCCATTTCCAACAAGGGCTGCTGGATAGTGCTTAAATCCAACAATTCGGCCAATTCAATCCCATCGTAACCCATTACCGCCACATCTTGGGGAACTTGCAAACCACTTTTTTTTACCGCTTCCAGTACCCCCAACGCCTGTACGTCACACGCGGTAAAAATCGCATCGGGGCGTTGGACTGACGGCTGGTCTAACAATTTTAAGGCTGCTTGATACCCGGCCTGTCTGTTCCAGGCACTGGCCGTAACCAAAGTAGCATCGAACGGTATTTGCTGGTCGCGCAAAGCTGCTTCGTACCCGGTACGACGGTCAGTAGCTTGATTAAAACGAAAGTTGCCTTCGATGATGCCGTTGATAAAACCAATCCGTTTACGCCCAATCTTCAGCAGATGCGAAACCGCCGCGTAAGCCCCTCCCACATTATCTACTACTACCGAAGTCAGGTGGGGATTATAACAATCCACCAGGACGACAGGTACTTGCATTCGTTCAAATATGGCGGCTTCCTGGTCGTCTGGCGGCAGCGACAGGATTATCAAACCATCTACCCGCCGCCGCATCGGTACCTTGCTAAAATAGGTATCGCGCTGCTCTCGTTTGATGACGTTGTATAGCACCAAATCGTAGCCCCGCAAGGCGATTTCAGTCTGCACTCCTTCCAAAACAGCGGTGAAAAAGGGCCGCGTGAAAAATGGTACAATCACTCCTAACGTATGGGTCCGCCCGGAGTTCAAGCTGCGGGCGATTGGGTCGGGCGCGTATTCCAGAGCCTGAATAGCCGTCTGCACCTTTTGACGGGTGGCTTCAGACACCTGCTGACTTTGGTTTAGCACCCGCGAGACCGTGCCGATGCCTACGCCAGCTTTGCGGGCTACATCATAAATCGTAGCTTTGTGTGGGTGGTTGCCTTGATTATCAATGGCTGTCTGGCTCATCATTGCCAGCCTTTCCCTGATTCGCCTGGATTCTTACGATGCAATTCAAATGCAATTTATTTGGTTTGGTACAGCATTTTGGAAGCGTTTCCATAATAGCGCATCTTAGAAGTTTTGTCAATAGGTTGCGGGTTGAATTTGGCTGATTTGCACAAAATGAAAGCTTTTTACTGATGTGAGCAAACCGGAAGCGAGCAAAATAAAAACGTATTCCCTCGGGCGGTAGGGGCGTGATATATCACGCCCCTACCGCCCGAATTTGTGCGAAGATATAACAACTTTGGCTTATCACAACCCATTGGGCGGTAATAAGCCAAATATAAAGATCCTTTTTGCAGATGTAGGGCTAGACGTTTTCGGTAGGGGTAGCGGCGAACTGGGCGTTATACTTAGACATCAAGCGGGACTTACGACGGGCAGCCTGGTTCGTGTGAATAATACCTTTTTGGGCGGCTTTGTCCAGCTTACTAACTGCCATCCGCACCGCTTCCGCCGACATTGTTTCATCTTTGGCAACTTGAATCTGGCTGACTGCGCTCTTAACATAGGTTTTAAGTGCGCTGCGGGTAGGTTTGTTACGAGCCGTGCGTTTTATGTCTTGCCGGATAGATTTGATTGCCGATTTAATATTAGCCAAACTTACTCAACCTCCTGGGTGGCTTGCGCCTGAATAAAATTTCCGATTTTTCTGGTTATGCCGTGTTGCTAACGGTTTTAGTAACAGTCTCTAATTATAACAGAGCGCACTTATAAAGACAAACGCAATTTTTGATTTCTCATAGCAATCCGCAAAGTAAATACTGGACAGGTTGCCAGGTCTATGCTAATATTCCCTATATCAGGTTTGGTAATTCGTTTAGAGGTTGGGGTTAATTTGAGCTACCAGGGTTTTCTGAAAAAATTCGGGGAACGGCTGGCTATAAGTTGATTTTGCACGTCTATTTCTATTACTAATAACTGATGCCCCAGTGACGACCTGCCCGACTATAAATCGTAAGAAAATAAAAATGAGGTCTAACGGATGAAGAAGTTCGTTATTCGACGGTTGATTCAATCAATATTTTTGCTTTGGCTGGTGATGAGCTTGAGCTTTTTGTTGGTTCACGCCGTACCCGGTGGCCCGGAGCGTACCCTGATGGCTAATCCGCGCATCACTCAGGAGGAGTTGGACGCAGCCCGTAAAGCGTTTGGCCTGGATGACCCCTTTTATATCCAGTACGGACGTTGGCTGGTTAATTCGGCTACCCTTAACTTTGGCTTGAGCTACAAGCAAAACGAGCCAGTTTTGACTGTAATTGGTGAACGGATTGGGCCAACTTTGCAATTGGGCGTAGCCGCTTATTTGTTCAGCTTGCTAGGTGTCCCTTTGGGTGTTTATGCAGCGATGCGGCGGGGCAAGTTGGGTGATAACGTGGTGCGCGTGGTCACGGTGATTGGTAGTGCTATGCCCGCCTGGTGGCTGGCTCTAATGCTGATTGTCATTTTGAGCAACACCGTTGGCTGGTTTCCCCAGGGACAGGGCAATGGCGGCATCGGCCCCTGGTTTCTCAATCTGCTTATTCCAGCCCTTACTCTTTCTACCGCCGAAATGATTCGCTTTAGCCGTTTGGTACGCTCCGAAACGCTGGAAGTAATCAACCAGGATTATGTGCGGACTGCCAACGCCAAAGGTAATACTCGTGAGGTCGTGACCCGCCGCCATATTTTGCGTAACTCCTTAATCCCCGTCGTCACGCTTTTTGGTAGTTTTTTGCCCACTGTCTTGTCTGGTGCAGTCATTACCGAGGTGATTTTCAACTGGCCCGGTATGGGGCGGCTTTTCTTTGAGTCGGCCAATGCCCGCGATTACCCGGTGGTGCTGACTATTGTGCTAATCGGAGCTATCTGTACCATCGCGGGTACTTTCCTGGCCGATGTAGCTTACGGTTTTGTTGACCCTAGAGTACAATATTAAGCCATAAAAAATAAAAAGGAATTGACATGAGCGAAGTTGCCGAGTCAGTCACTACCGAACCGATGATACCAGTGGGGATACCCCGCGCTAAAAAAGTTAGCAAGGGCTTTTTTGCTACCTCTTTCGCTATATTTTTCCGTTCTAAGCTAAATATCTTTGCCTTAATCTTGTTCTCCATTATTGCTGTGTTGAGCTATGGGGCGGGCTGGATTAGCGAAAACATCTTGCACGAAGACCGCGACCAGCTAGATTTTGATTTGGTTGCCAAAGGTATTCAATTGCCCGCCCCGCCCGGCACTTTTAATCACCTGTTGGGTACGGACGAGTTGGGCCGCGATATTCTGACCCGCCTTTTGTATGGGGGGCAGGTCTCCCTCACAATTGGCTTTCTGGTGGCCGCCATTTCTATTTTTATCGGCACTTTGTTAGGTCTGCTGGCGGGCTACTACGGGGGTTGGGTGGATGACGTGGTAAATATGTTGGTACAGGTCATACTTAACATTCCAGCCCTTTTTTTGCTGATTATGCTTTCGATCTATGTTTCTCCAACCATTGTCAGTCTATCGCTACTGATTGGGCTGCTAAGTTGGCCGCTGCTGACCCGGCAGGTGCGCGGTGCGGTTTTGAGTTTGCGGACACGCGACTATATAGCGGCGGCGGAGGTGATGGGAGCCAGTAGTTTTAGGATTCTGCTGGTACATATTTTACCTAATGTAGTCTCACTGATGATAGTGGTGGCTGGGTTCACGATAGCTGCCGCTATCTTGATCGAGTCGGCCCTTTCCTACCTGAACTTTGGTATTTCCGTGCCAGTGCCAAGTTGGGGTAGTATGCTGTCCGACTCCCAAACACGCTTTACCAGTGCGCCCTGGATGGTTTATACTCCGGCCCTGGCAATTTTCCTGACGGTATTATGTGTCTATTTAATCGCAGATGGTCTGCGCGATGCCTTCGACCCACGCTTGAAGTAGGTTAATTTTAATAAGGAGAGATTTCGATGAGGAAAAGACTATCTCTAGCCCTGGCGATGCTGCTGGTTGCCTCGGCTCTGGCTGCTTGCGGTGAGACCGCCACCCCCGTCCCTTCGACGGCTGCCATCACTACTACCGCCAGTGCTGCTACCACAGCGGCGGCCAGCGCGACGACGGCCAGTGTCGCTACCACAACGGCTGCGAGTGCAACCACGGCCAGTGTTGCTACCACAGCGGCGGGTGCTACTACAGCCGCAACATCCGCAACTACGGCAGCAGCTACCAACCCCGGTGATACTGGTCTCGAACCGATACCCCCTCTAGCTACTTTACCTGCCGGAGCCAAAAAAGGCGGTACGCTTAACCTGGCCGTCTCCGGTACTTTGCCCGCTACCCTGACAGGTGACGGTAGCACTTCGGACGTGGTAGGCAACTATTTAGCGATGTATAACTTGCTCTGGTCGGCAGGTTTGGTGGAATACGATTACGTCAACCTTAAATGGCATCTGGAAATGGCAAAAGATGTCAAGATTGACGATACAGGCAAAGTCTATACCTTCACTTTGCGTCCTGACCTCAAATGGAGCGATGGATCACCTATCACGGTGGACGATTTTCAATACACTTTCGATAATATCTCCAAACCCAATAAGTCCAACCCCGCTCAACAAGCTTCGGCTTTGGGCAATTTGGTGACGCTGGATTCTTACAAATCCGACTCGGCGGCTGGCACTATCACCGTTACTTTCAAAGAGGCTTTTGCCCGCGATGTAGCTTATTATTACCTCACTTTTGCGCCTTTGCCCAAGAAAGTCTGGCAAGACAAGCCTTTTTTTGACCCGTCCAACAACCCTGAAATCAAAAAACCCACTATTAATAGTGGCCCCTACAAAATCGAAAGCTATGACTCCAACGGTCAGGGTGTGTTTGTGGCTAACGAAAACTGGTATCGAGGGCGGCCTAACTTTGATAAGATAATTCTGAAAGCATACTCGCCAGACCTGGTTTCTAACGCGATTAAAACCGGACAGGCCGATGCTTCGCTGACTTTTATGCCGCCGTCCCAATATAACGAAATTAAAGCCAACGCTGACCTCAAAACCTATGATTACTATGGCGTGCAGGTAGATTTCCGTTATATCGTTTATAACACCACCAAAGCCCCCTTCAACGACATAGTTTTGCGACAGGCGATTGTCTATGCGCTTGACCGCAACACCTTGATTAAGGTGGCCGAAAATGATCGGGCTAAGGCGCAATACACGTTTGAAAACCAAACCAGCCCCTACTACAACCCCGATGTCAACCATTACGATTACAGCCTGGATAACGCCAAGAAGATGTTGGCCGGGGCTGGCTACACTCTTCAGGGTAGCACTTTAATGGGCAAGGACGGGCAACCCGTCAAATTTACGCTCAGTTTTGCAACGGTAGATGTGCCGGGCAAGTTGCTGGCGACCTATATGCAGGCTCAACTCAAACAGCTAGGTATAGATGTGGCCGTCAACGGCCTTGACCCCCAAACCTATTTGATCAGCCTCGTCACCAAAAAGTTTGACCTGGGAACAGGTACGACAGGTGGCTCGGTCTTCCCTGACCCCGATGCGGTTAAATTCTTCTACACAAAAGATGGAGTTTATAACGTCGCAGGGTACGTAGTGCCGCGTATTGACGAAATCTTTGCGCTCGGCACCCACGAGTTAGACCCGGCCAAACGTACTAAGCTTTACCAGGAAGCCGAAAAAATTCTGAACAACGATGTACCTTCGGCGGTGTTGTATGCTCCGGTGTCGTATATCGCAGCCAACAAAAAGGTAGGCGGTATCGTCCCGACCAAAGGCGGCACGGTTGACCTGAACCAGAACGTGACGGAATGGTACTTCACGCAGTAAGAATGCCAATGGTTGCTGAACAATAAGAATTAAATCCGTGTAGGCGAAGAAAAGGTTTTTGTGGGAGGCACGTGCCTGTGCCGACTGGAGTTATTCAGTAGATTTGGCGCGTGCCTCCCACAATTCAATACACGATTATTTTGTTAAGTTTCAGCAACCATCGGAGAACTGTAATTTTCTGTAGTACCAACGATTACTATTCAAAAGCAACATAAATAAGGAGGAAACCTTGAGCGAAGAAACGGTTAATGCCGATATTACCATTCAGGAATATTTTGAACAGAAGTTACCCCAAATGTTCGCCCAATTTGTGCAAGAAAAACCGCCGACTGACCTGGAAGACCAGGAATTTCGGGTAAATTTTGATGTGGATGGCACCATTTATGGCGCAATCGTGCGTAATGGTTCGCAACTCGAAATTGTGCCGGGTGGGACTGAAAATAGCCACATGAGCAATAAGATTAGTGAAGGCGACTGGCGTGATACCGTAACGGGTAAAGTAACAGTGCCAAGCCCGCTTTTTGCCTACAACACTCGCAAACAACTGGACAAAATCAAGAACATCAAGGGTTTGTTCAAGCTACGTCTGAGCCACGATGACGGCGTGACTTTCCATAGTGCCACCACTTTCAATGGGGTAACTACCCCCGAAGCCAGCCTTGTGACCAAAGTTAGCGATTATGCCAATTTAGTTTCCGGGAAGCTCAAAGCTCCGATGGCAATGATGACCGGGAAGGTAAAAATCGAAGGCAGCCTACCTTTTATAATGCTGCTAGGCACGCTGAATCCGTAACATAATTTCTACTACAAGGGGGTGTGTCAATAACCGCCAATGGTTACACTCGGCACGGGTGCAACCATTGGCGGTCTAATACAAAGAACTGGCGCATATCCTGTTCGTATGACATACTTGCTACCCGTTGTTATACTAGCCCCGTTGGTTTTGGTTTTGGGACAAGGAAAATGATGAGTTAAGGGGTTATTTATGAGTCCTGTAAAACAACCCGAAGACGTTTTCAGTCCGCCAGACCAGCTATTCAGAGCAATTGGATACATCGTCAAAAATCCTATCCAGGTTTCAGCCTTTCTTGGTAGTTACCCGTTTTTTGGGAAGCTGCTTCCTAGCATAAAAAGCAAAATTGAGACCTATTTTGGGGACGCGCCAGTTTATCTTGAAGTTACATCTGACCCGGAAATACCCGGCGACGTAATTTTGGAAGTAGCAATATCTCCCCTGGACGAACCAGCGCAAGCACTGAAGAAGCTCCGTCAGCTTGACCAGGATTGGTGGCTAGAGGCTATGGACGAGACCCAGGATAAGCTTGACATCACGTTGGAGTATAAATGAGTTTCGACAATGGCTCGGCCTTTCTGGAACTGGCAAGAACTTTATCTAACTAGCGCGTGGTGCTAGTTGTTACCCTGACGAAGGAAGGGTCTATTCAAAAACGCTAACATTTAACAGACCCTTCACTCCGCAGAGTCTCCGTTCAGGGTGACAACTTTAACCAGCACCACTCCCCTAACTAGCGGAGCAATGGCCCACAATTTTTAGGAAAGGAGTAGTCTATGACGACTACGGAAGCGGTAAGTGAGCGAGTAAATACTACTGCGCCTAAAGAATACACTTTGGATGTACGCGGTATTGCTACCCATATTTTTGAGAGCGGGCCGGAAACTGCTCCCGTTTTGGTTTACCTGCACGGCACATCATTGGGCAATTTGTGGCTCGAATATCATCAACGGCTGGCAAGCTCTTTTCGGGTGATTGCGCCGGATATTCCGGGTTTTGGCAAAACCGAACGGCCCGATTTGATGCGCGATATGGACGATTATGTGCTTTTCTTCCGCGATATGCTGGACGCGCTAGGTTTGGAAAAGGTAAATTTAGTTGGTCATTCGTTGGGTGGCTGGATGGCGGCGGAAGTGGCAGTCTGGTATCCAGAACGGATAAATAAACTGGTGTTGAGCAACGCATCGGGTATTCGGGTCAAAGGTACACCCATCGCCAATCTTTTCGCGCTCAATCCGCAAGAAACCCTGGACGTGTGTTTTGACGATGTGATGGCGGCTATGCCTCTGATGCCTTCGGAAATGAACGTTGACTATTTTTTGGTGCAGTATCGGGAACGCCAGACGTTGGCTTCTTTAGCCTGGAATCCGGGTTTTGACCGCAAGTTGGAACGCCGCCTGGCCCGCCTTACCTGTCCCACGTTGATAATTTGGGGTGTCAATGACCGCCTGATACCTCCGGTTTATGGCGAGGTTTTCCACCAAAAAATCGCTGGTTCAAAACTGGTTTCGCTGCCAGGCACGGGTCATATGCCGATGTTTGAAAAGGCGCAAGAATGGGCCGACGCAATTAACGAGTTTTTAAGTCCGAACGGAGGAACGCTGCGATGAATAAACTAGAATTTCACTATTTCCACTTGATGCCCTGGCCCTACCTGCCCAAAGATTTTGAGGAAAGTGTGGACTCGGCCTGGGTTACAGTTCCGAACTCGATTTACGACCCTATCAAGGGCCACGAACTTTATAACCGCTATTTTGACGAACTGGAACGGGCCGACAAGCTGGGTTTTGATAGTGTGATTGTCAACGAACACCATCAAAACGTCTATGGTACGATGCCGTCGCCCAATCTGATGGCGGCAGTTTTGACGCAGCGCATTAAACACGCCAAAATTGGAATCATTGGTAATGCGTTACCGCTCCACGACGACCCCTTACGGGTGGCCGAGGAGATTGCCATGCTAGATGTGATTAGCGGCGGGCGCATCTTCAACGGCTTTGTGCGCGGCACAGGTATGGAGTATTTTAGCTATGGGGTCAACCCAACCCTGAGCCGGGAGCGGATGAACGAAGCTCACGATTTGATTCTGCAAGCATGGACACAGCCTGGCCCGACGATTTTTGAGGGTGAGCATTACAATTACCGCTATGTCAACATCTGGCCGCGCCCCATCCAACAGCCCCCACCCATCTGGATGCCCGGTACGGCTTCGCTCGAAACGATTGACTTTGCTGCCAAACGCAAATACCCTTATATGACCGTTTTTATGCCGATGGCGCAGCGCAAAGCCGCTTATGAATTGTACCGCCGGACTGCCGAGGAAAAATACGGTTACGAGGCCCAGCCCAACCAACTGGCTTTCTGCACTCCGGTAATTGTGGCTGAAACTGACGAGATTGCTTATCAAACCGCCAAGAAATATCTGATGTGGCTTTTCCACAAGGGTCTCAAAGTGCGGCCTGAGTTCAACTTCCCGCCGGGTTATATCTCGGAAAAGAGTTTCCTCAACGTCCTCAAAGCGGGGGTGCGAGGCTTCCAATTAAGTACTCTGGACGATTTGATAGCGGAAGGCGTGGTCATTGTGGGCGGCGTGGATACTGTTATCGAGAAGCTCAGTTACTACACCGACGAGCTAAAAGCTGGAATGCTGGTCGCGGGTGGTCACGTGGGTGAGATACCGGATTATCTGGTGCTTAAAAATCAGGAAATTATGGCAAAAGAGGTAATGCCGCACTTTCGGCAGAAAGCCGAGCCTGCTGTCACGCCCCAAATTCGTGAGGTGCGCGAATTGGTTGGGGTGAGCAATTAAGTAGTTTACCTTCTGAATAATTTGTGCAATAAAATTTGTCAGGGTAAGATTTATATGCTTGTGAGGCAGGTAGCTTAATCATCGCCAACGGTTCACCCGTGCCGGGTACAGGTAAACCGTCGTCTATTCAAACCAAACCCACTCAAGTGGGTTCTCAAATACTCCAATGCTAACCACGTGAGGTGTATTTCTAACCTGATTTATCAGGTTTGGGGTGCTTAGACGACGGTTTTAACCGTTGGCGGTCAAATGTAAAATAAGGGTAACTATTCAGCCAGCTTGTTTTTGTAGGAGGCTGCTCCGCCAGCCGATGGTTTTCGGTCTTAGAATGACAGCTGTATCGGCTGGCGGAGCAGCCTCCTACAAACAGCCTGAGTAGTTACAAATAAGGAAGAAAAGATGGAAATTTTGCGGACACCGGACGAGCGTTTTGCAAACCTGCCCGATTACAATTTTGCCCCCCATTATGCCGAGGTAGAGGGGTTGCGGATACACTATTTGGACGAAGGTCAGCCGGATACCGAGGTGGTTTTGATGATGCACGGCGAACCCTCGTGGAGCTACCTCTATCGCAAGATGATTCCGGTAATTACGGCGGCGGGTTATAGAGCGGTTGCGCCGGATTTGGTAGGCTTTGGCCGTTCGGATAAACCCACGCAGCGCAGCGATTATACTTACCAAAAGCACGTAGATTGGCTGGGTGGTTGGTTAGAGGCAGTCGGCCTCAAAGATGTGACCTTAATGTGCCAGGATTGGGGCGGTCTGCTTGGTCTGAGGCTGGTGGCAGAGTTTCCCGATTTGTTCAAACGGGTCATCGTGGCGAATACTGGCCTGCCCACCGGAGACCAGCCTCCTTCCCAGGCTTTTTTGAACTGGCAGCAATTTTCGCAGCAAACGCCGCAGTTTGATGCGGGCTGGATTGTAAACGGAGCGGTAGTCAATAAACTTTCGGACCAGGTAAAAGCGGCGTATGATGCGCCTTTCCCCGACGATAGTTATAAAGCGGGCGCACGCCAGTTTCCTTTGCTTGTGCCGACCCAGCCGAACGACCCGGCCGCCGCCGCCAATCGTCAAGCCTGGAGTGTATTGGCCCAATGGCAAAAACCTTTCCTGTGCGCCTTTAGCGACTCCGACCCGGTCACTGCCGGAGGCGACAAAATCTTCCAAAAGCTTGTGCCAGGGACGCAAGGTCAGCCGCACACTACGATTATGGGGGCGGGCCACTTTTTGCAGGAAGATAAAGGCCCGGAACTGGCCCAGGTAATTGTCAATTTTATGGCTCAAACCAAGTGAAGGAAGAAAGCAATGATAAATTCAACGCTGAGTGAGGCTTTGCTAAACGCAATCCAGAACCCGGATAAGTACGGTGTCCCTCACCTTAACTTTTTGTTCTGGCAGGAAGCTGACGACCACGCTAAACAGGTTTATCTGGCCCAGTACCGCGACAACCCGGTTTTGCGGCGATTCTTCCAGGAACGCTATTACGCCCCCGACTATGATTTTGAGAGTCTGGCAGCATTGCCAGCCGATACGCTTGGCTATGCCTTTTATCATCATCTGACCGATAACGGTCTCGACCCTAAATTGCTGACCAATTACAAAGCTTTCCAGGAAGCGGAGGACGCGGCGGGCAAGCTCCCCAATATGCCGGACGAGATTAAATATTCGACGGTACGTGGCTTCCAGACCCACGATATTCTGCACGCCGTGACTGGTATGGACACCAGCCCGCTTGGTGAAATTCGTTTACAGGCTTTTGGTCTGGCTCAGTCGCCCAACGTTTATAACGCCTTTTGGATGTCTATGCTTACAACTGGCTCGGCCTTCTTGAACCCTCAAAATATTGACCCTTTTATGGACGCGATTACGACCGGCTGGCAGCTTGGTCGTCGGGCCAAAAGTTTGTCTGTCGTCCATTGGGAGGAAATGTTTGACCGTCCCCTGGCGGAATTGCAGCGCGAGTACAACCTGATTTAAGGAAGGAGAGGCACAATGCTTGACCAGAAATTGGCCCAAACCTGGCTGAATACAGTTCAAGACCCTCAAAAATACGGTGTTCCCGAATTGCACTTCCAGTTTTGGCAACTGGCCGATGAAAAAGCTAAACAGACCTACCTGGAGGACTACGAACGCAACCCTATTTTGCTCCAGTTCAACCAGGAACGTTACTACGCTCCCGATTATGACTTCGAGGAATTGGCCCACCTGCCCGCCGATACACTTGGTTATGCCTATTACCACCATATCGTTGATCACGGTCTTAGCCCAAAGCTGGCTTTTGGCTACCGGGCTTATCAGGAAGCCGAGGACGCAGCGGGCAAACTCCAGGATATGCCCGAAGTGATGAAATATTCAACGGTGCGCGGCTTCCAGTTGCACGACATCTGGCATCCTCTAACTGGCTTTGACACAACGCCAGTGGGTGAAATCGGGCTGCAAGCCTTTACCCTGGCCCAGTTCCACAAACCCTACAACGCTTTTTGGATGTCCATTTCTGCCACCCGCACCCTCTTGATTGCCCCGGAACAAACTACAGCCACTTTTGACGCAATCGCGGCGGGCTGGCAGCTTGGCAAGCGGGCCAAAAGCCTGATTAACACCCACTGGGAGGAGATGTTTGACCGCCCGCTGGATGGGTTGCGGCGCGAGTACAATCTGCTCTAAAAATCAATACTATGTTGTAGGCGGCGCGTCCCTGCGCCCGTACAATCGGTGTGTGGCAGTATAGCGGGCGCGGGGACGCGCCGCCTACAGCTTATTTGAAAGATAGTGGTCTAAAAATAGTTATAAGGAGGAGTTTCTACGATGAAGAAGAGACTGAGTTTGTTCCTGATGACTGTGCTGCTGACTACGCTGCTGGCGGCGTGTGGGGAAAGCACGGCTACTAACGTCCCGGCAGTGGCAACTACCACTACGGGCGCAGTCACAACAGTGGCAGGTGCAGTAGCTACCACCACAGGGGCGGCAACTACTGCATTGGCGGCGACCACGACTGCCGCTGTTACGACTACAGCGGCAGCAACTACCCTGGCTGCCCAGGCCGTGACTGCTACCACCGACGACACCGGAGTTTTCCCCGCTACACCCCTCCCGACCTTGCCCGCTAATGCCAAAAAAGGCGGCACCCTCACCCTGGATATTGGCGGGCCGTTGCCAGTCAACTTGCCTGCCGCAGTCGGAACACAAGATGTGGCTGGCAACTATTTCTCGGTGAACCAATTATTTTGGGAGCCGGGCTTGTTGTCATTCAATTATTACAGCTTGCGCTGGGAATTGGGTATGGCTAAAGACCTCAAGGTTGACGCGACGGGCAAAGTTTTCACCTTTACCTTACGTAACGATTTGAAGTGGAGCGATGGTTCGCCCATTACCGTTGATGATTTGCAATACACCTATGACAATATCTCCAAGCCGAACCCGGCTAATCCAGCCGCGCAATACGCTGGATTGGACGCGCTTAAACAGGTTGCTTCTTACAAGGCTGATGCTGCCACCAATACTATCGTGGTAACTATGAACGATGTGTATGCCCGCGACATCGCTTATTACGATATGGGCTTTTCACCTGCTCCTAAAAAAGTTTGGGAAGGCAAACCCTTCTTTGACCCGGTTGGCAACCCGGAGCTTAAAAAACCGAGCGTGGTAAGTGGCCCTTACATGATTGAGAGCTATGACCCCAATACACAAGGGGTTCTGGTAGCTAACCCTAATTGGTTTCGGGGGCGGGCCAACTTTGACAAAATTATCTTGAAGCCTATCTCCCCCAACCTGATGATAGATTCGCTCCGTACTAATCAGGCCGATGCCAGCTTTACTTATATGCCGCCAGCTCAGTATAACGAGGTCAAGGCCAACCCCAACCTCAATATTTATGACTGGTATCCGGCTATCGTGAATTATCGCTATCTGGTCTTCAACACCACCAAACCACCTTTTGACAACAAAAGTTTGCGCCAGGCCATTATTTATGCGACTGACCGCAAAACCTTGATTCAGCTGGCCGAAAATGGGCGGGCTGTACCGCAATACGATTTTGTCAATGAAAACAGCCCCTTCTATAACCCCGACGTAAATCATTATGATGTCAATCTGGATACGGCCAAAAAAGTATTGACAGACGCGGGTTATACTTTCCAGGGAACTACACTGTTGGGCAAAGACGGCCAGCCCCTGAAATTTACTATGAGCTATGACAACGCCGACCCGCCCGGTAAGCTGATTGTCACTTATCTTCAGGCCCAACTCAAAAAATTGGGTATAGAGGTAGCCGTAGAAGGTAAGGAGTCACAATCTTATCTGGTTGGTTTGGTGACAAAGAAGTACGACGTAGGCACGGGTATCACAGGTGGGACGCTGACCACTGACCCTGATTCGGCCAAACTCTTTTTCACCAAAGCCGGACTTTATAACGTGGCTGGTTACGTAGTGCCGCGTCTGGAAGAAATCTTTGCAACTGGTAGCCACGAACTGGATAATTCCAAACGCAAGCTGCTATATAATGAGGCGCAGAAAATCTTGACCGAAGACCTGCCCTCGGCCACCTTATACGCTCAAATCAACTATATAGCGGCTTCCAAAAAGTTGGGCGGTATCACCACTTCCAAAGGAGCCATTATTAACCAGAATAACGCGGTTGCGACCTGGTATTTCACCCAATAATATAATCAAAATGGAATGTCACTCCGAAGGTGGTTTTGCGAGGTGAGGAAGCTGTGGCTGAAAGAGCACGAGCCATAGAATACCAAAATCTTAGCAACAGACCCTTCACTCCGCAGCAACCAGTTGATGCCTCCGTTCAGGGTGACAATACCGCAGCAACCTTGTCCTTTAGATAGGGTGTGGCGCACTTTTTTTGCGGTGTGATGCTAGGTTTGAGCAAAGCTGCTTTGGTCGTGAACCTGATTGCAAAAAGATGTGTCACACCCTTTCGGATATAAAACCTTGACACTTAGTTCTGAAAATGGTATTCTCATCTCGATTAGACCCTGGTGCTTACTTTGAGCGATAGCTATCCCAGCCTAGTTTAATTCGCCCCTAAATCTATAGAAAGAAGTTTATGAGCCTAATTTCTGCTGAAGACCGTGAATATCTGGTGGAACGCTACCAAAAAGAGCTAACAAATCCCGTCACTATTGAGTTTTTCACACGCGGTGACCTGGCTAATACTACCGAAGCCGAGGGGGACGATTTGTTTGCCGATGAAACCGAGTCCGACGAAAGCGCGGCCCACACTATTACCCAACAACTGTTGCAAGAACTGACCACTATTTCACCCAAAATCATTCTCAACCGCCACGAAGTTGATACACCAACTGGTCACGCCGCAGCCATTGCCGCCAATATCAACCCGCAGTTGACTCCGGCTTTACGTTTTCAGAGCGCGGCTCTGGCCGGACAGTCGCGCTATTATGGGATGCCCACTGGCTTTGAGTTCGGCACGCTGATCGAAACCATTTCGGATTTCTCGCGGGGCGCAAGTGAGTTGGGCGAGGCCACCCGCAAGAAAATCGCCGCTATTACCACTCCGCTCGAAATGTTAATATTTGTCACGCCTACCTGAGCTTTTTGTCCGTCCGCGGTGCGGATGGCAAACGGCGCGGCGATACTCAACCCGCAGCTTTCGGTGTCGGTGATCGAAGCCAACGAATTTAACGACCTCGCCAGTAGTTATTATGTGTTCGGTGTACCCAAAACGGTCATAAACGAGAAAATCTCATTCGATGGCGCAGTTTCCGAACCCGTCTTTGTGGCGAACCTGGAGCGGGCCGTCAAAGCCGCCCAAGTCCAATAGCAAAACTGCGAGTAAAAGTCAGTCCAATAGCTCTTATCACTTATCACGGCCCACAAAGTTTTGTCATTCCGAATGGAGGCTCTGGCGAAGCGCGGAATGAGGAGTTTGTTGCTGAAAATCCATTGAGCCGCGTACTAGAACAAGAGCAACAGACCCTTCACGCAGCCGAGCCTGCGTGAAGGGTGACAAAATCCACTGCACAAACTACTTATGTGAAATAACGCCTCTGTTACCTCAGTCACATATTTTTCCACTATATCTATCATTATTCTGATGGTATTTCCCTTGACTTTTTACCTGCATATATGTCATATTTGGACTATAATTAAAACTAAAACAAAAATTGGTATAACATAAAGGAGACATAAAACCGATGTTAGAGGTGGAAAAAACATCAAGTAACCTGGTTGGAGCTACGCTGGACACATCCAACGCGGTTATCCAGGTACAAAACCTGACTAAAACCTATCCTGGTAACGTCGAGGCTGTCAAAGGCATCAATTTTCAGATAAGCGAAGGCGAGTTTTTTGGCTTTTTAGGGCCAAACGGGGCGGGTAAATCTACTACCATCAAAATTTTGATTACCTTGCTGGCTCGTAGCGGCGGTGAAGTCAAAATTTTGGGCCACGATGTTGAAAAGGACGCGGATACCGTGCGCCGCCTGATTGGTTACGCCGCCCAGGAAGCCAGTACCGACGACGATTTGACCGGACGCGAGAATTTAGATATTCAGGGCAATCTATATAGTTTGTCGGCGGCCAATATCAAGCAGCGTAGCCAGGAACTGTTGGAATTGATGGATTTGACCGAAGGCGGCGCAGCAGACCGCAAGGTGGGTACTTATTCGGGCGGAATGCGGAAGCGGCTTGACCTGGCGACGGCCTTGATCCACCGCCCCCGCGTGCTATTTTTGGACGAACCAACGACGGGGCTTGACCCCCAAAACCGGGCTGGGTTGTGGCGGTATCTGGAACGGCTCAACAAGCAGGAAGGCTTGACCATTTTCCTGACTACTCACTATATGGAAGAAGCTGATCGCTTGTGTCAACGGCTGGCGATTATTGACCACGGCACTATTATTGCCGAAGGTAGTCCAGCCGAACTAAAAAGCAGCCTGGGCGGGGACGTAATTACGCTCGGCTTCAAGGACAGCAGCACCACTGCCGAAGAACAAGCTGGTAAGGCCAAAGAATTGTTGCAGGGTTTGCCTTTCGTGCGCGACTTAACGTTGGGGGCAGGTGCGACATTGGGTTATCTAGCTGTCGTGGTGCAGAACGGCGGCGAAAGCGTGCCTCCCGTAATGCGTACTCTGGACAACGCTGGAATTGTTGTCAGCAGCCTGACCCTGACGAGTCCTAGCCTGGACGACGTTTTCTTGAAATTTACTGGCGAACGCATCCGTCAGGACGATCCAGTGGCTTACTCGGCAGGTGGTGGGCGTGGTGGCCCCTGGGGTAGAAAACCTCGTCGCCCTTAACTTTCAGTTTTTGTGTTAGCCTAACCATCGCCAACGGTTAAAACCGTCGTCTATTCACCTCAAACCTGATGAATCAGGTTAGTAACACATCTTTACGTGGTAGGCATTGAGGGTATTTGATAACCCACTAAAGTGGGTTTGGGTTGAATAGACGACGGTTTTAACCATTGGCGGCCTTACGCAAGTATCTGACGCTCATCCGTTGAATAGAACTAACTTGACCGATTATGACAACTTTTAGGAGTTAATAATGGACGGCAGATTACAAATCTTTAGTGGCAACGGCAACCATGCGCTGGCCGAGGAAATTGCCCAGCATTTGAATGTGCCTATGGGCCGGGCCTTTGTCGGTACGTTCAAAAACGGCGAGACCCGCGTGCGACTGGAAGAAAACGTGCGCGGCAGCGATGTTTTTGTGATACAGTCTATGTGCGACCCAGTTGACCATCATATTATGGAACTGGCCCTGATTATCGAGGCTTTGCGGGGTAGCAGCGCGGGGCGTATCACGGCGGTTATCCCGTATTATGCTTATGCCCGCCAGGAAAAAAAGATGTCAGGGCGCGAACCGATTTCGGCAAAACTGGTGGCGAAAATCGTGGAAATGGCCGGAGCTGACCGGGTGTTGACGTTGGATTTGCACGCGCCCGCTATCGAAGGTTTTTTTGACGTACCAGTTGACCATTTGCGGGCCGGGCCGCTCCTGGCTAACTATTTCGCGGAACAAAATATGAGTAATATGGTGGTAGTCTCGCCAGACCCCGGCGGAGTGGGCCGAGCTACCGATTTCCGCAACCGGGTAGGAGCAGGGCTGGCTATTATCGCCAAGCAACGACCCGATGTGGATGCCGTCGAAGCGTTGGAAATGGTGGGCGACGTGGAAGGCAAAACCGCCATTATCGTGGATGATATGATTTCGACGGGCGGCACATTAGTCAATGCGGTCAATCTGGTGATGGAGCGCGGCGCGGCCAAAGTGTATGCCTGTGCCATTCACGGTTTGTTTGCCGACACCGCCCTGGAGCAAATCAAGAATTGCGCGTTGGAACAGGTAGTGGTGACGAATACTTATCCGGTGCGGCCTGAAGCGACCCAACTGGGGGTAAAAATTTTAACGGTTGGGCCGATGATTGCCGAGGCGATTATGCGTATCCACAAAGACCTTTCGATAAGCGTGATGTTTAGCTAAAAATTTATGGGTAATCAACTTTTTACTTGGATAACTAGCCAACGTTCTTTTAGTTGGCTGTCGAATGTTTTAACGCAACTGCGCGACGGCCAGGATTTGGGTAACGGCTTCAGAGTAAGCGACCAGAATATGAACCCCACCCGTTGGACGGTCTTTGGGCTGTCGGTGGTCGGGGTATTATTTTGTTTATACATCTTATGGGTAAACGCTGGGGTGGAGGCGGCCCTTAAAACTTTGAACCACGCCCGCTTGCACGGCCTCCAGGAACGCCATGCCCGCCGTGCTAACATCGTTCAGGAACTGTTAAACCGTCCGGCCCAGGTACTTTCGGCCATTATGACCCTGAATGTGATTTGCTTTATTTTAGTACCGGCTCTGGCAATTTCGGCCATTCACCAATTCAGCTTGTACGGCATCGAAGTCTCGGTGCTAATAATCTTTTTGGCTTTGGTGGTATTAGTTTTGGCCCGCGCCGTTCCCAAAGGTATTGCCACCCACCAGCCTGAAAATGTGGCTTTGCGCTGGAGCAAGTTCGTCAATACCGAAACGACTTTGATGCGGCCTTTGGTGGCCCTGACCAACGCTCTGGCAAATCTGGTATTGCGCCGCCTCAAAGTCGAGCCGCTTCCGGCTAATACTGTGGTGACACACGAAGAACTGGCATTGCTGGCAAACGAGGGGCAGGACGAAGGGATTGTCAACCGCGACGAACGCGAGATGATCCAAAGTATTTTTGAGTTTGGCGATACCATTGTACGCGAGGTGATGATACCGCGTCTGGACATCAGGTCTGTGCCGCAAACCGCTACCCTGGACGAGACCCTTGACATAATCTTGAAAAATGGGCATAGTCGGCTGCCAGTTTATGCCGAAGATATTGACCATATTATTGGTATTTTATATGCCAAAGATTTACTACGTTTCTTGCGCGGCCACGACAATGCCCGCTTTGAGTTGGCCCGTATTTTGCGCCCGACTTATTATGTGCCGGAATCCAAAAAGGTAGATGTGTTGTTCCAGGAGTTGCAAAACCGTCACGTGCATATTGCCATTGTAATTGACGAATACGGTGGTACGGCGGGTTTGGTGACAATTGAAGATTTGTTGGAAGAAATTGTGGGCGAAATTCAAGATGAATACGATACCGAAACGCCCCAAATCGAGCGGCGCAGCCCCGACGAAGTGGCGGTAGATGCACGGTTGAACCTGGAAGATGCTAACGAACTGTTTAATACTCATTGGGAAAGTGAAAACGTGGATACCATTGGCGGCTTCGTCTATGACCAGTTGGGACGCATCCCTGCGCCGGGCGACGAACTCATAATGGAAAACGTGCGTATTAGTGTCCTAACCCTGGTGGGCAATCGGCTGACGCGGTTGCTGTTGACCAGATTGCACCCTGAAACCGAAACGACCCAGCTTGCCGCTGCCGCTCCCGAAACCGCGCAGCCCGATACCAGCGACCAAGAAGACAGGGACTCTGCTTTGTTAGTCCCTGTCGTACCGACTGGTCCAGATTTAGCTGCAACTACGCCAGAGCAAGACCCTCAAGGTAGCTCAAACGGGACAGGTGAGCCTAAAAATAGCCGTGAGGTAGCCAGTCAATCTACTCTTTCGGTGGTAGCGCAAGATAGGAGCGATACCGCTCGCAAATAGCCAGGTTGGATTGATAGCGTGCTATAATTGCTTTTGGCAAGCGAGAAGTAGATAAGCATAGGTTGGAGGCAAAGATGACGCTGCAATTAACAAACGAACGTAAGAAAATCAAGGAAGGTTATGACTCAAAGTACGAGTATTTGCGCGAAGGAGAGGAAATGAGTCATACCATCGCCCACGAAACGGTGATAGACTATTTGCGTTTGGTGTTGTTGCATTTGTTTGACGGGCAGAACGTGGGCATAATCACTGATGTGGAATTGACGGTAGCAAATAATCCTGAAATCGAGGCTAAGAACAAAGCGATT
>JBBQZT010000060.1:0-37205 GCA_038207455.1 Chloroflexia bacterium
TCACGCGGCTAATATGGGCGCGACAGTAGTGGGTTTGGATTACAGCCACAGTGCCTTGCAAATTGCGGCCCGCACCGCCGCCTGGCTCGACTCTACAGACCGCGCCCGACTTAGTTTTGTGCAAGCCGCCGCTGGCGCAGATTATTTCGCGCCGAGTAGCTTCGATTGTATTTTTATGACCGACGTGGTAGAACATCTTTCGCCTGCCGAACTGGATGCGACCCTGCGTCTGGCCCGTAGCTGGCTCAAACCAGACGGTAAGCTGATTATCCACACTTTTCCCAACCGTCTTTTTTACAACCAGGGCTATAAGTGGACGTGGCTGACCTTACGGCTGTTTGACACGCTTCGCAAATTCTACAAGCCAGGGGCAACCCTATTGAGCCAGAGCCGCACCTGGAACTATCCACGCCACGAGTACGAACTCAAAATGCACATCAACGAGCAGGATTTTTACAGCTTGCGTCGGACTTTACGCCACGCTGGTTTCGACTTCCGGTTGTGGTTGGAAGATGAACCACCTGCTGAGGGATTGCGCTATACTTGGAAGTTACGCTTATACGTGGCTCTGGTGCGTCTCGAACCGCTTTCCAAATCCCCACCCCTAAACCGTTGGTTCGCCAGCCATATCTGGGCCGTCGCAAAACCGGCGTAACTCCGGTTGAGTTTGTAAATAACCCGTTTGTTTGCGATAAGTCTGGACTTTGCTACGAAAATCAGCCAGGTGTATAGCTTTATATCTCGCAAAATTGGCAAAAGAGTCAAAATTGAGTCAAAAACAAATCAAAAAAATTCTGGACTGGCAAAGGTAATTTGGCTAGAATAGCTATAACAGCGCAGACATCACAAAATCTATGTATTGGGACAGGGACGGGTTCTTATATTCTTATGGGTTTTGTTATAAAGGAGAAACAAGGCTATGTCGCAGCCCGATGTGATAAAACTGTCTGATACCGCTCCGGTTTTGATGGGTCAAACTGGAGCGCGTGTCATTGTACATACCTTAGTGGGCCAACCCGCGTCCTTAATAGGTGACTACCAGCAGCGGAAACGTCCACCCCTGGTCAAGAGCGTGCCATCAGTAATACAGCCAAAACGAGAGGCGGCTCTGGTGCAACCGCCCCACCCCGCCGTGACCCAAAGACCCTTACAAATTTTGGTGGCGGAAGACGATTTGCTCAACCAGAAAGTGGTGTTACATTTGTTGGGGCGGTTGGGCTATCAAGCTGAGGCGGTCAATGACGGGCGGGACGTACTAACAGCTTTACAACATCGGCATTACGACTTGCTTTTGCTGGACCTGCATTTACCCTTGATGGGCGGTTTGGAAGTCGCCCGTTATCTACAAGCGAACTGGAGCGAAGGTGGCTCTAAGCCACGTCTGGTAGCAATGACGGCTAGTATTGCGACAAGAGACCGGGAACGCTGTCTGGCGGCGGGTATGGACGATTACCTTAGCAAACCAATCCGGCTCGAAAATTTGCAATCCACCCTGGCGCGTAATCCTCTAACCAGTCCTGTAGTTGCAGCTAAAGCAATGGCGGAGTCTGCTTTATTCGCGCCTGACTCTGATAAGGTGGAAGCAGCGAAAACCGACAGCCCCGTGCTAGACCGGGCTGTACTACACACACTTGAGGCGGAATTGACCCAGGCACCAGGGGTTTTTAATAAGCTTGTCAAGTCCTATCCAGTTACTTCCAGGCGGTTGATAGAGCAGGCCCAGGCTGCCTTATGGCAAGCAGATAGTCAGGGCTTGCTGTTAGCTGTTCACAGTTTATACTCGCCAAGTGCGACTTTGGGTGCGATGCAGGTAGCCGCGTTGTGCCGGGAATTAGAAAGTATCGCCCGCACTCTGGTAGCCAATGGTAGTAAATCGTTTCCGGCTGGCATAAACTTAAAAGCGCGGCTAAAAGACCTGGAACAAGCCACGCAAGCAGCTATCGCCCTTTTGAAAGCCGAGGTTGATATTTTTTCTTAATGTTGTATTCACCAAATTGCTCCTTTTTGTGTAGTCAAAAGTCCGAAAATCTGTTAAGCTTGTAGCCAGTAGTAAGCAAAGAGTGTGTAACGGGAGTTTAAGTAGGGTTGCTAACGGCTCTGCATAGCTTAAAATTGGATAGGAGCTTTGGATATGGACTATGGCTGGATTGCTTTTATTGTAGCTGCTGCCGGTATCATCGTGCTTTTTACCACCTGGCGTTCGCGGCGGTACTGGCCGGGCGCAGTAGGTTGGGCAATTGATATGCTGTCAATCGCTTTTATGATTACCGATGGCTTCGGGGACTACGGCGCGATTGGGGTGGCGGGCCTGATTGTTGGTACGACGCTGGCTTTTACAGGTTTCCTGACTAGCCAGAACAGCCCCGTTACTTAATTTTATTTTGTTCTTAAACGGTTTTGACCGCGAAAGCCTGCAACCCGTCTCCTTGTAATTTGGCCGCGATTTGTTTGGCTTCGGTTTCATCGTCGAGCAGGGTGAACAAAGTTGGGCCGCTCCCGCTCAAACGCACGTAGTCCGCCCCTGCTTCTACCATCGCGCCCCGAAACTGGTCGAGTTGGGGGAAGCGTTCGTAGGCGGCCCTCTCAAAGGCGTTGAACAACAGCGATTGGGGGGGGTGTTTGGCCGATTGCAAGCTTTTGATCAGTTGTAGGGTGATGCTGCCATCGCTGTAATCGCTGCGGTACAAAGCCTGATACAATTGGGCTGTTTTGTCGAAAGGCATTTCCAGCCCTGGATTGAGCAATACCACCCAGGCGGGTTTGAGCGGTGGCAGTTGAGATAATTCTTCGCCCCGCCCTTCGGCCAGCATTGTGCCACCATAGATAAAAAATGGCACGTCCGAACCCAACCGGGCGGCTTCTTCCACCAGTTCATCGCGGCTCAGGTTCAAATTCCACAAATCATTCAGGGCCAACAGCGTCGAAGCGGCATCACTGCTACCTCCACCCAAACCTCCCGCGACAGGAATGGCTTTCTCCAGTACGATGTTCGCCCCCAGCTTCTTATGCGCGGGTAGTTTATCAAATAGTTGGATGGCTGCCCGCCACACTAGATTATTTTCCTCTACCAAATCGGGCAGATTGCAATCAAATTCCAGGTCGGGCGCGGGCGCGATATGCAGCTGGTCGTACAGACCGATGGTTTGCATCACCGTCGCCAGATTGTGGTAGCCATCGGGTCGCTTACCCAACACTTCCAGGCTCAAATTGATTTTGGCATAGGCCCGATAGGTCAACGCTGGGGAGGCCGCTTCAGTGTTTTGTAATTCTTCCATAGATTAATTACCTCGGCACGGTGGTGGTGTTTACATCGGCCTTACGGACGTAGCCACGTTTTCGCAATATCGGGACATAAATTGAATAATTTGGGCCGCTATCTTCAAAATATTCAAAGAGCTGGCCTTTGCTGACGTAAGCGATGATAACGTTGCCATCAGCATAGATAGGGGTGTTTTCGTCGGCAGCCGCGATAGCGGGCATCTCAATAATGGGCTTTTCGCGCTTTTCCAGGTTTGGGCGGCTCTGCACGAAATTCCAGACTCCCTCGGCAATCCCCTCCGCTACAATTTCGCTATGCCCCAACAAAACGCTCCGGTCTGCCGCATTGGTCAAAAAACCCATCTCGATAATCACCGCAGGCGTATTCTTACTAACAGCGTGCAAACGGTTACGGGAATTGAAAGCGTAATAACCCGTCATATTGCGGGTGATACTGCTATCGGTGGGAAGACCCGTAGCTTCGCCATAGGCATTAAAAATATTGTTCAAAAGCGCGTCATCGGTTGCGGGGATAGCACTAAATCGGCTGCGGGCCAGCTTGTAACCACGCGGATTACCCGCCAGCGACGCATCGGCGTGGATGGCTACGAAAGCGTCCGCCGCATAGCCGTCCGGCACCGTCGCGGGTAATATGTCCACCGTTGCCCCTTTCGCAGTTAGCAAGGCGGCGACCCGTCGGGCCACGTCCTGGTTCACATCTACTTCACGCACGCCGCCACCACTTCCACCCGTCTGCCCACGCAAACTGGCTAAATCTTCCGGCAGCTGGTCAATCTGGTAATGCCCAATCTGGATACCGATACGAGGCGCACCGTTGAGGCCGTAATTGACTTTGAAGGTGGGAGCGGGTAATGCACTGCACAAATTCTGGTTTATTAATGGCAGCTTCACTACTCCCTTGAAGTGCGGCAACGCATTCAAATTTGCTGGCTGGCTTTGCCAGGCTTCGTCCAGATGGGGATTGGTGCAGGGTGCGTTGACAGGATTGACAGCAGCGGCGATAGCAGTAGGGTCAGTGGTAGGCACAATATGTGTGGGCAAAGCTGTATTGGTTGGAGCGACTGGCTTGGAAGTCACGAGGGTAGGCGAAGTTGTCGGAGTGACGGCCAGGTTTGTTTCAGTTGATGCAACAGGTATAAATGTGGGCAAAGCCTGGGGCGGTAGGACAATGTTCAGCCCTTGCGTTGGGTTGGGCGAAGGCGCAGGTGTAAAGGTGGAAGCAGAACTGACACGAGTCGGGGCAGGGCTGGAAGTCGAGATTGCCGCGTTGCACGCGGTCAGTCCTATACTTAAAAAGAACAAAATTATTAGCCCCAAAATGAGACGGTTACACCTTTTTATCATATATTTTTACGATTTATTTCTACTTTAGAAAATCAATTAGAGCAGATTTATTATAACATAGCGAAGGTATCCGTTGGCGGCAACCACACCCAGGGGCTGCTCGCGCTATATCCCACAAAGGGCATCGGGCCACGAGCAATGAGCTTCGGGCCAGCAGACGGAGGGTTCTAAGCTCGTGGCTCATTGCTCGTGGCTTTTAGTAGCATTTGCGCCTCAAAAGTGATAAGCTATGCCTGAACTTGATTGGTTGTTTTTATTATATATATCGCCGGGCGATTGTGATGCGCCCGGCAGGATTTTGGCTATCTATGCAGATGTTGAACGAACCGAATCTGGTCTTTTCTGACCTGGACGGCACGCTTTTTCGGGGCAATGCCACCCGTTTGCTGCTGGACAAAGCCTACGAACGTAAATATCTTTATCGCTCCAATGTGGCGCAGGGACTGTTAGTAGCCACCCTGTCGCGCCCGCTTCCGCTCAGTATGCGGATGCAATTAGGTTGGAATACACTGGCCCGCTTGTTCAAAGGCAAATCTTATGCTGCTTTCCAGGAACTGGCGATGGAATGCGCCGAGCACATCGTCAACAATTTATATCCAGACGTGGCGGAACGGTTAGTAGCGCATCAGGCAGCCGGGGCGAAGATAGTGTTGGTGAGTGCCAGTCCCGAAGATGTGGTGCGGCGGGTGGCGAATTATCTCAATTTTAGCGACGTGGAAGCCTCACAATTAGAGGTAAGCAAGGATGGGTTATATTTGACAGGGCGCACCCGCAGCCCTTTGTGTTACGGCGCGGAAAAGGTGCGGCGGGCGCAACTGGCTTGTAATCGTCTTAACGCCGAAACTGGGAGTACCTCTATCTACACTTTGAAGGGGGCTGCTTACTACGCCGATGACCGCTCTGATTACCCGTTACTGGCAAAGGTCGGCCAGCCCGTTGTCGTCAACCCTTCGTCCGAGTTCTACGAGAAAGTCCAGGAATACGAATGGCAGGTAATGATTTCGGCCTAGTGGCAAAAAGAGGTTAAAATGACTGTCCCTAAATTTCACGAAAGATTAGACCCTCAAATTTTTGATTTACCCATCCAGAAGATGCGTATCGGCTATTATTCTGATAAATATTTCGCCCGCGCCCAAACTATTTTGTTGCAAGACCAGCACCATCCCCAGGTTTTGATGCAGGTATTCCAGAAGCAGCACGCAGTAGTGGGCGGTATTGACGAGGCTATTGCTATCCTGAAACTTTGTGCTGGCTACACCGCCCCCGACGGCAATTGGGTCAACGGGTGGCAAGATTTGACGGTCAAAGCCCGGTACGATGGGGACGAAATTGAACCTTACGAAACGGTAATAACTATCGAAGGCGATTATACCCTGTTTGCCCATCTCGAAACCGATTATCTGGGAGTGTTGGCGCGACGCACACGGGTGGCTACCAACACCAAACGGGTGGTGCAGGCGGCGGCCCCCAAAGGCGTGATGTTTTTCCCGGCCCGTTTTGACCACCATCTGATGCAGACTGGCGATGGCTATGCGGCTTACAAAAGCGGCGCGTTGGGTGTGAGTACCGATGCACAAGCGGCGTGGTGGGGCGAGGAAGGTTTGGGTACAGTCCCACATGGTTTGATTGCGGCTTACGGCGGGAACACGGCCCTGGCAACCCAAAAATTTGCCGATTACATTGACCCAAGCGTGAACGTGATTTCCCTGGTAGATTTTGAGAACGACTGTGTGCGGACTTCGCTGGAGGTGGCACGGGCTTTGGGGCGGCGTTTGTGGGGCGTGCGGCTGGATACATCTAACACTCTGGTGGACACCTCTATTGGGCCGATGATGGGTCAGTTCCCGCCGACTGGAGTTGTTCCTCAACTGATCTGGAACGTGCGGCGGGCTTTGGATGCCGAGGGCTTTAATTGGGTTAAGCTGGTGGTGTCGGGCGGCTTTAACGTCGAGAAAATCCAGTTGTTCGAGAGCCAGCACGTTCCGGTGGATTTATACGCGGTGGGCAGCAGCCTGTTTGAAGGTAATTACGACTATACTGCCGACATTGTAATATTGGAGGGTAAGGCGTGCGGCAAGGTTGGGCGGCGTTACAACCCTAATCCGCGTCTGGAACAAGTTGAGTGAATTATTTAGCAAGAAATTGACGCGGGCGGTACAATATAGGGGTTAAAATTGTTTAGATAGATTTAAGGAGAAAAAATGCGCGAGATAACTTTTGATGTGCCGGACGTAAGTTGCCAACACTGTATTAAGTCGATTAGCGAAGCTACCAAAAATATCGGGGTAGCAGATGTTCAGGTAGATTTAATTAGCAAGAAAGTTTATGTTTCCTATGACCCCACCAAAATAGACGACGAAGCGATCAGGGATGCTATCGAAGAAGAAGGCTACGCAGTGAAAGGGGAAACCCCAGGAAACACAATTCCGGTACGCGAGGGCAAAAAAACGCTAGACCTGATGCAGAAATAAGTTGAGCAGCCTTTTTGCCAGTTCAATCCTGGAAACGATAGGTGGCACGCCACTGGTAGCTCTGGATCGGTTGGCCGCCGGGCTACCGGGGCGAGTATTGGCTAAAATTGAGGCCACCAACCCCGGTGCTAGTGTCAAAGACCGGGCCGCTTTGAGTATCATCTTGGAGGCCGAAAAGCAGGGGTTGTTGCAACCGGGCGGTACGGTAGTCGAACTGACCAGCGGGAATATGGGCGCGGGCCTGGCTATTGTATGCGCGGTCAAAGGCTACCGGATGATTGCCGTAATGAGCGACGGAAATAGCGTGGAGCGGCGAAAGATGTTGGCGGCGTTGGGGGCCGAACTGGTACTTGTTCCGCAAACGCCGGGCAGCGTGCCGGGGCAGGTGAGCGGTGAGGATTTGGCGTTGGTGGAGGTACGTACTCAGGAAGTGGCCCGCGAACTCGGCGCGTTCAGGCCCAACCAGTTTCAGAACCCCAGCAACGTCCTGGCCCACGAACTGACTACCGGCCCGGAGATTTGGGAACAGACCGAAGGCAAAGTTACGGCGTTTGTGGCGATTGTAGGAACGGGCGGTACATTTATCGGCACGGCTCGCGCCCTCAAGAGATTTAATCCGCGTGTTCAATGTATAGCTGTCGAACCAGCCACCGCTCCGACTATCGCGGGCCAGCCCGTCACCAACACCAGCCACAAGTTGCAGGGCGCGGGTTACGCTTTGATACCGCCGCTGTGGGACGGAAGTTTGTGCGACGGTTTTGTGGCAATTGGGGACGACGAAGCGACCCAGATGGCCCGCGCACTGGCCCGGCGCGAAGGTATTTTTGGCGGTTTTAGTGGCGGGGCGAATGTGGCCGCCGCCTTGCAATTGGCCCGCACTGCCCAGCCCGGAGACCTGATTGTGACGGTCATTTGCGATAGTGGCTTGAAATACCTCAGTACCGATTTGGTAGAATAAAAAATGGATGAATTTATGCAACTGGCGATTGACGAGGCCCGTTTGAGCCGAAGTCAGCAAGGTATTCCGATTGGGGCAGTGTTGGTGCGGGACGGTCAGGTGTTGGCACGCGGTCACAACCAGCTGGTGCAGAAGAACGAACCAATTTTACACGGCGAAATGGATTGTCTGCATAATGCCGGGCGCATCGGTAATTATCGAGGAACGACGCTTTATACAACTTTGATGCCTTGTTATATGTGCGCTGGAGCAGTAGTTTTTTTTGGTATCAAGCGAGTGATAGCGGGGGAAGCCCAAACTGTGGCTCATGCTGCTGATTTTATGCGCGAACACGGTGTAGAAGTAGTGGATTTACAATTGGTAGATTGCCAGGCAATGATGGCCGAATTCATCCAGACTTACCCCACGGTCTGGCAGGAAGACAGCGCGACAGCTTAAAAATCCAAAAAGGAAGCTAAAAATTGCTAACCCAAACCGAGACGATTTTGTTTACACGCGGCGTGCCACCTGCGGAAGCTTTGCCCGCCGCTTTGCTGGCCGAATGTATGGGGGCGGTTCTGGCGGCGGATGGGCCAACCATTTTGCAATATGGCAATATCGGCGGCTATCCACCTTTGCGCCAGATGTTGGCCGACGATTATGGGGTAAACCCAAACGAAGTATTAATTGGCAACGGTTCGCTGCATCTGCAAGACCTGTTGGCCGCCTGTCTTATCAAACCGGGCGATACAGTGTTGGTGGAGCAGCCAAGTTATGACCGGGCTATCAAAACTTTTCGGCGGCGTGGGGCTAAAGTTATAGGTATCCCGCTCGAAGCCGATGGCTTAAATTTGGAAAGACTGGAAGCAGCAGTCCGGCGGCAAGTACCAGCTTTGGTATATTTGATACCGGATTTCCAAAATCCGGCGGGCGTGACAACTTCGGAAGCCAAACGTCGGGCGATAGTAGCTATGGCCGAAGAGTACAATTTCTGGCTGCTCGAAGACGTTCCCTACCGCACCTTGCGTTATCAGGCTACCCCGCCCCCGCCCTTGCTGCGCGAAATCAGCCCCCAGCGGGTTATAACCATGAGTTCGTATAGTAAGTTAATCAGCCCAGCCCTACGGGTAGGGTATATGGTTGGCCCGTCGGAGCTAGTGGCCCGCGTCACTCAACTGGCCGAAGATACAATTTTGACTCCTGTCCTAACCAGTCAGGCAGCAGTAGCCGAGTTCCGGCGCAGGAATTGGCTCACGCCACACGTCAACAGCCTCAAACAACTATATGCTCCGCGCCTGGAGGCAATGCTGGCGGCCATCAAGCAATATCTGCCCGGTGTGGCACCCTTATCAGAGCCGGAAGGCGGTTTCTTTGTCAGCGTGATGTTACCAACCGACGCTAATTACCACAATCTGGTGGCGCGGGCAAAAGAGGCCGGGTTAGTGCTGACCGACGGACGGACTTTTTTTGCCCATTTGGATAGCCCCGAAGCGGTAGCTGACTCTTCCAACTCCGACCAGGGGGAACGCTTTATACGCTTTCCGTTTCCGGCCATTTCCCCTGCCCAAATCGAGGCTGGAGTCAAACGTTTGGCTAACCTGTTGTAAAAACAGCTGTGCGCGATTGCTCAAAAACTGGTTGACATACAAAAATTAGTATGCTAGGATGACGTTAAGTTACCTGAAGCAGCTATCACAGCCAACTTTTGCTACAAGCTAGTACAATTTATTAGTTGCGGTTACAACTATGGTCTTTTCAGCCATATCCGGGTACGTTTCTGCAAAAACAATGCAAAACAATTTGCTATAAAGGGTCTTTTTCTGATAAGATGATACAAGTCGCTTTATTTACTATTCTCGCCAGCGCAACCTCTACCTCTCTTATTCGTTGTCAGTGTTGACAAGAAAAAAAGATTAGACAATCAGCCAGTTGCGGCACTGTTTTTGGTGTCAGTGTGCTTGCACAGAAGGGAAACCGAGTCTTGGAATTTACACGCTACTTACGTTTAATACTCAAAAGATACTGGATTGTCCTGATTTTTGAGCTACTAGCAATGGGTTCTACCTATTACTATACCGTCAACCGTCAGCCTTCCTATACAGCCGAGGCCAGCCTTTTTCTTAACCCCAAAGTGAATAATAATGGCGTAGTACCTTATGCTGCTGGCGATTATAATTATCTTTCTACTCAAGCTATCAATTATGACTACGCTATAAAAACTGTGGATTTCGCGCAGAAAGTGGCCCAGCAACTAAACCTGCCTGTGGGTCAAATTGTTGGTACTTACACTTCCCGATTGGTGTCAGGTAGCTATGTTTATAATATTGATGCCACTTCTACCGACCCGGTGAGAGCGCAAAAAGTCGCCAATGCTGTAACCTCGGTTTTTTTGTCCACCGGGGTGAGCAGCAGTGGTGCTATAACCGGCAACCAGAATGATGCAATCAAGAGTGCCGTCGAAAGCGAACGTCAACAACTGACCGAAATTCAGGTTGAAATAAACGGTTTGCGAAGCCAGATCAGCCAATTGATAGCCGCTACCCCTAGTGCCAAAAATACTGACGACCTGGGGGTTGCCCGCCGCCAACTCACCGAAGCGGTTGACTTTCAGAGCCGGATCGTTACCTCAATTTCCCAGGCAGAAAGTAACAATTTACCTCAAAACAATCAGGCGGCTTCACTGATTAGCGAAGCTTCAGTACCGGGCCGTTCTGACGATAATGGTTTGTTGCGTAACCTGATTTTCGCGGCAGCCATCGGTCTGGCTTTGGGTGTGGGCGTAATCATTTTGTTGGATTTCCTGGATTACACTATTCGTTCGAGCGAAGATTTAGCCACCCTTACCGGAGCCACTACGCTAGGTGTAATCCCCATCATCCGACCTACCAAGCCGCGTGAAAGCTCTAATGTTACCGAGTCAATTACTGCCGCCGCCGACGGTGCTTCCCAGCCAATTTTTGATATAGGCATTGAAAATGCCAGCCCCTTGCTCGTGACCGCCAACGAGTTCAAGTCGAGTGCTTCCGAGTCGTATCGGGCTTTACGCACCAACGTGTTGTTCAGCACCCTTACTCACACTCGTGAAACTGCCGACTCCTTTCTGAACTCAATTGAATTAGCAGGTACTGGCGGCGGACTGAACAACACGACTAAAACCTTGCTTGTGACCAGTTCGCTGCCACGCGAAGGTAAAAGTATGACTACGGCGAACCTGGCCGTGACTTTTGCCCAGGCTGGCAATCGGGTAATCGTGGTTGATACCGATTTGCGCCAGCCTACTTTGCATAAAATGTTTGGCCTGACCAACGATGTGGGTTTTAGCAATCTGTTGTTAGCCGGGGCTGACCATCTTAGCACTTTTATCAAGAAAACCAATCTGCCAAATTTAGCTGTTATCACCGCAGGTAATCCGCCCCCCAACCCGTCCGAACTTTTGACTAGCAATCGGGCAACCGAGGTCATTCGGATGTTGCGCGATGCCGCCGACATTGTTATCTTCGACTCGCCGCCGATTGTCCTGGTTTCTGATGCTGCCATTCTAGCGACGCGGGTAGATGGAGTTCTGTTGGTAGCCCGTTCCGGGCGCACTCGCCGCGATACTATTACTAAGGCTGTTACCAAGCTCCGCAACGTTAATGGTAATGTGGTTGGTACAGTCCTTAATTATGTGCAGGGCAAAGACGATGGCGGTTACTATTATTATGGCAATTATGGCTATGGTTACGGCAATCCCAAAAGTTCTTCGGCCCGCCGCAAATCTGCCAAGACTGCCAACCCGGAAGCTACCACCAAAGTCTAGCTTTAACGACTCAGTCAAAAACCTACTTACCAGTTAGCCAATGCCACACTGACTGGTAAGGTTTACCTTAAACAGATATGTTGAACACTATTTTGGAGAAACCAGAATGTCGGCCATATCAACTCAAGCTTCAGACCACCAAATCCAAATTTCGGAGATGCTTCATTTTGAACAGACCCAGCCTGCCTATCGGCCCAAACGTGGTTATGACCTGGCAAAACGCATTGTCGAAACTAGCGTAGCTATATTAGTGTTGGTTTTATTCGCCCCACTGTGGTTAATGGTGGCTCTGGCTATCAAACTCACCTCGCCCGGCCCCATCCTTTATCAAGGGCGGGTAGTAGGCCGTTATGGACGCGAATTTACCTATTATAAGTTCCGCTCAATGCGTCACAACAATGATAATAGTCAACACCTGGCTTTTATCGAAAATTACGTTAAACAGCATCTGGTGGTAAAGCCCGAAAGTGTCGAACTGGCGATTTTTGGTGACAACAAAACAGTTAAGCTGAACTCACTCCAGGCCAATGCTAGTGCCGATTCGGGCGAACTGGCGACGTTTGGTGAAAACGAAACACTCAAGCTGTTTTTGGAAAAGACCCCAGCCAACGAAATAATTGTCGAAGGCAATCAGGAAAATCCTACCCTGCATATTCAAAAAGCTCATCTGCATTTGCACGACGATAGTAAACCTGTTACAGCGCAGTTCAAGTTGACGAATGACGAGCGAGTTACGCGGATTGGGCGGTTGATTCGTAAACTTAGCATAGACGAAGTGCCGCAGATGTTCAACGTGATTCGGGGTGAGATGGCAATTGTTGGCCCCCGTCCGCCCGTACCCTACGAATATACGCTCTATGATGATAGCTGTAAGCAACGCTTGATGGTGCGGCCTGGTATTACGGGGTTGGCCCAGGTACAAGCGCGGGGTAAAGCTACTTTTCAACAGATGGTGGCTTATGATTTTGAGTATATCGAGAAACGTTCTATTCGCCTAGATTTAGCGATTATGCTTCGTACACCATTTGCGATGTTGAAGGGAGCTTAGATTGAGCGAGAAAGTCCTGGTAGTTGGTGGGGCTGGTTTTATTGGTTCGCATACAACAGACTTGCTACTCCAAAAAGGTTATCAGGTGCGCGTGTTTGATGCCCTGCTGCCACCGGTTCACCCTCAACCAACCCGGCCAGCTTACCTACCAGCCGAGGTAGAATTGTTAGTAGGTGATGTGCGCGACAAAACCGCTTATGCTCAGGCTCTACAAGGGATAGACTATGTTTTTCATCTGGCGGCTTATCAAGATTACCTGCCAGATTTCTCTAAGTTTTTCCATATCAATACCGTCGGTACGGCTATGCTTTACGAAATTATCGTCGAGCAGAAGTTGCCAGTTCGCAAAGTAGTCTTTGCCAGTTCGCAAGCCACTTACGGCGAAGGCCGTTACAAATGTGAACAACACGGTTCGCAGTATCCTGAACTACGCCCACTCGCCCAACTGATGCAACGTCAATGGGAGGTGCTTTGTCCGGTCTGTGCTTTGCCAATGCAGTCAGTTTTAACCGATGAAAGTCAGATCAAGCCGCACAATCAATATGCTATTTCTAAATACACCCAGGAGTTGGTGGGTCTGACCCTCGGTCAGCGTTATAATATCCCGTCGGTGGCGATGCGTTATTCGATTGTGCAGGGGCCGCGCCAAAGTTTTTCTAATGCCTACAGTGGTATCTGTCGCATTTTCACTACCCGAATGTTGGCTGGCAAAGCCCCGGTTGCGTATGAGGACGGCGGCCAATTACGCGACTATGTTTACGTGGGTGATGTGGCCCGCGCCAATGTGTTAGTGATGGAAGATAGCCGGGCCGATTATCAGGCTTTCAATGTCGGTGGCGGCAAAGCCGTGACGGTGCTGGAATACGGCGAAATGGTAGCAGAAGCTTTGGATAGTCCTTTGCGCCCAAGCGTGCCTGGAGAGTTCCGTTTTGGGGATACCCGCCATATCATTTCGGATATTTCCAAATTGCAAAACCTGGGCTGGCAACCTCAAATGCCTCTTACCAGCGTTATCCGTGAATATATAGCCTGGGCTGTCGAACAACCGGGCGTAGGCGACTATTACGCGGCTGCCGAAAAAGTTATGAAGCAAATGGGGACGGTGCGTAGTAGTGTTTAAGGCTGGGCAGACAAGTCAAAGCTAACTTCAAGCTAGAAAGGAATTACAACTATGAATACTCCTTATCTCTCCATTGTAATACCAATGTACAACGAAGAACAACGTATTGGCACAACTTTACCTAAGCTCCTGGCTTATCTGGCAAAACAGGTCTATAGCCGCGAAGTTATTTTGGTGGACGACGGGGGAAAGGATGACGGTATCGCCCTTGCGCGTGAGATGTTGCAGGGAAAAGAGGATTTTCGGATCGTGGAATACGGTGCGAACCGGGGCAAAGGTTACGCGCTAAAAAAGGGCATAGCGGTCAGCTTGGGTCAGCTGGTGCTTTTTACCGACGCTGACCTGGCTACTCCAATTGAAGAATTGGATAAATTGCTGCCGTGGTTGGCAACCAATCCCGAACAACCAGGCGGCTACCAGGTTGTGCAGGGTTCGCGCAAAATGCCGGGCGCAGTCCTGGAAAAACGTCAGCCCTGGCTACGCGAAAATATGGGCAAGGTTTTTACTAAACTATGCAATTTGATTGCCCAAACCAATGTAACCGATGCTACCTGTGGCTTCAAATGTTATCAAGGTACGGTGGCCCGTGAGCTTTACGCCCTACAACAGTTGAGCGATTGGACTTTCGATGCCGAAGTCATCTTTATTGCTCGCAAACGCGGCTATCAGATCAAAGAAGTGCCGGTGCGCTGGCACGATGAACGGGGTACGAAGGTACGCTTGTTGCGAGATAGCGTGCGTTCAATGCAAGGCTTATTGAAAATTAGACTTAACTATTGGCAGGGTCTTTATCAAAATCAGCTAACTATTCCGGTCACTTTTGAAGCGACCAAATCGGCCCAACTGGTGGAGAGCGTGCCAGCTTTTGAAGAGAAGTAGATGCAAGTTAGTAGTAAGCAAGTCGTAGTAGAAACGCGCCGGACAGTCTGGCAGAACGCCTGGTGGAAACAAGCCTCTTTTCAAATTTTGGGTTTGACGCTCCTGGGGGCTTTGTTACTTCTATGGGACTTAGGCTCTAAAAGCTTTTGGACAGACGAATTAGTTGATTACACTGGTATTACCTCAACCGATCTTTGGGGAATTTTACAAGGCAAGAGCAGTGTTTCGCAACCTTTTTTACACCATGTCATAATGAAGCTGTGGATGTCAGTCTTTGATAACAGCGAGTTTTCGCTCCGCTTTATTTCTACTATCCCAGTTATCGGCTCAATTCCCTTCGTATATCTATTGACCCAACGCTTTTTCGGTCAGAAGATAGCATTGGTGGCAACGCTGCTTACAGTTACTTCACCCGGCGTGGTACTTTTCTCACGGATGATGCGTTATAATGGCTGGTTAGCTTTGGCTGTGGTAGTATCGGTTTACACCTATTTTTTATTGCTGGATGGCAGCCGTCAGAACCGGGTTTGGGTGGCGTATGTGCTGTCCTCAGTAGGAGCAGCTTATCTGCATTATTTTGGCCTGCTATTTTTGGTGGGCGAAGGTGTTTTATTTCTGTTGTTGTGGAAGCGTTCCCGCCCAGCTCTGTGGCGCGGTATGCTGGCCGTTGTTACCATTGCTTTGCTTTACTTACCCTGGATTATAGTTATTTTGAGCCGCCCCAAAAGCACGGCAGGTTCAGAAGCGGTTGAAGACCCTTCGATCAGTTTTGGTTTGTCCGGCTTCATTTTTCGTTTCGGCTACCCCCTTTATGTTTTCATCTTTGGCGAAACCATAATCCCAACCCATTTCTGGCTGGTAGTTCCCGGTATGCTGGCTTATCTAGCTCTAACCGTCCTCTTAGTAATTTATCTGTTCAAATCTAAAGGTTGGAGCAGAGAACGCCAGAACGTTTTTGCTATCAGTCTCTTGCTGTTTTTTGGTTTGTTTATCGCGGCGATGGCTACTTCGACCTTTATCAAAGACCAAACTATTGGTGGCGCGGCCAAGCGAGTAATGTTTTTAGCCCCTCTTTTCTATATACTTTTTAGCGTGGGCCTTGTTCGTCTGAAAACCCGCTATATGGTCGCGCTGTTGGCCGTGCCGCTTTTGCTAAACGGGGTTTCGCTTTTCAATTATTATACTAACCGGGACTTCATCAACCCTAACTATATTACACCCTGGCGCGAGATTGTAACCAGCATTAAGCAAGACGTGGCGATTGCCCCCGGTTCCTATGAGGTTTGGACAGGTGACCACGCTATTGTTTTTTATGGGGGTGACAATTTCAACACGCTGGAGATGACCCCAGTAGCATTGAGCGATTCAGCCTGGCAAGACCATCTGGATAAAACTTTAGCTAATCCGCCCCAACAGATAGTGGTAATTTGGCGAGACCGGGGCGAACGTTTGACTGTTGACCGGGCCGACCACGCTATTGAGCTTCTGAAGACTAAATATCAAATGGTGACTATCAGAAATTATATCGAGCGCGATGCCACTGAACGTAGCTTCCAAAAACTGATACTCAAACGCGATGTACCAGAATATTATATTACCGTTTATCGTTTTCAACTCAAGTAATTTTTTGTAAAATAAAAGATGCAGTTGCTTAAAAATCCTATAATCGAAAATGCTGCTCACCTTGAGACAGGAAACACCCAGGTACAACCGTTCATCGTCAAATCTTTGTCGGCCCGTGTTTTGGATGGCTTGGTCTGGTTGTATCTGGTCGGGGCTTTGTTGGCTTTGCTGCCTCTGATAGGTGTAGGTAGCTGGCGGACTGCGTTAATCCGATTGGGTCTGGTTTGTGGTTCGGTTGGGGTTTACTTTATTATCTCGCGTTTTTTTCACTCAACTGCCCGGTTGACTTGGCTGGTGCTGGCGATAGTGGGCGGAGCAGTTGGGGCAGCCCTGGTTGGTACAGCCCAGGTCAATACCTCCTCATTGCGCCTCTCCGGGTTTAATTATCAAATTTATGCGGCTCTAGCCCCGATTAGAAAGTTATTACCAGCTAGTTTCCCGCACGTCCATCAAAACGTGTTGGGCGGTCTGCTGGCTACCTTCTTGCCTCCCGGTCTGGCTTTGCTAGTCTGGGGACAACTCTGGTGGCAACGGTTGTATGGTGGAATTGCGGGCGTAATAGTAGTCACTATGCTGGTAGTTACGTCTTCACGTGGAGCAATGATTGGTTTAGGTGCGGGGCTGATGGGTCTGGTTTGGTTTGGTCTAGCAAAGTACCCCCGCCTGCGTTTAATTGTATTTGGGCTGTTGACTTTGTTGGCAGTACCTACTTTGCTTTATCTTCTGGCTGATGTTTTACCCCAAGTGGATAATGGTACTAGCCGTTTGCAACTATGGGCGAACACGGTTCGTTTGATTGGGGATTATCCTTTTACGGGGGCGGGTTTAGGCCAGTTTGAACTTCAAAGCGGTATTCACGGTATTGCCGACAAACACGCCCATAATCTGTTTTTGCAAAGCTGGGCTGAATTTGGCCTCTCCGGTTTCATCGCCATTTTGCTGCTGCTTTTCGTGGTGGCCTGTATATTATGGTACTATCGGAGACTCGATGGGATTGCGGTTGCCCAAAAGCCGCTAATGATAGGGGCTGTGTGTGGATTGCTGGCGATGTTTGGCGATGGGCTGGTGGAATATGGCACCTGGGGTGGTAAATTTGCCCCAGCTTTCTTGATATTTCCGGCAGTTCTAGCGGGTTGCCAGTTGCCTTTGCCATCTTTGTGCTTTATCCATATTTCGGTGCGCAAATGGGTTTGGTTGCCAGTAAGTGCGCTACTAGCGTTTTTGCTAGTGCCATTATTATTGATAAACGTAGGTAGTATCGTGAGTAGCCCTGCTCTTTTTGAGGTAGCCGCTACGCTTGCGCCCTGGAACGCCGCTCCGCCACGTAGCTTGGGCCGTCTAGCCCTGCAACAAGGAGATACTACTGCCGCCCAAACTTATTATACGACTGCTCTTGCCCGTGACGACGGCGATTGGAAAATCTTAATGGTAATGGCCGATTTTGCCGAAAAGCAAGGTAATCACGCTAAGGCTGTCGCATATTGGCGCAAAGCGGCGACGGCCACCTATTTTGCTCAACAAGCTAACCAAAATTTGCAACTTGGGCAGCCTCAAATTGCTGAAAAAAATTTGAAGCTGGCTTTGGAGTTAGACCCTAACAATTTAGAGGCAACTCAGCAACTGGTCGAAATATATGTTAATACAGGCCGTCAAGCCGATGCTCAAGTCTTGCTTCAAACAATATTGGCACGACGACCAACCGCCGCGTTGTTTGAACAGGCGGCTAAATATGCCACTACCAACCAGCAACGAACTGATTTATTGCAGCAGGCCATCAAAGCTGACCCTCAAAGGAGTGGTTATTATTGGGAGTTGGGTAATGTATATTTTGAGCTTCAACAGTTTGACCAGGCCGAGCAGCTTTATAAGCAGGCCAAAATCTTGCAGCCCGAAGACCGTCGCCCAATTTTAGGGCTAGGCCAGTTATATTTAAGTAAGCAGCAGCCACAGGCATCTATCTTAGAACTAGAAACTTTTCTAAACAAAGGTTTTTTTGTCGAAAGTCCAGACCCTGAATATATTTTGCTTGCTCAAGCATATATTGCGGTGGCAAATTACGATGCTGCAATTACTGCTGCCAAAAAAGCTATACAATATAATCCGACTAATCCAAACGCTTATCTAGTTTTGGGAGATGGCTGGCGAGGCAAGGGCGATATAATTCAGGCTCGTGCCGCCTATAATCAGGTTTTGCAACTAGACACTCACAACGGGGCTGCTCTTAAAGGCTTAGATCTCTTGATTGGAAGGTAGTCTCTTTGTCACGTAAAATTGTTCTAAATATATTATATCAATTTGCTGATCGCGTGGTGTCAATGATTCTAAATTTCACCTTGCTCTTGTTTTTGACACATAAGCTCAGTGTACAGATTTTTGGTGATTATAGCTTCATCCAAGGTTATATCGTGGGTTTTCTAACTTTTACCGATTTAGGGACGAACCTGATTATCATTCGTGAATTGTCGCTAAAGCATCACTCTTCTCAATGGGTTCTAGATCGAGCTTTATTTCTGAAATTGCTAATCTCCTGGCCCACCTTCGCCATTGCGATTGTATCAATTCTATTATTAGATTACAATGCTACTACAACCTTGGGTTTGTTATGTTACAGTCTGATATTATTATTTTCTCCCTTTGACGTGATTATAAATTGGTTTATTTCTGAACTTAAAGATCGGTCTGTGGCATGGACTAATAGTGCCAGTCTAGCTATCAGCTTCGTAGCGACTCTATTAATACTTAATTGGGGTGGCGATCTGGTTTGGTTGGTGCTTGTATTGGTTGGACAATTGCTAATTCGTTATGGCTTAATGTATTTAGCTTTCCGCCGTCAAGGAATGCATTTGGGTTTTGCCGTAGATTTACCCTATACCTGGGGATTAATCCGTAAGTCAATTCCTTTAGCTTTAGCTTACCTGTTGACAAGTTTTGCTGCTAGTAGTGTTCTGGTATTGCTTTCTAAAGTGGGTGGCTCAACCGAAGTAGCTTATTATTCGGCAGGTAGTCGTTTTAACGTTATTATACTGTTTATGCCCCAAGCATTAGCTGTTGCTGTTTTTCCAGTTATGGTTAATTACTATAAAGATACAACTAATAAAGACCGTCTGGCCTTGAATCAGCTATATAATAAACTCCGTCATTATTTAATTCTTGCTGCGGTGTTGCTAGGTGTAACTGCCACTGTATTTGCTGTTCCACTAATTTCATTCGTATTTGGTAGTAAATATTCAGCAGGCGCACCTGTATTGCAAGTAATAATTTGGTATGTAGCTTTGACTTATGTGATTACACCCGGTGGTTTATTATTGACCGCGTGCAATAAACAAAACCTCAATGCGGCTTGTCAGGTCAGTGGTGCTATCATTTTATTGTTTTGCAGCTTCGTACTAATACCTAAATTTGCAGCGGTAGGTTTAGCTGTAGCTTACATTATAGCTGGCAGTGTTAGTTTGTTAATGCAAGAGTGGCTGATCTATCGTAATTTAAATATAAGAATTTTCTCCGAAAGCGTGCGATTGGTATTGTTGATTGGCATCTTCGTGGCATTTTGTTGGCTGATTTCTACCTGGCCTCTGTTTTTAGCATTAGGCTTGGTCGTAGCTTTCTACTTCGCGGCTATGCTATTACTGGGACTTATAGATAAGAACGACCGGAACTGGCTATTAAGCCGTATTAGACTTCTGCTAAAACGACCCAAAGCAGTTCCACCAATAGCGGATTTACAGTAGATATGGCGGCTAAAATTGACATTTTGCGGGCGGATAAAGCCCTAACCACTCGATTCGGTATCAACGGCAATCGTAAGCTACGTGCAGAATTTGACCCAGGTGATATTACCAATGCTTTTATTGAATGTTATCAAGACGCAATCAAAACTTTCCATGCAAATTAGGAAGGCAAAAGTTGCCTCAAAAGTGTTAGTCGTAACTCAGAATTTGCCACCTGCAATCTGTGGTGTAGGAGATTACGTTACATATTTTATTCAAGAATTGAGACGGCAACAACCGGAAATCAGTTTCGCTTTTTTGACACGCTCCTTAAAAGAGGGCAAGGTCAAATTTGCACCCGACCACAACTTGCCACCAGCTTTAGCTGAATGTGACATTTACCCCGTTACGCCTTTATTTTGGACTTTGCGAAAACTTCCAGCATTAATTAAAACGGTGCGGCAAAGTCAGGCTACCATAGTGCATCTTCATTATGTGCCTCAAATGTATTATAGAGCCGGGGTAGGTATCGCCTTGCCGTTATTTGCCCTGATTTTGCGCCTGCTTGGTCTGCGCGTTATAATAACGTTTCACGAACTGTACATATCGTGGCAACCTGATCCAAAACAACTAATTATCGGGCTGATCCAGAGACTCAATTTTTGGCTTTTGCTTATGCTAACAAATGAAACTATTGTAACTACCCAGTCCCGCGCTCGTACTTTGCGTCGAGTTTTATTTTGGTACCACGCAAAGGCCCAGCGAGTAATAGTTTCACCAGTGGGATCAAATTTTCCTAAAACACAGACCTCCGATTTTAACCAAACCAAATTACTCCAGAAGTGGAATTTACCTATCAACGCTTTGATACTTAGTTGCTTGGGTACGCCTCGCTGGAGCGAACAGCTGAATTGGTTGGCTGAGGCTTTGCTGGCAGTTAAAGCCACCCAGCCAACTGCCTTGTTGCTGCTTATCGGCTTTCCAGCAGAATTACTGCCTGAGTCACATTTGTTAAGCGGGCGCGAAGATGTTATTTGCACGGGTTTTGGCAGTGCATCGGAAGTGAGCGAATTCCTAAGTTGTACTGATATTTATTTATTACCGCTTGATGATGGTGTATCATCGCGGCGCACCGCTTTGATGGCCGCTTTGCAACACGGTCTGCCTGTTGTCACCACACGTGGACTTAATACTGAGCCTGCTTTCGTAGCCGGGCTACCTGTGTTATTATGTAGTACCAACAAACCTGCGGATTTCGTGCGACTGGTCGTAGAACTGGCTGATAACAAAGCATTACGTCAGGAGTTAGGCCAAAAAGCTCTTAATTATTATCAAGCTAATTTTAGTTGGGAAAAAATCGTCCAACAGCAGCAGTTCTTGTTTTCGATTCTCAAGCGAAAGCAAAGGAGCAGAAGATGAAGCAACGTATTGTAGGACTAGACAGCATCAGATTCGTTTGTGCTTTTATCGTGGTGATTGAACATACATGGGGCGGCTTTAGTTTTTTAACAGGTATAAATAAGGACACAACTATCGGGCGTTGGTCAGGGTTTATTTTTAACAGTTTTATATCTGGTCCGGGCGCGGTAATAGTTTTCTTTGTTATATCGGGTTTTTGTATCCACTTCCCCTATCGTAACGGGGCGAAAATTGATTACCCAACCTACTATCTAAGCCGTTATATTCGTATTGTTTTTCCTTGTGCGGCTATAATTCTAGTGGTAAATATTTTGAGTCTTTTTGGGATATTAAATGTGGATGCAGGCTTAAGCGTGATTTGGAGTTTAGTATGTGAACTGATTTATTACACTTTGTACCCTGGGTTGTCATGGCTCAAAAAGCGTATAGGCTGGACGATTTTATTGATAAGTACCTTTGCGTTTGCATACGCTTTAGTGCTACTTTTGCCTGGCAATGGTAACTATCAAGGGTATGGCTATGGATTAACCTGGATACTCGGTCTGCCCTGCTGGTTGGCTGGTTGCCACCTGGCGGAACATTATCAACGTTTTGCCTCTAATACCCGGCATATTTGGTTCTGGCGTGTTGGCTTTGCTTTCGGACTTTTTGTTTGTCAGGTACTACGGTTTCAATCGCCTATTTCGATTGGACATCAGCAGTCCTTAAATATTTTCGCTATTTTTGTCTATTTTTGGCTCGCACGCGAAGTAAATTATTTCCAACGAGTTAAGCCTGTGGCAAGTTTTGAGCGTATGGGTAGATGGAGCTATTCTTTATATTTAAGTCACACATCAGCTATAGCCATTTTTCTGGGCCTTGACTTACAGCTTTTCGCGCCGCTTAGGGCAATTCTGCTTATAGCCTTTATTTTATTCTTTGCTTACTGCTTTTATCTAATAGTCGAGCAGCCCTCACATCAATTGGCAAAGAAGTTGCGGCAGAAAAAAATCGAACCGCTTGTATCTAAAGTCGAGCAACTTGTGTAATGGTTCTAAAATAGATTTATTATAAGGGTAGTATTAAAATGCAACAGTTTTCTTGGGATTTTTTGCGTAATCGCAACCGTTTGATTTCCTTCTTAGTTATACCAATAGCTATGCTACTTTTGCTCCAAATAACTTATATGCTTTCTGGCGGCGGTTTTACAAACCTGACTTTTTACCTGGTATTACTTGTTAGTAGCCTGCCTTTGTCCTTGCTCGTAATCATTCGCTGGGAGGCCAGTTTTTATTTTTGGCTAGTAGTTTTGGTACTTGAAGGCGTAATTCGAAATCTTACTGCACAACCTGCTGTTTTGCTATTCAAAGATGTCGTATTAGGTCTTATATATGTAGGCTACTTGAGACAATATCGCTTTGGCACTATATTTGAGCGTAAATTTAAGTTGTTCTCGTTAGCTGTTTTAGCTATATTTTTTTACTCACTGGCTGAGTTTATCAATCCCAGGCTAATTAACCCTTTGGTAGGTGTGATTGGTGTTAAGACGCTATTATTTTATGTGCCTTTAATTTATGTAACCTATGACATACTGAATACCCACCTCAAAATAATCCGTTTTATTGTGTTAGTGCTAATTTTAACCAATATTAGCTGTCTTGCTGGTCTTTTCCAGTATATTGGTGGTCTTGATGTAATCAGACTTTTTGTACCCGACCCTCTGGTATCTGCTGGTAATTTGGGTAATTATTATAAGCTGACCGGCACTTTTGGTGGTGCGGGCAATTTCTCAGTCTTTTTGAATATTGGTTTTGTGCTGGCACTAGGTTTGGTCTTTTCCAAAACTGAACGTTGGTTGGTCATTTTTAGCTGGGTAACAATTATAGATGCGTGTGTCTTGTTTGTGCTTAATACACAGCGGGCTTCCTGGGTTTTTGTAATACTCTGCTTCTTGCTTGGCACTTTTGCTCAAACCAGTAATAGAAAAGTCCGTCTCATACGTTCGGCAGTGGCGTTACTGCTGCTTGTCTTGTTCACTTTTGCGATAAGCAACAAAAATAATATAATAGGAGACCGCTTCTCTCAATTTACTGAAGGCAGTGGCTTACAATCTTATTTATATTATGCGCCCATCAATAGCGCAAGTTTACAGCTAGATAGAGTGCTGCAAGGTGCAACTTTTGGCTATGGTATAGGTATGGCTTCCCCTGGCACTCGCTATTTGGTTAGTAATGAGGAGTTTGTCGAGTCTTATGTAGCTGTACTTCTTTACGAATTGGGTTTGCCGGGTTTGTTGCTCAATATAGGACTAAGTTTGATTTTGATCTATATAATGGTTCGGGCTTTATTCATCACTACTGACCCACGTTATCATAATTTGCTGTATTTCATTTTTATTCTACAAGTGTACAGCATTATATTGGGTCTTACTTATGCTCCACTTTCTGTACCACCTACAGCCCAATTTTTCTGGATATTACCAGCCCTTATGCTGCGTTTTCAAACCTGGCAAGAACAACAGACCGCAACTATACCAGAACAAGCCAGATTGCGGTTTTTAGCTACAGAGTTTCAGAAAGGTTAGCTTCATGCTTTCGCTATGGCAAGAATTCCGCGAAGATATTTTGGTGCGTGAGGAAGTATTCGAAGATAAAGTATTACGGGCAAAAAATTTGCAACCTTCATCTCGTACTATCTGGCGTTATCTGTTGCATGACGCAGGAGTACGCGGTCTTTTGTTGTATCGTTTGGCGAAATGGAGCGCGGCCCACAGCATACCAATGTTGCCAAGTATTTTTTCACAACTTAACGTGATTTTGAATGGTTTGTCCATTGACCATCGTGCCACAATTGGCTATGCCCTGGCTCTTCCCCACCCTATCGGCGTTGTAATAGGCAACGTTATTATTGAAGATTGCGTCTGGATTTTTTCGAGTGTAGTTTTAGGTGGACGCGGTAGCAGAACTATGGTCGAAGATGGTGGCCCTTATATTGAGCAGGGCGTATCAATTGGCACAGGAGCTAAAGTGCTTGGCCCTGTTCGGGTGGGAGCGCGTTCCCGGATTGGAGCAAATAGCGTAGTGCTGACCGATGTACCACCAGATTCAGTGGTAGTAGGGGTGCCGGGTCGTATTCTGGTTCAAACCCCTAAAAACGAGACTATGGAATAACTTAGAGACATTCGGTAGGCCAGCATAAACTGGGCAACTTTGACGGAGAAAATATTAGATAATGGAGAGCCTTAAACCTAAAATTCTGGTCAGCCATCCAGCCAACAATCCTTACTATGTGGTTTTAGCCTTTCAAAAAGCGGCTTTGCTGCAACGTTTTATTACAGGTATATATTACAAACCACACAAATCATTTTATAAAGTAGTAGATATGTTTCCTGTATCCTTACGCCAACACACCTTAAAAGCACTGGAAAGACGGCGTTGGAAACAGCTAAATGATAAATTGATTGTTAGTATGCCCTACTTCGATTTTTTATTTAGAATTTTGGCTAAATTCTCTTTTTTTAGGATACCTAGACGACCTGATGGCTCCTACTCCTGGTTGATTTACAACAGGTTATTTGATTACTTTGCCAGTGTTTACTTGTATTTTGCTCACCCTAGACCAACCATTTTTTATGGTTTTGAAGGAGCTTGTTTAGCTTCAATTAAAACGGCCAAACGTTTGGGTATCACCACTGTATTAGATGTACCGATTGTGTTGGGCAGAGCGCAAATGCTTGAATTAGAAAAGGAGCAGTTAGGTCTTGGCCCTCCACATCAGCCAGTAGAGTTTCGCTCCTACAAAGAGGTACGTCTGGCTGACTACCTTATTACTGCTAGTGAAGCCACCGCTCAATCAGTAATAGAACTGGGTGTAAAACCGGACAAAGTGTTTATAGTGCCTTTTGGTGTGGATGCCAGTAAATTTCAACCTGCCGCGTTCAAGCAGCCAAACGTTAGTCATAAATTCAAAGCGATTTTCGTGGGACAATTTATTTATCGTAAAGGCGTACACTATCTTCTGGAAGCCTGGAAGCAGCTGAATTTGCCCAATAGTGAATTGACCATTGTTGGGCCGAGTGATACTGATAGCCCAGCTTTTATAGAATTGATGCGAACCAGGTATGCAGGTATTTTTGTAGAAGTGGGTAGCGTAAATCAATCTGAGCTGGCCCACTTACTAACCGACGCAGATATTTTTGTATTTCCCTCGCTATTAGAAGGCTCGGCCCGTGTAGTTTACGAGGCTTTAGCAAGTGGTTTGCCGTGTATTGTTACCCCTGAAGCAGGTAGCGTAGTTCAGGATGGCGTAGAAGGTTATATTATTCCTATCCAGGACGTAGTTGTTCTCAAAGAACGTATCCGTATGCTTTACGACAACCCTGAATTGCGCCGACGGATGGGGCGGGCCGCCAGACTACGCGCCGAAGAATTTACTTGGGAACGCTATGAAGATGAGTTAGCACGTATTATGTTTCAGGTGCAACCTGATAATCTTAATAAACAACAAAGCTAAGGTATGAATAAAAATACGAAGAAAAACGCTGAACTGAAAGTTCTAGCTGTCAGTCATTCTTGTGTAGTGGGTGTCAACCAACAACTTTACGTTGAAATGGCTAAGTTGCCAGAAATCCAGTTACAACTGATGGCACCTTCAAGTTGGATAAGCGAATTTGACCATAACCGCTTCAAAACAAAAGCTCTGAAAGGGCTAAATATACCTTTCTATACGATGCCAGTAGGAATAGCTGGAAACAATAGTTTGCATTTTTATTTGTGGTTACCCTTACGTCGTATCTGGCAATTTAAGCCAGATGTTATTTTTTTGGATGAAGAACCCTGGAGTGTAGCAGCTTTTCAGACAGTGTTGTTAGCCTTATTTTTGAAGAGTAAACTGGTTTTTTATACCAAGCAAAACCTGTTTAAAAATTATCCACCACCCTTCAGCTGGTTTAATAAGTTGACTTACAAAGTGTCAGCTAAAGCCTTGTCTGTGTCCAGGGAAGTGGATACAGTGTTGCGCCGCAAAGGTTACAGAAAACCCATTAGTTATCTTCCGCACGCTATAGATAGCGCGGCTTTTTATGCTCAAACTAAACCAAATGTTCTCAAACTTGAGCTTGGATTGGACGATTCTCTGGTAATCGGCTATGTCGGACGCTTAATTGAGGCTAAAGGTATTCAGGTCCTGGTTAAAGCAGCGGCGGTATTGGCAAAAGAGGCTGACCTCCCAGGTTGGAAGGTGCTTTTGATAGGTGACGGAGAATATAAAGCTAAGTTACAAGAATTAATAACGCAATTGCATTTAACTCAATACTTTGTTTTTAGTGGCTCTGTGTCTCATCAAAGTGTACCGCAATATATGAACTGTCTGGATATTTTTGTATTGCCCTCTTTGACTACACCTCGTTGGAAAGAACAATTTGGGCGGGTTATTCTTGAGGCGTTGGCTTGTGGCGTGCCAGTAGTTGGCTCGGATAGTGGTGAAATTCCTTATTTAATAAAGGCAACTGGCGGAGGTTTGATAGCGCACGAAGGTGATGAAAAAGAACTCTCCCAATGTTTGCAAAAGTTATTATGTGATGTGACGCTACGACAACAATTAGTTGAGAAAGGGTTGGCCTCTCTCAAAGCGAGTTATACTAATACTGGCATAGCCAGCCATTTAACTTTAATTTTACAGCAAGTAAAAAGTCATCTATAATGGGATTTTGATTGAAAGAGTAATCTAAGGAGATAAGTTATGCCTTTAACAAGCGATGATGTTGAAATTTCAGCAATTGAATTTTATAAAAGAGTGCAGCGAGATTCTTTTAAAAATGATTATTACAACCGTTACATAAGTTTTGTAGCTAAATATAGTCCTGTTAAAGCAAGACTGCTGGAACTAGGTTGCGGGTCTGGTATGTCCAGTGCGCTTTTAGCACAGCAGGGTTTTGACGTGATAGGTGTAGATATAAACGACTCGTTACTACAAAAAAATTATGAGGCGGGAACGGGTAGGTTAGCTTTGGTGCAGGCGAATGCTACACAACTACCTTTTGTAAACGAGAGTTTCGAGATAGTGTGCTGCCATGAATTTCTGGAGCATTTACCGGACGTGCCAGCTTGTTTGAATGAGATGCTTCGTATCCTACGGCCTGGTGGTTTAATCCTTATTGTTAGTCCTAATCTTTTGTCGCCACTGTTTTCTATTTTGGCTATCGCCAACTGGATTAGAGGACGGAGCGGGTACAAGAAACCTTTTGGGCCGCCCCAAGACTCAATCAAAGGCTCGCCCTGGGGTTCGTCTGGGCCAGATTTATTTAAGATTTTGGGACGCAATTTGTGGTACACTCTTCGTACTATTACGGCAAGGCAAGCTAAATTTTTCAACCGTCAGCCAGATTTTAGTCGTCCGCCACACGGCGATATTGACAGTATAACCTTGACTAATCCTTTAGCCTTTCGTAGATTCCTGAGAAGGAAAGGTTTTTCTATCTTAAAGTATCAAGGTGAAGGCAAAACTGCCAGGTTCGGTAGTTTTGCTGGTGGTGTTTGGATTGTTGCCCGTAAGCCAGCATAAGAATGAAAAATGACAAAAGTAAGGCTCGAAGGTTGCATCGGAGATAAAATATATAAGGTAAAAGCCATTGCAAGTAACCGTTTTTAGTGATATGCGGGCCGAAAATTTCTTGAGTATGGATATATACGCCGAACAATTGGCCTTAGCCTTGCGGCACGGAGCGTATCACGGTTTGCAAGTCCGAGAATTTACAGTGAATATACCTGATTTGCCACCTGCTTTGCGTAAGTTCGGCCTCTTTGCTGGGCGTTACTTAAAATATCCCTGGCAAATGCAGAAGGTTAAGAGCGAAATAAATCACGTTAGCGACCACTCCTACGGTTTTCTAACTTATTTTCTGTCTCGTCGCACTTGCGTGGTGACGTGTCACGATTTAGCTCCGCTTTTTGTGCCAACCAGCAAATGGGCGACCCGTTTTAAGCTTTGGCTCTGGCGGTTGGCTTTGCGGGGTACTTTACGCGCCGCCCAAATTATCGCTGTCTCGGAATACACCCGCTGCGATTTACTAAAATATACTAGCTATCCGTCAGAACGTATTCAGGTAATCTATTCGGGGCTGGAAAAACGTTTTGCTTATCTGCGTGATACGCTGAAGCAACAGCAATGGGAAGAAGCTTTTCGAGCTAAGTGCGGTTTTGGTGACGCAAAAGTTATTCTGCACGTGGGCCGATATAGTCAGCGCAAAAATTTTGAAGGCTTGCTACGTACTTTTGCTCTCTTGTGTGCTAAAAACCCTGCCCAGCCCGTGCGTTTGTTACAGGTAGGCGGCAAGTTCATTCCTGCCCATTACGCTTTAATGCAGGAACTTAGTATTTCAGAGTCTGTGACGCAGATACCTTACGTTCCAATGGATGAGTTGCCTCGTGTGTATAATATGGCGGCGGCTTTGCTTTTCCCGTCCTACTATGAAGGGTTTGGCTGGCCGCCACTAGAAGCAATGGCTTGTGGTACACCTGTCGTCACGTCTAATGTTACTTCTATTCCTGAAGTAGTGGGGGATGCGGCCTTACTATATAGGCCGGACGACCACACGGGAATGGCCGCAGCTTTACATAACTTGCTGTCAGAGCCAACTTTATATGCTTTAATGGTGGCACGTGGCCGCGAACGCGCCGCTGAATTTAGCTGGCAGCGTTGCGCCGAGCAAGTCTATACTGTTTATCAAAAATTAGCGGTTTCTACTTAATGTGATGCAACCGACCTTACTTTTTTATAATTTTACAGTCGCGGTGAGCGGGGCAGAAGTTATTTTGCTCGATTTGATACGCGGCATTACAGCTTATAATCAAGAAAACCCAAACCAAAGTTATCGGCTGGTGTTGGTTTGCCCGTGCAATGGGCCGCTTTGGGAACGGGCTGCGGTTATTGAGGGTTTAGAGTTAGTGGCTATCCGGCCTTTGCAAGTAGGTTATACTCGTAACCCCCTGATACTGGCCCGTTATTTTGGGGAGTTGTTAGGGGTCGGGTTTGATTTACTACGAATTGTACGCCGCTATCGGCCCGATGTGCTACACGCCAACTCGGTACGAGCGGGTCTCGTCGCCTGTCTAATCGCGCCCTTCGCGCGGACTGCCGTGGTGGTACATTTACACGATAAATTGAGAACGCGCGTGACTGACCGGGTAATTCGGGCGGTCTTAGGCAGTTTAGCCTGGAGGCTGACCGCTATTTCCGATTACACGAACCACGCCTTTACCCAAAATAAACCTGGGTTGAAACGCAAGTGCGTTACGGTCTATAATGGGGTGGATGTAGGACAGTTTGACCCCGCTCACTTTGACCGTATTGCCACGCGCAATGCTTTATTGGCCCAATGGCCGCGTTCGACTGAGTCTGGTGAAGTATGGCCTTTGCTAGGTATAGTGGGACAACTTACCCCCTGGAAAGGCCAACAAACGGCGTTGGAAGCCTTAGAACTGTTGGTCAAGGTGCGCCAAACCGCGCCCAAGGCTGGTTTGATAATCGTGGGTGGCCTCAAATTCGTCCTGACGACGGCCCGCTACGACAACGCCGCTTTTTACCGTGAGTTAACTGACTTCGTAGCCGAAAAAGGGTTACAAGACCAGGTGTGGTTTTGTGGTGAACGAGACGATATACCGCAACTAATGCAGTCTTTGGATATTTTGCTGCTGCCCAGCTGGTACGAACCTTTTGGCCGGGTGGTGATTGAGGCAATGGCGATGGAACGAGTGGTAGTGGCGAGTGCTGAAGGCGGGCCGCTCGAAATTATTGAAGATGGTATCAGTGGGGGGCTTTGTGAGGTCAATAATGCGGCGGCGTTGGCCCAAACTATCGAACAATTGATAGCAGACCGCCCAAAAATGTTACAAATCGGTCAACAAGCACGTGAACGAGTGTTACAAGAGTTCTCCAGCACAGCAATGGTCAAGGGATTTTTGGATGTTTATGCCCAGATTAGCAACGGCAAGTCAAATGTTAGAAAATAAAGCTATCGAAAACGCCAAAATCGCTCTGGTTCATGATTTCTTAATAGATAATGGTGGGGCGGAGCGCGTGGTCGAAATTTTACAAGAGTTGTTTCCGACTGCTCCGCTTTATACGTCGGTCTATAATCCGGCTACAACCCTTAGCTCGTTTGGCGCAGCAGGACGTGATATACGCACCTCTTTTTTGCAAAGGCTAAGGCCGACCAAAGGCCGTTATAAGCTGTTATTGCCGCTTTATCCTTATGCTTTTGAAAGTTTCGACCTGGCCGCCTACAATTTGGTATTGAGCAGCACCACAGGTTTTGCTAAAGGCGTAATTACGGGCGAAAATTGCTGTCATTTTTGTTTTATTCACACGCCCGCCCGCTTTGCCTGGCGTTACCCGGATTACGTGGCCCAGGAGAATTTTAATGGTTTCAAAAAGCTGGTTTTGGGAGCGATTTTACCTTTTTTGCGGAGTTGGGATTATACCGCTGCTCAACGAGTAGATTATTTTATTGCCAATTCACACACGACGCGCAGAAGAGTAGAAAAGTTTTATCGGCGCGAGGCTCACGTTATCCATTCGCCGATAGATGCCAGCTTGTTCGAGCCTTCTAATATGCAGGAAGATTATTTCCTGGTGGTGTCGCGCCTGGCTCCCTATAAACGAATAGATTTGGCGGTGCAGGCTGCCGCGCGGCTTAATAAACCACTTAAAATCGTAGGCACTGGTAGTGACGAGGTGCGGTTACGTAAAATGGCCGGGCCGCGCACCGAGTTTTTGGGCCGCGTATCCGATGTAGAACTTCGTTCGTTATATAGTCATTGTCAGGCGTTAATTTTTCCGGGCGAAGAAGATTTTGGTCTGACCCCGTTAGAAGCGATGGCAAGTGGGCGGCCAGTTATCGCATATCGAGCGGGTGGGGCTTTAGAGACAGTGCTGGAAAGTAAAACTGGCTTGTTTTTTGATACCCAAGAACCGGAAAGTCTGGCCCAGACCATGCGCGACTTTGACTCGTACCAATTTCACAATACTGAATTGCGTGAATGGGCAGAAGGTTTTGATAAAAGCCAGTTCAAGCGCAAGCTGTTAACTTATCTTGAAACGACTTATAAGCAGTTTCAGCAACGACTGGCCTCGCCCACTCACCATCGGGAGCAGTAATAGGATGGCTACTTCTTTAGATGCGTCTTTAGCTAAATTAGATCGTGACCGTATCATCACACCGTTGCTTTCTATTGTTACCCCGGTTTTTAATGGGGCGGAATTTATGGAACGGGGATTGGGTTCGGTCAAAGCCGCTCTACAACTTTTACCAAAGGCGATTGTGGCCCAAATTGAGGTAGTGGTTTGTGACAATCATTCTACTGACCAATCCTTAGCGATAGCCCGCTCGTTTACCCTGCCTTGTGCTTACCGTATTATTCAACCGCCAGAACACTATGCCAATCGTACTCTCAATTGGAATTTTGCCCTGAACACAGCCCAGGGCCACTGGTTGTTAATGCTACACGCCGACGATATGTTAGTGACGGAGGGTTTAGCCAGCGTCCTAAAAGCTTGCCAGGCACAATTGTACAACGCAAGGGTGGTTTTGATGCAGGGCCAACATCAGAATTTTGATGGAGTAAATGCTCCCCAGCGCAAATACCCGTTGTGGCCTTTGCCCGCGCTCATAAAAGGCTCGGCCTTAAATAACAAGTTAATGCCCTTTAATGTGCCATTTATTCCTTTGTTGGTAATACGCACCTCGACTTTTAAGCAAGCTAACGGTTTCAATGCCTGTTACGAACTGGTGCAGGATTGGGAAATGTGGTGGCGATTACTCAAAGTAGGTGACTTATATTATTATCCTACCAAGATGGGTCGTTGGTATATGAACCTCTGGACACCAAAATACAAGGCGCGTATAGTACAAGAGCATATAGAACTTGCCAGCCACTTCCAGGAGTTAAACCCGACGCTTTCGGAGGCTACTCTGACCCAGGCTATCCGGTTACAAATAGCCAAGGCTAGACAGTGGTTGCCAGAAATTTCGATTGATACCTGGACAGCCCAATTCCCTAAAGCTAACTTATTCGCTCTAACTGAAGAATTGGACGCACAGCAAGCCAACGCGATTATCCAGCAGAATGGCCGCCGCTTCAAAATTTGGGTTTATAGTTTGTTGGCCTGGGGTAGTCTGCGTTGGGCCGGATTTAAGCTAAACTTTTATATATCTAAGCTAGAGAAACGGTTCAAAAACGTCCAATTCAAGTTTTAATGGTGATAACTAATGCAAATTCTGCTGAAACAACCTTCGGCTAAAACTCAAGAAAGTAAAGCTTCTACGCCTTTGCTCTCGATTGTAGTGCCAGTTTATAATGGGGAAGCTTATATCGAAGGTTGCCTCCATTCTATTCAAGCTGCGCTGGGTCGTTTAGATGCACAGGCTACTGCCCAAATTGAGCTTATTGTTTGTGATAATCGCTCGACAGACCGCACGCTGACAATCGCCCAGACATTTGAGTGGGCCTGTCCAAATCGGATTATCCAGCCGCCCGAATTTTACGATAATCGCACTCTTAACTGGGCGCACGGTTTAGCAGCGGCGCAGGGAACGTGGATGATGATGCTGCACGCTGACGATTTGATGGCGGCGGACGGTCTGGTAGCGATGGGGCGGGCGTGCCGGGAACAGGCGGATAACCCGGCAATTGTGCTGATCCAAAGCCGCCACCGCACTTTTACCGACCCAAAAATTCCTAACCGTTTAGCACCCTTGTGGCCTTTCCCGGCCTTGATTGATGGCCCGGCTCTAGATAAGGCGGTGCTGGCTTTTATTTGCCCGTTCGTCCCCTTTATTACTATGCGACGGACTGCCTATCACGCTGTTGGCGGTCTTGACTCGCAATATGAACTGGTTCAGGATTGGGACTTGTGGTTGCGCTTGCTTAGAACTGGAAATCTATATTATCATCCTCACGAAATCGGCTGGTGGCGGCTACACAAGTGGTCTCCCAAATATACCGCCCTCAATGCCAAAGAACACTTCGAGTTTGCCAGCAATCTGGCCCTGATAAATCCAGATTTGCCAGACCGTACCCGGCGGTTTGCCACGCGGGTGCAACTGGCAAAAATTAAGAACTGGTTGCCGGACGCGAATCTGGAAACGGTAGCGGCCCAGACCGGTAAAACGCTGCCGCCTGCCGCTCCCCATGATATTTCTAGCCTGGAGGTACAAGCGATTTTTAAGCAAATGGACAGGCGGGTGGCTTTTGGGTTTTATCGTTTGCGAGCCATTGGTACACTTAGCTGGCTTGGTTCGCGTTGGCTCAAAAGTTTGAGGAGCGGATGGAGAAAGAAAGCGGCGTGAAAATTTTGAGTCATCGCGGCTACTGGCAAGAACCGGACGAAAAGAACACATCGAAGGCTTTTGCACGTTCGCTCGGGTTGGGTTTTGGGACGGAAACCGATTTCCGCGATTTGGACGGGCAACTGGTTATTTCGCATGACCCACCGCGCACGGGAGCACTGCCCGCCCAAAGTTTTTTTCAGCTTTATCGTCAGTCAAACCAGGATTTGCCACTGGCTCTGAATATCAAGGCGGACGGGTTGCACGCTTTACTCAAAACCGCACTGGAACGCTTTCAAATTCAAAATTATTTTGTGTTCGATTACGCCATACCCGATGGCTTGCTTTACATAAATCAAGGTTTCAGGATTTTTACCCGTCAAAGTGAGTTTGAGCCGCAGCCAGCTTTTTATGACGAGGCGATTGGGGTGTGGATAGATTGTTTCATGGGCGAGTGGGTGACAGAGGAGATTTTGAAAGCGCATCTGGCAGCGAACAAACAAGTCTGTCTGGTCTCGCCGGAGCTACACAAACGCGCCCACGAACCCTTTTGGCAACGGCTGGCCCGAATGGAGGTGGCGGCGCACCCGGATTTGATGTTATGTACCGATTACCCAGAGAAAGCGAGAGCCTGGTTTGAGTAGCAGCAAGATTAAAGCGGTTATTTTTGATATGGACGGGGTGCTGGTGGATGCCAAAGACTGGCACTACGAAGCCCTCAATCGCGCCCTGTCGCTTTTTGGCTACCATATCAACCGTTACGAGCATTTGATGGTCTATGATGGGCTGCCGACGCGCCGCAAGCTGGAAATGTTGACGCTGGAACGAGGTCTGCCCACCGCCCTGCACGATTTTATCAACGAGCTAAAGCAAATCTATACAATGGAGCTTATTCATTCGCGCTGTAAGCCAGTATTTCAACACGAATATGCTCTGTCACGTCTCAAAGCGGCGGGCTATAAGCTGGCGGTGGCTTCTAATTCGGTACGTAACACTGTCGAAGTGATTATGCAAAAAAGTAATCTAGTGCAATATATGGATTTGCTGTTGAGTAATGAAGATGTTACACGCGGCAAGCCCGACCCCGAAATATATCAGAGAGCAATTGAGGGTTTGGGTTTCCTGCCGGGCGAATGTCTGGTGGTGGAAGATAACGATAATGGTATTCGTTCGGCGCGGGCTGCCGGAGCGCAGCTTTTGGTGGTGGAAGCCGTGACAGATGTTAGTCTGCACAATATTATGGCCTGTATCCACCGTTACGAGGACAAAATGGTATGAACATCTTGATTCTGATGGCTGGTAGCGACGAAGCTTTTCGGGAAGCTGGTTATGCTTATCCCAAAAATCTGATCGAGGTGGACGGCTTGCCGATTGTGCAGAAGGTACTTGCGTCTTTAGCTGTCTTTCATACCCCAGCCAACAAATTTATTTGTCTTTTACGCAAAGACGAAAATAAACGCAGTTATACTTCAGAGGTGGTGCGTTTATTGCTGCCGGGCGTGACGGTGTTGGAAGTGCCAGATTTGACGGCGGGGGCAGCTTGTACTGCGCTACTGGCAATTGAGCAAATAAATAATACCGACCCACTTTTGATTGTGAACGGAGATCAAGTGATTGAAGGCGACCTGGGGATGATTGTGACCGACTTTCAGCAGCGCGGTCTGGATGGTGGTATCACCGTTTTCGAGGCAGTCCATCCGCGCTGGTCTTATGTCAAATGTGATGAACAAGGTCTGGTGGTGGAAACCGCCGAAAAGAGGCCGATTAGCAATCTGGCGACGGCGGGGATGTATTATTTTGCACGCGGCAAAGATTTTGTGACGGCAGCGATGGCAATGATAAAAAAAGATGCCCAGGTGGAGGGTGTCTTCTACGTTTGTCCGGCCTATAACGAGTTAATCTTGCGGCAGGCCGCCATTGGTATCTATAAAATAGCCCGCAGCAATTATTTTTCGCTTTCTAGCCCTACCGGATTACAGGCTTACGAAGAACATTTGAGACGGCGATATTAAACAAAGAACAAGGAAAAACTATGCAAAGCGCAAAACTGGACGATATGGTAAAAGGCTGGTTTGTGGGCAACTTCACACCCACGCTTTACCAGACCAACGATGTAGAGGTGGCGGTTAAGACTTATCCGGCCAACACCTACGAGGAATGGCATTACCATAAAATTGCTACCGAGTTAACCGCGATTATTAGTGGTGAAGTGGAGATGAGTGGGCAACGTTTCGGGGCGGGCCAGATTGTGGTGATTGAGCCGGGCGAAGGCACTGATTTTCGCGCCCTGGTGGACACAGTGACGGTGGTGGTAAAGTTACCAGGGGCAAATAACGATAAGTATTTGAAGGGTGACACACGTGCTTAACATTGTAATCCCGATGGCCGGACGAGGCAGCCGTTTCCGTGAGGTGGGTTACGCGCTTCCCAAGCCGCTAATCCCGGTTTTGGGCAAGCCGATGATCCAGGTGGTAATTAACAATCTGCGTCCGGCCAGGCCGCACCGTTTTATTTTTATCTGTCTCCAGGAACATCTAACTCAATACAATGTTGAACGCGACTTGAAAAAATGGTCTCCGGGCTGTGAAGTCGTGACTGTGGATAGAGTGACAGAAGGGGCGGCCTGTACGGTGCTGCTGGCCCGCGAATTTATCAACAATAGCGACGGCCTTATGATTGCCAATAGCGACCAGTGGGTAGACGTGGACATCAACGCTTATCTGGTGGCGGACGCGGCTAGTGATGCGGACGGTTTTATTATGACGATGTGGGCCGACCACCCTAAATGGTCATATATTCGTTTTGACTCCACTAATGGTATCCCTACGGAGGTAGTTGAAAAGGAGGTAGTCTCAAACGAGGCGACGGTGGGTATTTATAACTATAAGCACGGGGCGGATTTTGTAGCGGCGGCGGAAGAAATGATTGCCCAAAACATTCGGGTGAAAAACGAATTTTATGTTGCGCCTGCTTATAATATGCTGCTGGCCCAGGGTAAAACTATTGGATATTATAACATCGGGCAGGAATATGCTGGAGCGTATGGACTTGGCACGCCCGAAGATTTGGATAAATTCAAGACTTTTGAGGTGGCCCGACGCGCCGTAGCCTTCGATTAACCCAGGCGGCTCTCTCGATATTTGCCCGAAAGGTATTTGGCGGCGAGGCGCAAGGGCCGCAGCGGGTAGTAAAGGAAAAATAAACGGCTGGGCAAGGGAAAAGCTTCTAGTTCCAACGGGGTCGGAATAATAATATCTGACCAGAACAGCACCCGA
>JBBQZT010000061.1:0-37057 GCA_038207455.1 Chloroflexia bacterium
GGCGGTTTAGAAGAATTACGGCTGTTGGTGGCTAACTGCTGCTCCAAATTTTGGACAGGTTGGAGCAATTGGCTGACCACGGTTTCCAACTGCTCGCTTTTCTTCTTGAAAGGCAGTAATTGGACGACTTGGTTTTCCAGAAACTGGATGCGCTGTTTAAGTTGCAAATTTTCTTCTTCTACCGTCATAATGTTACTGTAGCACCTTAGTCAAGGGGGTCTGAGTAGTTACAAAGTTCATTAGTAGGCTTAGAACCTAGTTCATACCTCGTTGGCCTGTCGCCCCCGCGCGGCGGCAACCTCCTTTGATTTAACTGACCACTGGCCTTTATGCTATAATTCGGGGGTAGAGACGCAAGAGCAAAAGCGATTAGGTGCGCGAACGGACAGGTATGTCGAATAACAGTCAAAGCGGCAGCGGGACAGGCGGAACTGGTAGCACCGGAGGCAGTCGCGGCCACGGCCCATCTTTGAAAATGCTGGCGAACGGGCGTTACCGGGTGATGAACCAGGCGGGACGCGGCGGTATGTCGGTAGTTTATCATGCCTACGATACCCAAAATGACCGCGACGTAGCCATCAAAATTCTGTCGCTTGACCTGGCTCTGGAAGATAGCTTTCTGGCCCGCTTCCGACGCGAAAGCGAGCTGATGCGCGACTTGCAACACCCCAACATCTTGCGGGCCTATGACTACGGTCAGGACGGCGAACTCATCTATTTAGTGATGAGCTATTACGGAGGAGGCACGCTCAAAGCCCGTATGGACGGCCCAGTACCATTGGGTGCTGCCGCCAATTATCTGTCCCAGGTAGCAGCGGGTCTTGGTTACGCCCACTCGCGCAATATTGTCCATCGGGACGTAAAACCTTCCAATGTTTTAATCCACCACGCCAGCGACAATCTGGTTTTGAGCGACTTCGGTATCGCCAAAGCCCTTTCTAACTCCAACTCGCAACGCACCGGGACGATTATGGGAACGCCGCTATATATGGCCCCCGAACAGTTTTTAGACCGGGTTGACCAGCGCACCGATATTTATGCGCTGGGTGTCGTGTTGTACCAGATGTTGACGGGGGACGTACCTTTCAAAGGCGAAGGTATCGGCTTCAAGCATCTAAACGACCCGGTACCGCCGATGGCCGCCTTCGGGGTTAGTTACGACCCCGCTATCGAAGCAGTAGTGCAGAAAGCGTTAGCCAAACGGCCCGAAGCGCGTTTCCAACACGTCGAAGAAATGTCTGCCGCTTTTACCCAGGCCGTCCAGAATTACGGCGAAAACCAAACCGCCTTTATTAACCTGGCCCAGCCCACCCTACTGACCAAAGTTGATAAAGCTATCGCCTCGCAGTGGGCCGAAAGTGTCAATGGGGAAGCCTTGCCGGGACAAGATAATTTTTCGGCCTTACCCATTTTAGAACCACCCGCACCCGGCTATCAGCCAACAGCTATCAGCCAACAGCTATCAGCCAACAGCTATCAGCCAACAGCTATCAGTCAGCCGCCGTTTGTTCCGGCTTTGCCCACTTTTATTCCCCCTTCCGCTTCCTCTGCGGTGCAAAATCCTGTTCCATACCAGCCCCTCAACAACCAGCCGCCACGAGCCAACAGTTATCAGCAGTCAGTTAGCAGTCAGCCGTTGTTTGTTCCGGCTTTGCCTCCTTCTGTTCCCTTCTCCGCTCCCTCTGCGTCCTCTGCGGTGAATAATCCCGTCGCCCCTCTCCGTGACTCCGTGGTGCAAAACCCAGGTGGCCCGCGCTGGCTGGTGATTGCCCTCGTAGCAATCTTAGTCTTAGCTTTGGGAGCAGTAGGCGCGGGCGTACTGTTGTACCTGGCTGGTCAGAACAACTCCAAAACTCCAACCCCTGGCGTTGCCAATAATACTCCCAACCCAGCCCAAACTACCCTCAACGTGGCTATCACTAACAGTAACCCGAACCAAACTACTCTCGGCCCAGTAGTTACCGTCACGCCGGGCCAAACCACTACCGCCGCGCCCAATAATCCCACTACCCCGAACGGCCCAGCTACCACTAACCGGGTAGGCCCGGTCACTCCACCTGTCAACGCTCCCGCCAAAGATTTCCAGGTATTATATGTTTCGCAAATTACCACCAACACTAAAGTCATTTTTAGTTTTAACAGCAAAACAGGCGAACGCAAAGCCTTGACCGATATGGTTACTGGCACCCAGGACACTAATCCGGTATGGGTCAACAGTCAGACCATTATTTTCCAGTCTGACCGTGAGAAAGGCCGCGCTTCCCTTTACAAAATGTCGGCAGATGGCAATGCCGCCACTAAAATTATAGATAACGCTTACAGTCCGGCAGTGTCTGCTTTCGGCAGTAATATTGTATATGTCAGTTCAAACGATAACAACCTCTACGAAATTAACTTCCCAAGTACCAATCCCAAACAACTCACCTACGATACCCACAAAAAACTCGGCCCGACCTTCTCACCGGACGGGACAAAGCTGGCCTATAGCATCGAAGATGATAACCATATTTATCAAATTCATCTGCTCGACTTGAACAATCCCAAAGCCAACGCCATCACTCTGGTACAATCTAACCAGGTGCATTGTCTCTATCCGGTCTTTTCGCCTGATGGTACTAAAATTGCCTATAATACCGCAGTAATCAACCCGAAAGATGACGAAGACCGCCTGCCTCTGGATATTTTAACTTTCCAGATTGGCAGCAAAGAAGCACCCATCAATCTAACCAACGGGCAAGGTCATAACAGTCGCCCGGTCTGGATACAGGATAACCGGGGTTCGGGTGATCGTTCCCGCCTCTATTTCAATAGTGACCGAGGGGCGGGCGAGTGGGCGCGAGTTTTTGTGATGAATACCGATGGCACGGGCCAGAACCCTTTGATTTTGGACAAGGATACCAACGGGGACGAACAAAAGGTGGACGATTACGCCCCCACTGTTTTGCTGCTAAATTAATAGAAAGGCATAAAACCAGATGCGCTGCCAAAAATGTCAGTTCTGGTGCGATAACCAGGACGCTTTCTGCCGCAAATGCGGTGCGCCGTTGGCCGACGAAGCGGTTTTCCAGGAACAACCGGATACGTCTCAAACTCCGCCTATCCCTGCCGAAAACGTCACGCCTGTTGCTTTGGATTTTGAGAGCCACTCACAAGGGTTGGCTATCTCCCCATCGCCCACCCAATCTTTAGCAGTGCCTCCTACTCGCACCGGAATTAAATCAAAGGTGTTGGGGCTAGCAAACCGCGCTTTGGGTAGCGAAGAAGGCCGGGCAATCGCCAAAGGAGCGGCGGTGTTGGCGGTCAGTGTCGGGGTAGAACTGCTCAACCGCGCCCGCCAGCACCCTACAGCCCCCCGTTCCCAGGGTTTGAGCATACCACCAGAGATGCCAATGCTGGCCGATTTAACCGAACCAGTTGGCCCGCTTGCTCCCGGCACTACCATCGTCGAAACCTGGGCCTACCGCTATTCCTACACCCGCCGGGTGGTACGGCGCGTCAGATAAATTGTTACCACATCGAGCCGTCAGTTGTCAGTCATCAGTTAAAACCGAAACTGGGAACGTCTATTGACAGAGCAATATCCAACAAATCTCCCTTGTCTTTGCGAGACATTGCGCGGGTACCCCCTGGGTGTGGTTGCTGTCAATGGATACGGAGCCGATGGTTTCTCATAACAGGCTTATAACCTTTCGGCTACTTACCGATAACTGACGGCTGATAACTGTTGACTACTATGCTATTCAAAGGAAAATAAATGCAAAACCTTTCGCCATCTGGTGACGGCAACGACCTATCGGTATTCTTTCTGGCCCAGGGCGAACAAAACGAGACGGTCACTGTCCAGCGTCTGGCGAACTTCGTAGCCGGGGCGCAGCAAAGCCTGGACATCGCCGTTTACGATTTGCGCCTGAGTGAACCTTACAAATCAATCATCACCCAGGCTCTACAGGAACGGGCGGCGGCAGGCGTACAAATACGGATTGCGTATGATGCGGACAAACCTCCCGCCCCCGACCTGGCTGCCGGACAAGACCCCGCCCCTTCCGGCACAGGCGCGTTTGTCCAGACGTTAGGCTATCCCTGGAGGCGTATCGGCGGCTTGAAGTTGATGCACAACAAATATCTGGTGCGCGACGCTGGTACAGCCCAGGCCCAGGTCTGGACAGGCTCAACCAACCTGACCGATGATGCTTTTACCAAGATGGAGAACAACATTTTGGTAATCAGGTCAGCCGAACTCGCGGCTTATTACGCCCAGGACTTCCAGGACTTGTGGGAGGCGGGCCACATCGAAAACACTGGCGCGTTCAATACCCAGCCTGTCCAGCTTACCTATGCCCAACAACCGGCCCGTGTGCAGTTGCTTTTTTCGCCAGGGCGCGGCACTACCATTGACCACGTGGTAGCCGAACGAGTGGCCCAGGCTCAAAGACGAGTGCGTATTTGTAGTATGTTGCTCAATTCGGGTTCATTAATCAACGCTTTGACCGATGTACTACGCTCTGGACAGGTAGAAGTGAGCGGTATTTATGACCGTACCCAAATGTTGAGCGTGTGGCAGCAATGGCAAGATGTGCAGTCCAATCACTGGAAAATTCCCGCCGTACAAGCTATAATCGGGGCAGCGAAGCTAGTCGGCAAAAACTCAACGCCCTACAGCCCGACAGGTGTCCACGACTTTATGCACAACAAAGTGTTGGTAATAGATGACACCGTGATTACTGGCTCGTACAACTTTTCGCGCAGTGCCGAACTCAACGCCGAGAATATTTTGCTGATTGACAGTCCCGCTCTGTCCGCCCAATACGTCCAGTATATTGACCATCTGACACAAAAATATTCGTAAAAGCAACCACTCAAACAAGCTGTAGGCGGCGCATCCCCACGCCCGCACGGTATGAAACTCTAGCGGCATTGCGGGCGCGGGAACGCGCCGCCTACAAGCTAAGGGTAAAGGAGAATTAGATTGGCAGTACGCACCTCATTGAAGTCTCAACAGTTCAGGGAGTCGGTTATTCGGGAGATGACCCGTGTTTTCCAGGCACGCGGCGACAAACCAGGCGTTAATCTGGCCCAGGGTTTCCCCGATTTTGCCGCGCCTCAAGATATGAAAGACGCAGCTTGCCGGGCAATCCAGGCCGACATCAACCAGTATGCCATTACCTGGGGGGCGAAGTCGCTACGCAACGCAATTGCAGACAAAGTCGCGCACTGGTCAAGCTTGCAGCCAGACCCTGAACGCGAAATTACCGTTTGCTGTGGCGCAACCGAGTCTATGATGGCGGCGATGCTGGCAATTGTTGACCCTGGCGACGAAGTGATTGTGTTTGAGCCGTTTTACGAAAACTATGGGCCGGACGCGATTTTGTCGGGGGCTGTACCCAAATATGTCACGCTGCACGAACCGGACTGGCATTTCGATTACGACCAGTTGGCGGCGGCTTTCAACAATCGCACGCGAGCCATTATCATCAATACCCCCAACAACCCAACGGGCAAAGTCTTTACCCGAACCGAACTGGACTTTATCGCGGGTCTTTGCCAAAAATGGGACGTGGTTGCCATCACCGACGAAATATACGAGCATATGGTTTATGAAGGCGAACATATTAGCCTTGCCACGCTGCCCGGTATGTACGAGCGCACCATTACTATTAGCGGTCTCAGCAAAACCTATAGCGCGACAGGCTGGCGTATCGGCTATATCATTGCTCCGCCCGAACTGACCAACGCTATCCGCAAGGTACACGACTTTCTGACCGTTGGCGCGGCAGCCCCATTGCAAGAAGGCGCGGCGGCGGCTCTGGCTTTCCCTGATGAATATTATGCCCGCTTGCGCGAGAACTATTTGGGCAAACGCGATTTCACGATTGATTTGCTGGAGCGCACGGGTTTCCAGGTCTATAAACCTGCCGGAGCTTACTACATTATGACCGACATCAGCAACTTTGGCTTCGAGGACGACCTGGCTTTTGCCCGCTATCTAGTGCAGGATTTGGGCGTGGCAACCGTACCAGGCAGCAGCTTTTACCACGACCCTAAATTGGGCAGCACCAAAATTCGCTTCTGTTTTTGCAAAAAGCCTGAAACGCTGGAATTGGCTGCCCAACTGTTGGGTCAACTCACCGATAGGCGCGTGAGGAGCTAAACCAGGGAACATTGTTCTGCCAATAAATTGAATACAGATGGTATTTTTGCATCTAACCGCCGATAGTGCGGTCATTAGCAATTCGAGACACAAATGCGCCCAGGGCATCATTGACTTGCTCGTTTTGCTCCATCATACTGACGTGACCAGAATGTTGGATTGTGACCAGTTCAGCGTTAGGGATTTGAGCTTGCATATAATGGCTGGCGCGTGGCACACAACCCCGGTCATTATCTCCCACTATAATCAAGGTCGGTACATTTATGCGTGGCAACGTGTTGGTAGTATCGTGACGAAACATTGCCAACATCTGTTTGCCGATGACCCAGGGCGGTACAATCGTTTGCAACCAACTCATTCGCTCAAGTTGACCACGTGTTTCGCTGCCACAAAATGAACCAAAACGCTGTTGTAGGTGAGCCATCCCGTTGAAATAACTAAGCCAGTTTTGTAGCCATACCAAAGGTGACAAGCCTATCATCAGGTACATTGCTGGTACTAAGATTGGCTTTTGGATCGCGCTTAACAGACCACTAGCTGGGGCAGTTTTAACCGGGTTGAGATAAGTAGTGTCCACCAGCACCAGACCATTTACTTTGCTACCTAAATGTTGAGGGAAAAGCTTACAAAAGTTAAGTGTGAGCATACCACCCATACTATGACCTACCAGAATAGCAGGTTGCAAAGTCAGATTTAATACTGCTTCCAGGTCAGCCGCCAGCCGTTCCATACTGTAATCGCCATTATGGGCTAGACTAGAGTTTCTGGAGCCTGGCAAGTCCCACACAATCACTCTGTAATGCTGGGCAAGACAGCGTTTGACATAATACCAATCGGTGCTATTAGCAGTCCAACCGTGAGTTAGAATAACATTTTGGGCGTTTACGGGGCCATAAAACTCTACGTTTAATTCAGTTCCATCGGGACGGGTGATACGTTGCACCTCACCTGTACGGTCTGGCACTGGTTTGTCCTGGTCAGGGTGAGCAAACAGCAGCAGCACTAAATAGCGTCCTAAGAGGGTAAAGACGATTATAACTATTCCAACTATCAAAAGAGTGGTCGTAATACCGGCACCCACCACCCAGCCTATCACCCAAAACAAACCAAAACCTATTAGCACCAGTGATGCCAGCCCGACTAAGAGGCCAATTAAGGGGAGTAGAGGGAAAACTGCCATTTAGAATAATCCTTCCACTATCTAAAGAGCCAGGAGACGCGAACTATCGGTTAGCAGGTTCTATGCCAGAAACCCTTTATGTCATTGCTCCACCAATGAGGTGTTCTAGTATTCTATGAGACATTGCTCTGCCGAACGCACCGAAGGATAAATCCATCGGTAAGTAGATTCAAAACCCATTTTAATCGGTTGTTAGAACCTGATTTAGCCTACGGCACGGCTTCGCACGTCAGGTTTGGAATCACTTTGCCGATGGATTTATCCTTCGGGCATATCTTCGCTTTATACCCTACAACCCGACCTAATGGCTGGCGGGTTGCAGAGTCGGGAGGTTCGGGGCAGGACTACCCTGCGGCGTGGGCAAGACGTTATCGTTGCGGCGAGTCAGCAAGAAAGCCAGCAAATCGTTCCACTCCGAACTGGTCAGATTCGCACTATACGACGGCATCCCACCTCGTCCAGCCATAATGATATAGGTCAACTGGTTGGCGTTATAACGGTTCGCCACGTAGCTAAGGTTCGGGCCTTTTTGTCCGCCGTAGCCCTCAATTATATGACAGGTGACACAGCCTTTTGACGAGAACAATTGCGCCCCCCGATATAGTGCGCCATCTTGGGAGGTAAGATTGAGCCTGGCAGGGTCTAACGCCTGGATTTGAATTTTGGGAGACCAGGGTTCTTGTTCGCCCACAATCCACAGCGTCCCTACCATAATCAAAATCAAAATAGTAATGGCTACCGCCCAGGGTCGCCGTAGCGGGTTACGTTCGCCCTTGTTAGCGATAAAAGGTAGCGCAATCATCACTACAATGGCTAACAACGGGCCAAAAATAATCACGGCGGACTCCGCCTGGGTTGGTATCAGGGCCAAAATCGAGAAATACCACAAGAAATACCAGTCCGGTTTAGGATAGACCGTTAAAATGGTAGGGTCGGGAGCTTTGCCCAAAACGGGCGGCCCAATCACGACGGCCAAAATCACCACCACGATAACCACCATCAACGCCCCAGCCGCATCGCGCCAGGCCGCGTCAGGCCAGAACGGTACGCCATCGCGCTCCAGCAAATCATGATATTTTTGACGATAAGTTTTAGGGTCAACAATATCTCCCCGTTTGGGCGGCTCGGACACGCCATTACGAATAACCAGGTAAAGGTGAAAACCTACCAGAACAAAAAGGATAGCCGGAATAAAGAAGACGTGGAACGAGAAAAATCGGCTTAAAGTCGCGCCCCCCACTGTATCACCAGCCAGTACAAAGTGGGCTACTTGCTGCCCTATAAATGGTGAACGTCCGGCCTGGGCCGCAGCCACCACCACGGACGAAACGGCGGTATCGTCCCAACGTAGCAACTGCCCGGTAAAGGCCATCGCCAACGTCAGCAGCAACAAAAACACGCCTGATAACCAGTGCATTTCGCGGGGAAACTTGTAAGACGCAATCAAGAAGACGTGGAGAGCGTGCAAACCAATCAGCAACACCATCGCCGACGCACCCCAATTGTGCATCCCACGCAAAAAGCCACCAATCGGGTCACTTGTAATATATTGCAGACTTTGATAAGCATCATTAGTCGAACTGACGTAGGAGGTGGAGAGCGCAATACCCGTTGTCACCTGGATAATAAAGGCGATCAGGGTTGCACTACCCAAAACATACCACCAACCATCGAATTCACTGGTACGGGGAACTTTATGCTTCAAAATCGGCGTGACGGCACTACCCAGCCCCGTGCGGTCATCAAACCAACTCCAGATACCTTTTAGAACTCCCATATCAAACCTTTTTCTAGTTTACAGTCGGCAGTTTTCAGTCATCAGTCGTCGGATAAATGCGTTTTCTTTGTTTACCAGCTTAGAAAATCTGGCTTCTACCAACCTTTTAATCTCGAAAGTACCAAAAGGTTTTAACTGTTTACCGACTACTGACTACTGATGACTAATATCTAACTCACAATTGGAATACCACTAGCCTTTACTTCGACCTTACCCGATTGACCGTTGATACGCACATCATAACGGCTCAAAGGATAGGGAGGAGGCCCGCCAGCCACGTTACCGTTGGCATAATAGACCCCGCCGTGACAGGGACATTCAAATAATCCGGCATCGGGTAGCCAGGAAACCGGACAGCCCAGGTGGGTACAGTTGACCGCAAAAGCAATAAAGTCTTTATCTGAAGTACGCCGCAACCAGGCCGCAGTTTTGGAGGTGACTCCGGCCCAGGGCAGGGACGAGGTATCTTCAAAAGTTACTTCGCGGGTTTTGCCAATATCAAAGTCGTTGAGGCTGCCAACTTCGCGCCAAAGCGGGTCAGGCGAGGGCTTGAGCAACGGTTCAAATAAATAACCCACGACGGGAACAGCCACTACTATCCCGACCAGACCACCCATCGCAATACTCATCCGTGACAAAAATTTGCGCCGGGTAAACTCTTTGGGAAACTTACCAGCGTCCGGTTGCCCAATTGATTCATCGCTATTATGTAACTCACCCGGCGATTGATGATGCAGTACATCTTCTACACCGGGGCCAGTCCCCTTGTCACGTTTATGTTTAGTGTGTTCCGTGGGATTCATTTCTCATATCTCCAATCCAGCCAATTAAGGAAACCACGAACAGAAACAAGCCCACAATGGTAATAACCACCGTCGTTACAAAGCCAAACACCACTAATGTGATAGCAAACGCCATAACGACAGGCCAGTAGGTAGCCTGAGGCAATTCTTCATCGTGCAATTTAGTCCAACCAGGATGGATAGTGGTTTCAGCTTCGGGTGGGGCAGTAACAGGTTGGTCTGTCATCACTGCTTCTGTACCATCTTGGGAGAGAGTAGTATTGACGGTATTAGTCAAATTTACATTATTATTTGGGTTTACGTCCGCTACCCGACGTTCTTCTATTTGCAATGATTTGTTTCTATCTTCTAATTCTTCCGAGGTCGTTCTGGCCCGTTCACTCGACATTACATTATTTCCTTTTTCTTTTCATTTGGCACTTACTATTTTAACACTTTTAAGCTGGGTTGCACGTTCCGCTTCTAGCTGCGCCGCAATCTCTCGCGCCGTTTCCGCCTCGGACTGTTTGTACCAACGGGCCAACGCCCCCAAACAGCCTAGCAGATATAGCGGGCTGCCCAACACCCACATCATCAAACCGCCCGCCTGTTGGTCAGTCGCCACCGAAATACCCCAGGTATCCCTGATGGTTGGCAAAATTCCAAATCTATCGGCAGGGTGCAGATAGGCTGGATACAAACCAGGCGCGGCGTAGGTTAAAATAATTCCCAACATACTGCTCGATACCGCCGCCAGAAACAGATACAAAATCGAAAACAACGGCCCAATCCGCCGGACGTTGGGAGCAGGGACAATCATTACCGCCCACCAAAAAATCACGCCCGAAGCCAGGAAAGTCAAATGTTCAACGGCGTGAACGGCTTCGTTGCTCAGAGCCGCTTCGTACAAAACCGGAATGTGCCACAGCCAGACCGTACCGATACCGACAATCCAGGCTACAATCGGTTGGGTAATGGCCGCCTCAAAACGAGCCACCCACGGTAGGCGGGTACGTACCCGATTGAGCAGACGCGGCGGCAAACCCCACAACCATAGCGGTGGCACAATCAGCAGCAACAATAAATGCTGGGCCATATGCACGCTAAATAGATAGATGTCGCCCACGCTATCTAGGGGCGACACCAGAGCGAACACCATCACCAGTATTCCTAGTGTAAAAGAAGTAATCTGCCAACGGGTCGCCCGAAAACTCCGCGCCAGCACCAGATAATATATTAAAAAGACCGCACAACCTAGCAGTACAGACGGTTTCCAATCCCAGGTTGTGGTTAAAATCTTTAGCAAATCTAACTCCAAAGCCGTTAGTTGTCAGTTATCAGTCGTCAGTTAAATCCAGTTAATAGTGAGAGAGATTACTAAACCTGTAACCCTTGAAGGGTATTTGTGGGACATTACTCCGCCAATGGACTGTCACTGCCCTTCTGTGGGACATTGCTCCGCCAATGGACAAAGACATCGGCTGGCGGCAACCAGTTGACGCAACCTCCTACAAAATACCCTTTCTTCGCATTTACGCATTTAGTAGTTAATGTTCATCAGCCAGCGGTGTCTCAAGCGTTAAACCGATAAATAGCGACTACTAAATGGTTTTAGCTGTCTGCTGTCAACTACTTCGCCAACACCACCAAACGGTCAACCACCATCACCAGATACAACAAGGCCAGATAGTAGTTGGAAAACTTAAACAGCTTCCAGGCCCGCGCCGTCGAGCCGTTTTGTACCAACCCAATCGCTTTTTCCAGGAAGACAAAGCCCAGACCCGCCGCCGAAATCAGGTAAATCCAGCTAAGGGCGTGTAAGGCAAACGGTAGCATCGTCACCAGCACCATCAAGACCGTGTAGCCCAAAATGTTTTTGCGGGTAAAAGCCTCGCCGCGCACGACGGGCAGCATTGGCACGCCCGCATCGTTGTAATCGTCCCGCCGCACCAGCGATAAGGCCCAAAAATGGGCAGGTGTCCAGAAAAAGATGATGGCAAAAAACAGCAGAGCGGGTAAATCCAACGTACCAGTAACCGCCGCCCAACCCACCAGAGGCGGTACTGCCCCCGCTGCCCCACCAATCACAATATTTTGGGCGGTAGTGCGTTTGAGCCAGACCGTATAAATCAGCACATAAAACAGGTTGCCAAACAGGGCCAGCATTGCCGCCGCCGCATTGACGGTCAGCCATAGTTCCAACACGCCCAACCCGGTGATAGCGATACCGAAAGCTAAGGCCGAGTTCGGTTTAATCTTACCCGTCACTATAGCGCGGCGTTTGGTGCGCTTCATGTGCGCGTCAATGTCGCGTTCCAGATACTGATTAAGGGTGTGCGCTCCGCCCGTGGTCAAAATGCCACCCAACATAGTCAGCAAAATCAGAGCCAGTAGCTGACCGCCATCTACCGGGTGTTGCGCCGCTGCAATCAACATCGAAGCCACCGTTGGCACCAGCAAAAGCGGTATCACCTTGAGCCGCATCAAGCTCAAATAGTTACGCACTGGCTCTGGTAGCCATTGCCACTGGTTAGCGCGGCTCAACTTCTTGGGGCTACCCGTGCCACTACCACCTTTTATGTCATTCTTAGCGGAGACAGGCCCGGCCCATACGAAAGTCGTTAGCACTACCATTGCGCCCCAACTTAGGGCGGCCAGAGCCAGATGCGCCCCTTTCAAAAATTCCGGTGCGCCTAGCCAGATAGTAAACGCGCCCAGGAAGATTTGCGAGATATACAAAGCCCCCAGCACTCCTTCGGCGATTTTCAAACGACGGTCTTTGCGTCTGCCGCTCCGCCAGATGAAGAAGGCCAACACTACCAGCAACACGTCGGAGATGCCCACCGCCGCCCGGTGTCCAAAACTGACCCACTGCTGCGGGTCTTGGGGCAACAAACTCTGACTGGAACAGTCCGGCCAATTGGAACAAGCTAAATCTGATTTCGTCCCCACCACTGCCGAGCCAGTAAATAGCGCGATATACGTCCAGATTAGCACACCTAGCGACAACCAGCGCAGGATACGGTTGGTCTCCTTGAACTGGATTGGGCCGATACGCGCGAACAAGGCCAGCAAAATCACGCTTGCCAGCAGCAAGAAAGAGTTGCCCATGTGGGCTGCAATCCAGGTCTGGTCAAGATGTAGCAAAACCGTGATGCCGCCCAAAATCGCCTGACCGATATATGTTACCGCCCCCAAAATCGCCAACCAGAACAAACGGCGCGGCTGCCGATACCACAGCAAGGTCGCTAGGACGGTCACAACCATCAAGAAGCCGCCCAGCGTGGCAAACATCCGGTGATTCCACTCTACCAGTTCGTGATATTCCAGGTGGGGCAAAATACTACCGCGACACATCGGCCACGACTCGCCGCAGCCAGTCCCCGAATCAGTCACACGCACCGCACCGCCCAACACAATCAAAAACCAGATAGCCACCGCGTTCGCCAGAGTCAGCCGTTGATACCAGCGCAAGGGCAAACGCCACTCTCGCAGCGAACGGCGCGGTTTCGGCTCGGCGGGTGGTCTGCTATTTTGAGTATCTTTATCTAATAACTGCATAAATATCTTTCCAAAGCCGTCAGTCGTCAGTTGTCAGTTAGCAGCCAGTAAACCAGCGCGTCAGGCATTCGCGTCAAATTACCCAATAATCGCCAACGGTTAAAACCCACCCAGGGGGTACCCGCTATTCACCCCAAACCTGATAAATCAGGTTAGCAATACCCCTCACTCGATAAACATTGAGATTATTTGAGAACCCACTAAAGTGGGTTTGGTTTGGATAGACGATGGTTTACCTGTACCCGGCATGGGTGAACCATTGGCGGTCTAACTGAAAACTGATAGCTGACGGCTGATAACTGATGGCTACCTAAAAATATAGACCACACTAAACACCACAATCCAAACCACGTCCACAAAATGCCAATAGAACGAGACCGCTTCCACGCCGGGATTGTGGCCCATCTTCAAATTTTTGGTAAAAGCCATAATCGCCGTCGTCGCCAGAGCCAGCAAACCCACAAAAACGTGCAAACCGTGAAAGCCAGTCAAGGTAAAGAAGGTCGTGCCGAAAGTGTTGCGCGAAAGGTTTATCTGGTCGTTGAACAGCGAAAGATATTCTGTTATCTGCCCAACCAGAAAAATCGCTCCCAACACAATCGTGGCTACCAGCCAGCCCACGAAAGCCGTGCGGTTGCCTTTGGCTATGCTGCGGTCTGCCATAAAAATAGTGATACTGCTGCTCAACAGGAACACTGTAAAAATACCTGTTCTAACAATATCCAGTACGCTTGAGTTTGGGCCTGTCGTACCCTTGCCCCCGTAGTAAAGGTAAGACAAAATCAGCAGCAGGAAGAAAACCGACTCCGAACTCAGGAACGTAAGCATACCCACCAGAGTTTTGTCCATCATCGGTTTATCGGCGACGGCTGGGGGCGTACCCGTTGCTTTCATAGCTGCGCCCGGTGTCTCCGGTCTCTTAGAAACTTCCATAGAGCTAGGCCGTCCTTCCTTCTGGTTTAGGGTCTGCTGCCGCGTTGGTTTGTTCCGGGTTGGCGTGAGCATAGTCGGGGTTTTCCGGGTGATAATAGTCCCACAACGGGCGACGACTGCGGATAGGCGGCAATTCGTTAAAATTTTCGATGGGCGGTGGCGAAGTGGTGGCCCACTCTAACGTCCAACCGTTCCAGGGATTATCAGGAGCTTTCTCGCCGTTGTGGACTGCCTTCCAGATGATATACATAAACAGCAGCACCGCAGCTCCCAATATAAACACGCCTGCCGTCGAAATCCCGTTCAGCAAACCCCAGTAGGGCGAGTCAGGATAGGTGTAAATTCGGCGTGGCATCCCCATCAAGCCCAAAATGTGCTGCACCATAAAAATCATATTAAAGCCGATAACCGTCAGCCAGAATTGTATCTTGCCCAACCGCTCGTCCAACATATGCCCAAACATCTTGGGAAACCAGTAGTATGTCCCGGCGATGACCGCGAACATTGTGCCGCCAAACAAGACATAATGCAGGTGGGCCACCACGTAGTAAGAGTCCTCTACCTGCCAGTCAATCGGGAAGATGGCAAAGCTTACGCCCGTCACACCGCCGACTACGAAGGTGGCGATAAAGGCCACAGCGTACATCATCGAGACCGAGAAGCGAATTTTGCCGCCCCACATCGTCGCCAGCCAGTTGAAAATCTTTACGCCTGTCGGGATAGCGATAACCTCCGTCGTCGCCCCAAAGAAAGCTTCAAAGGTATGGCCGAGACCGACAGCAAACATATGGTGGGCGAATACTGCAAAGCTCAAAACCGCGATGGCAATCGAAGAACCCGCAAAAAACTGATAGCCAAACAACGGTTTGCGTGAGAAGACCGGGATAATTTCGGCAATCATACCCCAGGCGGGCAAAATCATAATATAGACTTCGGGGTGTCCGAAAGCCCAAAAATACTGCTGCCACAAAATAGCCGAGCCGCCCGTTTCCGGCGTGAAAAAGTGAGCGTTAAACAAACGGTCTGCCAGCAGCATTACCAAAGCCGCGTTGAGCGCGGGCAGGGCCAGCACAATCAGAAAGCTATTTACAAATGTTGTCCAGACGAACATCGGTACCTGGGTCAGCTTCATACCCGGCGCACGCAACGTCAGGATGGTGGCGATAAAGTTGATACCGCCAATGACCGTCCCGACTCCAACCGATAACAAACCTAACGCCCAATAATCTACCCCCGTCGAGTAGGAGTAAGTTTTCGCGCTCAGGGGTTGGTAAGCTACCCATGCCATATTCGGTGCGCCGCCCGCCGCGAAGCTAAAGTACAATAGCACGCCGCCGAAAGCCAGAAGCCAGAAGCCCAACAAGTTCATACGCGGGAAAGCCATATCGCGTGCGCCAATCATCAACGGTACTAGATAGACCCCGAAGCCCAGCATTAACGGCACAACTACTAAGAAGACCATCGTGGTGCCGTGCATGGTGAAAAGCTGGTTATATATATCGGGCGATAGAAAGGTGCTTTTGGGCGTACCCAACTGCCAGCGCATCACCGCCGCCTCGATGCCCCCAATCACAAAAAAGATAAAGGCGGTCAGAATATACATAATGCCGACTTGTTTGTGGTCAACCGAGGCGACCCAACTCAGTAAGCCTTCCGCCTCACTCAAACGCGGCAACGGTTTAGTCTTTTCCGGCACTAAAGGAATATGTGCTTCACTCATCTTTTGCTTATGCTTTCTATTTCATTCTAGCTATCTTATTAGTAACTGGTCAAATATTGTCACGGCCCGTAGGGTTGCGGAATGAAGGCGCGGCGGAATAACAACGACGCGGACCTGAATAGTTAATTTTCGGTACTTCCCTTTCCTGGCTGTTCACCCTTGAGTTGGCGCAACAAGTCTTCTAACTCTTGCACCCGCTGCTGGGCCGCCTCCGCCAGGGCTTGGGCTATCACCTTTTGCTGGCGTTCCGCTTCGGCTTGCTGGCGTTCGGTGTCAGCCAGGGTTTGAGCTATCACCTTTTGCTGGCGTTCGGTGTCAGCCAGGGCTTGAGCTATCACCTTTTGTTGCCGTTCCGAGTCCGCCCGTAACCGTTCGACCAGGGCTTGTCGCCGTTGGGTCTGTTCAGGGGTCAGCCGCAAATTGCCAGCCTGGTCGTATAGATGCAACTCCCGGTTCCCATGTCCCTCCATCACCAGCCAGCTTTCCAACCCCTCGCTCCACAATCGCCCCTGTTCGTCCGCTTCAATCGGGTCAAACCGTTGGATAATCGGGTCAAACCGCCAGCCTACCAGCCGCCCTCGTTCCAACCACTGGTATTTCCACACCCGGATTGGGTGCGGGTCGCACACAAAATACTCCGGTATCCCCATCCGCTCGTAGCTGCCCACCTTTGAGATATGCTCCAGGTCTTCGTACCAGTTTTCTTTGCTGCTAATTTCCATCAGTACACGCGGCGGGGGATTGGCATCATTGATATAATAGCTGGTTATTTCCCCGTCCGGTGTGGACAGCAAGTTATCTATCGCCAGCACATCCGGGCTTTTATTTCGGTCAGGATGCAGCGGGTCGCCGTATAGTTGGATGCTGGTGAAGATGCCCACCCGCTGGCTTTCAAATAGTTGAGACAATACCGACATCAAGTAAAAAATCAGGTTGTTATGTACGTCGGTCTGGCTCATTTCGTAGTCTTCTCCGAAGGCACTGGTATCGGGATAAGTTTGAATTTGGGTACTCATAAAAGTCCCTCGCCTTTTAGACTATTATCAATGCTTTAAACCAATGTAACTACTCAGTCCCCTGCCTTTGTCACGGCCCGTAGGGTTGTGAGCGGAAGCGTCAACTGGTTGCTAAAGTTTCGGTTTTCCGGTAAGAGCAAACTTTTTAGCAACAGATTCCTCATTCCGCAAAGCCTTCATTCCGCAACCCTGCGGGCCGTGTCAAGGTGACGCAAGGCATCTTCTCTAAAATCTTTGCGTCCTCTGCGTTCTCTGCGGTAAAAAATCTCGTTATTTTAAGCTTTCCAGATAGGCCGCCAGATTATTCAGGTCAGCGTCGCTCAACTGAACGTAAGCGGGCATATGTACGCCTGGCTTGAAATCGCTGGGGTTACGCACCCACTTTGCCATATTATCAATTGCGGTTTTCTGATCATCTTGCGGCGCGTCCAACGCCCCGGCTCCCAAAATCTCGCGGCTACCTACATGGCTCAGGTTTGGCCCAACGTTCGCATAGTTGGCGGTTGTCCCCGAAATGGCGTGACAGGTGACACAAGTATTGTTGAGGAAAACCTGCTTGCCCTTTTCCAATGTATCGGTACTGGCTACATTTTGGGCGGCGGGGGTGGCGTTGGGGGCAGTCTGGACGGGCGCGGTGGTTGGTACGACGTTACCATTAACGATAGATTGACTGGCTTGCCCTTGCTGCTTTAGCCAGGTGTCAAACTGGGCCTGGGGCAAAGCGTGAACCGAGATTTGCATAAAAGCGTGCTGGACACCACAGAATTCAGCGCAGAAACCGTGATAAACCCCCGCGTCGTCAGCCTGGATATATTCGTAGTTGGCCTGACCGGGGTTATTGTCCATCTTGCGGGCTATTTGAGGCACCCACCAATCGTGAATAACATCCTGGCTGGTTAGTTTAGCCAGAAATTTTTTATTGCCAGTTGGCATATACATTACGTTAGCAGTATCGGCTACTATCTTGCCAGCGTCGTCAAAATAGCGGTACTCCCACCACCATTGATGCCCAATAATTTCAATTTGGGGTTGGGCGTTTGCCGGAACAGAGGGGTCAGAGTCATTCATTACAATAATCGTAGGAACAAAAAGGGCGATTAACAACACTGCGGGGGCAGCTGTCCAGGCTATTTCCATCCGAAAATTGCCCGATACCTGGCGGGGTTCACCGTCGTCTCCGGTGTTAGTGCGATGGCGAAATTTGAGCGAAGACCAAACCAGCATGAAGCTGACCCCTGTTACTACCAGCAGCGCAATTGCGAAAACAAGCCAGGTGAGCCAGCTAAGGGCAGATGCTGGGCCAGAGTGGGGGTCAAACACGCGAATAGGTGCATCAAAATATACCATGCAAAATTAGGGCAATTCACTACTGCTTGAGCAGACGCAAGTGGGCGACAAGCCAAACACAGCTAAGTTGCCACACCTCCTAAATTCTAGTCGCTAAATTCTTCATCAAAGGCCACACCAGATTAAGTTTTTACAAAAACGGCTGGACGCGAACAAAAGGCAGAAATTTCAGTTATCAGGTTTGAGCAGTAGAAGTAACCAGACTGTAGCAATTGCAAGCAGTAGCTATAGTAAGAACAATTTCCAGGTATGCCGAGCTTCAGCATCGCAGGATACAGGACTGCTGAAAGCTAAAGTATCAAAAAGCTTGCCAGTAATATAAGAGTTATAATAGAGTTTGTCAACCTCAATTCCAATAAGTCAGCTAGAACCTTTGGATAGGCCGATTAGCTTCATAGCCCCTTGTCAGTTGCATATCTTACCTGAAAGGCTCTGCGTTGTATGTAGGGGGATTTTGGATTGTTTTGTAGAGGAATTCCTTACACCCTAATACCGTTGGCAATCTAATCTTGCACAACTCACTAAGATATATTCTGGCCGTGCCTCTCTGACTCTGCTCAGATAGAAACTCAAAAAAAAGCGGGTTGTTACACCCGCCTTTCTAGTTTTCCAATCCCCAAAGTTTTTAGACCTGCCAGCCCCGCGCCCGCAAGACTTGTTTACCCAACAGACCGAGTTCAACTTCGTACTGTGTTCCCTTAAATTCGGGGTGGTACTCGAAGCGATTGCGCTCGAAGTATTGGACGCTATAAGTTTTGCCGTCGTCGGGGTTGACCTCCTGTATTTCCTCGCTGATCGGATAGCCAAAGATAGTCAGGCCACCGTGATTGCGCCAGTAGAACAGGAAGCCGTTGGCAAGTGAGTGGCCCGTCTGCTGGAAATACACCCGCGTGTTGCTGGATTGGAACGCCTCGATTTTGTCGAACTTGCGGTTTTGGGTTAGTTGTACCCCCAACAGACCCAACAGTACGCCATTGCCCGCCTTCGCCAGTTCGGGGTGAAACTCAAAACGGTTGCGCTCGAAATACTGGACGGTGTAGGCTTTGCCATCAGTGGGCGAGATTTCGGTGAACTCCTCGGTGACGGGAAAACCAAAAATATCTATGTTGCCGTTTTTGTTGAAATAATCCCGGAAGCTATAACCCAGGTTGTGTCCAGTTTGGGGGTAATAGCTGATGTTGGGGTCTGACGCACGGGAAGCGGCGCGGGCAGTGGGGTTGCCTGGAATAACCGACACTAGATGGTTGCCCACGTTGTCGTTGAAATATTTTACATATTCCTGCAACACTCCCCCCCAATAGCCCGCCACCTGGCTGGTGTTCAGCTTGACGAAACCCGTGACTGTAGTGCTTTCGCCCGGCTGTAAGTCTTTGCCCAATCCCCAACGGTAGGGGTGAGCCGTGCCACTATTGCCCGCGAAGTCTATGGCGAAACGTACCATCCCGTTGGCTTTGGCAAAACCTCTGGTATTGAAATCGTCCCCTTCGTTATAGACAAAACCCGGAGCGGGGTCTTGGGTGTGGGCCACCTGGTCGCCAGTGTTTTTGACGACAGCATCTACTCGCAGCATTGTACCGCCCGGCACTGTGGTGGGTGAAAAGGTAGTGGAAACCAGCTGTAGGGCCAGGGACGGGCTTTGGGTGGGGTCGGCTGCGATGGCCGTTGAAACGTAATTGCGCCAGCCAGGGAGCAAACCATAGGCTGCATCGCCAGGGCAGGTAGTATTTATCACATCACGGTGGCCGGTAATGGTAGCGACGTTGGCCCGATCAACAAAATAAATACGAGCGTGCGGGTCAATGCTATGCTTCTTGCATGAGTAGGCCAACAACTTTTGGAGCGAGTCGAGTTGAGCCTGAGTGGGTTTGGCCGTGAAAAAATTGCCAATCAGACAGATGCCGATGCTACCATAGTTGTATTGATAAGCGTGTCCGGCCACTACGCCATCGCCCCCGAAGCGGCCTTCGTAGATGTTGCCTTTCCAGTCCACTAGATAGTTGTAGCCGATGTCGCCCCAACCTTTAGTGATGGCGTGGTAAGAGTAAATGCTACGTACATCGGCAGACGGGTTGGCGTTATAGGTGTTGGTGGTATCGCTGTGGTGGATGATGATAGTTTTAACCGGACGGTACTCAACAGTCCAAAGTACCGCTCCGCTATTGTCAAAACGGTAGCTTTCGTTCGCGCCCCACCCGGCCCGACTAATAATATGGGGGGCATCTGTATTGTTGATGGGAGCGTCCGGGGGGGCGATGCGCGGCTGTTGAGGCGTACTGCCACTCACAATAGGCGATAAACCGACTAATTTCAGCGTCGCACCGTTACCGTTGGTTCGATATTGCACATAACCGCCTCCAATTAACAGTAGACGGGCGAAATACCGGGTAATTTCCGAGGAGGTAAAGCGGCTTTCCTGAGTTTCGTCCTGCTCGGCCAATGTCCAGTCTCCGAAAGTCTGCCCATCGCTGCTGACCCGTACTTCGATTCCAACTGTTGCCCCATCGCCACTAAGCATTTCCCAAAAAACACCCAGCGCGTCGAATTTACCACCCATATTAAAAACCTGGCTGAGATAGGGCGCGTTGGTCGGAAAATTCGGCTGGTCAATTAGCGGACCGCTCGGACTGCTGGCCGCTTGTGCTCCCATTGGCTGGTTTTTGGACAATAAAACGGCGGCGGTAGCTCCGAAGGCGGCGGTTTTACCAGCCATTTTCAAAAAACTACGGCGGCTGCGGTTCGCCTGAGCCAACGTCAAAAGATTGGGGGTCTGCGACTCGTTGGCAGGCCAGTTCTCGGTTTCTCCCTGGTTAAACAGATTCATTCTGTGCCTCTCCAAAGGTTATTGAATTATATAAAGAGCAGTAGCAAAAAAATAACGATATGAATGCGTCACAAAAGGTGTTATTACCACACCCTGCTTTTATAACGAACCGATTTCAAGGCGGTTGCGCGATTTGTTGGGAGAATTAGAAATTCGTTTGAATTAGCACTCTAAGGGTGATATTGCTAAAAAGCTTGATAATCACAGCAAAGAGTAGCAAAATACAGATAAATGGTAAAAAAAGCCAGATAAGTAGCTCTACACGTTCTTGCTTTACGAGCGATTGTGAGCTAATATAGCCATGTAGTTAGCACTCAAGAGGTGAGAGTGCTAAAAGCCGAGGCCCACGCTGCTAACAAAAGTAAAGTGGCCCGACTTACAACTGCAAGACACGTGGAACAGACCACATTTTAAGAAGATTATAACCAACCTTATAGGAGGTTACAGAGAACATGGCGAGTCTTAAACCGTTGGGAGACCGGGTTGTGATTAAACCCACCCCTAAGGAAGAACAGACCAAGAGCGGTATCTTTCTGCCCGACACCGCGAAGGAAAAACCCCAAGAAGGCGAAATCATTGCTGTTGGCAGTGGCCGCCTGACCGACAAAGGCGAACGCATTCCAGTTGAACTGAAGGAAGGCAACAAAGTGTTGTACGCCAAATATGCCGGTACTGAGTTCAAGCTCGAAGGCGAAGAATATTTGATCGTTAGCGAGAAGGACGTATTGGCTATCCTGGACTAATTAGCCCACTGATGGCGCGGTGGGAAGCAGCTTCTCACCTTTGGATTTATAAAAGAAACTTAATTCAAGAGGAGATATAGGAAAAATGGCTAAACAGTTGCAAAACGCCGATGAAGCCCGCGCGTCACTTAAACGCGGTGTGGACATTCTGGCAAACGCTGTAAAAACCACGCTCGGCCCTAAAGGTCGTAACGTCGCGCTTGACAAAAAATTCGGCGCACCCACTGTGACCCACGACGGCGTGACGGTGGCTAAGGAAATTGAACTAAAAGACCCCTTTGAAAATATGGGGGCGCAACTTTTGAAAGAAGCCGCCACCAAGACCAACGACATCGCTGGTGACGGTACCACGACGGCGACGGTTTTGGCCCAGGCTATCGTCCACGAAGGTTTGCGGAACGTGGCTGCGGGTGCCAACCCGATGCAGCTAAAACGCGGTATTGACCAGGGTACAGCTGCTATTGTGGAAGCCCTCAAAAGCATGGCTACCGAAGTTAGCACCCAGGAGCAAATCGCGCAGGTCGCCACTATTTCGGCGGCGGACAAAGAAATCGGCGATTTGATTGCCGAGGTGATGGAAAAGGTCGGCAAAGACGGCGTTATTACGGTGGAAGAAGGCCGGGGCCGCGAGTATGAAAAAGAGTACACCGAAGGTATGCAGTTTGATCGCGGTTACATCAGCAGCTATTTCGTAACCAACACCGAACGTATGGAAGCGGTTTTGGACGACCCACTTATTCTTATCACCGAGAAGAAAATCTCCGCTATCAGCGATGTTTTACCGATTTTGGAGAAGGCTTTGGGCGTGACCAAGAACTTCCTGATTATTGCCGAGGACGTGGACGGCGAAGCTCTGGCTACTTTGGTAGTCAACAAGCTGCGCGGTACCATCAACGTTTTGGCGGTCAAAGCTCCTGGTTTCGGGGATCGCCGTAAAGAAATGCTGCGTGACGTAGCGATTTTGACTGGCGGTCAGGTGATCAGTGAAGACTTGGGCCGCAAGCTCGAAAGCACGACGGTTCAGGATTTGGGCCGCGCTCGCCGCGTGGTTGCCACTAAAGACGAGACCACCATCATTGAAGGTCGTGGTAGCGAAAAGGAAATCCAGGATCGGGTTTCCCAGATCAAGACCCAGATCGAAAACACCACCAGTGATTTTGACCGCGAGAAGTTGCAAGAGCGGTTGGCGAAACTGGCAGGCGGCGTAGCCGTCGTGCGTGTCGGTGCGGCTACCGAAACCGAACTCAAGGAAAAGAAACATCGCGTTGAGGATGCTCTGAGTGCCACTCGCGCGGCGGTTGAGGAAGGTTTTGTACCGGGCGGTGGTATCGCTCTGTTGAACGCTATCTACGCTTTGGACAGTGTTAAGGCCGAAGGCGATGCCCTAACTGGTGTCAACATTCTGCGCCGCGCTTTACAAGAGCCGCTTCGCCAGATTGCTGCCAACGCTGGTCAAGACGGTTCGGTAGTATATCAGACCGTGACCCGCGCCGTATCCGAAGGCAAAAAGAACTACGGTTACGACGTGATTAGCGGCCAGTACGTGGATATGGTCGAAGCTGGTATCATCGAAGCGGTCAAAGTAACCCGCAGCGCGGTTGAAAACGCTGGTTCGGTGGCCGGTATGATTTTGACTACCGAGGCTTTGGTCACGGACTTACCGGAAGAAAAATCGTCTATGCCATCTATGCCCGGCGGCGGCGGTATGGACTACTAATCCAGTTCGACGTACCAAAAATTGTAAGAGAGAGCGAAGCTCTCAAAAAGAAAGGCTCAACCTTACGGGATTGGGCCTTTACGCTACCTTCGACTTCTAAAGCCTACACTTTCACCTGATTAATCTTCGGTTCACGAACCGCTCAATTACTAATCGCACTGCCTCCATCTCAAGCGGATTGCCCGAATCAACTCATTATTCAAAATATCCATTATCCCTTGCCGTAGTAAAAATCCTACATTCATCTATAAGTGTTTTAACAAATCAAGGCGGATTTAGCATTGTCACCAAATTCACATTTTAGTTTGACAACGTTTATGGGAGACTGTATAATAAGCGACATAGCGCAAATTACAGACGATTTGACAGACAAGCTAATTCTATTAACTTAGAGTGGCCTTATCTGGTGGCGAATATAATATAATAAGCATTTTACAAATATGAGCCAGGTGATCTTTCAACTTGGGGACAAACTCAAAAAGGCACGTATCGCACGTGTTTTTATTGTTGCGCTTATTGTATCCTCACCTGAAGCAATCATTAACAATGTTTTCTCCAATCCTAATCTTTCCCTTCACTATAGTTGTTATTTTGGCACTACTCGCATAACTTTATGTACTGTGACAGGATTGAATAGCTATGTCAGACAGTAACAAGTTGACATCTAAAGAGCTTACCAGTATACGACGTTACCTGGCTGATCGGTTTAATCTGGACGAACTAAAAACGCTGGCAAGCAATATAGGTATAGATTACCAAAATTTACCCCACGGTACCAAAGAAATATTTGCGCTGGAGTTGCTGGCCTACGTCCAACGGAAACACTCTACGCAGGAATTGCTAGAGTCGGCACTGCAAGACCGTAATGACACCGAAATTGTGCGTTTGTTGGAGCAATTAAAAGATAGCCCAAATAATCCGTCCATTGAACCTACCAGCCAACCGCAATCAAACAATCCTGGCAAAGCTAACAAGAAATTCTTTTTGATGATGCTACTGATAACACCGATTTTAATAATAGCGGTTGGAGCGGTTGTAATAAAATGGGTGTTACAACCGCCAGACCATACGTGTGACGACTATAAGCCACCGGAGGGAAGCATTAGTTTGGCAGTGTCAAGCAAAATTGCTGGTGATAACCAACCAATCGAAGAAGTTGTAGCAATTCCTAGCTTTATAACAGCACTCACTGATTATAACCCCGCCTCATCTACAGCCTATTTCAAAGAATTATTGCCCAATATAATGGATAGCTGTAGTCGTTACTATAATTATCGAATAAAAATAAATTATAGCAAGATCGGTCCAAACGAGACAAGATATTACGCAGTAATAGAAAAAAACAAGGTGTAGGTTTTGGTTCTGAAGAAAATGTAGCAGAACCAGAAGTTAACCCAACACCAGGTACAGGTTGTGAAACATGGAGGTTGGCAAGATTAGCGGGAGCAGTCGTTGACAAAATTAAAATTGGTGTCAATTCGTCTATAAATGCTTTCCCACTCCCACCGCCTGTTAATTGTACAGCGTTTAATTTCAATGAGCAAGGTGTTGCAGCTTACACGAATGGAAAATTCCTCGGTGCGGATGGAGCAGAATTGCATTTTAAGGACGCTCTAAATCCTTCAACTGGTGGTGATCCAAACTATATTTCTGCCATGTACAATCTAGGCTTGACTTACTTTGCAGAAAAAAAATACAAAGACGCGGTTACAGAATTTGCGCAACTATCTCCTAAGCAACTAAACTTTCCGTTATTTTTAGAGAAGTGGGGAGAAGCTTGTTATTTTAATGCAGACCGAGAATGTGCTATAACAAACTTGAACGATAATATTGTAGCACAAAGACATGATGACGAGAGTCATCTTCTCCTTGCGTTGATTTACTTTACTGTTGATAATGACGAGAAACACGCAATGAAGGAACTTGCCAATATTAATTGTAATCCCCCGCCACCAAATGTAGCCCAAACAAAGAATTATACCAAAAACTATCTTGACTCTCTGCTTTATGTTACTTGTGGTATAAGCTACTACTTTCAAACCAAATTTAATGACGCAGATTTACAATTGGTAGTTGGTAGAAGGTTGTACCCAGCATTTGAGGAGTTGATTTGGTATTACCATGCTTCAATTGCCAAACAGAAAGGAGGGGATGAAAAGCAGGTTTGCCAATTCTGGAGTAATTCGTATCAGGCCGAAATTAAACCGCTTGGAAGTGACATTCGGGGTGCTGACATAAAGGCACATATAGATGATTGCAAGAAATTAGGCGTAGATTTTTCAAATTAATAACTTTAGAAGGGAGAATATTATGGTAAATTGTACAGGGCCAGAAGACGATCAAACTTGGAAGGATTATTGCAAGCAAAACCCAGGCTGTTCGGGGTGTGATAGTCAAGGTAAGGTTGCCACACCATTAGATACTCCAGGAGAGCTTCACAATCCGGGGTCTCCTGTTCCCCTAGCACTCTTTCCGTTTAAAAAGTTGAAGAGTTGGACCAAAAACGAGTTAGTACCAAGGAGCCTCAAGATATGTTTGAGCTTGGAGTTTTCCTAGAAAAAAATGGTGCGCTTGAGACAGCTCTTGTAACTTTCCAGGCTACAATTGCTCAACTTGAATCAAAACAAGGTGCTGCAACTGTAGCCTTAGCCAAACACACGTTGGAAGCTCAGGCACAGGTACTTGAAAAACTAAGAAGACCAGGCGAAGCCAAACAAATGTCTGTGCTTGCCAGTCTTCTTAGCCATCAAGAGAAGCGTGGCTAAGGCTGGAAAAAGGCGTTACCACAGCCAACTTTGTTCTGACTAACACATATGACCGAAGCATTCACCTGTTTGAAGATGCGCCGAATTTCGGATGAAGTTTGGCTGGCCGTGAGGGTGATTGGGAATCCGACGGTCTGGGCAATCTTTTCTGGGCAATCTTTTGCAGATGCTTGTCCAGTTCGCCCAACGGAAAATTGTAGGCAGCGCTTTCTGCGCCAATACAGAAAACAAGAAGAAAGGCTCAACCTTACGGGGTTGGGCCTTTTTGTTTGACCTGGCTGGCTCAACCGATTAAAATATGAAATAGCTATTTTGTCATCTTTATCTATTTACCTGTGCGAGGTGCTGCATGACCCAACTGCAAAAAGATATTACCAAAAAGATAAAATACCCCGAAAGCGATGGCAAACCAATGGCCGAAAACACCGTGCAGTATCGTAATATTGTCACCACTAAAGAAGGTTTAGAAAGCCTGTTTTACGATAGACCGGACGTGTTTATCGCGGCGGATTTGTTTTGGTATCCGGTGGAAGGCAACGAAGATTTGCGAGTTGCGCCCGATGTGTTTGTGGCTTTGGGACGGCCTAAAGGAGATAGACGCAGGTATTTACAGTGGGAGGAAGACAACGTTGCACCACAAGTAGTGTTCGAGATTTGGTCGCCGGGCAACCGCACCAAAGAAAAGCGCAACAAGCTTGAATTTTATCAAAAGCACGGGGTACAGGAATATTATACTTATGACCCGGACAGGGGCTTGCTGGAAGGCTGGCGGCGACAACCTACATCAAGCGGTTCGCAGTTGCTGCCTGTACCCAAAATGCAAGATTGGGTCAGCCCGTTGCTTAAAATTAAGTTTGAGTTAGTGGGCAAGACTATGGAAATATACGGGCCGGATGGGAAACGCTTTTTGAGTTTCCAGGAACAGAGGGAACAAGCCCTGAAGGAAAGCCAACGCGCCGAACGTGAATGGCAACGGGCCGAAAGTGCGGAACAAGAAATAGCCCGGCTCAAAAGGTTGTTGCGTCAGTCTAATCTTAATCCTGATGATCACAGATAATTTGATTGGTAAAAATGCTTCTAAAAATTAAAACTTGCCTCTTGTTTTTTGTGGTCGTTTGCCTCTGTCAGTTGCTTGTAGGTGCGGTCAATCCTGCGGATGCGGCCTTGAATTTTGGCAATTCGCGTTTTCAAGCTTTATGGAATTATTCTGACCTGGCGGTGGCATCGGGTCAGGCCGCAAGGCGTGGTTATACTTGGGGGCCGAGTTCACTAGGCAGTTTGCAGGAAAACTATTTCGATGCCCTCTGTGGGACGCGGCAGGTGCAATATTTCGACAAAAGCCGTATGGAGTTGCAGATCGCCCCGGATACTACTTATGTCACAAACGGTTTGCTTACAGTTGAACTGGTATCGGGGCAACGCCAGGACGGAGACCATTTCCCGGTTTATCTCAAGCCGAGCCAGACCCAGGTGGCTGGCGACGATAACACTTATGGCAACGCACTTGCTCCCACCTATGCCAGTTTTTTAGGTGTAACTACCTTTATTCATGGTTTACATACCGCTCCTGATATGGTGGGCAAAAACGTTAATCAAGCAATTGACCGGACTGGAAACGTTACAACCCTTGACAAGCCGCCCGTCCCGGCCATTTTGGGCAGGTACGACGCAGCGACGGGCCACAACGTCCCACAAATTTTTAGTCAGTTTCAAAACCAGAGCGGTCAAGTTTGGAACGGTCAAAAATATGTGCAAGGCCAGATTTATACCGATAATCCCACTGCGAACGTCTTTGGCTATCCCATCTCCGAAGCTTACTGGACAAAGGCGGTGGTGGCAAACGTACCGCGCGACGTGATGGTGCAACTATTCGAGCGGCGAGTGCTGACTTATACCCCGGCCAACCCTGACCCCTTCAAAGTCGAGATGGGCAATATCGGTCAGCATTATTACAATTGGCGGTACAATGCTATCAAAAACGCGCCCCAGACTACCCGCTTATCTACATTAGGTATTTATGACACCTACCCGCAACATCTTCTCCTGACAGCTACAGGTATCGTGGTTGACCGCCAATACAATGTCTTTGTAGCAGACCGTGATGGGCAGCACGTTTCCAAAATTGACTCTAACGGTCAAACCCAAAATGTTATCGGTAGTCAGGGCAGCGGTAACGGTCAGTTCAACAATCCCCAAGGCGTGGCGATTGACAACCAGTGTAACCTCTACGTGACCGACTGGAACAATCACCGTGTCCAAAAATTCGATGCGGCTGGTAAATTTGTGACCAAATGGGGCAGCCCCGGCACGGGCAACAGTCAATTTGGGGTTGCTTCAGGTATCGCCATAGATAGCCACAACAACGTTTACGTGGCAGACGAGGCTAACAATAACGTCCAGAAGTTCGATAGCAACGGCAAATTCTTGACAAGTTGGGGCGGCAAGGGCAGCGGTGATGGTCAGTTTAATTTCCCACATTGTGTCGCCATTGACAGTCAGGATAACGTTTATGTGACCGACACGGCTAATAACCGAGTACAAAAATTTGACAACGACGGCCATTTTTTGGCAAAGTTCGGGGATAGCGGCCAGCTCGATTTCCCCGAAGCTTTAGCCACCGATATGCAGGGCAATTTTTACGTGGGCAATGCGGGTTACGTCCAGAAATTCGACTCAAATGGCAAGCTTTTGGCGAAATATAATAGCGATTTCAACGGTCTGAGCAAATTTTGGTACCCTTTGTCGCTGGCGGTAGATAGCCAAAACAACCTTTACGTGACCGATTTGTTTACAACTGGTGGTATTTCGCGCAGCGTCATTTATAAATATCAGCAGATAGTGTAGGAAGCAAAAATGGCGGTAGTGTGGGCTATCCTGGGGCTGCTCCTGATTTTAATAGTTTTGTTGGACGCTTTCGAGACGATTGTGCTGCCTCGCCGGGTTTCGCGCCGGGTGCGTTTTACCAGCATTTTTTACCGCGTCACCTGGAAACCCTGGGCTGGAGTTGGGCGGCGCATCCACAAAAGCCAGGATAGGAACAATCTGCGCGAGACTTTTTTCAGCTTTTATGGGCCGCTTTCGCTGCTTTTTTTAATAATATTGTGGGCTTTGGCTTTAGTTTTGGGTTTTGCCTTGCTGCAATTTGCGCTTGGCCCTGACCTGACCGCCCCCGAAAAAAACCTGACCTTTGGCACGTATTTATATATGAGCGGTACGACCTTTTTCACGCTCGGCTTTGGAGACGTAACACCTACGCGGGTGTTGGGGCGGGTGGTGGCTGTGTGGGAAGGCGGTACGGGCTTCGGCTTTCTGGCTCTGGTTATCGGTTACTTGCCGGTGATATATCAATCTTTTTCACGACGTGAAGTCAATATTTCGATGCTGGATGCCCGTGCTGGTTCGCCACCTAGTGCTTTTATGCTGCTCAACCGGAATTGCCGCGAGGATAAAAGCAACCTCAAGCAGTTTCTGAACGAGTGGGAACGCTGGTCTGCCGATATTTTGGAAAGCCATCTTTCCTACCCGGTGCTATGTTATTTTCGTTCGCAGCACGAAAACCAGTCCTGGCTAGGTTCGCTGACAGTGATTCTAGATGCTTGCGCCCTAATAATGGTGGGCGTGGACGAAATGCCCACTCACTCGGCCCGTTTGACCTTTGCGATGGCCCGACATACGGCGGTAGATTTGAGCCAGATTTTTGGTATCAACCCGAACCACGTGGACAGCCCTGACCGCTTGCCCCCTCCGCAGTTGGCTCAACTCCGACTGCGTTTGCAAGCGGTAGGTATAAGTTTGAGCGAAGGCCCGGTGGTTGACCAGCAGTTGACCGAATTACGCCGCTTGTACGAACCGTATGTGATGGGGTTGGCAAATTCTTTAGCTCTGGGTTTGCCTCCCTGGTTGCCTCCCACTGACACGGAGGATAATTGGCAGCGCACCGCCTGGCGCGAGGATAGAGTTCCTTTGTTTTAAGGCGCGGTTTGGCGTTTCAGCAAGATATACGCTCCCTGCGCGTCTATCGTTTGCCAATCCAGGCTATGCACCAGCGTATTGATGAGGGCGGCATCGTCGGGAGTAGTGCTTTGTTTCTGGTCAACAAAAACATATTGAGCCTTGAGGGTGGGGTGGGTCGAATAAAGGTTGCGGATGCCAAGCAACCACAATCCCTGACGCATAGGTACGTGGTCGGCCCACAAGCTGGAGATTGCCAGAGGTGCGTCAGGGGGAATTTCTTTGAGCAAAGCTTCACCCGCTGCTAAGTCCGAGCGCGGAAGGCTGGCAAAAGTTTTTTTGAAAGGATTATTGCCAGCCACTTTGAAGGGATTGTTGGTCGGAGTTAGATAAAAGCCTAACAGATAAATAAATAAGGTAAAAGCCAGTACCAGACTGCTCAAACCCACCGTCAGCTGGCCCAACTTAAAATGGGGGCGAATGTTTCTGGATAGTGCGAAATTTACTAATTTTTCGATGGTAAAAATAGTGCTGAAAACCAGCCAGGGTATAATCGAACCTTGATAATGATAATCGTAGGGGTTGGTTTGGGTCTCGCGCACCGAAAGAATATTCAGCAGCAAGGGCGGCAAGGTCAAGAGCAAAAGCGAGGGGCTGCCCAACGGCAAAAAGGCGAAGGGCAGCAACAAAAGCGGTATATATATTAGCTTATCAAAAGTGACGCTGGCGGAGGGGAAAATCACCTCCCACGAGTGGAGCGGCTGTGTAACCAGGTTTTTCAGGATGTCGCCCGGCGATTGGCCCAACTCCCCGTAGTTTTCGGCCAGGGCAAACGAATGACCACTCGAACTAAGCGGTATCACTAGAGTTACTACCACCCCGAACCAGGCCAGGCCCAAAACGAGCGGGCCAAGTACGAACCGCCAGCCCCATTTCCTATGATAACCTTGCCAGAAGCCGTATAGGGCCAGCATCGCCAACACCAAACCGTTTTCGGGTCGGCAGCACAACACCAGCACAGCAAACACCCCGAAAGTTTTGAAGCGGCCACGCTGGTAAAAATAAAAAGCGAACAGCCAGAAGCCCATCGCCATCGGGCGTTCGCGCCATTCGTACAGGTTGGCATTTTGGACAGGCAACAACAGTAGATAAGCCGCCGCCAAAAGCAGTCCAGCCCAGGGGTTTTTGAGCCGTGCGCGGGCCAGCCAGAACATAGGCAACGCCCCCAGTCCCACTACCAGCGTTTCCAAAAATAGCAGCGTAAAAGGAGACGGCACGATGGCATAAAAAGGCGCGATGAGGGCCAAAATCAGGATTGCGTCGGTGCCAAGCAACGAGGAGCTAAAATCGGTAGCCGAGACCTGTAAGAAACGCCCATGAACCGTGTTCCAAACCGCTTGTTCGTAAAAACTCAAATCGAAGCCATAGCGGAAGCGGTTGAAGTTGCTCACGTGCAGCACCATCATCGCGCCGATATAGCCCCCTATCAAGCAGGTCAGGGCTATAATCGGGGCGTGAGCGAACCTTTTAGTTTTTTGATGGCTGGCGGTTAGGCTCATATCAAGTTCTTAATTCGCCTCGATTAGCAGTAAAGACTTGAATACCAGGCGCAAAGGCTCAACATAATTGGTGTGTGCTAAAATATATTCGGTCATCAGCTTGCGGGCGTAAAACTTGCCACCCGCATAGTGAAAAGAGGAGTTGACTGCGGTCATTGCACGTGCCTTCGTTTAGAATAAACACCAACAACTTGCTTATGGTCACTCCATTTGTCTCAGTGCATACCGATGTATAGTAATGTATAGTAACGCATACTAGCGTATATTAGCACATAATATAGAAAAGTACCATGTTTACTAAAGAAAGGGGTATGACATAAAAAATTTGCACAGCAGCACCGCTGGTTGAAACCAGCGGTGCTGCCAAATTATAGCCAAACCGTTAGCAGGGCAAAATCTTGTGGCACACCTAAAGAAAGGCGGCTCGGATGCGGATTATTGGGATTAGCGAACTACTGCGGCGCACTCAGGAATATGTGGGGGCGCGTCCGGCCTGGCGCGATGTGCTGGCCGAAGAACGCCGGGGTACGCTCACCTTCTACGAGTGGATTGTGCCGCCCGGTTCGGAGGACTGGCAGGGCCATTACGTTCCCTGGGCGCGGATAAGCCCGGTAGATGATGCCAAAAGTTTGTTTGTACTTTCCTACTGGCGCGACAACAAAAAGTGGCAAGACCTGGAAGTGGCGGGACATCTCGAAGAATGTTTGCAATCCGTGCGCGACAATGTTTATGGCGTTTTCTTCGGTCAGGCTTAGTTCGTATTCCATTGAGGGTACTGGCCTTCGGTCAGGGTTTGGGTCTGCCCATCATTGGTATCAAGCAATTTGAGGGTTGTTTCTCCGGTGCACAAAGCCTCGCCATAAACCAACCGCGTGCCGTCGGGCGACCAGCTGACATTTGAAATCAGACCGTTTTCTTCTTTAAGCTGCTTCTTGCCGCTCCCGTCTGCCCCAATCAGATACAGGTGCGAATAGCCACACACATCGCCCACGTTCTCGATATAGGCCAGCCGCGCCCCTTCCGGCGACCAGACCACCTCCCTAATAATGTTGTTAAGGTCTTCGGGGTTCTTGGTTAAATTTTTGGCTGTACCCCCACTCGCGCCTACCACTAACAAATCGCTGATAGTTTTAGCGGGGCTAGGGCCGGGCCGGGTGGTAGTGTAGGCGATGCGGTTTTTGTCGGGCGAGTACGCCAGAAATTGTGCGTCTTTGATGGGTAGAGGGTATTCCTGGTGCGTAGCGACAACGAACAATTCCAACTGCTGTTTGCGGGCCGTCACCACCCGAATGAGTAGTTGACCTGTCGAAAGCCAGGCAATCGGCAAACGTTGGGTGGTGACGGCATCGGACGATTGGCTAACCCTTTGCAGACTGCCACCATCCGCGTTCATCACATAAATCTCGTAGCCGCTATCGTAGTGGGGTTGGCTATAGACATCGCGGGCCGAAGCAAAGGCGAGTTGTTTGCCATCTGGCGACCAAACTGGATTACGATTAAAACCATCGGGGAAAGCCTGACGGTCAAAGTTGCCGCCATCGTTGGTAAGCTTGCTTTTGGCAACGGGGTCTGGTTTGATTGTCCAGATGTCGCCGCCATTGCTAAACAAGATTTGCCCTTTGTAAAGGCTAGGGCCGGGAATGGGCGTGGGCGTAGCACTTGCGGTCAAAGCAATAGGAGCAGTTACGACAGGCACAAGGTTGGGAGACGAACCGGGCGCGGCGGAAACTGCGGTCTGATTGCTTGGAATAGTAGTAGGCACGGGCGACAGAGTAGGGGTGGGCGGCGGGTTGGTGAGGGTGGGCAACAAAGTCAGCGTCGTGGGCGGTGTGGCTGGCGGCACAGTGGGCGGCACTTCGGGTGTGGCACTCGCGGCATTCGTAGCGGTGGGCAACGCTGGCAGAGCAGTGGTGGCACGAGCTAGTGTCGCCGGAGTGGTGGGTGTGATTACTACCGCCCCGATGGTGGCATCGTTACTGGCGCAGGCAGACAGCAACCACGTCAGCAGTAAAATTCCAACTAATAATATATTTTTGGTAGGGAGAAGCTTCGCCCTATCTTTCCGATTATGGTATTTCATCAGCCTATTTCAGCTTTCCCTTATTTAGCCTTTCAACCGTTCTTTTTAGCAGCCTGTCGGAATTATACAATATCGAACCTAATCTTGACGAGAGCGAACAACCGTGCTACCATTACAAGCAATAAAGGTTACTATTTAACTTGTTACCTTTCACTCATTTTGGGGTGATTAACACAAAGTAACTACTCAGGCTGTTTGTAGGAGGCTGCTCCGCCAGCCGATACAGCTGTCATTCTAAGACCGAAAACCATCGGCTGGCAGAGCAGCCTCCTACAAAAAACAAGCTGGCTGAATAGTTACGACACAAAAACCAAAGAGAAAAAGATGGCTAAAGACGACAAACCGACTGTCGGCGGCAGCAAAACACGCTACAGCAAAACTGCGCCTAAAGCGGGCGAAATTATAATAAACGAGATACAGCCGTTCGACCCAGGCGAGGCCGATAAGCTTTTAGTAAGCGGTAGCAAACGCCGCACCAGCCAGAGTCAACCCAAACGCACTCCGACTGACCGTTTGCTGCTCGAACCGCCTAATTCGCGGGCGGCTACGACCCGTCGTCCCCGAACCAATGCCAACAATAGTCAGGCACGTGGAAACGAACGCCGCTCCACCGACGATAGAAGCAATTCTTTTCACCAAAACGACAGCCTGCCCGCTATATCTGAAGAGACCCGCCAGGAGATTTACGGATTGATTTTGCTGGTGCTGGGTGTGGTGCTGTTCGTAGGAATATTTGCTCAAGACGGCTTCGTGGCAACCTGGGCCGTTTTTGCCCGACAGGTGATTGGAGTCGGTGCATTCCTGGTGCCGCCCGCGATTATGTTTTTGGGCGCGGCGTTGATTTGGGAAGGTTTGACCCATCGAGTTTATATCAACTCGGTACGGATTTTGGGCGGTGCGCTCATCATATTGGCTTTGATTGGTCTGGCCCATCTGTCGGCAAGCGATGGCAAGGCGTTGGCCGAAAGCGGGGGTGGCGGCGGTACATTGGGCTACTACGCTGTGACCGGACTTTCGGCTATCGTGACCCATGTGGGGGCTTTCTTTGTACTGCTGGCTCTGGTTATCGTGGGTGCAATCCTGGCTTTCGATTTGTCGTTGCGCCGCTTGCCAGGTCAGGTGGCACGGGGTTACAACCGCGTCACTGCTTTGCGCCAGCCTCAAACCCAGCCTTATCCTGGCTACTCTACCTTTGACGAGGAGGAAGAAGAAGATCAGCCGTCCGCCCCGGTCTATGCGGACGACTCTGAACTACTGGATGATTTGTTGCTACACGGCCCGCCCGTCAATATTCCCCGTCAGAGTGGGCCACCCCCCGAAACTGTTGTACCGAACGGTATAAATCTAATTGGTGAGCCGGAAAAATTGTTGGCTAAAGCTAACCCTGGCGACCCACTGGTGAACACTTTTCAGCGCAAAAAAAGCGACGACTCCGAACTGACGGGCAACGAAGACGCGCAAAGGCCGTTGCAGCAAAACTGGAAGCGCGATGAAGTGATGTCTCCGATGCCTAGCGAGGTCCCTCAGCGCGAGTGGATTTTACCCCGTATCAACTTGCTGGCTAATATCACCGATAGCGAAGTAGATGAAGATAGCGCACGTATTCAGCTTTTGGAGCGGGCCAAGCTGATTGAAAAGACGTTGGGCAACTTTGGGATTGAGGCTTTTGTGCGCGAAGTCAATCGCGGCCCTACCGTGACCCAATACGCCCTCGAACCGGGCATCGGGGTAAAGGTGGCCCGTATCGTGGCGTTGGCAAACGACCTGGCATTAGCGTTGGCAGCCCCAGCTATTCGTATAGAAGCTCCCGTACCGGGTCAGTCCCGCGTCGGGGTAGAAGTACCGAATTTGCGAATTGCAACGGTAGGATTGCGCGAGATAATCGAGTCGGACGAGTTTATACGCAAAGCGGGTAAGCTCAAAATTGCACTGGGCCGGGACGTTTCGGGTCTGCCAATGGTGGCCGACCTCTCCAAAATGCCCCACTTGTTGATTGCGGGCGCGACTGGTTCGGGCAAGAGCGTGGCTATCAACACCGTCGTGGCGGGCTTTTTGCTGCAATATCGGCCCAACGAGCTACAATTTATTATGATTGACCCTAAGATGGTGGAACTTAGTACCTACAATGGTATTCCCCATCTACGCTTCCCGGTTGTGACCCAAATTGAGGCCGACCCGGAAAAAGAGCGTGAGCATGGCAAAGATTTGACCCCGACAGTGATGAGCGTGTTGAAATGGGCTATCAGGGAAATGGAGAAACGTTACAAAAAGCTGTCGTACACGGGCCATCGCAATCTGGAAGCTTATAACAAAGTAGCGGGCGTGGGCAACGATTGGGAAAAGCTACCCTATTTGGTGCTGATTATTGACGAGTTAGCCGATTTGATGATGGTTGCGCCCGAAGAAGCCGAGTCCAGCATTTGTCGTCTGGCTCAGAAGGCGCGGGCCGTTGGTATTCACCTGATTTTAGCCACCCAACGCCCGTCGGTGGATGTGGTGACGGGTCTGATTAAAGCCAACTTCCCAAGTCGCATGACATTCGCGGTCACGTCCCAAATTGATAGCCGGGTGATTTTGGATACAACCGGGGCGGAAAAGCTTTTGGGACGTGGCGATATGCTGTATCTGGCGAGTGACGCGGGTAAGCCCGTGCGTATCCAGGGTACTTACGTTTCGGATGAAGAAATTGATGCTTTGGTGCGCTTTTGGAAAAACCAGAGCAACTTTGTAGAAGCTGATAGCAAAGCCTTTGTACAACCGGACATCTGGCCCGAAGATTTGCGCGAGATTGAGGCCGAACGCACTAGCAAGGAAAGCGACGGGGATGATTTATTCGAAGCAGCTTTGGAATTGGTGCGCGAAGCTCGTACCGCTTCGACTTCGTTGTTGCAACGCCGACTACGCATTGGCTACAACCGGGCCGCTCATTTGATCGAACTGCTGGAGCAGGCAAAGGT
>JBBQZT010000062.1:0-36013 GCA_038207455.1 Chloroflexia bacterium
CAGCCGCATCCCGCGTTCGTCCACCCGCCAATTGAGCGGCATACCAGGCGTTTCGACGCGCTCCAACGGGTAGGGCGCGACTTCGGTATAATCGCGGTGCAAGTGGGCCAGCTTGCCGCCCGCCTCGGCATAGGCCCGGAAAGTTTCTAGCGTCGGCACAAACGGGATACGCGGCAAATCGCGTTTCAAGTTTTCGACGTAGGCGGAGCGGTAGCCGGGCGCGTGCAGGACGGCATAGACATACTGGAAAATATCCAGCTTGCTAATAGTTTGGTCGGCGTACTGAGTGCGAAATTGCGCTAAGGCCCAATCGGTGATATTCTCGCGCCGCCCCGTCCCATCCTCGTTATAGGTGTAGAACGGGAAGCATTGCGTTGTCACAAGTAAATCGTGATTTGGAATAGTATTAATCATTAAACTTTGAAATGGCTTATTACTGCTAAGGCCATTGACACAAATAATGCTATTTTCTTGCTCGGCTTCGACAGTTGGAACAACTAAATGAAAACCGCTCGGTCTGTGAACCATTAAATTATCGTAATACAAATACTGCTGTGAGAAAGGTCTATACATTGATCTACGTATATTTTTATTATCAAAGCTTTTGTGTTGCCCCTGAGTAAGCCTTGCTTTCAGTGTAGAACTCCACTTCATAAGTTTATCATCGTAAAGCACAAAGTTATCTAGTGGGGTTGTATCAGAGCCACGCCGCGCCCAACGGTCAACCTCACCGTTATAGGTTTCAATAAAAAGCTTGATTTTGCGCTCTAATTCATTAATTCGGACACTGTATACCCAATCATCCCGATTTGTAGAAACTCCTAAGTTATAGGTCTTAAAAATCGTTTCTGACTTTAAGCCTTTGTCTGCTTTGCCTTCTTTCGACCCCATCGGCAAGAAGCTGTCAAAGTCGGCGTTTAAGCCTGCGGTTAGCCAGGTGTTACGGTTGTCCGGCGTAAGCGGTTGCCACTCCATTTGGGTGTAGTCGCCCACTTCTTCCAGGTGCTTGAGCTTCTGCTCTTTAGTCCAACATTCATCCACGCGGGCATAAAAAAGTTCGCGGCTGGTGTGCTGGCTGTTGCGAACTAACAAAGTAATGGTCACGCCTACCTGGATACCAAATACATTATGCTTGCTACCAGATAGCTTGGGATTTTTCCGCACATTCCCGCCCATATCAAAAGTATAGATGCGGGTAAAATCTTGTAACAAACATTTTCGCATCCCGTCAAAAGCAATCTGGTCAATAAACGAATTATTGGAGACAAAACAAACGATACCATCTTGTCCGTTGAGCCTGTCAGTGGCCCAGCGAAAGAATTTAACATAGGGGTCGCTCAAAGCGTTTTTGTTGCTGGCCTTTGAAGCTTTGGCGTAAGTCTCACTGATACGCTTATCTACGTATTTGTGCTTGCGGTTCTTGTTGTTGTCGTTCTCGTTTTCCTGCCCGACGTTATAGGGTGGATTGCCGATAATCACCTTGATATGGGCGTGCTTTTGGGCCTCGATACGCTCGGTGTTGGCGGGAGCGAAACCGGGCAGCACAGGCTGCGGCTCATTAGTCAAATCCAGCGTGTCGGCAAAGCAAATGCCTTCAAAGGGCGCGTATTCGCCCGTGCGCTCAAAGTAAGCGTGTTCGATGTTGAGCGCGGCGATATAGTAGGGCAGCAGTAAGACCTCGTTGGCGTGAAGCTCGGCGGCGTATTTGTCGGGCAAGCTGCTGGTCGGAATGCGCCGGATAAGCTCCATCACGAACGTGCCTGTCCCCACCGCCGGGTCAATAATATGCACATCGGGCGACTCCAATCTTTGGCCGAACTCACTTTGCAGAGCTTGCTGCACCGTCCCCACCATCCAGCTAACGATTGGGGGCGGGGTATAGACTATCCCGTTGGTATCGGCGGCGCGGGTCGAATATGCCTGGAAGAATTGTTCGTACAGCGTATTGAGAACGGCTTGCTTTTCGTCGTAATCCTTGATGTCGCGGGCCTTATCCTCAATCGGGCGATAGAAGTAATCCAGACCGCCCAAAAAGGCTTCGCGGCTAAAAGAATGGCTGGTCAAGGCTTTAACCATCTTCTCCAGTTCGACGGCCACAGCGTTGCGCTGCACAAAGTCGGAGTTTTGGAAAATAGAGCGGAAGATGCGCTCGGTCAAAATATGCTGTTTAAGCATATCTTCCACCTGGGCCGGGGTGGTTTCGGGGTTAAGGGCGGTACGGCACAATTCCAGGAAGCTCTCCAGCGCGGCCTTGAACTGGGGATTATCCAGGCGGGCTTTGTCAATCAATTTGGTCAGGTCGGCAGCTAAATTGGGGATTTCCTGACGGAATTGAGCTACTGCTTTATGAAAATCCTCGATAAGCGGGGGCTGATAATTGACGAACATCTCCAAAAGCTGGCGAAGCTCGGTACTCTGGCGCAGATTAGCCACAAAACGACGCTGGCCGTCCTGGTACAACACTCCCTGGCGCGTATCTTCAAACAACATATTGGAAAGCGGATAGCCCGCCATAATCTTTTTGTTTATCTCGGCTTCCAGGTCGTCTTTGGTGTCTTTAGCTTCCCAATAGCCGCGCCGCAACTTGAGGTCGTCCACCAGCACGCCATCGGGCCGCACGGGTTGTTTGCGCGTGCCAGCAATGGTCTGTTCGGCCAGCACCACCATGCGGGCGGGCTTGCTCCAGTCAGTCAGCAGGTTTTGGAAGGCCGTGCGGGTTGCGCCTTCGTTGGTTGCGCCCCGACTGGTGATAGAGTCCAGCGTCTCATAATAAGTTTTGATAGTAGCGGATAAAGCCTGGGCTTTGGGTGCTAGACCTGGCATAGTGGTAAGGTCGCTCCTGTTAATTAGTATTTACAAAAATTATACGCCAACTTCGCCGTCAATAATCTCGCGCAAAATATCGGCGTGGCCGTTGTGCCGGGCCATCTCCGTAATCATATCCAGCATAATCCAGAGTAGCGAACGCGCGGCATACTGGGGGTCTTTAGGGTGGCTGGCTAAGGCCGCCGTTTCGCTCCCGGCCTCACGCACCGCCTCACTTACAATCTCGCGCGAACGGGCCACCTCGCTTTGATACAATTCCAAAATCTCGGCGGTAGTTTCGTGCGGCTCGACCCGCAAATCGGCATCCCCGTCCTCGTCAGTCCAAAGATGCGGCACGTCCAGCCCCGCATAGGCGGTTTGAAACCACCAGCGTTCGCCATAAGCCATGTGTTTAACCAGACCCAGCAAGGTAAGTCCAGGTACGCCGGGGGTAACTGCCGCCAACCCCGCTTCTTGTAAAGAGGCACGTCGCAAATCCGCGTCACTAACCCCGGCTACCTTTTTGAGCAAAGTGGCGCGATGGTAATCCAGGTAGCTGTTGAGCATCGTCAGTTCAGAAGCGACCCAGGGGGGATTTTCTCGCACGATTTCAGACATAAGTTAGCCTGCTTTCTATGACCATCTATCTTTCGACAAAAAGAAGGAGCGTTCCTAATAGGAATATTAACATAGTTGGGCGGGCTGTCAACCCACTTTTTGCACGGTTACGCAGTGCCGATGGATTCATCCATCGGTATCCCGGCAACCAGTTGAGGCGATGTCCAACAAATATTTGGCCTTAGCGTGCGAATTGCCTCTTGTTGAGATAGTAAATAAAGTGTATAATAGATAGTAACAAGTGAAAATATTAGCGAAATTTGCCATTTTAGGCAGAGAAATCCAGAATATAGGCTTGTTATCAGATTTTGATTGTTTGATTGATAGGATTTTGCAGTTAAAGGCGGCCTGGCTGTCTTTTTGGTAAAGTAAAGTAAGTTGCAAAGTCTGCGAAGCTACCGAATTTGAGATAGTAGCAAAGAATTTTTGAACGCGACAGCGTTGATACGTAACACATTTTACGCAGAGCAAGAGTTTTGGCGTAGGTAAACAGAGGAGTATGCGATCACTTTGCCTTTTGAGACCAATATAGAGGCAATGGTACGGCCTGAAATCCGGGCTTTGGAAAGCGAGTTGCCGGGGGATAGCTTGAGTGTCGTCAGCAAACGGCTAGGTCTCGAACCAGCCGATATTGTCAAGCTGGATGCGAATGAAAATCCCTACGGTTGCTCGTTACGGGTACAAGAATTATTAGCTGGTTACGACTTATATCACCATTTTCCCGACCCACTGCAAACCAATTTGCGAAGTAAGCTGGAAAGCTATACTGGGGTCAGGCGGGAGCGCATCGTTCCTGCCAACGGGGTGAGAGAACTGACCGACCTAATTATGCGGGTGTTTGTGCGGACGGGGGACGAAGTAATCGTCTGCCCGCCCACCGTCTCATTTTACAAGTTTTATGCAAGTCTGGCCGGAGCGCAGCTAGTCGAAGTGCCGCGCCAAACCGAGACCTGGGATTTGCAGACAGACCAGATTTTGCAGGCCATCACGCCCCGCACCAAGCTAATTTTTATTGGTTCGCCCAATAATCCTACCGGCACTGTTACTGCGCCCGTTGAAATAGCCAAACTGCTCCGAAGCCGCGCCATCGTGGTGGTGGACGAGAGTTTTTTTGAATTTGCAGGTGTCACGACTGCCAGCCTGGTAGCCGAATTTGACAATTTGATTGTGTTGAGAAGCTTCAATTATTGGGCTGGCATCGCCGGGTTACGCCTCGGCTACGGTCTGATACCCCAGGAAATAGCCAGACAGTTGTGGAAGGTGCGGGCCACCTACGACATCAACATCGCCCAACAACTGGCTGCCGAAGCTACCCTGGAAGACCCTCGCCATTACGAAGCGGTGCTGAACTGGCTTCGCAACGAACGGGGGCGGCTTTATCGCCAGCTACGCAAACTCAATTTCCTGCAACCCTACCCCACCAGAGCTAATTTCATCCTCTGCAAAGTGCTACGAAGCAACGCTTTCGCAATCAGCAAGCGTTTGGAGCGGCAAGGTATCTTTGTCAAGAACCTGAGCCAGCCCGAACTGCCGGAACATTTGCGTATCACCGTAGGTCGGCCCGAAGATACCGACGCGCTGATGCGTAGCTTGTTTGCGATGGCGGAGGAACTTTGAGAGTTGCAGCACGCGCCCACTAAAAAAGCCCTAAACGGCCTCCAACACACTTTGTTGGAGCGCAAAAAGTTCGTGCAGCCCTTTTTCGGCCAGATCGAGCAGACTATTTACGTCGGCCCGCGAAAAAGGTGCGCCTTCCGCCGTTCCCTGCACCTCCACCAGTTCTCCGGCGTGGCTGCCACCCAGCATCACCACGTTGAAGTCAACTGCCGCTTTGCTATCCTCATCGTAAGCCAGGTCGAGCAAATGATTACCCCTCACAATGCCTACACTGACGGCGGCAATGGGCGCAATCAGTGGCAGGTGTTTGAGTTCTCCCGCCTTGACCAGCTTGCGACAGGCCAAAGCCAGAGCCACATACGCCCCGGTAATCGCTGCCGTGCGCGTACCGCCATCGGCCTGCAACACATCGCAATCAATCAGGATTTGACGTTCGCCCAGTTCGATAAAATTTACCACGCCCCGCAAACTGCGGCCAATCAGCCGTTGGATTTCGTGGGTGCGTCCGCCCACCTTACCCGTCGTCGCTTCGCGGGCAGTGCGGGTATGGGTCGAACGCGGCAACATCGAGTATTCGGCAGACAGCCAGCCAATGCCCTTGCCCACGCGGAAGGGTGGCAGCTTTTCGTCAATGCTGGCAGTACACAGCACACGGGTCTTGCCGAACTCAATCAAGGCCGAACCCTCGGCCCATTCAGTATAGTTGGGCGTAATTCGCACGGGTCGCAGCTGGTCGGGCAAGCGGCCATCGGTGCGGTTCAGCCCTTTACTAGCATTATTAGCCAATTTTCAACTCCTCTTTGGCATCAAGATTATTATAAGGAATCGAGTATAGCTGGCGAAACACGTCCAGGTCAAGCCAAAGAGGACACACAAGTTTAGATTAAGAAGGAAACAATAGAGTTATGTCAAATAACCCATTTCACCCATTTTTTGGATACAACCGGGGCTATGACCCCGACATGGATCAGGTCGCGCTTTTTATTGATTGGGACAACCTGGTTATTAGCAATTATGCAGACCGGGGCGTGAACCGTCCAGACCTGGAGCTTATCGTCCGCAAGGCTCAACAGTACGGCACGCTGGTAATGGCCCGCGCTTATGCCGAGTGGCAGGTTCTGGTTGACCGCCTGGAAGTATATAAAACCGGGGTCGAGCCAATTTATGCCCCCGTTTTCCATTCCAACAACGATTTGTCCGGCCAGATGGGACGCGGCAAAAGCCTGGCAGACCCAATTATGGTCACGGACTGTATAGATTTCTTGCACCTGATGCCCCAAATCGGCACTTACGTATTGGTTACTGGCGACAAAGATATGATGCCCGTCGTGCGGCTTGCCAAAATGCGCGGGCGGCGCGTGATTGTGATCGGCCCAGATTATGTTGCCAACGTTTTGCAACAGGTTTCGGACGAGTTTATCCCCTATCGGCAGTTGTTGGCGCAAGGAGCTTACGAGCAGTACGCCGCGTATGGTTACACCCCCAACGGTGTTCCGCCCGTCGGTGCGACTCAGTTGCCCCAGCAGAACGTGCCTTACAACCAAAGCAACTTTCCCCCCACAGGCGCAACTACTGCTCAAAACAACAATGATCGAGACCGTCGGGGTCGTCGCCTGACGGGTAGCCAGAGCCGCACCCGCACGGGCCAGTCTGGATACAGCAGCCAGAGCCAGCCCTCGTACAACCAGACCCCCATGCCTTCTAGCACTTACCAACCTGAAACCATCGGTGGGTACACGGGCCAACCGGGTGCATACCCGCAATACCCTGGTGTACCACAATCGCCTCAAGCCACGCCCGGTCAAGTGCCGCCTAATAACCAATATGGGAGCGCACAGCCAAGTTACAACCAGCCGCCGCAAGGTTATGTGCCGCCCACCCAGGGCTATGCCCAACCGTCGTCCTACCTGCAACCCGGTAGTTATACGCCGCCACCAGCCGCCGCCAGCCCTAATCAAAGCGGGCAGCCAGCTTATCAAGGCTATCAGCCCACCCCGCCGCCCCCGGCTGCCTACCAGCAACCGACCTACACGCCCACACCTGCCCCGACTAACCCAAGCCCTACCAAAGCTCCGGCAGCCAGCGAACGAATAGCGGGTAGCAGTTACGCTCCGCCCGCCCCGGCTGCGGCCAGTCCTACTCCCACCCCCGCCCAGCCCGAAGCTCCGCGTGGCAAAGCCGCCAACGACTTTGAGGACATCAAAGATTTGGTACATAACATTTTGAGCCAGAAATTAGCCAGTGGACGCGGCCATTTGCGGGCGCGTGACCTCAAAGAAGAAATTCTGCGCCGTTTGCCCAACTTTAACGAACGTCGCTACGGTTTCGCTAAGTTCAAGGCGATGCTAAGTGCGATTGAGCAGTCCGGTGTTATCCAAACTGAGCAAGCCGACCATATCGTATGGGTGTCGCTGCCCGGTTCGCCCAAACTGCCCGCCGAAGTGATGAGCGATTTGGAACGCCAACATCTGTCTCCCGGCGGCACGATTATGACCGACGACAGCGAGGACGAAGGCGACGAGGGTGAAGACAGGCTCGAACCAGTTGTGCTGGAGGCGGCAACGGCGGCTGAACCATCTTTAGCCGATACGTCTGACCCGTTTGTGGCAAGTGTGGTGCTAGATAGCGACGCAGCTTTGGAAGTCGCAACCCAGGCTCCCGACCCAGTTCAGCAGACTGCGCCGCGCCGCGAAAGTGGGACGAACCGGGCGGCAGAGGAACGCAAAACTGTGTTGGCGGAAGCAGCCATTGGCGCATATCGGGAACAAATGCAGCGTGAGGTTGCACCATCGGTAGCTGCTACTACGGTAGCTCCGGCTGGCAACACCGGGCCGACTTTCCCCGAACTTGGTCCGAAACCCGCTTTGTTGGAACAGTCTTTTTTCTATGATGTGATTGTTATGATTGATGGGCTGCGTTATCGCAATCGCTGGTTGGGCTACGAACTGCTATTGAGCAGCGTGCGCGATTATCTGAGCAAGCAGATGAGCGAGAGCGAGGCCAAAAATCAGGCTGGCACTATCCTGTCGCGTTTGTTGAGTGAAGGGGTGCTGAAACCTTCGCAAGAGATACATTCGCGGGGGCCGCGCAAGATGCGGGTGCTGGTGCAGCATCTACAAGAAGATAACCGTGCGGTCAAATATGCGTTGGCGGCGGCGAAACTGGTCGAGCAACAGCATAAGGCCCAAACTTTGGCGGCTGCTCAACCCACCGCGCTGCTGGAGATGGCTACAGCAACGAGCGAGCCACGTCAGAGTCGGGTGCATCGGTTAGTGCTGACGACACCCTATTCCGCCGAGGTGGAAGCAGCATTGACCGCCGAAACCGCTGCGATTGCCGCCCCTGCCGAGGCTCAATCCGAAGCAGCAGCAGTTGGGGCTGGCCCGGCTCTACCCAATGAGAGCGAGATGCCTTCTTCGATGTTGCCCACCGGGGTGATTGAGGAGCAGCAGCCAGCAGTCGGCACGGAAACCTCCAACTCGACGGCTTCAAGTGAAACGGAAGTTACGTCTCCAGCCGAGGCGCAGCCCGTTAGCTACGAGCAGTTGGTTGAAGCCGCCACTCCACACGAGGCCGCACCCGATAGCAACGCGCCGGAGATGGTGACAGCCAACCAGCCCGACACCTCTGCCGATAACCAGCCGCAAGTCCAGGCAACCGTCAGTGATAGCCAGCCGCCAACCGAAACGTCGGGCCAGGAACACATCCCAGGTCTCGACTTTCCCAATCCCACCGAGGATGTGAGCCAGGTTGAGCAGGAGCTATTCCAACGCGCTTCCGAGGTGATGGCCCACTCTACCCTAAATGGGGGCGAAGCTCCGATAGAAGTAGTGGCGACGTTGGTCGAGACCGTACCGCAACCGGGCGACAATAATGATTTGCCGCCCACAGTGGTTCTGGTTAGCGGTCAGCCGCAAGTGACGGAAGAACCCGCCGATGAAAGCGATGAAGCAGAGGCCGAACCGGAAGGCGAAGCCCTGGTAGCCGCGCCCACTCGCCGCCCGCGTCGTCGCCGTTCGTCGCCCGCTGTCCCCAAAATCCCGACAGGTAATGAGTCGGCCTAACCTGGACAGCCACGAGTAATCAGCATTGAGCTATGGGCCAACCACCACAAGGCTCTAAGCTCAAGCTAATACCGCCCAGCAACAACGATTGGCGGCAGAAACGCAGTTGGAAGTTGAACGCCAGCAACGGCTGGCAGCCGAAACTGCACTTGAGGCCGCTCTTTTCCGCACTCAAGAGCTAGAAGAATTATTGCGTCAAATTAGCCAAAAGCCCCAAGATTTAGCTTAGTATTTAGGGAATTCATTCCGCCGTTTTATATTGCTAGAGTTACCAAGCGTTTTGGCACATTAGGTGCAAGTATCTTCATTATTGTATTAAAACCCTTGCTTACTATAAATATTGGAGTTAAGTTAACAATAAGAAGACAATCATCTGGTTGAGGTCAGAAAGATGATTCCTGGATTTTTGTGGCTTTGGAAAGCCCTAAACATAATTTGTGGCACATTGATTGCCATAGAACAATGGGGTGTTTATTAGAAATTAGTTAAAAATAAGGATGTAGTAGCCGTTGGGTACAGCGACGACTTTGAGAATGGTTGCAAAAAATCTTTCTTTTTCCCTAACTTTGTAGTAATATTGTGACATATATTAAGTCGTCCAAAACCTGAACTGGCTAGACTAATAGAGTCTATTATAGATCGCGCCAGCAATCCAAAATAAAAGGCTAGTAGTAGCTATGGCAGAATAATATAGGCTGTAATGAGTGCTACTGATAACATTAATATAGGCATTGGTCAAAGTAGGGTAGGCTTCAAGGCCGTTGTGGACATTGCGACTACGTCAGATAGTCCGGTCTGGCACATTCAGCTGGAAGCTTTACGCAAGCTTTCGCAGATTTCCAATGACGCGCCAACTTTTGAATTGGCCTTGCAGCGGGGGCTGGAGGTAGTAGCCCAAACGTTGGGAGTGGAGCAAGCTGTTTTGCTACTGCACGACTCCGAAAGCCAATCATTGATACCTCACTCCTCAGTCTTTGGCTTTCGGAGTCACCAGTCGGCAGTATTGGGTCGAATCTATCTGAATGAGACCAACCCAAGCATGGCATTGGAGGTTTTTCGATTAGGTCTGCCTCGACTCAGTAACGACTGTCCCAACGACCCCTACTGCAACCCGACGCGCGTCGAAGAGTTTAGCGTGCGTAACCAAATTGTAGTACCGATTAAATCAGAGCGGCGCACGTTGGGTGTGTGCATGGTTGTCAACAAGGTTAAAGGTGATTTTACCGTGTCAGACCTGGAGCTTTTCGAAACGCTGGCCGTTCCTCTGGCAAATTTGCTCAAAAATATTGGCCTCGTTCGGCGTTTGGAAAACCAGCAGCGTCGCCATCTGGCTGTGTTAGATGCGGCGGTAGATGGTTTTATCGAAGTTGACCGTGATTTCAAAATAACCTTGTTTAACAAAGGTGCGGAAAATCTTACAGGTTGGGCTACTGAAAACGCGGTTGGTCGCACCTGTAGCGAGGTTTTAATGCCGCATAGCCCGGAAGGGACATCTTTGTGCTTGAATTGTCCGCTCAAACGGGCTTTCCGCACCGGTCAGTCGGTTTCCAACGTCGAAACATTAATTCAAACTAGCGATGGCGAAGATAATTGGACAGCTTGTAGCTATAATTCGGTGACAAACGAACACGGCGAGGTAGTAAGCGGGGTCATTGCTATCAAAGATATTTACCGTCTGAAAGCTTTGGGCGACGAGTTGCAACAACAAATTCAGCAGCAGCAAAGCCTTTTAGGAGTAATTAACGCTATTAATGGTCTTAGTAACATCGAGGAGATTTATCACCGGGCTTTGGACGAGGTACGCAAGGCTATTCATTTCGATGTCGGCACTATTCACGCGATTGAGCAAGACGGCAAAGTGTTGCGTCTGGTCAGCCAATATCAAGTGATGGAGGGGGAGGTGGCTGACTCAGATGGACAGGCTGCTGAACGATTGGGTTTGCTAGACACACTTAAAGAGGAACTGGATGGGACGGATACAAGCCAGATAGACGAGTATCGTGAGTTCACTCAGACAGCCCGTTCACGCAATAGTGAAAGTCTTTACCATTCGCACCGCCGCATAGGTACAGCCAGTACCCACCCTTCCGGTTATAAACCGACTTCGATTTGCGATGCGCTGTGCCAAAACGAGCCTTATATGGCGGTGAACCTGCCAGGTAAGGCGATTTGTCCGGTACTAGAAGATTTCCCAGAACTGCAAAGTCATATATGTGTGCCAATCAAAACCCAGGAACACACCTATGGGGTGCTACACCTGGCTTCATACCGCTCCTATGCTTTTTGGGGTAGCGATTTCAGTCTGGCCTTTAATATTTGCAAGCAAATTGCGGTGGCGGCGGAACGGGCCAGCTTGTTTGAACGGATTGACCGTCTGGCCCGCACCGATGCTCTGACCGAGCTTTATAACAAATCCGAATTTTGGGACAGGATTGGTATTGAACTGAGCAGGGCCGAACGTCACAATCAATCTTTGACCCTGATGGTGCTTGATCTTGACCGTCTCAAGTGGTTTAACGATTTTTACGGTCACGTCTATGGCGATATGCTGTTGAGCCAGATTTCACTGGTCGTTCGTCAGAAAAGCCGGGCCAGCGATATTGCCTTCCGTTTCGGCGGTGACGAACTATGCCTGTTACTGCCAGCCACCAGTCCTGAAGAAGCCAGGGTGGTAGCAGAGCGCATCCGAGAAGCGGCGGCGGAGGTAAGCGTGTTTCCAAATCAAGATGTGATTGGGGCAGAGGGTTTGGTGACTATGAGCATTGGCATGGCTTCGTACCCTGACGATGCCCGCACCGGCCACGATTTGTTTCTGTGCGCCGATGCCGCTCAATACCGCGCCAAAAACACTGGCAAAAACCGGGTTTGTATCTATGACCACGCCGTAGATTTCAAAGACTTGACTTCACGCCACCGCAATCCCAACGATTATGACCGAGGCGACGCGCGGTTGGCCCTCCCGATGCTCAACCCAAACGATCTGCGCTTGCTGAAAAATCGCCCAGCCGCTGCTGACCTACCCATATCTTCCACTGAAACGGAGCAGCTGACGGACTATCTTAATAACGCTACCGAAGATACCGACTTTGAGATTGACCCCGAAAGCCAATACGACATCGAGGTGTTGCCCGACCCTACCAACCCACATCGTGAACGAGACAACAGCTAAAGTAACTTTGCAGCCTTCCGACACGTTTGATATAATATTTTTGATATTATTAAATGTTTTCAGGAAAGGTTTTGTGTCATCAAAGAACCAGTCGCTCCTCGAAAGACCGGGTCTATCCAAATTAGCCTTGCTCCCTCTCAATCCAAAAAAGTTCTACGGCTCTGCCAGCTTTTGCTAATTTTAAGCAGCGCGGCTCTGGTTTTAACCCTACGTCTGCCATCAAATCTGGCTCAAGTGTTTTCGGCTTACTTTAACCTACACTTTGGCGCAGCTGCTCCGGTTTCCAATTTTTTTGCAGATTGGAACGCCCCCTTCCCAGCGTTTGGACTGGTGGCCTGGTTAGTCTGGTTGGGAGCAGTGTTGGTTTTGCTCAAGTTAAAAACCGCTGATACATCCCCCCTGGTTCGTCCCCATCATTTTGCCCCCGTCAACTGGAAAAAATTGCTACTTTGGCTGATAGCAGGCTTAATTTTAGGTCTGGTTTTGCTGATAGCCTGGTGGTCACGCGCGGCTCAATTGCTGCCTGATGCTACTGGACAGCTGACCGCTTCCAACTATGACGAGATGGTTTATTTCACGGGTGCAGATTTGTGGGCGCGGGGCAATTGGCCTTACCGCGACTTTTTGCTGGCGCACCCGCCGGGCGCATTGCTGATTATCGGCACGTGGTTAAAAATGTGGGGGATGGATGGGGGCGGACGCGAGGCATTCGTGGTGGTGCGTCAGCTTTGCGTTGGGTTGGGCGTGGTGACGACGGCGGGTGTGTTTTGGACGGCAGGCCGCTTATGGGCCAGGCCAGGCCAGAATTTCGCGCTGCTGGCAGGAGCAGGAGCGGCCTTTGTCTATGCCGCCGACGGACGGGCCAGTGGGGTGGCGGTGTTGGAAACGGTTTCTAATTTTGCGGCAGTGCTGGCTTGCGGCGCATTTGTAGAAACCACGCGCTTGCCCGGTCAAAATCGCTGGCATAAAATTTTACTGGTAACAGCGGGATTTTTGGCCGCCGCCGCGTTTCTGGCTAAACTACCGGGATTAGCCATATTTATTGCTTTGCTAATCTATTTGGTTTGGAAGAATTTTCGGCAATGGCGTAATTTCGGCTGGCTTAGTACAGGTTTTGGCGTGGGTCTGCTGCTCGTTGGAGCAATTTTTGTGCTGAAAGGCGGGGTGGGTGCGTTTTTGCGACAGGTGGTGTTTTTTCAATTGTTGCGCCCGCAGGAAGTTCGGAGTGGTATTGATGAAATCGGGCGGGTCAGCGACTATCCCGAAGCGCGCCTTACCATTATATTAGGTACGCTGGCTTTGATCGTGCTGGCTTTTCGCTCCTTTCGGCAGCGCAATCAGAGCGATTTATGGCTAATCTTGGTAATTTGGAGCGCACCTTTGCTGGCTGTTTTTATCCTGGGCAAATCGTTCCACCCCTGGTATTATGTGCAATTGGCTTTGCCCTTCGCACTACTGACTGGGGGGCTATTCAATTTTTCTTTTCAAACTCGTTCGCTCAGGCAGCCAGCACCTATCAATTTAAGGCTGAACCTTTCATATATTTCGTCTTATAAAAGTTATTTGTGGCTGTGCGGGCTGGCGTTGTTGGCAGCACCAGCTTTTTTGACCGAATGGGACAGCAGCCACGCGGTCAGCCCGGAAAAAACCTATCAACCTGTCGCCGAATATATCCAAACGCAAAAGGCTAAAAACGACGGGCAGATGTTAAGTTTTGACCCTGGCTTTGCCTTTATGAGCGGTTTACAACCAGCCCGGCTACCAGATGGCAAACTTCTGGTTGACAGTGCCGGGTATATGGTCTATCTTAATCTGGATATTGATCGGCGTAACCTTTTAGCTTTGCTGGGCGACGGCCTGGGGGCAAACCGCGCACGGGGACAGGTGGACGCAACTTTTGGGCTAGGTCGGGCGCAGGCTTTGGTGACGGAAGCGATGGCGGCCCAACGTTGGACGGTGTTGGACGTAAAGCTTGGCCTCGCTCAACTAACTCCCCAAACCGTCGAATTTTTGCAAAGTGCCTCCCCCCAACCGCCTGTCAGCATCGGTAATAATCTGGTTTGGCAAGGGCGCGGTTCGGGTCGTTTACGCGAGTGGGGGTTGGGTAACGGTTTGCAACTGTTTCCAATGGGCCTGACCCTTTCGGTGGGCAACCGCGCCAATATCTTGACCGCAGACGATAACGACGTTCTGCACCTCAATCCGACCCAAATCAAAGACGGGGTGTTAGATTTACGGCTGGTCTGGCGCGTGGTCAAACAGCCGTCGCAACCGGGCAAGCTTTTCGTACATTTAATCAACTCGGTAGGCCAAACCGTCGCCCAAAGTGACCTTGCGCCGCTCCAGGGCCACGCCAATATTGCACTCTGGCAACCCGGTGATACTTATCAAGATATACATTCGCTGCCCGTGCCGCCAGATTTACCGCCTGGACGTTACACCGTGCAAATCGGACTTTACAATCCGGCGGACGGTGTGCGGGTGCTGATAGAAGGACAGGACAGCCTGACGTTAGGATATTTGGAATTTGGAACTGGCCGCTAAACCCATAATCGAAGCTGAAACCGTCCATACCCCCGCCAAATGGCGCGGCTGGCAACTGCACGGACTGGCTTTGCTTTTCTTTGTGCTGCTGACTTTCTGGTTGACCTGGCCCGTCTTGCCCAATATAGGGCGTTCGCTGGAACAATGGGGCGACGCGCTGCTCCAAACCTATACTCTGGATTGGGACGCACACGCTCTTGCCACTGACCCTTTGCACCTGTTCAATGCCAACGCTTTTTATCCTTATCAAAACAGTCTGGCTTTTAGCGAAAGTCTGATAGGGCAGGCGTTCCTGGTTACACCCCTAATCTGGCTGACAGATAACCCGGTGTTGGGCTATAACGTGCTGCTACTACTTTCCTTCGTGCTAAGTGGCTGGGGTACTTATTTGCTGGTTTATGAACTAACTGGCAGCCGGGGCGCAGGGCTGGTCAGCGGGGTCATTTTCGCTTTCTTTCCCAACCGTTTCACTCAATTCTCGCATCTGCACCTGCTGGCAACCCAATGGATGCCTTTTTGTCTGCTGTTTTTGCGCCGCTTTCTGAAAGGTTGGCGATGGCGCGATGGTATTGGCTTCGGGCTGTGCTTCGCATTAGAACTTTTAAGCAGCACCTATTTGGGCCTTTTCTTGGTAGTGTGTGTGGGTTTGTATCTGGTTTTCAAGGGCGTGATTTGGAGCTTGAAAAGAGAATTTGTGAAAAGCGGCTCTATCCAACGCTCAGGACGATTATTGCTAATTCTGGTTGGGACGGGATTGCTGGTATTGCCGTTTCTAAAGCCATATTTCGATGTCAAAAATGATTTAGGTTTTGAACGTAGCCAGGCCGAGGTTGAAAATTGGTCTGCCGCGCCCAACTATTATCTCGATTTGTTCAAGTTTAACCGCCTTAACGAGCAATTTCTGAACCCGACCCTGCAATCGCTCAAATGGTGGGAAGTGGGCGGTGGCGAACGTCAGTTGTACCTGGGCCTGACCGCGATGGCTTTGGGTGCGCTAGGCTTAATCGTAGTGTGGCGACGACGCAAAACCCACAGCGATGGTTTGTTTTACGCCCTGCTAGGACTGGTGGCGTGCCTCTTTACCTTTGGCCCGGTCTGGCATAGCGGGCGTTTTGGCGATGTGCCGCTTCCTTACGCCTTGCTCTACAACTTCCTGCCCGGCTTCCAGGCGTTGCGAGTGCCAGTCCGTTTTATTTATGTTGTAGCTTTGGCTCTGGCAATATTAGCTGGCTTCGGGGTGTCGGCTCTTTTGCCGCGTGTGCGCTTACGCCCGTTCTGGTCAAGTCTAGCTTTGGGAACGGTGACAGGCGGATTAGCCTTTGTGTATAGTTGGGGAATTTGGGCAATTGTACCCGTTATAATTGTGGGCGGGGCAAGTTTCTGGTGGCAAAGAGGTTCTTTGTTCAGACCGCCTGTGACCCATATTTTTGTAACCCTTGTAATCGGCTTATTATGTTTTGAATACGCCTCGGATGTTTCTATCAAAGACTCGGACTTGCTACAAAAGCCGCCCCCTGCCGCTCAATGGCTGGCCCAACACCCTGGCCCGGTACTGAACGTACCGTTAAGCGGGACGAACTATAGCGATATGTTTTACACCTACTGGTCTCGCCTGGGCTGGCAGCCGCTTATGAACGGTTCGAGCGGCTTTATGCCGCCCGCCTACGATGCGCTGCGTTCGGCCTGGGGAACAGAGTTTCCTTCGGCCCGCATTCTGACTTTGCTGCAAGGTTTGGAAATCCGCTATCTAGTGGTTGACAGCGACAGCCCCGAAGTCCAACCGACCTGGGCTAACGTACAGAAAGCCCTGGCTAACTTCCCGCAACTCAAGCTGTCAATCCATTTCGGGGGTGTCTATATCTATGAGCTACAAGCCGACCATTGGTTGCGTAATTTGGGCCAGACTATCAAACCTACCGACCCGCTTTACTTTGTCGAATATCGGCGCAGCCAGCCGCAACTTTTGGAACTGGCGGCGTATTTTATGGAAAGCACGGGCGTAAGCCAGTCCTCATCTTTATATGGCAACATCAGTATCGCCAATCGCGCTTTGCCAGCTTTGCCAACCGGAACGCCCGCCCGCTATGCCTTGGTTCAGGCCGGGGAAGACCCCACGCTCTATGGTTTCGGACCGTCAGACAAAAAATGGAGCAATGCGCTGGTTGATTTTTACCAGCAAAACATAAATTTAGTTGCACGCTACGATTTTAGTCGGGCAGACGGGGCAAAAATTCGCACACAACCTTTTACTTTTGAGGCACGACCCGACAAACTGGTTTTTGACACGCAACCAAACGTTGTGCCGGGGAAAGGGGGCGAACCTTTTTATGTAAAGCTGGAAGTGGCCTCGCTGGTTTCGCAAACCCTGACTATAAACGTCAATGGTAAAGAAGATACCTTAAACGTAGCACCAGGCTTGTCTTCATACCGCACGGCAGGTTTCCGATTGGCGGGGGACGAACCATTGCCCTTCGCCATAAAAAATAGCAACGGGCAACCTTACTTAGTCACGACGGCAGAGCTATGGCACGGCGAAGCTACACCCTTGCTAACTTTGCAACCAAACGTGGTTTTGGTAAGCGCGACATCCAGACGCGACAATAATAATGGCATCGCCGCTTTAACCATCGTTACACCGGGCGGCAATGACAAATATACCGCCACGCTCGATGTTTATACCCGGCCCTACGGAGCGCACCCGCAAGGGCATTACGGTTACTGGTCGGTGGCTTTGGATGGCGGTCACGATACAAATTTGCAGTTCCGGCTTGATCTAGCTCAAAAGACGATGCAAACCCAGCTTAACGGCGGCTCAATTCCCAATTACCCGCCCAACCCCAAAGATTTGGACATCAGCCGTTACGCCAAACTTGGTGATTTTCGGGCCAATCTGAACCTGTATCGGGGAGATGTATTTATCGGCTCGGTGCGGTTATTCGATTTTACGGTCAATGGCGACAAAAACGACGCGGCCAGCCGTCACGTCAGCGATTTTTCAGCTTATACCTTAGCAATAACATATCTGGTATTGAAGCAGTAATGATAAGTGATATAATAGAAAAAACTATATGTCTATTGCCTGCTAAAAGTGACGTTAATTTGGAAAGCAGCCCGAAAGAGGATGAAAAATGAGCGACTTGCTGTTGGACAGTCTAAAAATTTCTAACTTTAGAGCCTTCCAAAACCTGGAAATAGAAAAATTAGGCCGAGTTAACTTGATTGTGGGCGAAAACAGTGTGGGCAAATCTTCAGTGTTGGAAGCACTTTGGCTGTATGCAAACAAAGGTGATTTGCAAGCTATTATAGATATTTTACTAGCCCGCAAAGAGCTTAGTCGTCGTATCATAGTACAGCCGTTACAAGACAAGGAAAAAGGCGAAGAAGCTTTACTTGCTCCTTTATCCTATCTGTTTCACGGACGAGCTAGTTTCAAGAAAGACTCCACAGTTATTGGAGTCGGCTCTCTGCATTTACCTAAAAACAGCCTTACTGTAGCGTTAAGTTGGTTTGTTGAACAAATTGCGGGCGATGGTGTTCTTCGCTTACAGGAGCTAACCCCAATTATAGATAACACAGCAAGTAACCCTTTAGCAGCTTTATCAATCAAAAATGGCAACAATGGTGAACATCCGCGCATCATCCGTTTAGATCGCGGTCTCAGCAGCAATGGTTTTAGAACTGGACTTGAGATCGAGCAAAATATTAATAACTTTGTTCGCGCAGATGGTCTAAAAGACGAGGATATAGGTAAATTGTGGGCCAAAATAGCTCTTAGCGATTTAGAACAGGATGTAACACGCGCCTTACGCATTATTACGCCCGAAGTGGAGCGAGTAGCAGTTTTAGGCGACCCACGTTTTGAAAGCTCTGTTATCATCAAAACTAACAACAGTGATAAACCAATCCCGCTCACCAGTTTGGGTGATGGGATAAATCGGGTTTTTGGCATAGTGCTGGCATTAGTAAATTCCAAAAATGGTATGCTGCTGATTGATGAAATCGAAAACGGCTTGCATCATAGCATACAGCTAGGTTTATGGCGTTTGATACTGTCCGTAGCCCAACGTCTTAATGTGCAGGTTTTTGCCACTACCCACAGTTGGGATTGTATCGAGGCTTTCCAACAAGCCACCCTCGAAAATAAGCAAGCTGAGGGTTTGCTCATCCGGTTAGAAAATAAAAACGATAAAATCATACCAACTATTTTTGATGAACGTCTTTTAGAAATTGTAACCCGTGAACAGATTGAGGTTCGCTAAATGAGCATTAACAACGTTTTATTAGTGGAAGGTCCCGACGACAAACACGTGCTTTTAAGCTTATTAACCCATTATAAGTTACCTGAAAATTTCAGGATAAAGGAGAAAGGCGGTATAAACAGCCTTTTTAACGATCTGGAAGGTGAGCTTTTAGCCAGTGGAATGCAAAGCTTGGGAATCGTGGTAGATGCCGACCTTGATTTAACAGCACGTTGGCAGAGTTTGAGAAATGTATTAAGTACCAGCTACCTAAATATCCCAGTTGAACCGGACATAAACGGCACTATTGTGGAGTCTAATGATTTGCCAAAAATAGGTATTTGGCTAATGCCTGATAACAAACTGCCTGGAATGTTAGAAGACTTTATAGCTTTCTTAGTTCCAGACCAGCGAAACGACCCGATTTGGGCCTTATCCGAAAAGTGTTTACAAGAAGCGAGGGCAAGCTCCCCTGCAATCCCTCAAGCTAAAGGACGTATTCATACTTATCTGGCCTGGCAGAACGAACCAAGCACTCCATTAGGACTGGCTGTCACCAAAAAATATCTTGATGCCAATAAACCCCAGGCCCAACAATTTGTAGATTGGTTACGGCGTTTATTTACCTGACTTTACAATTTTCAGAATTAAGATTTGGATAATGAAGGTTCTTTCCCCACCAACAACCGAACAAAAATTCACAAGACCGCCTGTTAATCTGCCGAGGGGGGTTTTGCGTGCGTTATGGGTTTGGCTGTCGAATGAAGGTCGGGCTATCAACCGAGCTTTCCGCACACCCGCCCCTTATGTATTGGTGCTGACGACGCTTTTGCTATTAACGCTGGCGTGGCAGGTGGGTTTTAGCTACAAACTTGACCCGAATCAAGATACCTACCTGGACGAGCCTTTTTATCACGGCTTTAACAAAGTTGAATTTAGCCGCACTCCGACTGGCGGCTTTGATGTCACGCCGGACGGCAAACTGGAACCCTATCGCTGGACGACAGGCGACGCATACTGGCTTTTTCCAGCAGTTGGGCAGCATTCCTATCACCTGAAATTGACCTTCGCGGGCGGGATTAACCCGCAGCCCGATTTCGTAGTGCTGGCGAACTCACAAAAAGTTGGAGCAGGTCGGGCCGAAGTTGGTATCAAAACCTACGAATTTGATGTATCTAGCGAAAAGATTGCGTCCGATGGCGACTTAAAAATCGAGCTACAAGTGCAAGCTTTCACGCCACCCAGCGATGCACGTAGCCTCGGCGTAGTTTTTTTTAGCGGTGAAATCAGTGCTACGGGAGACAGTTTTGGAGTGCCGCCCGTCGTCCAGTTGGGCTGGCTCACGGCGTTGGTGCTGCTGGCGTATCTACTATTGGCACGCAGCGGCTTTGGTAGTTGGGGTGCGGCGGCAGGAGTGGGCATTGTACTGGCAGCGTTGGTATGGGCGGTAGCGGGCGGCTCACGGCCCTGGCTCACGGTTTTTAGCCCGACCTTAGTGTGGACTTTTAGTATCACCTATTTACTGCTGCTGGCGGCAGACCTGGCAATGCGGCGGGTGTGGGCTGATAACGTAGCCCGGCGTTGGGTGTTGGCAATCTTTGCCGGAGCGTTTGCCATCAAATTGGCTGGCCTTTTGCACCCCCAAGCCAACGTTGTGGATATAGGCTTCCACGTCAACCAGTTCAAATCCCTTTGGGAACAAGGGGTACTATTTAACAAAATTCAGTCGCAAGAATGGGGCGGACGCTATACGGTTTATCCTCCCACCCCTTATGTCTTCGCCGGGCTTTTACGCTGGCTGATACCCGACGAAAAGCTGCTGCTAGAATTTTTTATGGTAGCCCTGGATAGCAGCCGGGTTTTACTGATTTATACCCTGGCTCAAAAAACCCTCAATAACCGCCGCGCTGCTATCTTATCAGCTTTCTTTCTGGCGACTATGCCCGTCGGAGTGCTGTCCATCGCCTGGGGACAGGTTTCTAACCTCTTGGGCGAATGGCTGCTGCTGGCGATTTTAACGCTGGTGGTGGTCAAGTTCAAGCAGTTACGTAAACCGGGCTATTTCGTCCTGACTACCGTTTTGTTGACGCTGGCCTTCATCAGTCACCCCGGTGTGATTTTGCTGGCCGGAACGGTTTTTCTGCTTATAGCTATCTGCATTGCGCGGCGCAAAGGCAGCCGTACCTTCGCCCTGATTTATCTGCTGGCTCTGGCTCTATCATTTGGTCTTTATCACATACAAACTGTGGGGGATATGATTCCCCAGGCACTTGACACTATCCAGACTAAGTTTTCCAATCCAACTACCTCAAAGACGAAGCTACCAGATTATCAGGTGGGTGGCTCGGTCAACGATGACCGCCTCAGCCAGCAAGATGGCCTGACCAAAAAAATAGTACATAATCGGCGCGAGTGGCTACTTGGTGGCCTGGCCGGGTTTTGGGCCGAAGCCCGCGTATATTTCCTGGTTTTGCCGATTATGGTAGCACCCTGGTTTCTATGGTGGCTGTGGTATAGTAGCCGCCAAACCGAATCGAACAGAGCCGATGCTAAAATTCGGCGCGGGCAGCGGCGTTTATTTTGGGCAGTCATCGCCTGGTTTACAACGGCGGGCCTGTTCGCTATAATCGGCCTGAGCATCAATTTGTACGTGCGCTACTCATTATTTTTGCTACCCATCGCGGCCCTGGCCCTGGGAGTATTTTTGGCCCACGCGGGCAGACGCGGCGGTTGGTGGGGCAATTTGCTGACTATTGGGGTATCGGTGTACTTTTTGGTGACGGCCCTGACTTTGTATTTTGACCGGATTATCTATGCTCTACACCCCGTTTCTTAAAAGGAGATAAGCGATGGCTACTAATTTTCAGGTAACAGTTGATTGTGCCGACCCAGTGCGGCTGGCTACATTTTGGGCGACGGCTCTGGATTATAAGGTACAAGAAATACCGAAAGAATGGCTAATCGCCCAAAATATTCCTCAAGAGCAATGGAACTCACGGGCCGCGATTGTTGACCCGCAAGGCAGTGGCGCACGCTTTTGGTTTCAGCAAGTACCGGAGGCCAAAACGGGGAAAAACCGCTGGCATCTCGATCTGCGGGCAACTGAAGGCGGGGTTGCGACCGACGAACGATACATAAAAGCTAAAGCTAAGGCCGAGCAACTGATAGCAGTTGGTGCAACCAGGCTTTACGAAATGAGCGAGTTCGGCCAAAACTGGATTACCCTGGCCGACCCGGAAGGCAACGAGTTTTGTATAGGTTAGAAACAATTTTTTACTTATTTGAACTGACGATAAGAGTAATCACAACAAGAGGCGAATTTGAGAGATTTAAGCGAACTTCAAATAGATTTGAGCCAAAGCCAACTCCAACCAGTAGCCAAAGGAATTGCTATATTAGAAGAATTGGTGGGAACGCGATTGCCCGAAACATACGTTACCTTTTTGCTTTATTGCAATGGCGGTCAGCCTAAACTAAATACTTTTTACAGCGAGTTTGAAGGCAACGAGCAAAGCTTTATAATATCCAGATTTTTTCAGCTGGCTTCAAATGGCGAAGATAGCCAGAGTAAGGCAGATAAAGACGACCTGGTGTGGCAGTATCAGCATCTTTGGGTCAATGCACCACGCCATATATTGCCTTTTGCTCAAAGTCAGGACGATGGTTTGTTCTTGCTAGATTTGTCCGAAACTGAAAGTGGTAAAGTAATCTATTGGGCGCGTGACTTTGACGCAGATTTAGGCCCAGCCACCGTTGCCGATTCGTTCGAGCAGCTTATAGACTGGCTGACCTAAAACCACAAACCAGTTAAAAACATAACTATTAACGACGCAGCCTGGAGAATATAAATGGGAAAACGCTGTTGTTTTCGCAGGTTATGGATTAGTAGTTCGCACTATGGGTTAAGATTACTACTGATAACGAGTTTCTGCATTGTTGCACTTTTGCAATCCACCGATTTGAGCCACGCGGCTGAGGAAATCTCCCAGTTTTTTCCCCAGACTGGTTATTTGGTGCAAGGTAGTTTTTTAGATTATTGGCAAAAGCACGGTGGTCTTTTCGCTTTTGGTTTTCCTATCACCGCCCAATTTGAGGAAGATGGGAATCAGGTTCAATATTTTGAACGAACACGGTTTGAATATCATCCAGAAAATATCGGCACGCAGTACGAAGTGCTGTTGGGCTTGTTGGGTAAAGAATTGGGGGCTGGTCACGACTTTGAACCTGTCCAGGCTGGAGAAGGTGGGATTTATTTTCCCCAGGTTCACCATACAATCCGCGGTGGTTTCTTGAATTACTGGAACCAGAAGGGAGGCTTGAGCCGCTTTGGATTTCCAATCAGCGAGGAATTCGACCAAATAAACCAAAGTGACAAGCATACCTATAGAGTACAATATTTTGAACGCGCTCTTTTTGAGTATCATCCTGAAAATAGCGAACCCTATAGGGTATTGTTGGGACATCTCGGCACTCAAATGTTGCTTTTTCGGCAGCACGCCGCCCATTTTGTCCAGGTGTTGGGCGAACAGTTGGTAGTGGGTGCGCCTCTACGTCCCTTGAAGCTGAAAGGTTTTAATTATTATCCCCGCGATTTTGCCTGGACAGATTTTAGCGCGTGGTCTCCAGTACGGGTGGATTTTGAACTGCAACAGGCGCAAGCTTTGGGGGCTAATGCGCTGCGGGTCTTTGTGAGGCCGGACGCTTTTGGCGGCGCGGGGGCAGGTTGGGGAGAGCAAACCGCTTTTGCAAACTTTATAAAGCTGGCCCAGGCCCATAAGCTGTATGTGCTGGTAAGCTTGTTCGATGGTTTGCGTAAAGAGCCAAACCTGGATTGGGATAATTGGCCTCTGGCGAATACCTCCCAGGAAACCCAGGACAAGGCTTATCTGACGGCTATTATATCCAATTGGAAGGACGAACCCACTATTCTCGGTTGGGACTTGTATAATGAACCGGATTTTGTGAATGGAACAGAATACCAGTGGGAAGCGCATCGGCAGAACCGCCTCGATTGGCTAGAACGAATGGCCGCTGAATTACGCCGTCTCGACTCCAACCATTTAATCACGATTGGCGTGGCTCTGGCTGGCTCTAACACTTTGGCTGCCGCTGACGCTTCGGTGCTAAAAATAGTTGATTTTGTAAGCATCCATTATTATTGGCGCAACTACCGCAACCAAGAGATAGCCACAGTTTTGAACGCGCTTCGCCAACAAACGCACAAGCCAATTTTACTGGAGGAAGCGGGCCAAGCCACCAGCCCTAATAGCGGTACTGAAGCAGATCAGGCCCACTTTGTGGAACAAGTGCTACGGGCAGTAGGCAGTACCGATACTAGCGGCGTTTTAATCTGGACTTTATACGATTGGCCGAGCCACGCCAACGGTTCAGAAGGCTTTTATGGTGTTTTCAGGGCCAATGACACCGCTAAACCTGCTGCCGAGATTTTTAGGCTGGCGGTCCTACAAAAATAATGTAACTGCTCAATCTTCCTGCTTTTTGTAGGAGGCTGCTCCCTCAGCCGATGTATTCTAACCTTTCAAGTTCAAAACAATTGGCTGAGGGAGCAGCCTCCTACAAGCATCCTAAACAGTTACAAATAATAAGCCTAAAGCGAAGGAATTAATCAGGTGAACGAACAGCGACAACGTAGTGCCAGCCTCGGCTGCATCAGCCTGATCGCTGTTTTTTTCGTAGCTCTGGCCGCTCTCGGTCTGGCTTATCAGGCCAAACCTACTTATTTGGTGGATATTGGAGCGCGTACCGATAAACCTTTCGTGTCCGGCTTCAATGACCGCGAACCGCCCTTTGATACACAAAAATCCACCGACCAGACCTACCGTTGGACACGCACCAATAGTTATGTCAATTTACCGGGTGTCGGTTCCCAGGATATTACCGTCACCTTAAACGTGACCGCCAGTGCCAACCCCAACCACCAGTTGACGGTATGGGCCAATAGCCATCAAATCCCGCTTACCCAAACCGTGTTATCGGGCAACTCGTACAGCCAGATTAGCTTTGCCGTGCCGGGCGATTGGTTTGGCGATGGCAATCTACAGTTACATTTTTTGAGCCAGACCTTCAATCCACCTGGAGATGCTCGCAACCTGGGCGCAGTTTTGGATTGGGTCAAAGTTGAACCGCACCAGACTAGCTTCCTGCCTTTTGTGCGCCCGCCTACCGACAGCTTCTTGCCGCTGCTACTAATTGCCGTTTTGAGCGTGCTAATTTTTTTCTCTATTGGCGTGCCGACTCCGTTTAGTTTGCTGGGTGGCCTGGGCATCATCGGCAGTCTGTGCTACTGGCTCATCAATGACCGTTTGAGCCTGACCGTGCTGCTGCAGCAAAATTTCACCGAAAGCTTGTTTTTTATCTGGCTGGCGGTGTGGGCGGCGGCTGAGTTTGGCCCTCGCCTGTATAAGCTGTTTGGGGTAGCGGTAACACGGCGCGAAAGTGGCTGGCTGGCCGGGCTATTTTTGTTGCAATTCGGCCTCCTTTATTTTGTCATGATACACCCACAATTTGCTTCCAGCGATGTGGGCCTGGATTTACACAATTTACAGCGTGTCCAACAAGGTATTTACTTTTTCCAGACCGATTTGCCCAACGGTTTGCCTCAACCTTACCCGCCCGCTTATTATTTTTTCTTGCTACCTTTGGCGGCTCTGACCAGCAATTCCGACGCGGCTTTGATTGATTTAATCCAGTTAACCAATGCGGCGTTGCAAGCTACGGGGGTCTTTTTGATTTACTATCTTTCTACTATGCTGCGCCAGCTGCCTCGTCAAGTTACGAATAGCGACTTGATTTTGCGCGAGGAAATGGAACACGGTTGGGAAGTGGGGACAAATTGGGCTGGGCTGTTGGCTTGTGCGGTATATGTAGTTTGCCGCTATGTCTATCTGATTTTTTCGCAGGGGAATTTCACCAACCTATTTGGGGCGTGGGCCTTTTTGTTGTTTGTGACGGTGACTGCCGGGACTTTAGGTTATTTCCGCGCTCATCAGGGCGTAGTCTTGAGCCGCTGGGGGCGTTTCCGTCCTAGCCCCATTGTCGTGCCGCCACCTGCGATTACCACCGTCACCTCAAGCGGGATTGTGCATTATCGTCGCCAGCACCGGGCTGACGAATTACAAACGGTGGCGGCAGGGGTGGTAACAGCTACAGCCGAAGAACTACGCCCTGACAATGTAGTTAGCCAGTCGCCCTTCGCTACCAATCCAGCCACCAACTTGCAAACCGAACTAAAAAGCAGCCGCCTGGATAAATACGAAGACGAGGATAAAACTCAGCCCAGCCTATCGCAAAGATTTTTTGGGCGATTGGCAGCTTACATCAATCGGGCTATCTGGCCGCGTCTGCTGGCAACGCTGCGCTATCTATTGCCCTTGCTTTTGCTAGTAGTAGTTTTTGTTAGCCATTACGGGGTTTTCCTATTCACCAACGTTTTTATGCTATGCGCTATTGGGGTGCTGGCGGTTTTTGGCGGTGCGAAAGGCCGCCGGGACGCGCTTTATTTGGGCGTAATTTATGTTCTAGCTCTGCTAATTGCCTACTTTTTGTATTACGGTCAATTTAGAGACATTATCGCGCAAGAATTTAGTGGCAGCTTTGGCGGTACTGCTTCCAGCACGCCCAAGAAAAGTTTTGACCCAGGTATTGTCCTAAAACGGCTCTATACCTCGGCCCGTGACGATTTTGGTTTGTCAGTATTGTTCGCGGCGGCGGGGGGCATCGCGCTCTGGCTCATCGGCTGGTGGCAAGCGGCGTGGCCCGACCAAAGCCAGCTACCCCCACGTTGGCGGCAGCGTTTTGCTATTGTCGTGCTGGGCCGCGTCACTCCCCTCAACGCCCTACTGTTCGCCCTGTTTGTCAGTGGCGTATTCTTCGCCTTACTTAGCGAGGTCATCGGCCTAGAAAGCCGCTACCAATTGTATTTACTACCTTTAATAGCGTTGGCGGCTGGTGCGCTGTTGGGCCGCTTGTGGCGCAGCAGTTTTGTAGGCGTATTGCTCGTGTCCAGTTTATTTTTGTTCCAACTGCTCACGGTAATAACCTTTTGGCTAGGCCGCCTGACCGAATATCGCGGCTAATAAGTACTACTAAAATATGGGAGCGGACTGAGGTTTAATAGCAATATTGTAGGCGGCGCGTCCCCGCGCCCGCACGGTGGGTCTGGTAGCAGCGCGGGCGTGGGGACGCGCCGCCTACCGATTATTTGAAGAATATCGGTTTTAATAGAGTAAAACGGTCAGATGTTTTGCATCACAGAAAACATAGTAAATTACATCGAGCAATGTGGAAATATTGAAAAGATGTGGATAAAAACTTGGATTTCCTCCGCGTTCTCCGCGCCGTCAACTGGTTGCTGCGATGCAAAAGTCGGTATTATCCGCCTTGACCCGTAAGCAAGCCATAAAAAAGTAAGCCCGTGCTGGTGAACATAATCAAGGCAGTCAAAATCAACGCGATGGTGATGGGCAAGCCGAGCCGTCGCGGCCCCATAATCTTACGGCTGTTGCCCACCACAATAATAAACACCACCAAAATAGGGGAAAGTGCACCCTGCAAAACGTTGGCCCAGAACATCAACTGGATCGGGTCAAAGCCAAACAAAGCGATGGCTAGACTGGCTATCAAAGCGATAGTCAGGATTAAATAAAAACCCTCGTTTTGCCAGGGTTTCTTAGACAGACTAGAGGGCAACCCAAACGTTCCCGAAATAGCATACGAAGTGCTGGCAAGCAAAACCGGAATCGCAATCATACCGGCCCCGATCAGCCCCACTGCGAACAAATATTTGGCAAACGAACCCACCAATGGTTCGAGCGATTTGGCAGCATCGGCGGCGGTAGTAATTTGGGTATGATGGGTAAAAAGCGTCGTGGCCGTACACACAATGATAAAATATGCCACCAGTTGCCCACTCATTACCCCGCTCCCGATGTCCAACGCCGCAGTCCGAATTTGCTGGTTTTGCGTACCCCTGCGTTGCTCCTCTTTTTCGCCTTGCACCTGCCAAAACATTGTGTAAGGCGAAATGGTCGCACCCAGCAAACCAACTGCGCTGCTGATGCTGGCAAAGCCGAAGTCCAGGTGTGGCACAAAGGTGTTAGCCAAGGCTTCGCCCCAATTCGGCTGCGACAAAAAGCCCGTAATCAAATAGGTAATAAAAGCCAGGCTCATTACCAAAAACACCTTCTTGATTGCGTCGAAACTTTGATAAACCGTCACGTACCACAAGCCTACCGCCACAGGCACGACAAACCAGACCCAATTAAGCCCCGTCACCAGTTCCAACCCGCTCCCGATAGCCACTAAATCGCTGCCGATCAGGGCGATATTAGCTACCATCAAAATCAGCGAAGCCGGGACAGCCGCTTTGCGTCCGTAATTTTGTTTCAATAGTTCGGCTAGACCGCGCTGGCTAACACGCCCTATTTTAGCACACGCAAACTGTACGATTTGTAGTAAGGGAGTAGCCAGCAACAGCAGCCATAGATGACCGTAACCATTAGTTGCTCCATCTACCGAATAAGTAGTAACAGCCGAACTATCGTTGCCCGCCATCCCAGCCAGAAAGCCTGGCCCAAACGTACTCAGCAGCCCTTGTTGTTTTGGTTTAGCCTCGCCTGGTGTCCCCGTAGCTGCCTGGCGTTGGTTGCCCCGCCGTTCCAGTTCGCGCAAACCTTCGGCAGTCGGCACAGCTTCGCTTATCTGCTCAATTAAATCAGGAGCGGCGGCGAATTGGGGCGGCACTTGGGGTGATAAGGTTTCCGTTCCGGTGGCCGACAAAGCTTCAACTTCACCTTCTTCAGCCACGATAATCATTTTGTTTGGGGTGGCTGTGCCTGGTGTTTGCTCAACTCCCTGGATACGTTCGATGGGAATTTCTACCTCTTTAGAAAAGATTACCCCTTTTTTGACGACAACCTTCTCGACTTCGCCCGAGTCGTTCTTAACCACTTCTGTTACTTTGGGTTTAGACACATCTGCTTCACCTATGTCGGCGGCAGTCGCTTCTACCACCATCCCAAGCTCAATTTCGGCCATATTCAGTTGCTGTTTTGGGTTCACGTCAGCCTTTCCCAATCAAAAATAAACAGTCCCTTAATGCTACGGTAATTAGTACCACCAACGGCATATAGCATTATTTAGACCAGCCCAAATACGCTTATTTTATTATTGTAGGCGGCGCGTCTCCGCGCCCCCATTGGTGGGTGAGCATCAGAATAAAAGTGGGAGAACAGTAAATGGAGGCTTAACTTTCGCGGTGCAAGCGGGTTTCCAACTGTGCTTTAGCCGCAGGCCATTCCGAGTCAATAACACTAAAATAGGCTGTGTCGCGGTACGTACCGTCTGACAAAACCATCACCTGACGCAAGATGCCTTCAAAAGACGCGCCAATGCCCAAAATAGCGTTACGCGAACGTTCGTTGCGGCGGTCAGTCTTTAAGCAGACCCGAATACAGTCTAGCTGCTCGAAAGCGTATTGCAACAACAGATACTTACAATTGGTATTGATAGCGGTGCGCCACGTTCTTTTCGCCAGCCAGGTATGCCCGATTTCCAAACCCCGGTCTTTGGGCATAATATTGAGATAGCGGGTGCTGCCAATAGCCTGGCCCGTCGCCCGGTCAATCGTGGCGAAAGGCAAAACTTCTCCGGCGGCCTGTGCCTCCAGAGCAGCTGTAATCCAGGCTTCTATTTCTTTCAGATTGTTAAGTTTGGTAGGCATATATCGCCAGATTTCAGGGTCTCCCACCACCTGGGCCAGCGCGGGAGCGTGCCGCATCGCCAACGGTTCGAGCCGCACGAACTCGCCCTCCAAAGTTATAGGTCGGCTGCTCAAGTCTTGTAAAGGGTTGCTCATCATAATTCTCCATTCTCGTCGCTAAATTATACTCAAGAACTCTCTACTCATATTCTAACGAGCAAAATGGACTGGCACAAGAGCCACTCTTAACCAAAATGATAGAGCCACTTTAGCCGCTATATTGACTTTTTTGTAGGCGGCGCGTCCCTAGCCCGCAGGTCTGTAAATCCAGCATCATAGTGGGCGCGGGGACGCGCCGCCTACAGATTACTTGAATATTGTTTTAGCCGAGCTTGTTCCAGGCGGCTTCAACTTGTTGATGGGTATCTTCTAGCGAACCACTATTATCAATCACTACGTCGGCGCGGGCTACCTTCGTGGCCTGGGGAGATTGAGCCTCAATCCGCAACAGAGCTTCGTCGCGGCTAAAACTGTTGCGGGCCATCAAACGTTGCAACTGTACCGAGGGTGTACAAGTTACCACCCACACCGTATCGCAAGCTTCGTCCAGACTATTTTCCAACAATTTGATTGCGTCTAGCACCACCACCCTTTGCTCGGCTTTGGCAATCTGCTCCAGAATGTCCAGGCGCACCAACGGGTGAATAATCGTTTCAAGCTCACGCAGGCGTACCGCGTCCGCAAACACAATCGCCCCCAACTTGCGGCGGTCAATAGTAGGTGGAACAGTATCGGCCAAAATAGTAGGCCCGAACGCGGCCTGAACTGGCTCATAGGCCGAACCGTCCGGCCGCATAATTTTGTGCGAAATAGTATCTGCGTCAATGGTGTACGCGCCCCGCTCCCGCAGCATTCGCAACACGGTACTTTTGCCACAAGCAATATTGCCTGTTAGTCCCATTAAATAAGTCGTTTTGCCTTGTTTCAAATCTAATTTACTCATATTATTAGTTTTCAGTCGTCAGTTTTCAGTGTAAGTGAAAGATTAGTTGCCAGTGTACCAGAAAAACGCGCTATCTTACAAACAGTTGACCAATATTAACGCTTTTTTCGCTCAAGCTGGCACGCCTTATGTAACGTAAATCGCATACTTACTATAAGACAAAATGGTGTGGCTCAGGAAATTAAGGCCAAAGGAAGGAACAACATGAAAAGTAGTAGTGGCGAAAGTTTATCGGTGTGGATGGATACGGCGGAGATGCCGGAGCAGTCTTTTTTGACCGCCAACACGCGGGCCGATGTGTGTGTGGTCGGGGCAGGCATAGCAGGGCTAACGACGGCCTATTTATTGGCCCGCGAGGGTAAGTCGGTTGTGGTATTAGAAGCGGCTACTGTTGGCGGGGGTATGACTGCCCGCACAACGGCCCATCTCTCCAACGCCATTGATGACCGCTACTACGAGATGGAGCGGTATCACGGCGAACACGGCTCCAAGCTGATTGCCCAAAGCCACACCGCCGCTATTGCTCAAATCGAAAGCATTGCCCAGGCCGAAAATATTGACTGCGAGTTCGAGCGGCTGGACGGCTATCTGTTTCTGACTCCTGAAGGGATTGCCGAAGAACTTAGCCGCGAACTAAAAGCTGCCCACCGCGCCGGGCTAAACGAAGTCGAGTGGGTGCAGCGTGCGCCTTTTGGTGGGGTAGATACCGGGCCGTGTTTGCGCTTTCCCAATCAAGGCCAGTTTCACCCCCTCAAATACATAGCAGGTCTGGCCCAGGCTATCCAACGTTACGGCGGGCGCATCTACACCAACACCCGCGTCACCGACATCAAAGCTGGAGCTTATGTGCGCGTTGAAACCCATAACGGCCCGGCGGTCAATGCCAAAGCCGTCGTAGTCGCCACTAACTCCCCTATCAGTGACCGCCTCACCATTCACATCAAGCAAGCTCCGTATCGCACCTATGTAATTGGGATGCGGGTGCCAAAAGGCACGGTCAAAAAAGCCTTGTATTGGGATACCACCGACCCTTACCATTATGTGCGGATTCAACACCTAACCGCAGAGGCGGCTTCGCAGGTGGCCCAGAACAAACAGGAAGATTTGGGGCTGCAAGCAGGTCAGGACGACAAAGGCGAGAATATTCAAGACCCGCCAAAGGGTGAGTACGATTTGCTGATTGTGGGGGGCGAAGACCATCGCACCGGCCAGGAAGACGATGCCAGCGAACGCTACGAAGCTTTGGAAGGCTGGACGCGAGAGCGTTTCCCCAAAGCGGGCGAAGTCGAATTCAGATGGTCAGGCCAGGTGATGGAGCCAGTGGATGGTATCGCTTTTATCGGCCACGACTTGCTGACTGGCCCCAACGTTTATATTGCGACAGGCGACTCCGGCCAGGGTATGACGCACGGTACGATTGCGGGTATGCTCCTAACCGATATGATTATGGGTCGCCCCAATCCCTGGGAAAGGTTGTATGACCCGGCCCGCATTACGGGCGGCGCGGCGGGCGAGTTTGCCAGCGACTTCGCTAATATTGTATCGCAATACACCGATTGGCTGACTCCTGGCGATGTGCAGCAAGAAACCAGCATCGAGCGCGAAAGCGGGGCAATCGTGCGGCGTGGTCTGCTCAAAGTAGCGGCCTACCGTGACGAAAACGGCAGACTGCACGAGTGTGCGGCGGTTTGCCCGCATCTAGGCTGTGTTGTGCAGTGGAACAGTGGCGAAAAGAGTTGGGACTGCCCTTGTCACGGTTCGCACTTTGACCCCTACGGCAAGATGATTAGTGGCCCGGCCAAATCCGACCTGCGTCGCCTCCGCAAAAGCCAATAAGCCGCGTATTTCATCGCTGCAACCAGATGGTGACGCAGAGAACGCAGAGAGAAGGCAAAGTCCGTAGCTGTTGGACATTGCTCCGCCAATGGATTGTCCGGGAACATCTATTGACGGAGCAATATCCAACAAAGCAGCTACCCAACCGCCTTTGCTCCTCTCCTGATGCTAAAGCCTCTTCGTGTCTACGTGGTAAAAATGGTTTTTGGCTCGTAGCTCGTGGCTTGCAAGTTATGTTATAGTATGGACGCAAAATTGGAAACGGCAAAAATTGTAAAGGAGCAAATTAACCGATGACGCTTGAGGCAACCAACCCCCAAAGCCCAAATTCATTTATGGAGCGTATCCGGCTCGAAGGCCAGGGTACCGCCAACCCTGCTACTTTCGTCACGACCAGCGATGGCAAGGCCCGCTTTACGGTGCTAACTCCGCGCCTGTTACGGCTGGAATGGTCACACACGGGCGAGTTTGAGGAACGCGGTACATTCGCCTTCCCCAACCGCTATACCCCTAATGTAGCAAATTTCACGGTTCAGACTGACCCCGAAGGCGTGCTAAAGATTGATACTGGTTACTTGAAAGTGCAATATCGCCCTGGAAACGGCTCGTTCAGCCCACAGAATCTGCAAATCGAGTACGAGGTGGCAGGCCAGAGCCATAGCTGGACACCCGGCACACCCAACCCGCTCAACCTGGGTGGCACCAACCGCACGTTGGACAATACTAGCGGCGATGTGCGGATTAGCGAAGGGATTGTGTCGCGGGCGGGCTGGAGCTTGTTTGATGATAGTAAATCGGTATTGCTGAACCCTACTAATAGTTGGGTAGAGCCGCGCCGCAACCCGGACGACCAGGATTGGTACTTTCTTGGCTACGGTCACGACTATAAAGCGGCTCTGCACGAATATATCGAGTTTGGCGGCGATATTCCGCTAGTGCCGCGCTTTGTGCTGGGGGCGTGGTGGTCACGCTATTGGGCTTACAGCGACAAAGATTTGGAACAACTGGTGCTGGATTTTGAGCAGCGCAACCTGCCCCTGGATGTGCTGGTGATTGATATGGACTGGCACACGAAGGATAGCTGGACAGGCTATACCTGGAATAAAGAATTATTTCCCGACCCCGAAGGCTTTTTGAAATGGGTTCATCAACATGGTTTGCGAACCACCCTGAATCTACATCCGGCGTTGGGGGTGCAGAGCTTTGAGGAAGCTTATCCAGCTTTTGCTACTGCGATGGGGCTTGACCCGGCGCAAGGTGAGACTATTCCTTTCCATATTACCAACCAGGATTTTGCACGTAACTATTTTGAGCTACTACATCACCCGCTTGAAGAGCAGGGCGTTGATTTTTGGTGGATGGATTGGCAGCAAGGCGAAAGCAGCGAAATGGCCGGGCTTGACCCGCTCATCTGGCTCAACCACCTGCACTTTTACGACTCGGCCCGCCGAAATTTGCGCCCGATGCTGTATAGTCGTTGGGGCGGGTTGGGCAACCATCGCTATCATATTGGCTTTTCAGGCGATACTTATGCCACCTGGGGAGCTTTGCAGTTCCAACCCTATATGACCGCAACGGCTTCCAATGTATTGTACGGCTGGTGGTCTCACGATATTGGCGGGCATATCGGCCCAACCGACCCTGAACTGTACGCCCGCTGGGTGCAATATGGCGCGTTAAGCCCGTGTCTGCGGTTGCACTCCACCAAAGACCCGTTGGCGGAACGCCGACCCTGGGCTTTTGCCCCGGACATTTACGAAGCGACCCAGGCGGCTTTCAACTTACGCTACCAGCTTGTGCCGTATCTTTACACCTGGGGGCGAGTGGCTTCCGATACGGCGGTGGGGTTGTGCCGCCCGATGTATTACGACTATCCCGAAAGCGAAGCCGCCTACAACGCCCGCTATCAATATATGCTCGGCGACGATATGTTGGTTGCGCCGATTGTGTTCCCCGCCGACCCTATCAACGGGATTGCCGCGATTGATGTGTGGCTACCCGTAGGCAGTTGGATTGATTATCACACCCTGGAGACCTGGGAAGGGCCGCGTTGGGTACGGATGGTGGGCGACATCAACCGCGTGCCGATGCTGGTCAAGGCCGGGGCGATTGTGGCCCTGGCAAGCATCGCGCCCACGACAGATGCCCAACCCAAAGACCGAATAGCTCTACGGATTTTTGTGCAACCCAACACAGATGGTGCGTTCAGGCTGTACGAAGACGATGGCACAACAGGAGATTATTTACAGGGACAGTTCCAATGGACAAATATTAAAGCCCGCACCACCGATAGCAGTGTGGAGATTGAAATTGGGGCTATCGAAGGCAATTGCGAAAGTCTGCCCACGACGCGCCACTGGGAAATCGTCCTCGAAGGCACCAACCAACCAACTGGCATCAAAACGCACGGGGCGCAAGCCAGCGATGCCACCCACGAAGCGGGTCTTAATAATACCATTATCCGCTTTACTCAGCATGACAAAAATCAGTCGGTCAAGCTGGTGGTCAACTATCAAAGCGCAATTTCGACCTTGAGCCAGACTCGTAACCGCGAACTGGCTTTGGCGGATGTACGCCGTTTGCTAGGCGAAGGCTATAATGAATTGAGCTTTGAACAACTTTTGCAAACCATCCCTGGCTTGTTGCCAAATGTAACGGGGCGGGCCGATGCGTTGGCGCGTTTGGGTGGGCCATTTGTGCGCGTACTAGAATATGTGGCGACCAACGATACAGTACGCCAGTTGGGAACGGTCATCGTGGCGCACCCTTTCGTGAATATTGACAATGCTTTGGAGGTAGAGGTCAACTGGACGCTGTTCCGCAACGGCGAGGCCGAAACTTTCGTGACAACGGCCAGTCAAAACGACCTTAAAGATGGCGGTTTTATCCTGCACAGCCCGTTTGCTGTCGGCCCAACTGACCAGGCCCAAACTCTACAATGGACGGCAGAAGTCAAACTTCAGTGGGGGGATACACCCTTGATGTTCGTCCATCGCAGCAAAACTTTGTTTCCAGCTATTCCCGATTGGCAGGTAGTGGTGTACGACCAGCAACAGCACCCTGAGTTTGGATTGGCTCAAATTTTGAACGATGCCAACCAGATCAACCCGAACCTGGATTGGCAAATCTATCGTGAAGACACGGCAACTGCTGTCAGCCTGGATACGCCTTTTAATTTGCAAATATACAAAAACTATATGGAACAGCTACGTGCAGGCAAAAAGCTGGCTGGCTACGCCGTGACTATTATCAACAGCCCGGATGAGCGCGAGGCGGTGCTGGAATATCGTTCAGCCGGGTTGTTAGAGTTTTGGCTCAACGGGCAGCCAGTCGCCCGACCCACTACTCCAACCGGGGGCGAACCAATCCAGAGTATAGTCTTTAACAAGTTTCAGAGGG
>JBBQZT010000063.1:0-35377 GCA_038207455.1 Chloroflexia bacterium
TTGAGAGCCGCTACACGCTCACGATAGCTAGGGTAAACCAGGTTTTCAGACATGGCCTCTACCGCCACTTGTTTGAAAAATAAGGTCAGATGTAGCTTTTACGTGAGATCCGAGCCCACATTTTGTGTAAAGTCGAGTTCAGTACATCTTATTATAACTGTTGTAAATTCAGAGTGTGATAGCTTTCGGTGGTATTCAGGGACTATCAATAGCAATAGGTCTAAATACCTGCTGCATAATACGCTTAATTACCTAGTTGTACTGTGACTCACATCACACCAATTCAAGCACTGATATAGTACAATCAGGCAAGCAATAAGAGACGTGAAAACACAATTCTTGTTGGTAGAAGCGGCTAATGTCTATAGAAAGTATGGGCTGGCTACTTCTAAACCATAAAGATTACTATATCACAGAAAGAGGTACAAAACCATGTTCCAAAATTATCATCAGGCAGAGATGTTTGCCAAAGAGCATTCCGAACAGTTCAGGCGAGAAATCCAACACTTTCAGCAGGTTAAGGAAGCGCGGGCGGCTAAAGCAGCCGAAAAACAAAGCCGCAAACAAGCTTTCATGGCTGCGAGAGGGTGGATTGCCAATGCAAATCGGTAAGTTCGAGCGGCGACTAATACTCACACCCACGCGAGTAGGCCAAAATAATTTAGCAAAAAGCCCCTGGTCAAGCATTTCAAACGAAGTGTCAGCCAGGGGTTTTATTTTTGCCCATATATATAGTATAGTGGTGTTGTAAAGTTTTTAGCTATCAAGTGAGGGTTTGGGCCGATTGATGGCCTGCGGCGGTGTCCAATCTAGTAGTCGGGCGCGGCGCAACAAACTTTCGACCACGTTATCAATTTCCCAAAAACCGATTTCCTCAGTCAAATTCTGCCGAGCAATCCAGACCAGATCGTAGCCAGGTTTGATCCCAGCGTGTCGCACCCGCACCGCTTCGCCGATAGACCGCTTGATATAGTTACGCACGTGAGCCTTGCCCATACGTTTGCCGACTGAAAAGCCGCAACGGGTGACTTCAAGTGGGTTGGGCGCGACTACCAACACCAATAACGGGTGCGCCCAGCTTTTGCCATATTGCCGCACTCGTTGAAACTCGTAACCTTTTGTCAGGCGGTATATCCGCTTCATCCATTACCTGCCAAATCTACTAAAATCGTGAGCCGTACTCAAGTTGTATCTATGAAGTATCTTAGCCACAAAAGCTTTCAATAAATCTTACCACAGATACCAGGTAGAGCCTAAAGTGAAAAGGTAGCTTGTCGAGGTTTAGCTTTCGGGCTATTTTTGGGACTACGTTGAGTACGCAGATCAATCGAATCGAACTGTTCAAAAGTTAGGCCAAGTCGTGCCTGGCTCATTGCAATGTATTCAGGGTTTATGTCTATGCCAAGCCAACGCCGTTTTAGTACATCGGCCACTCGACAGGTTGTACCGCTTCCAACAAACGGGTCTAAAACCAGGTCGCCCTCATTCGAACTAGCTCGTATTATGCGTTCCATCAAAGCTTCAGGTTTTTGGGTAGGATGATTTTGACGCTCCACACTACAATAATGCACGTGCGAAAACTCCCATACATCACCCGGATTAGCTCCAACCATATTATTACGTTCGCGGTAATACTTTTGCGGAACTCGTATGTCATCCAAATTGAAGGTGAAGTTTTTGCTTTTGGTAAAACACAAAATGTCTTCGTGACGAGGCGAAAAACCGATTTTGCGACCCATCCCCTGAGTATAATGCCACGTAATCCAACCGTTGAATTGCAACTTAAAATCTTGCTCCATATTCAGGTAAAGGCGGGCAATAAAGCGCACACCCATAAAGACATAAATAGTGCCAGTTGGCTTCAATATCCGCACCGCCTGAGTTAGCCAGCTATTGGTAAAAGCTTCGTAATCTTGCCAGCTTTTGCTATCCGTGTTATTTCCGTAATCTTTGCCCAGATTATAAGGCGGGTCGGCGATAAGGAGGTCAATACAAGCGTCAGGCAGTTTTGCCATTTCATCAATTGCGTCGTTACAAATTAGATAGTTATAATTCATCTTCTTTTATCCACTTGTACTTGCGTGCTTGTTTGAGCCACGCTTCCTCGCCCCGCGATTTTATAAATTTGCCGTCTAGCAACTGAAGAAACTCCCAGGTTGAACGCTTTATAATTGTAACGTAACGGATGTCCCGAACCTGAATTTGACCAGTTCCCAATGCTGGATTGTAGCTAATATCAGGAGCAGATAAAAATTTCAAATCATAAACTGCATAACCTGTTACTTCCATAATACCGTTGGTCATAAGGGTAATAGCGTCACGTTCACTATATACCTTGTGCTTCAAAGAAAGAATAACAAAAATGTAATCAGGGTCTTCAATATACTGTGACCTGATACGTGCGAAGGAAGTTATATTTGAGCTTTTACCAGATGTCGCTATATCTTCGGCAGTTGCTTTAGCATCCACGTTCGCCGAAATATAGTCCGTTGTACTGCTTTTGCGTCTGAATTGCAAGATTATATCGAAAGGATCAAGACGTTTACCCGGTTGAGCGTTTATAAGCTCATACTGATTGTTTACGTCGTCGGCTACATCTTCAAATTGTTCCAATGCCCAAGCCTCCACAAAAGGCCCAGCTACTTTGTTAATATTCTCTAAAGGTAGCCCGCGTTTGAGGTTGGTTTGGATGAAGATGCGATTTTTGCCACGTTCTATAGAATTTTTAATGATGGAACCTATTCGTTCTACCACAAAATCCGAAGAAGCTCCATAATCTGCTCTTTCTTGAGGTATTTTGAAAACGATACCCACTTTTTTCCTTACTTTACTTTGTATAAGGCACGCCAACGGCGGCGGGTGGGCGGCTGCGACCTATCAAGCCTGTCAACACAATAATGGTCACTACGTAAGGCAAGGCACTGGTTAGAGTTTGCAACCAGCCGACCTGGGTGTACCAGTTTTGCAGTTCGCTATACATCGCCTGCGAAAAGCCGAATAGCAAGGCCGCGCCCCACGCTCCGAGCGGTGTCCAATTGCCGAAAATCATAGCGGCCAGAGCAATAAAACCTGCGCCAACCGTCATACCCGGTTCGAAATGACCGACGGCCTGCAAGGAAAAATACGCTCCGCCTAAGCCAGCCAGCAAACCACTCAGCAAAACGTTGTAGTAGCGCACGCGGAAAACGTTAATACCAGCAGTATCGGCGGCACGCGGGTTTTCGCCAGTTGCACGGGTTCGCAAACCCCACACCGTGTTGAACAAAACGTATTGCGCCACAAACACCAGGATTATCGCCACAATCGAAATCAGCCCAAAGCTATATTTGAAATCGCCAAGCGCAATTTCCAAAAAGGGAACTTTGCCCGCAAAAGAGGAGCGGCCATTGCTGGAAAAAATCAAAGTATTGAGGTAAGAGGTCAACCCGTAAGCCAGAATATTAATAACCGTGCCGCTAATAATTTGGTCAACCCGAAAGTAGATGGACAAAACTGCATGGAGCAAAGACAAAACCATTCCGGCCAGTGGCGCAACCAGTATGCCCAACCAGAGTTGCCCGGTCAGGGCGGCAATAGTCGCCCCGAAGAACGCCCCCACCAGCATTTCGCCTTCGATACCGATGTTGACCACGCCGCTGCGTTCCGAAAATACCCCGCCCAATGCGCCCAAAGTAATCGGCGCACTCGAACTAACCATCAGCACTATTACACTCAACAAGTCGGGAAAAGGGGTAGGATGGTCTCCAAAAGACCGCCAAATCAGAATAATGATAGCCACGCCCAACGCCGCAAGAGGCCAGGCGAAGCGTTTGAGCCAGTAACCCACTGGACGCGTGGTCACGTTGTTTTCTTTTTCAATTACAGCAGCCATTTTTCTTCACGTAAATTGTAGCAAGCCCGTTTCCGGGCCAATTGGTTGTTTAGCAAGCTTTCCAAACAATCGGCGCAGGAGGGGGCTTCCTACAAAACTCGTTTGGAAAAGGTCAGGAGGCTTTACCTATCTCGGTGGCCTGTGGCACTTCCACCAGCTTACCCGACTTCACATCGTAAATATAACCGTAAACAGTGATGTCGCGTGGAACGAGCGGGTGCTGGCGGATACGCTGTACGTCGCTGGCAACGCTCTGAGCCTGGTCTTTAATCGTCAGCCAGTCAATATAGTCGCCCTCGGTTGAGCCTGGGCCTTCCCCACTATCATGCCAGCCACTGGCATCAACCGAGGCGGGTTTAAGACTACTGTGTAGCAAACCGCGCATAATCTCGTCGGTGAAATGCTCCATACCGCAATCGGTGTGGTGAACCACAAACCACTCCCGTGTACCCAGTAGTTTATAGGAAATGACCAAAGAACGCAAGGCATCGTCGCTGGCCCGCCCGCCTGAGTTGCGAATCACGTGGGCATCACCTTCGGCTAAACCCGCAAACTTCGCTGGGTCAAGCCGCGCATCCATACAAGTCAAAATGGCAATATGCCGCGCAGGTGGGCTAGTCAACGCGCCCTTATCGCCAAAACTGGACGCGTAGGTGGCATTGGCCGCCAGCACTTCATCCAGAATCTTGCTCATTTTCGGTTTCCTTCCGTTTATATCTAGCTATAACCCAATAAATGGCATTGCACATTTCAATCTTTGCCTATATTGATATACCTGCTCAACATAATCAAGAATCATAAAAAGATTTTAATAAAGATGGGCCACGTTGTCAAGCATCTGGCATTTTAGACCAGGGCGATTGCAAGGTCAGGTGCTGGTGGGACATTGCTCCGTCAATGGACTGTTTCCTGTATTCTGTGGGACATTGCTCCGTCAATGGACTGCTTTAGTACATCGGCTGGCGGAGCAGCCTCCAACAAACCCCCTTGTGGGACATTGCGCGGGTACCCCCTGGGTGTGGTTGCTGCCAATGGACTGTTCCTTGTATTCTGTGGGACATTGCAAGGTCAATGGACAATTCGGGAACATCTATGGGCAGAGCCACATCCTACAAAACAGCCTTCGAGCCGTGAGTTAAAACAAAAAAACAGGTACTTCTACCTGTCTCGCAAAAACTATTTTTGTAATCGTAACTATTTAGCCCTGCATGGATTTGTCATTCCGAACGTAGGTTTTTGCGAAGTGAGGAATCTCTCATTAGGAAATTGAGTTGGAGATTCCTCGCTTGGCTCGAAATGACAGGGCTGAACGGTTATTTGTAAGCACTTAAATACCGGTTAGTCAGTCAGTATCAGGGTTTTCCAGAGCCTCACGTAAACGTTTGGCATTGGTCTCAAGTTCTTCAGGAGTAGCGGCCTCACTGTCCCAAATTTCAAGTAGGTCGTCTCCAAAATAACGCGGAATAATATGCACGTGATAGTGCATCACGCTTTGCATAGCGGCACGTTCGCTGTTTTGCAGAGTGTTTACGCCATCGGGTCGAAAGCGTTGTTTGACGGCTTTGGCAATACGCACGGCGACACGGGCAACATCGGCGGCGGTATCTTCGCTTACGTCGTAAATATTGACCACGTGTTTTTTAGGGATAACCAGAGTATGCCCAGGATTTCTTTGTTGCAGATTCATAAAGGCCAGCACTTTGCTGTCTTCATAAACCTTAGCAGAAGGCAATTGATCGGCCACAATTTTACAGAAGATGCAATTAGCGTCCACAGGCGGTGCGCTCCTCTACACTTTATTCTGGCAGCAAGATCTGGTCAAGAAGTTGGAGAGATTTTTGAAGGAAAATGGTGGAGGTGAGGAGGCTCGAACTCCTGACCTCTACAGTGCGATTGTAGCGCTCTCCCAACTGAGCTACACCCCCATTTTCAATTTAAACCTGGGAAACACGATGTCTTAAACTAGAAGATGGTACGCCTGAAGGGATTCGAACCCCTGACCTTTTGGTCCGCAACCAAACGCTCTATCCAGCTGAGCTACAGGCGCATTTATCACATCACTTAGACAGATTATAGCATCCCCTCATTCTGATGTCAAGCGTAAAATCTCCTTTTCCAGGGCTATTGCAAGGTGGCAGTGCCTAAAAGAGCAGAGTTAAATGGTGTTTGTACTTTTTAGGGTCACTGTTGATTGTGCGTTGACGACTATTGTAATGCTTTACAAATAATCGCACCGCCCGTCGCAATCCCTCCAGCCTTCGACTAAAACAGCGGCTCTTGCGTTTCAGTCGAGCTAAATATGTTCTAAGCTGGGTGTTAATGCTCTCAATGGTATGGGTTGTTCTTTTTGTACACTTATTACATGAGTGTCGCCCTCCGGCCAGATCATCTTTTGACAATTCGTAAAACCGTCAGTACAGTAGCGTAATAAAGTATCTACAAATGTTTGCATCTGAGCCTGTTCCCGCTTTTCTAGCACCACTGCTCCGGTGATCAAAAGCGTATTCCGACAGACGGCGGCTACTACATACACCTCTTTTTTTACTTGCTACAAAGGTAAAAAGCTCATCTATCTCGATGTAGTCCGTGGGCTTGGTATCAGCTACTTGGTTTGGTAATTCAGTGTGAGCCGCATTTATCCCAGTTAATCACACTTTGATTATGCACACCGAGCAAGCGTCCAATCCCTCGAAAAGAGTGGCCTTCTAAATAGAGTTGTAAAGCTTTGGTTTTAACTGCATCGTCATAGCTGTGTGGTTTAGGTTTAGGTGTAAAATAACCTAAACACGCCTGACAAAGGTAACGCTGAGTGCGGCAACGATTAAAGCTGGCTTTAATCATGTACTGATTTTGCTGGCAGTGTGGGCAATTTTCGTACATAACCTACCTGCTACTACCGCCGTGAATGTTTGGCGATCTGGCACAATTATAACATTGATCTGCCTAATTAGGCACTGCCAAAATACGTAACTTCTTGACAGCTGTAAATATTTGATATAATATCTTTATGGCTGAAACCATTAGCAAAACAGCTAAATACACACTATACCTGGCTCAAGCCCAGTTGCACATCCTTGAGCAGCACTTGAGGAGTGCTGTTGGAGGTACAACCAGACTTTGGCTTTGCGCCGTGACGATATGACCTTCAAACAATCTGGCTTCTTGCTCAACCAAAACAAACTCAAACTCTCTAAGGTTGGCAGTCTCAAATTGGTGCTGCGTTGCCCACCTGAAGGCACAATCCGCACCCTGACTGTCACCCGCTCCGCCACTGGCAAGTGGTATGCTTGCTTTTCGGTTGAGGTTGAACCAAAGCGATTGTTACTAACCCCAATCAAGTGGGCATTGATGTTGGCCTCAAAACCTTTGCCACCCTTTCGGATAAAGTTGAGATTGAAAACCCGCGCTTCTTTGGGCTTGAAGAAAAGGCACTGCCGAACGATTTTGCGTATTGCGAATTACAGTCAGGTGTAATATAATCTTTGGGTAACAGGTGTGCAGTTTCTCATAAAAACAACAGCAGTAAAACTTCTTTGGCTACGCGCTAAAACCCGGATTGGGTAGGCGCAAGGCTTCTTCTGCGTCTTTTGCTAGCCAGTCCAGAACGACTAGACCATTCTGCAATTCTAAATCGTTCTAAGAATGAAGTTGGCGGTGTCACGTCAGGGTAAAAAACCTGCTACGTTGACAGAAAGTGATTTTACGAACCAAAAATACTTGACCGCTTTACCTACACCTATCGAAAAGTTGTTTGCTGATAGCAAATTATTTTAAGGGAGATGACAGCATGGATCAGATAGATTTCTCATTTTCGGATACCATAGCCGGTTACGTAACCGATTTTGACCGCACCAGCAAAAGCTTTGGCCTCAAAACCAGCGATGGTCGTCAATTCAAAGCTTACTTGACCTTCAACACCTTCGCTCGCGTCTCACAAAACCTGGACGAAGGATATATTGACGCGACGGGTCAGATGCCCGAACTGCTCGCCCCAGGCCAGCTTGTCTATGCCTATGGGGTGTTTTATCCACAAGATAGCGGCTTTAGATTTGAAGTCAAGTCTATGGTTTTTCCGGGCCAGGGTCAGGAAGAATATCGCCACGAAGAACCGGATTGGTGGATTCGGCAGATTCGCTCGATTGCCAATAGTTATCTCAAATGGCAATTCGACTACCCGGCGGAAGAAATTGATTATTCCAAATACCGCACTTACCTGAACCTATCTGGGGCCAAAAAAGGCGACTTTTTGCAGGAAACTGATACCGTTTCCCGTCTAGTGTATGGTTTTGCCAGTGCTTATTTGCTGACCGGAGAGGATAAGTTCCTGGAAGCGGCGGAAAAAGGCACTCAATATCTGCGCGACCATATGCGCTTCGTGGATACCGACGAGGACATCATCTACTGGTATCACGGTGTCCAGAAGACGGGCAACCGCGAACAAAAGCTGCTTACTTCGGAGTTTGGCGACGATTATGACTCCATCCCAATGTATGAGCAGATTTATGCGCTGGCCGGGCCAACTCAAACCTACCGCGCGACAGGCGACCCTAAGATTTACAGCGACATCGAGAAAACTATCGAGTTGTTTGACCGCTACTATATTGACCGGGTGCAGGGCGGCTATTTTTCGCATATTGACCCGCTTTCGCTAGACCCACGAGCCGAAAGTCTAGGGCCAAACCGCGCCCGCAAGAGTTGGAACTCCGTCGGCGACCACGCTCCGGCTTATTTGGTGAATCTGTATTTGGCGACCAACGAAGAACGTTTTGCCAAATTCCTGGAATACACTTTTGATACTATTGCCGAGCGTTTTCCCGATTACGAAAACAGCCCCTTTGTGAACGAACGCTTCCACGAAGACTGGAGTCACGACCAGACCTGGGGTTGGCAACAGAATCGGGCAGTAGTTGGTCACAACCTCAAGATTGCCTGGAACTTGATGCGTATGAACAGCCTGACCAAGAAAGCCAGCTATGAGGAACTGGCCCGCAAGATTGCCGAGATTATGCCCGCTGTCGGTAGTGACCAACAACGTGGCGGCTGGTACGACGTGGTGGAACGCGCTCTGCAGCCGGGCGAGAAACAATATCGTTTTGCCTGGCATGACCGCAAGGCGTGGTGGCAGCAAGAGCAGGCGATTTTGGCCTATCTGATTATGTATGGCGAAATGGGCGATGCCGACTATCAGAAACACGCCCGCGAAGCGGCGGCTTTTTACAACGCCCACTTCCTTGACCGTGATGACGGTGGCGTGTATTTCAACGTGTTGGCAAGCGGTTTGCCTTTCTTGATGGGCAACGAACGCTTCAAGGGCAGCCACTCCATGTCCGGCTATCACTCTACCGAGTTATGCTACCTTTCGGCGACCTACACCAACCTGTTGATTACCAAGCAGCCGATGGATATGTATTTCAAACCCTATCCACACGGTTTCAAGGACAATATGCTGTATGTTTCGCCGGACATCTTGCCCGCAGGGAGTGTTAAAATCACCCAGGTCTTGATTGACGACCAACCCTACACCAACTTCGATGCCGACAAGTTGAGCGTCAAGTTGCCCGACACCGACAAACAGGTGCGCGTCAAAGTCACGCTCACGCCGATTGCATAGTTGTCAGTCGTCAGTTGTCAGTAATTGTGAAAACGCTGTTTTCTTGGTTTTAACTGATAACTGATGACTGACAACTCTAAAAGGAAAAATGATGAATCTGAACACCCGAACCGAGAACGACATTACTGTAATAAGTATTAGCGGTGATGTAGATGGTAAAAGCGCACCCACGGCCCAGGAGCAAATTTTGCCCCTGCTTAAAGAGGGCTGCAAGGTGGCCTTCGATATGAGCGGCGTAACTTATATGTCTAGTGCTGGATTGCGGATGCTCCTTTCGATGCGGCGGCAAGTCCCGGCTAGTGGCAAAATTGTACTGGTGGGTTTGCCCGAACAGGTGCAAGATACTATGTCCATCACGGGTTTTCTGGACTTTTTCGAGACTACAGATACGTTGGACGAGGCGCAAGCAGCCCTAAAGTAATCAGCCGTCAGACATCAGTTAAAACAAGAGCGGTTCAAGTCTTTGCCCTAATGTTACCCATATAATCGTCAACGGCTGTACCAGTTCACCAGTGGTTCACAGACGCACAAATTCGACCCGATGGGAGTGGCTCTGACTGATAACTGACGACTGATTGCTCATAACTATTTTATGAGGAATAAATGTTAGAACGCATTGATGTTCATGCCACCCATACTTACGAAGGATACAAATTGCGTAAAGGGCGGGCCTTCCCGTTTGGGGCGAGTTTTGTACCGAACGGGGTAAATTTTTCGATTTATTCGCGTTACGCCACTGCTTGCTCTCTCGTATTGTTTGAGCAAGGCGCAGCCGAACCGTTGGTGGAAATCCCCTTCCCCGAAGAATACCATATAGGCAACGTCTTCACGATGGTCGTCTTCGATTTGCCCTACGAGAACATCGAATATGGCTACCGAATGGAGGGGCCGTTTGAACCTCAAAACGGGCATCACTTTGACCGCACCAAAATTTTGCTTGACCCTTATGCCAAAGTTATCGGGGGACGCGACGTGTGGGGTGTCGAACCGGATTGGAACGACCATTTTCAGCACCGGGGTCGCTTTGTTTACGATGACTTCGATTGGGAAAATGATAACGCCCTCGAAATACCGCTCGAAGATTTGGTTATTTATGAAACCCACGTGCGCGGCTTTACACAACACCCTACCTCAAAAGCCAAATATCCTGGCACATTCACGGCTATCAGGGAGAAAATCCCTTACCTCAAAAGTTTGGGTATCAATTGTATCGAACTGATGCCGATTTTTGAGTTTGACGAGTTTGAAAACAGCAAAACCAGCCCCGTCACGGGCGAAAGGCTCTACAACTATTGGGGCTATAGCCAGGTGGGGTTCTTTGCGCCCAAAGCCGGGTTCGCCGCCACAGGCCAGTTCGGGATGCAGGTAGATGAAGTCAAAACTTTGATCAAAGAGCTACACCGCAGTGGCATCGAGGTGATGTTGGACGTGGTATTTAACCACTCCGCCGAAGGCAACGAAAATGGCCCTACTATTAGCTATCGAGGCGTGGATAACAAAACTTATTATATGCTCACGCCCGACGGTTACTATTATAATTTTAGCGGTTGCGGCAATACCTTGAACTGTAACAACCCGCTCGTCCGTAATATGATTTTGGACTGTCTGCGCTACTGGGCCGAAGAATATCATATTGACGGCTTCCGCTTCGATTTAGCCTCTATTTTGTCGCGTGACCAAAACGGCGCACCTCTGGCAAACCCGCCGCTCCTGGAAACTTTGGCTTTCGACCCAATTTTGGCAAAGTGTAAGTTGGTGGCCGAAGCCTGGGATGCGGGCGGCTTGTATCAAGTCGGTTCGTTTCCGGCGCACGGACGCTGGGCGGAGTGGAACGGTAAATATCGGGATGGAATCCGTAAATTCCTCAAAGGCGAAGCGGGCATGGTGGGAGAAGTGGCCCAACGGGTGCAGGGTTCGCCCGATTTGTACTCATGGGAAGGGCGCGGCTCGACGGCCAGCATCAACTTTATCGCGGCCCACGACGGTTTTACCCTGCACGATTTGTTTGCCTATGACAGCAAACACAACGAGGCTAACGGCGAGAACAACAACGATGGCGGCAATGATAATGAAAGTTGGAACTGCGGAGCCGAAGGTTTGACCGACGACCCGGAAGTTTTGAGTCTGCGTCGTCGCCAGATAAAAAACGCTATCTCGATTCTGCTGACCAGTCAGGGCGTGCCGATGTTCATAATGGGCGACGAGATAGGCCGTACCCAACGCGGTAGTAACAACACCTACTGCCAGGACAACGAAATGAACTGGTTTAATTGGGAGCAGGCCGAGCAGGAAACCGAACTTTTTCGCTTCTTCCAGATGTTGATTGCCTTCCGGCTGGCCCACCCGGTTTTGCGTAACGGCTTCTTCCTGCGTGGTGAGGATTATATGGGTAGCGGCTACCCGGATATTAGCTTTCATGGCACATCAGCCTGGAAACCAGACTGGTCAAGCGACAGCCGGGTGCTGGCTTTCTTACTGGACGGCAAACACGCCAGGGGTGGCACAGTCCAAGACAGCCATATCTACGTAGCGATGAATTCGCATTGGGAAGGGCATAGTTTTGGTCTGCCGGAACTGCCAGATAATTTACAATGGTACGTAGTCGCCAACACTGGCGTAGCCGCCCCCCAAGATATATGGGAAATGGGGCAGGAGCCGCTATTGTCCGACCAGACTTATTTTTTGATGGGGTCGCGCTCCGTCGCCATTTTAATTGGTAAATAATTTTCGATAAAGGAGAATTTCCGATGGCTTTCAGTATGACTTCCGAGATTAAAGACGGAGTGGGGATTATTAGCCTCAATGGTTCGCTGGACGCAAGTTCCGCCCCTCAATTGCAAGCTGCCGTACAGCAAGACGTAAACGCACACGTCCAAAAGCTGGTTTTGAACGTCAAAGACCTGGAATATATCGCCAGTGCTGGGTTGCGGGCCATTTTGTTTGCCAAGCAGAAAATGGGCAGTGCGGCAGACATCTATTTGATTGCACCCCAAGAACAGGTGTTGCATACCCTGGAAATTTCCGGCTTCGATCAGGCTGTGATTATCCAGGACGAATATAATGGCTAGTAGCCAACAGCCGTGAGCCCTCAGCTAGAACCTCTGGCTTCAGCCAAATCAAACAAAAGATGCAGGTTTTTATGTTAAGATAGCTATCTGCTATTTATTGAAATTTCAGGCGATGGCTGATAGCTGTTGGCTGATAGCTTTGACAGGAGAACCTTATAAAAATGGCTATTAGCCAGGATATAACTCGTTCGGGCTTGAAAGTAGGCGATATAGCTCCGCTTTTCGAGCTACCAGGGACTTCGATACCAGCTGGTCAAAAGCGAGAAAATAATAAGTATCGGCTGGCAGATTATCTGGGCAAGCCGGTATTGTTGGTTTTTTTCAGTGCCGCTTTTACATCCACTTGAACTCGCCAGGTGCTTTCAGTTGAAAGTGTGCTGCCCGACCTGCAAAAAAAAGGCGTGCAGGTTTTTGGTATTTGCTGCGACAACGTGGACTCTATTCACCTATGGGCCGCTGCTCTCGGCACTATTGCCTACCCTATCCTGGCCGACTTTTGGCCGCATGGTCAGGTTTGTAGCCAGTATGGGGTTTTGAACCAATGGGGCGTACCAGACCGGGTGATGGTATTACTGGATAAAGACGGGCGGGTTTGTTACCTGGATAATAGTCACGTGGATGTAATTCCACCTAACTCACCAATGTTAGAAGTGTGCCAGACTTTAGCGGTGTAGGACTACCATTAGGACTTACGCTTGTCACAGCCCGCAGGGTTGTGAACGGAGGCTCTTCGGAGTGAAGCATCTGCTCGGTTCGAGGCGACTTTGAACAGACCCTTCACTGCGTTCACGGCCCGCAGGGTTGGACAAGCTCTGCTATAAGCGAAAGTCCTAACTATAGTACACTTGTCATTCCGAATGGAGGCTCTAGGGAGGCTAAATGGATTTACAAGCTATTACGTTGCCGGGAAATCTTGATGCGCTTGAACCAATGGCCGAATACCTGGCCCAAATATCCGCTAAGGCTGGGTTGGATAAAAAAGCCAGTTACAAACTGCGACTGGCCGTTGATGAAATCGCCACCAATATTATTGTGCATGGTTATGGCGACGCGGGGCTGACTGGCGAGGTGGAGATGCGTAGCCGCATCGAAAATCAGCAGCTAATTATAGTAGTGGATGACCATGCCACGCCCTATGATCCTTTCACCACCCAAAAACCCGATATGACCTCTGATTGGCAGCAACGCCAGATGGGTGGCTTCGGAGTCTATTTTGCCCAGGAAAACGTGGACGAATTCAGGTATGAATTTGTAGATAACCATAATCGCAACATTTTCGTGGTGAACTTGCATCCAGTCTGAGAAATACTGTTTCAGCAGAGGATAAATTTGATGATGAATAATGTTAATGTTGGCTCTCTTGAAAAGGGAACACCTTTGTTGACAGTGCGCTTCTCAGCACACGGCTTTGCTACCCAACCCAAGCATTGTCAGCAATTGGCGAACTATTTAATCACCATAGTCAAATCTAATCTTTCCGAACCGCACGCCTGGACAGGTCAACTAACTCAGGTTCTGATCCGTCTGTTGAATATGGTTTGTCTAGTCGAAGGGATTGGCAAGGACGTTGATTTGGTTCTAAGCAATCGTGGGCAGCTTATTACGTTAATGTTTGAAGTAACGGCTTCCGCGCACAGTCGTACCCTCTACTCGGAGATGGTGCTGGCCTTGAAGAAAACTGAAGCGCACACCACCTATGCCGACCTGACTAGCAACGAGACAAATTTAGTAGCTACCTTTAACGAGTTGAGCGAAAATTATCCCACCAAGATGCAAGCTAAAATCAACGAGCTTTCAGGCGAACTGAAATTATTGTTTCAAATACACCTCAAAACCATATAAGAAAAACATTAAAAGCAAATATATGATGGTAAGAACGAAAAAAAGTGGTAAAATAGTAGAGATGTTTGGGTGCTTCGATGGCAAAGTGGTGGACGAGCGCGAACACCTGACTATTATTTTTTCTCCGGCTTCCCTTCCGATTAAGTGGAGCAATAGCAGTCTAACAGCCGATTTTTTGGCTAAGTATTTTGAAGATTTTTTTCCGCCTTTGAAGGAAGTAGACCGAGAGCGAACGGTTCTGACCAGGGACGAGGTGCGCGATGCAATCAACTATATCGCCAACGAGTTGATCGAGAACGCGGTCAAATTTCACTATAATCCTGAGCTTGAGATTGTCTTTACTTTGCAGCTTGACCCGATGTGTCTGACCTTTGTGGCAACCAACAGTGTTGACCCCAAAACAATGGCTCAGTTTACCGCCTTTATCACCGAGGTAACTTCTTATGACCCTGGTGAGTTATTGATCCAGCATTTGGAAACTGCTGCCGAAGTCGCTTCTACCGAGTCGGGTATCGGCTTTTTAACGATTATGAGCGATTACGGGGCTAGAATCGGGTGGAAATTTGAAACGACCCAGCTAAAAGGGGCAGCCGACAAAATAAATGTAACTACAATGGTACAGTTGCCCATTATAAAGGAGACTTTCGATGGTGAGTGAGATACAAAACGATGATTATACGATGTGGTACGACGCTACTACTCATACCGTTATCTGTAAAGGTTCTTTCCGTTTAGGTGGAGTAGCCGAATACGAACCGATTGTTAAGCTGCTGGATGAAGCCGCAGCCGAACAGCCGGAAGTGTTGACGTTAGATTTACGCGAACTTGGCTTTTTGAACAGTTCAGGCATCAACATTTTGTCCAAATTTGTTATTCAGATACGCAAACAAGGAAATTTGAAACTGGTGGTGCTGGGTTCCAAAAAAATACCCTGGCAAGGCAAATCGTTAGTAAATTTGCAAAGGCTGATGCCCAATCTTGAACTTATTATTGAATAGAGGCGTACTTTATGATAGAAACAGAACAATACACTAGAGAGCAATGGTTGGCCGAGCGGCGGGAAATGCAGGAAGAGTTGGAAAACCTGCGCCACGAAAAAAACGACCTGGAACTGATGCTAGAAACCACTACGGCCCACGCGACGGAAATTGAAAACGAACTAGAAGAAAAAAATACCGTAGTTTCCCGTTCGCTCCAGGCTTTGCAAGATACCCAGGAACAACTAATCGGTTCGGAGCATCGCGCCCAGGAAGCCAACCGCACCAAAAGTTTGTTTCTTGCCAGTATGAGCCACGAACTGCGTACCCCTATGAACGCCATTTTGCTTTATAGCGAGCTTTTACAAGATGACGCGACAGACGCGGGGATGGAAGACTTTGTCAAGGATTTGAAGAAAATCCAGGCCGCAGGCAAACACTTATTATCCCTGATTAATGGTGTGCTGGATTTATCTAAAATCGAGTCTGGTAAGATGGATATGTTCCTGGAGACCTTCGATGTTAAAGGACTGCTGACCGATACGACGGCGACGGTGCGGCCTTTGATAGACAAAAATGGCAATACTTTGTCCCTGATTTGCTCCGACAATTTGGGTATTATGACTGCCGACCTGACCAAAGTACGCCAGTCTCTGTTCAACCTTTTGAGCAACGCCGCCAAATTTACCGAGAACGGAGTGATTGAACTCAAAGCCTGGCGCACTAGCTTGGAAAGCAAAGATTGGATTAGTTTTGATGTCAGGGATAGCGGCATTGGTTTGACCGAGGAGCAAATGGGCAAACTTTTTCAAGAGTTTACTCAGGCCGACGCTTCAACTACCCGCAAATATGGTGGCACGGGTCTAGGGCTGGCTCTCAGCCGTAAGTTTTGCCGGATGATGGGCGGCGATATTACGGTTGCCAGTAGCTACGGGCAGGGCAGCACTTTTACCATAAAATTACCTGCCGAAGTGATAGACCCCAAAGCCAAAACCGAACAGTGAACCCAGGAAGGTTACACGAGCAATGTCAATTAAAGTGTTATACGTCGAAGATAACGAAATGAATCGGGATGCCCTTTCGCGTCTGCTCAAACGCAAGGGTTTCGAGGTAGTGATGGCTCTGGACGGCGAAGAAGGCGTGCGGATGGCTCATAGCGAAGCTCCGGCCTTGATTTTGTTGGACATCAGTCTGCCTATTTTAGATGGTTACGCCGTAGCACGGAGCTTGCGTAATGACCCGTCCACCGCTTCTATCCCGATTATCGGTTTGTCCGCCCACGCGATGAGTGGCGATGCGGAAAAGGCTATCGAGGCGGGTTGTGATGATTATGATACCAAACCAGTAGAAATGCCACGCCTTTTGAGCAAAATGCAGGTCTTACTCACTAAATCAGTGGCGAAGGTGGACTAATAACTCCAAAAGGTTATTTGATTTGGAAATTCAAGAGCAAACACTAATCGAAAACCAGTTGGCCGTTGCGCCTTCAAACCATCTCGTTCAGCCCGTTCAGGCATCAGACGAAGTTGACCGACTTAATACTCTGGCCTGGCAAACTTTTAGTTCCGACCCGAAGGCGGCTTTAGATGCGGCAAAACAGGCTCTGGCTTTAGCCGAAACCAGCGGTTACAAGGCGGGGCTGGCTTATAGCTGGCGGGCTTCGAGCGCGGCGAATTGGATGTTGGCTCAATATCACCAGGCGTTATCCGATGCCCAAAATTCGTTGCGCTTATTAGAGGAACTTGACGACAAAAATGGCAAGGCTACCGTCTTGACCATTTTCGCGGCGGTTTACGGCACGCTATGCGAATATGATGCGGCTCTCAACTATCAGTTAAAATCTCTGACTTTGGCCGAAGAAATCAAAGACCAGGAGGGCATCAACAATGCTTTGTATAACATCGGCGCGATTTATTACGCCCTCGGTGATTATCATTCGGCCCTGGACTATCAGTTAAAATCTCTGGCTCTGGCCGAAGAAACCCAGGCGGCGGATTGGCTGGCTTCCTCGCTTTCAAACATTGGCTATACCTATCTGAAATTGGAAGACCTGGACAATGCCCAAGCTTATACCGAACGGGCTTTTGAGTTTTTACCGACTTTAAGCAATGTTTTCACTGTCAGCCAGATTTATAACTATGCGGGTTCGGTTTTCGCCGGGCTTAGTCGCCACGATGAAGCCTTGGACTATTTGTTTAAGTCGTTAGATTTGTTCGAGCAAATTGGAAATCGTAACGGTATCGCCAAAGCTTATAGCGAGATTGGAAATCTGTACGTCTGTATCAACGAATACCCCCAGGCGTTGAGCTTTTTTGAGAAATCTTTAAAAATCGCCCAGGAAACAGGCACGCGCGACCAGGAGTATGAAACGCACCTAGAGTATGCCAAAGTGTATGAAGCGATGGGAGATTATGCTAACGCGCTCAAACACCAAAAGCTTTACGCCGAGATTCGCAACGCCGTAATTAACAGCGACAATCAAAAAGCGGTGGCGGGTATGCAAATCCGCTTCGGGGTAGAAAAGGCCGAAAAAGAACGGGAGATTTTCAGACTTCGCAACGTCGAATTGGCTCAGGTATTGAACGACGTGGAGCGAGCCAACCAGGAAATTGCCAGTTTGAACGAAAAGCTGAAAGCCGAAAATTTGCGGATGAGTGCGGAACTGGACATCACCCGCAAGTTGCAACAGATGATCTTGCCCAAAAGCCAGGAACTGAAAGAGGTGGACGGGCTGGACATTACGGGCTTTATGCAGGCTGCCGATGAAGTGGGCGGCGACTATTACGACGTGTTGCAAGCAGGTGGGCGAACAAAAATCGGTATCGGCGATGTCACGGGTCACGGGTTGGAAAGTGGCGTGTTGATGTTGATGGTGCAAACGGCGGTGCGAACGCTTTTGGTGAACAACGAAACCAACCCCGAACGCTTTCTGCAAACCGTCAACCACGTAGTATATGAAAATGTGCGCCGGATGCGAAGCGAGAAGAATTTGACCCTTTCGTTGATTGACTATGATAAGGGCAAGCTGGTGATGACTGGACAGCACGAAGAACCGATTATTGTGCGGGACGATGGCTCTGTCGAACGGATTGATACTGTGAACTTGGGCTTTCCGATTGGCCTGGAAGACGACATCAGCGATTTCGTGGCCCACAAAAACTTGCAACTATTTCCGGGTGACGTGCTGGTACTATATTCAGACGGCATTACCGAGGCGGAAAATATGGAAGGCGCACTGTATGGTATCGAGCGATTGTGCGCCGTCGTACAGGCCAGCCATACTGAATCGGCAGAACACATCAAGCACACTATCATTGACGATTTGATGATACATATTGGCGAACAGAAGATTTTTGATGATATTACATTATTGGTGTTAAAACAACAATGAACAATTCAGAATTTACCATCTTAGTAGTAGATGATGTACCAGATAACCGCGAGGTTTTGATACGCACGCTCAAACGGCAAGGCTACCAGACCGAGGAGGCCGAAAATGGTCAAATCGCCCTGGACAAACTAATCGCGGGTAACTTTGACCTGATGCTGCTGGATATTATGATGCCCGTGATGAATGGCTTCGAGGTGTTGGAGCGAGTTAAGCAAGACCCTAACCTGCGTCATATTCCGGTGATTGTAATTTCGGCGGCAGCTACCGGGGACGACCTGGAGAGCGTAGTTAAATGTATCGAAATGGGCGCGGAAGATTATCTGCCCAAACCTTTTAACCGCACTTTGCTCAAGGCACGGGTGTCGGCCAGCCTGGAACGCAAACGCTTACACGACCAGGAGCAGAAGTTCGCCCAGCAAGCCAAACGCGAACTGGATTTTGGGCGACAAATCCAGGGTACTTTTTTGCCTAGCAGCTTGCCTAGCTTCCCCAACTGGCAAATTGATGCCAAATTCACACCCGCCCACGAAGTTGCCGGAGATTTTTACGATGCTTTTGCCTTGCCCAACGATTTACTCGGCATTGTGATGGCGGACGTGGTGGACAAGGGGGTGGGCGCGGCCTTGTTTATGGCTCTGGCCCGTAGCGTTTTGCGGGTGCTGGCGATGCAAGCCGGAACTCGTTTACAAACGATGGGCGGCAGCAACTCCGAAGCTTATCTAGTACGGGTGCCGGGCCGCAAAGCCAGCGACCCCGTGACCTTGTTACCCGCTTTTACCTACGAAATCTTGAACGCGGTACGCCTGACTAACGATTATATTACCGACAACCAAAATGATAATTTGCAGTTCGCTACCCTCTTTTTCGGAGTGTTGGACACTAAGACGGGCCTGGTTTATTACACCAATGCGGGTCACGACCAGCCTGTACATATCGGGCCAAACGGCATCAAGGGCCGCCTACCTCTAACTGGTACGCCTGTAGGTGCGATGCCCGGTGTAAAATATCGCGTTGGCACCATTCAGATGGAGCCGGGCGATATGCTTTTCACCTATAGCGATGGCGTGACCGAAGCCCGCGCCTCCGATGGTTCACTTTTCGGAGAGAAACGGATGCTGGACTTGTTGGCCCGCTCCTTTCAAAACGGCACAACTACGCCATCGGCTATTATCGAATGTATCAGTGCCGATGTTGCCGGCCACGTACTGGATGCCGAGCCTTCTGACGACATCACCATGCTGGCTTTGACCTGGTGTAAACCAACCGATTAAATGCTCAAAAATTCGCTTCTTTATTGATTTAGTTCGTGCTAAGTATCAGCAGCAAATTTTTAAAAAAGGTCAATCCATATGAGGCGTAATTTTCAACTGGGCGGGCTTCTCTGCTGGCTATTGATAGGGCTGGGACTGCTAGTGCAGGCTTGCGGTAGCGCAGATGTATATGCTGCTAATTCTACCGCATCAATAACTCAAACCCAACCTGCTAAACCAACTCCCTATAGCTATAACCACGATTACTCAAACACCTTAGATACGTTACTCAAACAACTCAAACAACTTGAGTTAGCCGACAGCCCCCTGGCACTGGTGTATCGCAAGTTAGAACCTGTTATAGCAGAAGTTGACAAATTTCGTGGAAAAACGCTTCCAAAAGGTGGTTTACCCGGACTTCGTAACCCTGTAGAGGCAGCTTGTTGGGTTGGTGGTAAAATACTGGTTTTGGATATAGTTTGCGTAACTGAACCGCTGGTGAAAACTATCGGTAGTCGGGCGCAAGCTCTACATACCCAGTTGTCACCAGTAGTTACATCTCTGGCTGCCTACTCGAATTTATATAAACAAGGCTGCGCTTACCAGGGTCAAACTGATGAGTTAACCAATCTCTTGATCTCTCTTGAGACTGAATTTAGCACTTTGGACAACGAAGTTTCTGATTTGGAAGCCTTGCTTATTTACACCCAAAAACATCAAATCAGCTTTCAGTCGGTGATATTGACAGTCACGGATTTTTTAGCTCTCAAAGAGTATAAGAACACTATTGAAAATCGAGATAAAAATGTAGCAGCTGCTATAAAAGTGCTAGACAACATCAGGCAGACAGGCAGCTGCTAATTAAGTGAGCAAAATCTTATAAACAAAGGAGGTAGTATGCAGCCTAAAAGATGGACCAGACCGGGTTTGTTGGGAGTTATGCTACTATTAACCAGCCTGACTCTTAATCTGCTGGACGCAAACTCCGTTGCAGAGGCCGCACCCGCTTTCGCCTCGATTGAAATTCAAAAATTGTGGGAGTACGACGACAAACCTGTAGAACAGTTATTTGGTATCGGGCGCGGCTACACCTGGGGGCCGCATTCTTTCGGTATCAAAACCGAACCCTACCTCGAAGCGTTTGAAGACCAACGATTAGTACAATATTTTGATAAGAGCCGAATGGAGCTTTCCAGCAACGCGCGAGGCATACCGGGCGGCAGCAAAGTTACCAACGGCCTTTTGACCAAAGAACTGGTGACGGGCAAACGGCAAGATGGCGATAACACTTTTACTCAGCTTACCCCTGCCAACATTCCGGTAGCCGGAGATGATATAGGTAACGGGATTTGTCCCACATACGCCAGCTTTGCGTCCGTGGTAACTTTCTTTCCAGGCCAAAACGCCGCCAGCAATCAAGTCGGCCAGCCTATCAAACAGTCAATTGACCGGGCCGGAGTGGTTCATCCTTTACCTACACCGCCGTTCAACCTGACCATCGGTTTTTACGAGCCAGTTTTGCATCATAATGTCCCTGATGTATTCTACAAATTTATGTATCTGAGCGGGCGCGTCTGGAACGGTTCAAGCTACGTCACCGCCCGAATCTATGGTGATAATCCGGTGGCCCAGACTTTCGGCTATCCTGTTACCGAACCATATTGGACACAGGCAGTCGTGGCTGGTCACGAAAGAGATGTTTTGGTACAATTGTATGAGCGGCGCGTGCTGACCTATACGCCTAACAATCCCGACCCTTACAAAGTTGAAATGGGCAACACCGGACAGCATTATTACAACTGGCGGTATGGTAGCTAGGGTAGCAGCAGTTCTAGCAACGGTTAAAGTAGGTCAAGTTTTGAGGAGGAGGTTAGATTATGCCACCTGTAGAGACGACCAAACACTTGTCCGAGCAAGCGAAGGAGGCTGATACAGAGCCAGCCAGCCAATTCGATGCGGTAATTGTCGGGGCTGGATTTGCGGGTCTATATATGCTCCATCGGCTGCGTAGTCTGGGCCTCTCGGTGCAGGTCTATGAGGCTGGTAGTGGAGTCGGGGGTACGTGGTATTGGAACCGTTATCCAGGCGCACGTTGCGATGTCGAGAGCATGGCTTATTCCTACTCGTTCTCGGATGAACTCCAGCAGGAATGGCAGTGGACTGAACGTTATCCTTCCCAACCAGAGATTTTGCATTATATCAATCACGTCGCGGATAGGTTCGACCTGCGGCAAAGTATTCAGTTCGATACGCGAGTAACGGCGGCGGTCTTTGACGAAGCCACCAACCGTTGGACGATCCAGACTGATAAGGGCAACCAGATAGCGGCTCACTTCTGTATCATGGCTACTGGCTGTCTTTCTACCGCCCAAGTACCAGCTTATGAGGGTTTGGAAAGTTTCGAGGGCAAATGGTATCACACTGGTCACTGGCCGCACGCAGGGGTTGATTTCAGTGGGCAACGGGTTGGGGTGATTGGCACAGGCTCGTCCGCCATCCAGTCCATCCCGGTCATCGCCCAGCAAGCCCAACAGCTTTTTGTCTTCCAACGCACCCCAAATTTTAGTGTCCCTGCCTACAATGCCCCGCTTGAGCCGGAATACGAGCAATGGATGAAAGCTCACTACGCCGAGCAACGCCAGCTGGCCCGTGAGTCGCGGGCTGGGTTTGTTATTACGGCCAATGAAAAATCCGCCCTGGCCGCGTCAGCAGCCGAGCGACAACACGAGTATGAGGCCCGCTGGGAGCGCGGCGGTCTCGGCTTTACGGCGGCATTTGCGGATTTGGGTACAAATAAGGAGGCTAACGATACCGCCGTTGAGTTCTTCCACGCTAAAATCCGCGAAATAGTTCACGACCCGACTGTGGCGGAGATACTTTCGCCGAAAGACTACCCCATAGGCACCAAGCGGATGTGTGTTGACACCAACTACTACGCCACTTTCAACCGCGATAACGTCACTTTGATTGACCTCAGAAAGACCCCAATTGAAGCTATCACTCCCAATGGTCTGCGAACAACGGCGAAAGATTACGAGTTGGATAGTCTGGTGTTTGCTACGGGTTTCGATGCTATGACGGGTAGTTTAACTAAGCTTGATATTCGTGGCAGAGCCGATAGCAGCTTGAAGCAAAAGTGGAGCGCAGGCCCGCGTACCTATCTCGGTCTGGCAACAGCGGGCTTCCCCAACTTGTTCCTCATCACCGGCCCCGGCAGTCCCTCGGTACTTAGCAATATGCTGGTTTCGATTGAGCAGCACGTAGATTGGATTGCGGACTGCATCACCTACCTGCAAGGGCATAATCTGGAAAGCATTGAGGCCAGCGTTGAAGCGGAAGATGGTTGGGTAGCCCACGTCAACGAAGTAGCCAATTTTACTCTTTTCCCTACAGCCAATTCCTGGTACATGGGCGCGAACGTTCCGGGCAAACCTCGTATCTTTATGCCCTATATTGGTGGGGTTGGGGTTTATCGGCAAAAATGTGATGAAGTGGCAGCAAAGGGTTACGAAGGATTTACCCTTGTTGCCTGACCTCTGGTCATAATAAGAGATTTAGAAGGTGGTACTAAAATGAGTAAACGCAACGAGGCCGAAGCTTTATTATTAGAACAGGTGCTAAAATTGCCGTGTGTGGCCGAACTGGAAATACCTGAAGATTATCTGGACTCGAACGGCCACATGAATATGATGTATTTCACGCTAGTAGCTAATTTGGGCTGGAAGGAATTTTTTCACGAGTTGGGGCTACCACGCGAACGGATGTTAGCTGACCATCGTAGCACCTTTGCGCTGCGCCAGTTTATCTCGTATTTTAACGAACTAAAAGTGGGTGACAAAGTAGCCGTTTATGGTCAGCTAGTGGATTACGATAGCAAACGAGTGCATTTTATTTTCCACATAGTAAATATGTCCAGCCATAAGTTAGCTTCAAGCGATGAAAGATTAATTATGTACATGGATATGAACACCCGCCGCTCTGCCACGTTCGCGCCAGATGTGCTGACCCAAATGGAGCAGGTAAAAGCCCGTTACGACGCGCTAGACGTAAAGCCAGAGCTTTCGGGTGCGATTAAGATAGGGAAGTCGTAACCTCAATGCGCGACGAAGAATACACAAAATTTACTGACGATTTGACACACAACTTAGAGCGCGACGCACGAGTGCTGGGGTTAATTGCGCTGGGTTCAATGGCCCGCCAGGACTATTTGCCGGATATTTGGTCTGACCACGACTTTTTCATAGTCGTTGAAACAGGCACGCAAGAAGATTTCCGCGTAGATTCAAAATGGCTACCCGATTTTGAAAATATCGCCTTCCATTTGCTGGAAACGGCACATGGTGTGAAAGTTTTATACCAAAATGGTCACTTGCTGGAGTTTGCTATTTTTGACTGTGAGGAATTAAAGGTAGTCAAAGTTAATCGCTATTTGGTACTTTTAGACCGGGGCGGGATAGAGCAGCAGTTACAAACTCTTAAACAGAATTCAGCAGTTCAGACCAGCAAGCCCACCGAAGATAGCCTAATGTTTGGGATGTTTATCACTAATCTGTTGGTAGGAGTGTGGCGTTACAACCGAGGTGAGCGACTAAATGGACACGAATTTGTCAAACTGTACGCTGCTGCCGACCTTTTGAAATTGCTTGAGAAATACTTACCTTCACCCACCAAAAGCTTACTGGATAACTTTAATCCCTGGCGACGTTTTGAGCGCGTTTACCCAGAATTGGGGCGAGAACTGGACGGTATTTTAAGCCTGGAAGTGCCTTTTGCTGCCAAAGCTTTACTGAAACTCGCCGAACGCGAACTGGCAACACGGCTTACAGACTACCCAACCCAGGCAGTAAAGATAATTTTACAGCAGATTGAGTTAGCTCCGTAACAAATTTTTTCTGCAAAACCTCTGAACGAGATTTTTTGACTTATGCTTGAGAGGCGGCTTCGGCCTCTAATAAATCCTTGAGAGTTTCCATATCGTGAACGCTTTGACGGTGAAAAGCGTTGCCCACCAACGGTTCGGCCACCTTAAAAAGCCCAGCAATATGCGCTTCGGTGACAATGGTAAGCTTAGTACCCTCGGTCACTGGCTCGAAAGTGTAGTGGAAGGTGCTGGGCATTCCGGTCAGGCTCTTTAAAACCATGCTATATTCCGGCACGTATTCCACAATTTCTGTATCGGTCTCCAGGTTACGGCCCAGCACTTTGCCCTTGTTATGAGCGGTAGCTCCCACTCCCATCGCCCCCTCGGAGGTTTGGTGCGCTTCGCTCATCCAGCCCATCCATTCCGGCCCAGTCTTAAAGTCCGCCACGTAGCTGAAAACTTCCTGAACAGGTCGCTTAATCAGGACAGTATGTTCTACTCTCATCCAGCACCTCCACATTCATAGTTCATAGAGATTTTTATGCGGTTACGTTTATACTAAAATCATAGCGCATTAACTTTGACCTGTCAATTCGATTTGGTACTGTAAGCAGGGTTGTTGCAAGGTCAGTGGCTTGACAAAAGCGGCTGGATCAATAACTGAATAGCCTTCGCTGCCCATAGCTCATCTCGCGCCGCTCTGCCTGGATATTACTCACTCTCGTCACACCAGCCTACTACTGGGTTCTGGATACAAAGCTGGCCTTTTGAGTAATTTTTGGCGGGCGAGTATAATACTTGAATTAACAAAGTCAGGTATAGCCAGAAAGGTCAGGAATAATGAGTATCAAAAACCAACAGGTGCTACTTGCCAGCCGCCCGGTCGGTTGGCCCCACGCAAACAATTTCAAGATTGTCGAGACGGAACTGCCCGAACCGGGCGAAAATGAAGTGCTGGTAAAAAACCTTTACCTGTCGCTAGACCCCTATATGCGCGGACGGATGGACGACTCCAAATCTTATGCGTCCAAAGTTGAGCTTGGAGACGTGATGGTGGGCGGGACGGTAGGCGAAGTGGTGACGAGCAATCACCCCAAATTCCAGGTCGGCGAACAGGTAGGGGGCTATTTCGGCTGGCAACAATACGGAGTCAGTCACGGCAGAGGCTTGAACAAAATAGACCCCGCCGCTGGTTTGCCTATTTCGGCGTATCTTGGGCCGGTGGGGATGCCGGGTGTAACCGCTCATTATGGTCTGCTTAACATCGGACAACCCATACCAGGCGAAACGGTGGTGGTGTCGGCGGCAGCGGGCGCGGTAGGTTCGGTAGTGGGTCAGATAGCGAAACTCAAGGGCTGCCGGGCGGTGGGTATCGCTGGGGGCAAAGCCAAATGTGACTATGTAGTGCAAGAGCTTGGCTTTGACGCTTGCATAGACTATAAAGCGGGCAACTTATATCAGGATTTGAAGGCGGCGACACCTGACGGGATTGATATTTATTTTGAGAATGTGGGCGGCGAAATTCTGGATACGATATTGCGGCGGCTCAACCCTTTCGCGCGGATTCCTTTGTGCGGCCTGATTTCTGGCTATAACGATACCCAGCCACGTGGGATTGTGAATTATCGAATGTTGCTGGTAAGCCGGGTCAAGTTGGAAGGTTTTATCGTTTCGGAACATATGGAAGCGTGGCCGCAAGCGTTAGGCGATTTGAGTCAGTGGGTGACAGAAGGCAAAGTCAAATATCACGAAACGATTGCCGAAGGACTGGAAAACGCGCCCGCCGCTTTTATCGGTCTGCTCCAGGGCAAGAATGTGGGCAAGCAGCTAGTTAAACTTTAGGGTAAACCTCTACCCGAACTACACGGGCAAAATAATATCAAATCAGATGAACATTCTATGCCCTCTGCTTCGGCTGCTTACTGACGGCTCATAGCTAATAAAAGTTTCAAGGAGGAAACATAAATATGGAGCTTGCCACATTGAATAATTTGGAACGAACCGATAAGCCTTACCAGATTTTGGACCTGGAGGGGCAGCTGGTAAGTGATGCTCCGACGATTGCCCCCACGCAGTTGGTAGCGATGCACCGCTGGATGTGGTTGACCCGAATGTTTTCGGATAAAATCGTGGCCTTGCAACGCCAGGGCCGGGCTACTACTTTTGGGCCTTTGAACGGACAGGAAGCTTCGGCTGTCGGTATTGCTGCCCCCCTATTAACGCAGGACTGGCTGGGCGGTTCGTACCGTGAAGTCGGCTCCTATATGGTCAAGGGAATTGCTCCACGCGCCTTTATTCACGGTTTGCGCGGCTACCCACTCAACGAACTTTATTCGCCGGAAGCACATTGTTTGCCCTTTCAAATAGTAATTGCCACCCAAATGCTGCATATAGTTGGAATAGCGATGGCCGAGAAAATCAAGGGCAGCGATGCCATAGCAGTCGGGGTATGCGGCGACGGCGCAAGCAGTGAAGGTGATTTCAACGAAGCTCTTAACTTCGCAGGTGTGTTCAAAGCTCCTGCCGTGTTGGTAGTGGTCAACAACGGTTGGGCCATCAGTGTGCCGCGCCGTCTGCAAAGTGCTGCTCCCACTTTTGCGGCGCGAGGGGTTGGTTTTGGGATGCCGGGCGTTTTGGTAGATGGCAACGACGTTTTGGCCGTGTATAAAACGATGAGCGAAGCTGCGGCGCGGGCCAGAGCGGGCGACGGGCCGACTCTGGTCGAATGTATCACTTATCGCACTGGAGCGCACACGACAGCCGACGACCCCACCCGCTATGTGCCACGTGAAGATGTAGAATATTGGAAAGAGCGCGACCCGCTTGTGCGCTTCCGGCGGTATTTGTTTGACCGCCAGCTTTTGGACGAGTCGGGCGAAAAAGAAATGGTGGCGGGTATCGAAGCGGAGATAAACGAGGCGGTTCAGGCCGACGAAGCCGAGACCCTGCCAGCAGCCGATGCGGTTTTCGACTATGCTTTCCAGGAGCTAACGCCCCGCCTTGAACGCCAACGCGGAGAGATGCGCCGCGAGATAGAAGCCATCGAGCAGCAACGTTTGGAAAGGGGGACACACTAATGAGCATAGCGACAGCTATCAACCAGGAAGCTACCCTGGCTACCGCGCCCAAACTGACGATGATTGAGGCCATTAATTCGGCCCTGCGCCTGGAAATGGAACGGGACGAGCGGGTGGTGATGTTTGGCGAGGATATTGGCAGCAACGGCGGGGTGTTCCGAGTGACGGATGGTTTGCAGACCCGCTTTGGCCCCAAACGGGTTTTTGATACACCACTGGCCGAGTCGGGCATTATTGGCACGGCAGTGGGGATGGCGGTAGCCGGGTTGCGCCCGATACCCGAAATTCAGTTCGCGGGTTTTAGCTACGTGGCCTTCAACCAGTTAGCATCGCAAGCCGCCCATATTCGCTTGCGGAGCGGTGGGTTATACGCCTGCCCAATGGTGGTGCGTGCGCCCTATGGTGGCGGCGTTAAAACCCCCGAAATGCACTCCGAAAGCGTGGAAGGGTTGTTTATGCAAACGCCCGGCCTCAAAATCGTGATACCCTCCAGCCCCTATGACGCAAAGGGTTTGCTGGCGGCGGCAGTCGCAGACCCCGACCCGGTGATTTTCCTGGAAAATATCAAGATGTACCGCTCGTTCAAACAACCCGTGCCAACCGAACGCTACGTGTTGCCGTTAGGTCAGGCCGCCGTTATTCAGGAAGGGACGGATTTGAGCGTTTTTGCGTATGGGGCGATGGTTAAAGTGGCTCAGGACGCGGCAAAATCCGTCCACACCCAAACCGGAGCCAGTATCGAGATTATAGATTTGCGCTCTATCGTGCCGCTTGACGAAGAAACTATCGTGGCTTCCGTCACCAAAACAGGTCGGGCCGTTGTCGTTCACGAAGCCCCACGTATGGGTGGGCTGGGAGCGGAACTGGTGGCGATTATCAACGAAAACTGTTTGTATTCGCTGCTCAAACCAGTTTTGCGCGTGACTGGCTATGATATACCTTATCCGCACGCCTTCCTGGAAGATTTGTACCTGCCTACCCCGACTCGCGTGGCCCAGGCGATACTCGACACGTTGGAGGACTAAGCGATGGCTGAGTTAAAAGAGTTTAAGCTGCCGGACGTGGGCGAGGGAATGGAAGAAGCCGAAGTCGTGCGCTGGCTGGTGAAGGCGGGGGATACCGTGCGGATTGACCAGGTAATGCTTGAAATCCAGACCGACAAGGCGTTGGTAGAAATTCCATCGCCCGTCGCCGGAACGGTAGCCGAAATCAAGGTTCAGGAAGGACAGATTGCCCACGTCGGCACTGTGTTGGTTTCATTCGATACCGCCAAAAGCCAGACTGCCCCTGTTCTAATTGCTACCCCTTCAACTAAAGCAGTTGAAATGTCGCCAGCCAGGGTTGCCGACAATGTTTCTAGCACAAATGGACACTCGGCAGTTACTTCACCCCACCAGGTACGGGCGGCTCCAGCGGTACGCAAACGAGCGTTGGAATTGGACATAGACTTGAGCAAGGTGCAGCCGAGCAGTCCCGATGGACGTGTTTTGCTGCAAGACGTGTTGGACTATATTGAGCAACCTAGGCTTGCTCCTATTAATGGGGATGACAGGGATACGTCAACTAACGAACCGACACCCCAAACGATTATAGACGTGCCAACCGATGGCGGTCACGCGCGAGCCGTCAACGGCTTTGCCCCCGCTTCTGTCCCAAGTAATGGCAACGGCAATATTACGTTGTCTGCCCAAACTCAGCCCGAAACCGCATCTGCTACAGCCAGGGCAAAAATTTTCGTACCAACCTTCGAGGGCGGCACAGCCCAGGAAGAACGTAAGGCGTTGGTGGGTTTGCGGCGACGGATTGCCGAACGCATGGAGCAGTCCTGGCGCACCATTCCCCACGTGGCGACCTTTGATGATGCCGACGGTTACGAATTGGCAGCTTTACGCCAACGCTTGCTACCAGCCGCCGCCACTCGCGGTATTAAGCTTACTTACTTGCCCCTAATTGTCAAAGCGGTGGTACAGGCTCTTAAACAACACCCAATTTTCAATAGCAGTCTGGACGAAGGGACACGCGAGATTATTTACAAACGCGATTATCATATTGGCCTGGCAACTGCTACCCCCGACGGGTTGCTTGTCCCCGTCGTGCGCTATGCTGACCGTCTGACCTTGTTGCAACTGGCAGCCGAGATAAACCGCCTAACCGAAGGGGCGCGTAACCGCACCCTCAAAGGGCCGGAGTTGAGCGGCAGCACTTTTACCATTTCTAATTTTGGCAGCTTTGGCGGACAACGCGGTACACCAATCATCAACCCACCCGAAGCCGCTATTTTGGGGGTGGGCCAACTCAAGGAACAGGCTGTCGCCCGCGATGGACAAGTGGTAGTGCGCCCCATTTTGCCCCTTACCCTCAGCTTTGACCATCGCTTGATAGACGGGGCAGACGGCGGGGCTTTTTCGCGCACCTTAATCGAGTTATTGGAAAACCCTGATTTGTTAATGCTGGATATGATTTGATGATAACATAAAAAGGTAGAGGAAAGTTTCTCCCCTACCTTTTTATTATTTACAAAACCTTACTCTTATTGTGAAACCACGCCCACATCGTCCAGGAAGAAGTTGGTAGGGTTGGACGAGTCGTTAGTGCCTTTGAAGTAAATCTGGACAGTCTGACCCTTGTAACTGGTCAGGTTGTAGGTCACGGTCTGCCAGCTACCCCGTGTGCTGCCATCGCTATACTGCGCCACTGTTGCCAATGCCGTGCCACTGGTATTGCGGATTTGGGCCGTGAAAAAGTCGTAGCTATGGCTGGTTTCCTGGGTCGTGATATAAACGTAGAAAGTCAGGGTGACACTGGTTGCGCTGGCCGCAATAGTGACGGTCTGGTAGATAGTGTCAGTGCAGTTGTTGTAACCGCACAGCCAGGCCGACGCGCTGCCACTATGATGCACGCTGCTGGCACTGCTATCCACAATTTCGTACCCGCCCGTGCTGGTTTCTGTCCAGGGAGAACGTCCACTTTCAAAACCGCCGTTAGTGATAAGCTGAGTGGGTGTGCCACCACCCCCGCCACCGCCCGCGCTGCTGCTGCTGACGTTCCAAACTTTTTCACTGCTGTAAGTTGTGCCGCTCAAGGTCAGGTTCGTACCACCCACCCCTGTTACATACGGGTCGTCCGCCGGGTTGTCAACCGCCAGAGTGGTAGTATTGCCCCGACAATCGTAAGCACCCGTGTCGCCCGCCGCCGCGAACATACTCTGGCCCTGGGCCGCGTACTGCTGGAAAACCTGGTCTTCGCTGTTGATGTCGGACTGGCTGCTCTGTGGTTCGCATTGACCCCAACTGCTGCTAATCACTTTGGCCGTGTTGTCCGTCGCAATCTTCTTGTACGTATCCACCACGCCCGCGCTGCTGTTCGGGCCTTCATAAACCAAAACCTGTGCTTTGGGGGCGATGGCGTTGACAACTTCAATGTCAAGCTCCACCTCGACTTCGCCGCTGCCCGCCGAGCCGTTGAAGCCATCTACCAAAATGTTCGACGGAACCGGACTGCCCAACCCATAATTGCTGACATAGGTGGCAACGTTCGACTTCACATAGCCATCAAGCTCGAAAACTGCGACGGTCTGGCTCGTACCATTGTAGCCGCCACTGATAAGCGGGTTGATGTCGTAAGCCCCGCGCAATTCCGACGGAGTATAACCACCCGCCGGGCCGCTACCCACATTTGGGTTGACCTGGGGGCGTAAGCTGGCTGGCCGCCAGCGTGACTCATTTTCCAAACCGCCAATGTTCAAAACCAAACCGCTCAAAGCCGCCGGAACTTCTGGAGTTTTGTCATGAGCGTAGTAAGTGCGGCCCGCGTTATCCCGATAATTATTGAGGGTCACGTTGAAAGCCTGCTCTACCTGAGTGGTCGTACCTAATACGTCAATCAGGGTGTTGTCCGCGCTAACCTGGGTCACAACCAGACCGTTGGTCGCCATAAACTCCCGCACCTGGGCCACGTCTGAGGCAGATGCACCAAACTCGCGGGCAAACTGGGCTGAAGTCAGGAACTGGTGATAACGAGGCGAGGCCGGATCATTGAGTTCGGCCAGCAACGTGTTCAACTTATCTTGATGGCGATAGTTCAGGCTGATGGCGAGTTGCACCACGTCGGCCCCGTTTTTGTGGTTGATTACCGCCCCATTTTGAGCCGCTTTAGGGTCTTGCCCTTCCACCTTTACTTTCGCCGGGGTAGCCGTGCGGCCCGGTTTATCCGCAGCCAGGGCCACGCCATCGCTCATTAGAGGCGAAAGCAGCGTCAAAACAAGAGCCATTAGTGCGACTAAAGCACCCAAAGTCGCGCTTCGGGTCAAGCGTTTGGTCATAATAGTCCGTTTCCTTTCCGTTCGTATTCCTCAAAAATTGGCAACAACAAATCACCGGCTTGCATAGGCGGAGCTTACCGAGCAAACCAATCGCAAACAATCTTCCTGGTCCCAAGTTTCTCTATAAGAAGAATTAACTAGCTCTGGCAAAACAAAACAACCTGGAATAAGCCACGAGCGGATTTGAGGTAGGACAAAAAAATAGGCAGAGATACGACGTTCCGATACGTATTTATGCCTACATTAAACCACATCGAGATGTACTGCCGTGTGACACCACTACACTTCGAATGTTACATTCATACCAAAAGGTTCGGTATAGCTTATCAGGGCCTATACTATTGGCTACGAAAGCAGCAACGGATACACAAGCTCCTAACATTAGATAGGGAGTGGTGTTAGTTACAGGCTGCTTGTCACGGCCCTTGGGGTTGCGGAGTTTGCGAGGAATCTTGCGAAACAGCTAGGGTTTTGTTCTCGGTACGGGAAGTTTTGGTTCTGACCCACTTTTGCTGAAAAAGGTTAAAATATGCTGCTAATGGCCGAAAGTTGAGCATACCGATATTTTTGGAAGTATCAATTCCAGCAAAAGTGATACCGTTGGCGAACCCCTTTTCTTGGTATAAGTTATATCCATTTTGAAATTCAGTTCGAGTGGATTAGAGAGTTCGCCAACGGTATCAAGAGTGTGCCAGAACCATAATTTGCCTGTATCCTCTCTACCCCTTGTTGGACAGTGCAGACAAACCGTCACGCCCGTCAGCAGACGAACACCGACCAGCAGATTTCGTTTCGCAACCGCTGATCCTCCAGGACGAGTTCGCGAATCGCATCGGGGAGCTGTTGGTGCTGCCAACGGCACTCTCACCCTCGGATACGGGAGCGGCCGCACGCGCGGCCTTGATCGCGTAGGCCGCAGCACCAAGCTCGTGTGCGGCGACATGGGCCACCACTGCCGACTGACCGGCAGCATATGCGGCGTGCCTAGCAGCTCCGCTCAACTCTTTTGCCGCAGCCATAGCGTAGCCACCAGCTGCGCGGGCCTGAGACATCGTGATCTCGCCGCGTGCCCATGCCCGAATCTGCTCGATCGCTTGACGGGGCCGCAGGTCCGAGGGCTGCACCGACTCGAAGAGGTGCAGCACGTGTTCTGCACACGTGGCCGCCCACAAAGCCAGGAGCCGATGGTCGGAGTCGGTGAGCGTCCCCCCGCGGCGGATGGTGATGAAGCGGGGGTCGCGGTCTTTGGGGAGGATCATGGTTGCACCCTTCCTGATGCATCTGCCCAACATTAGAGTAGATATACAAGCCCCAGCAGCTACTGCTAGATGCCCGTATCTACATTTATATGGCGGAATCTACAGATAGATTCCGTCCATTCCATCAATTCTAGCAGAGCCGACAGCCTTTCGCCATAGTGATAGTAGCACTAACGTAAATCCGCCAACGTGAATTTTCCACGTTGAGCTTGGTTTCAGCAAGATTGCGCCAGAACCTCAACTTTCGGCCACAGATTCGTCACCCCGCGCTTCACCAGAGCCTACGGGCCGTGACAATGCCTAACTAGCACAAGCCCCTAGATATGCCCGGTTCTGATTTTAGCTGTCGGCTGTTTGCTATTTAGTAACTTAAAATCACCTTACCCGAACTCTCGCCACCGTGCAAATAGTCGTAAGCGTCGCCCGCCTGTTCCACCCCTTTGAATTTGGTGGGGGCGATGCTGACCTTGAGTTGGCCCTGGGCGTAGAGTTCACTCAAACGGGCCAGATGGGTGGCGAAATGCTTGGGATAGTAGGGCAGGAAAAAGCCCCGCAGCGAAGCCGACTTGAAAATTAACTTGCTATAAACCCGCGGCTTGTTGACGCTTTCAAAACCCGACGCATATTCCGAAATCGAGCCAATCGCCAGTAACCTGCCGAAACGGGCCAGATGGTTCAAAGCCGTGTCGAAAGTCTCGCGGCCCACCGACTCATAAACCAGATTGATACCACGCGGATACTCCTTTTTGAGAACTTCGTGCAAACTTTCCTGACGATAATTAATCACCCGGTCACAACCTAAATCCTTGAGCAACGCGACTTTATCCTCGGTGCTGCACGTCCCGATAACGTGGTTGCCCGCAAGTTTAGCCAATTGAACCGCAAATTGACCTGTACCGCCCGCCGCCGCCGTTACCAACACGGTTTCGCCGCTTTTCATTTCGCCCACCTGCTCCAGTGAGATTGAAGCGGTCAAGCCACTAATCAAAAATGCCGTTACTTCAGGGGTAGCCTCTGGAACCCTAAAAGCCTGAGCTTGCCCAACCAACTGGTACTCGCCAAAACCTGCCCCGGTTGGCACTACTACCGCGTCGCCCACCTGGAAACTGGTTACGTCCGGCCCGACTGCCACCACTAGACCCGCCGCCTCGGTCATCAAGTCAAACGGCACGGGCGGGGTGTTAGGATAATAACCACCAGTCAACTGCCCCACCGAGGCATTCATCCCCGCGTGCAGATTTTGCACCAGTAGCTGGCCTGACCCTGGTTCTGGTATAGGAGCTTCGACAATCTCGATAGCTGCTTTAAAATTGGTGCTAAGTTTCTTGACCACTAGCTTTCGGTAGCTGTCTGGTATTGGTAGAGTTGGTAACATCTTTGTCTCCTTTTACTAAAATTCACATAGTGCGGTGCATAATTTGGTACGTTTATCACTACAATCACCGTTGGCGGTCTTCAAGCCGGGCAAGAATCGCTCTTCCTGGTTCTGGTTTTAACTGTTGTCTTTTAACTGTTGGCTGTCAGAGCAGCGTAAGTCACAGCCTCGTCCGCGCTTAGAGCTTGCCTAATATTGTCATTCTGAGCGGAGGCTCTGCCACCCAGGGGGTACCCGGAAGAGTCTGTTTTGAGTTCAATCCAACAGACCCTTCGCAGGCTCACCCCCTGATGACAGGGGGCAGGTGGTGACAGTACCCTATTATTTTACAAGCTCTAAGCTCGACTTTACACAAAATGTGGGCTCGGATCTCACGTAAAAGCTACATCTGACCTTATTTTTCAAACAAGTGGCGGTAGAGGCCATGTCTGAAAACCTGGTTTACCCTAGCTATCGTGAGCGTGTAGCGGCTCT
>JBBQZT010000064.1:0-33864 GCA_038207455.1 Chloroflexia bacterium
CTTTCTTACCGCTATGTTCGGGTGGTAAGAGTGGAGCCAGCTGCTCCCATTGTTGGTTGCTCAAATCTCTACGTGTCATGTTACAATTCCTCCACGTAGTTATTTAGCATTTTTGGGGCCATTTGTCACACACTACCTAATACAACGGGTGGCGGGAGTGCAATATACCGCAAATAACGCCAAAGCTGGAGTAATGATACGCGAAAACCTGAACGCTAACTCGGCCCATGCGAGTATGTTTACTTCACCCGGAAACGGCACTCATTTCGTCCGTCGCACCAGCACGGGCAGTGGCAGTACCGCTACCAGTGTGGGCGGTCTGGCCCCTACCTGGTTGAAGATAGTGCGTAGTGGTAACATTTTTAGCGGCTACCTTTCCAGCGATGGCACTACCTGGACTTTGGTTGGCACAGATACTATTCCGATGGCTAACAATGCCTATATTGGAATGGCGGTTTCTGCTGCCAATAATTCGGTATTGAATACTTCCACCTTCGATAATGTTAATGTAATCAAAGCCCCAGACTCAATCGTAGCGATAGCGGGTAGCGACCAAAGCACGGCTGGCAATACCACTTTTGAAACCCCTTTGCAAGCGCGAGTGATTGATATGAACGGTCTGCCTTTAGCTAATACTGCCGTTACCTTTAGCGCACCGATTACGGCGGCTACTGGGACTTTTATTATCCCCAATGCAGATTTCCAGCAAACTGGTAACGTCACACCCAGCGCAACCGTTACTGTCACCACCGATGCCAACGGGCTAGTGACCGCCCCAACTTTCAACGCTAACACCACCAACGGCCCTTACGCAGTTTCGGCTGTGGTAAGCGGCTCGAACACGCCCGCTAAATTTAACGTTAGCAACACTACTCCGTGTGCCTACGCCATCAGTGCGGGCTATAATGTAGTGGCTTCGATAGGCAACAACCAGATGGGTTCGATCAACACTACTTTCAATAATTTATTTGTCACGGTCTATAACTACGCTGGGCAAAGGTTGTGCGGAGTCAGAGTAAATTTCTTTGCGCCAGTACCCGGTCAACCCGGTGGTACTTTTGGCGGCCAATATTACGCCCAGGCCGTGACTGACAACAACGGCATCGCCAGCGTCGGTTTTACCGCCAATGGCACCACAGGTAGCTATAACGTGACTGCTACTACAGGGATGGATCCGAACGCCACCAACTCTATTGTAAAGTTTAACCTGACCAACGAACCACCCGATTATCAAACCCCCACCAGTACCAGCGAATTCTATTACGTCCATAGTGATTGGCTAACGGATATGGGAAATGGGCATCTAATGGCATACCAATACGGCTATCAAGCCAGACGGGTGAGTTTGCTCAGTACATTCTTGATTTTGGAGTACAAGTAAAGCTGTCTAGAGGTGAATGGCAAAACCAAACCATACCTGATAGCAGTCAAAACAGTATTAACTTATCAGAGGTCCCTAGTATTAAAAATAGCAGGTCTAACGCTGCCCAATCCTGTGATGCCGCCAACTTGATTATAACAATTGGTGAAGTTAGTGCTATGGGCGGCGGAATAGGCGGTCAACAGTTAATTTTAACTAACAAAGGCTCTACCACTTGTACTTTACAAGGTTATCCACAACTGCAATTACTAGACACAAAAGGGCAACCTGCCCCTACTACTATTCTTTATCATTACGCCAATCCAACTACTAAAAAAATTGTGCAACTGACTACGCCCCCTTCAAATACGGCATTAGTTGGTGTACCACCTGGCAAAACTGCCGTTTTAGGTATAGAACGTGACAGATGTTCTTTTGGTGTGGCTGGTAGCAATTTAAGTGGTAATCAAGTTATAGTCACTTTGCCCAACAATGGTGAACAGTTGACTGTACCTCTTGCTTGGTCAACCACTTATTCAAATTGTGATACAAGTACCGGAGTTAGAATATCAGCTTTTGCTTATCCATTAAATCAACCTTAACGCGCCTAACCCAAAACCGATTTCATTTTTACAGGCAAAAGAAAAGCAGCCCGCAAAGACCGCCAAATTTCTCCGTAACTTGTGGACGAGTTCAGCATTATAAAGCAAAGGAGACAAAAATGCTTACTCGTCCCAAAGTTCGGTTACTTATAACGCAGAGTTCGCTCATTTTTAGGACGGTTCGGGACTTTTAACTTAAACTCGCTTTATAAGCAATTCTTTTGGCCTTACCGCCGCCCCAAATGAGCAAACCCTGAGTCATAATTCTGAATTAACCCATATTAAAATTTCTCTGCTTGCCAAAACCAAAAGTTCCTGCTAGAATCCACCCATAAAAGATGGTGTTAAAAACAGCAAACCAAATGAAGCTGTAAAACCGTATAAATTTAGCCTTGATATAGCAAAGTTAGGTAGGTATTTTATTGTATGCAAGCAAAAGACAACCTCCGCTCTTTTGGTGAACCCCAGGTAGCGAATTCAAGCATTCCACGCCCTGAATATCCCCGCCCCGACTTCCGGCGCGATGATTCTAGCTGGCTCAACCTCAACGGGCAGTGGGAGTTTGCGTTCGCCGAAACCAGTTATGCCACCCCCAAAGCCCTCGACGCTTTCGTGGCGCAACCACCCCGCTTTGATAAAACTATTCAAGTGCCATTTGCCTTCCAAAGCCAGTTGAGTGGCATCGCCGATACCAGCTTCCATGATTATATGTGGTATGCACGGGACTTTGAAATCCCAACCCAGTGGGCTGCCGACAACAAACGAATTTTGCTACATTTCGGGGCGGTAGATTATTATTGCAAGGTTTGGGTCAACCAGAGCTATGTCGGTGAACATCGGGGTGGTCACGTCGGTTTTCAATTGGATGTCAGCCCCTTTTTGAAGCCCGACGAAGTTAACCGGGTTGTAGTTTATGTCGAAGATACTCAAAGCAAAACCCAGCCACGCGGTAAACAATTTTGGAAGCCGCAAAGCGAGTTTTGCTTTTACACTCGCACCAGTGGTATCTGGCAAACGGTTTGGCTGGAAGCTGTGCCGCGTGTTTATTTGAACCGTTTGCAGGTGCAGCCCGATATTGACCGTCAGGAACTGGCTCTGCTGGTAGATGCCGATGGTGACGAGCTAAAACGTGAGATTTACTGGCTGCAAGTCGAGGTGAATTTGGCAGGTCAGCCGATTTGGAAGGGTGAATTTGCCTTGATTGGGGGCGCACACACTGGCAATCGCAAGCTGATGGGCAACATTCCGTTACCCGCCGCTTGGCTCTGGTCTCCCGAAACGCCTCACCTTTACGATTTACGCCTGACTTTGTGCTGTGGCGAGCAGCAATTGGATGTGGTGGAAAGCTATTTTGGAATGCGAAAGGTTGCTGTCAATAATGGGCAGGTCTGGCTCAACAACCAACCTTACTATTTGCGGATGGTGCTTGACCAGGGCTATTTCCCCGATGGCTTGTTGACCGCGCCCACTGACGAGGCACTCCGACGCGATGTAGAGTGGGCCAAAGCTTTCGGTTTTAACGGCGCACGCAAACATCAAAAAGTCGAAGACCCGAGTTGGTTATACTGGGCAGACCGTTTGGGTCTGCTGGTTTGGGACGAAATGCCGAGTGCTTACGAGTGGAACACGCGGGCGGAATGGCCTTTTATCCAGGAATGGTTGCAGGTGTTGGTGCGCGATTACAATCACCCGTGTGTGATAGCCTGGGTGCCATTCAACGAAAGCTGGGGCATTGAGCAGGTAGCAGTCAGTGTTGACCAGCAAGCCTTTGTACGTAACGTGGTGGCTCTTACGCGGGCGATGGACAAAAGCCGCCTTGTAGTGGATAACGATGGGTGGGAACATCAAGGCCGCATCGGGGATTTGCTGACTATCCACGATTACACTGCTCACGGGTCGGGGCTTTTGGAACGCTATGCTGCCTTTAAGCGATCTAATCTGGCAACGCACCTACCCGTCGTCAGTAACCGTCCGGTCTTGTTAGACCAGACGGCTTACCAGGGTGAGCCGGTAATTTTCAGCGAGTTTGGCGGAATGTCGCTTATTCCGGCGGCTTTTGAAACCGCCGCCCATAACATCGGCGAGTGGGGCTACAGCAACGCAGCGGATGTACTGGCTTTAGTCGAACAATATAGGGGCTTGTTGGTCGCTCTGCAAGAGTTGGGCTTTAGCAGCGGCTTTTGCTATACCCAATTGACCGATGTGGAGCAAGAAGTCAACGGTTTGCTATCTTATGACCGTAAACCGAAAGTTGACCCAGCTATCATCGCGGCAATCAATCAAATACCTTCCGTGAGCTACCCGCGAATAACCGAAATCAATGCTAATAGCCCGGCGTTAGTAGGTTGAACAATTACATTTTTATTAAAAAAGGGTAAGTCTTTGGGCCTACCCTTTATTTTTCTCCCTCACCTCTCCCTCATTTTTTACAAATTTTCTATACGCCAAAATATATATTTAATATTGGCATATATTTTGCTTTCTTAAAAGTAAATCGCTGCTTACAAAGTAGTAATCGGCCTATATCACTCGGCAACGCTTTCAGCCCTTCATCTGCACTGCACGGTGATTGTTTTTATCTGTTTTTTCCAAGAAATTTAGCAGAACGGAGAAAAATTAGTGGGTGACATTGTATGTATCAGTCACTTGCGTTGGGATTTTGTGTGGCAACGGCCTCAACATCTACTTTCGCGGCTGGCTCGACAGGGCCGGGTACTTTTTGTGGAAGAGCCAATGGCCGATGCGGGGGATACCACTCCCTATATAGAAATTTCGCCCGCCCAAAACGCGCCAGGTGTAACCGTAATACGTTTGCATTACCCTTTGGCCGAACCGCGTTGGATTGGTCATGGCGATACACTTACCCAGCCAACGTACACCCACTTGCTGAAGGAATATTTGCAAAGCGAGGACTATGGGGCTGGAAACGGGCCGCTTTTGTGGCTCTACACTCCGATGGCTTTGGATTTTGCCGACAACATCAAACACAAGCAGCTAGTCTATGATGTGATGGATCAGTTGGCAGCCTTCAGAGGTGCGCCCCCCGAACTTCTGGCAATGGAAGAAAAACTTTTGCATTGTGCTAATATAGTTTTTACGGGTGGGGTTAGTTTATATCGTGCCAAACTGCCTTATAACCCTCGCACCTATCTTTTTCCAAGCGGGGTTGAAGTCGAGCATTTTGCCCAGGCAGCCAATCGTCAGGCTTTTCCGCCGCCACTCGAACTGACAGGTCTATCTGGCCCAATCCTGGGCTATTATGGGGTAATTGACGAACGCATGGATTTGGAGTTGCTGGCACATCTAGCGGCGGCTCACCTCGAATGGAATATTGTGCTGCTGGGGCCAATACTCAAAATAGACCAGGCGGATTTACCTACCGCTCCCAATCTGTGCTATCCCGGTATGAAAACTTACGACCAGCTTCCGGCATATCTGGCACATTTCGATGTAGCCCTTATTCCTTTCGCCATGAACGAAGCTACGCGCTATCTCAGCCCGACCAAGACGCTGGAATATATGGCGGCTCACAAACCAATTGTCTCCAATCCTATCCCGGACGTGGCAGAGCTTTATGGCGAAGTGGTGCGGATTGCCCACTCGCCGCCAGAATATGTGGCGCAGGTAGAAGCGGCTTTGCTGGCGGCAGATACCATCCAGCGACGGCCTAAAGAAGATGAACTGTTGGCCCGTTATACCTGGGACAACATCGCGGCCCAAATGGAAAAAATAGTAAGTAGTATTCAGTTCTCAGTCGTCAGTTAGCAGTAAAAACTGTAAAACGGCCCATCAAAAGGGTTCTAACTGAGGACTGGTAACTGATAGCTTTTGAAGGAACATAAAAATGGACAATGATATTGAGAAAAAGATTGTAATTTTGGGGGCAGGGCCAACTGGCCTCGGAGCAGCCTATCGTTTGCAAGAATTAGGCTACCGCAATTGGCACTTGTACGAACGCAATGACCATCTAGGCGGCCTCGCCTCCAGTTTCCAGGACGATGCGGGGTTTACTTACGATATTGGCGGCCACGTAATGTTTTCGCACTACAAATATTTCGATAATTTGGTGGACAAACTATTAGGTAGCAATTATACGGAAATTATGCGCGAAGCCTGGGTCTGGATGCAGGACAGATTTGTACCGTATCCTTTCCAAAATAATATCCGCTATCTGCCGCGCTCCATCGTGCTGGAATGTGTGATGGGTCTGATTGAGGCTCAAAAAAACCCGGCAAAGGTCAATGCGGCCACCAATTTTAATGACTTGATTGACGCGCAGTTCGGAGCAGGTATCGCCAAATATTTTATGAAGCCCTACAACTTCAAGGTGTGGGCGCACCCGGTTTCGCACATGAGCCGCGATTGGTTGGGCGAAAGGGTGGCTTTGCCGGACATCGAAAAAATCCTCAAAAACGTGCTGCTTGACCAGGATGACGTGAGTTGGGGGCCGAATAACAAGTTCAAGTTCCCGTTGCGTGGCGGCACGGGCGGCCTTTATTCACCTATGATGCAGTATGTCAAAGACAATTTGCATCTGCACAAAACGGCGGTGGCGGTTGACGAAAACGCCAAACAAATCCGTTTTCAGGATGGCGAAGTAGTAGATTACGATTTGCTGCTCTCGACGATGCCCCTCGATTTATTAGTCAGTCGCTTGCACAACGCACCCCAGGCAGTGCGGAATGCGCCGCGTGGCTTGCATCATTCTAGCGGCTTGATTGTGGGCGTGGGGGTGAAACGTCCTACGCCGAGTCAAAAATGCTGGCTTTATTTCCCGGAAAGCACCAGTCCTTTTTACCGTGTCACCTACTTGTCCAACTACTCGCCCTATATCGCGCCCGACCCTAACCATTTTCTGCTGTTAACCGAAACCAGCTACAGTGAACACAAGCCCGAAAGCAAAGCTGATATTGTTGACCGGGTGGTGCAGGGGTTAATCAACACCAAAATTCTTGAACCGGCTGACCTCGACCGTATCGCCAGCACGTATCTGATTGACGTAGATTACAGCTATCCCGTGCCGACAGTTGACCGTAATCAGGCTCTTGGCACCATCCAACCTTACCTAATGCAGCACGATATTTATAGCCGGGGTCGCTTCGGGGCGTGGGAATACGAAATCGGCAATATGGATCATTCGGTGATGCAGGGCGTGGAACTGGTCAATCATTGGTTGCACCACGAACCCGAAACTACCTGGAAAGATTTTTCGCAGGTTGCCAAAAACCACGCGGGCGAAATTGCTATCAAAGGTCACGCCATGTTGATACCCGGCGAACTGGAAACGGCCTTAGAAGCTGGCAAGCAGCGCGGAGCAGGCCAAAGCTTTGCTGTTAGCGGTCACACTGGGAGTGATGCCAAAGCCCTTTTCTCCATTAGTGGTCACGGTCTGATTAAAGCCGGAACCCAGCCCCTCAAGCTCACCCGCAACTCATTAGCAACCACTGTTGCTGCTACCCCTAACGGCACACATTAAGGCCCACGAGCATCGGGCTTCGGACCTAGAACTCTCGGAGGCGGGTCTGATGCCCTTTGTGGGACATTGCTCCGCCAATGGATATAAAGCCAATCCTTATATATTTGTGTTAGACCGCCAACGGGTGCACCCATTGGCGATTTGTAACCCTCCAAAATTGCGAACTACATTCATTAATCAAAGCCAAATAGCCTTTACAGGCGTTTTGATATATAATGACCGCATAAAAGGGTGCTAAAACCAACCCTGGTCTAAGTTTGAGCTAAAAATTGTGCCTATGTAGAGAAAACAGAAAGTATAAGGAGTGCAGTAGGTATGGCAACCATCGCTCGAAAGAGCAGTTTCAATTTCAAGTGGTCAAAGTTCTTCACCAGTTGGTATCACCCTTTCGTGGTATTTGCTCTAATTTTGACTTTATTCTTCCTGCTGCGGCTTGGCGGTGGCAACGAACCTATTTTGCTAAAACTTGGGCCATTTCAATTTCGCTGGTACGGCGTAATTATTACCACGGGCGTAATCATCGCGGCGTTCCTGGCTCAGTTCCTGGCTACCCGACGAGGCGACAACCCCGACCACGTCTGGCGCATCTTGCCCGTTGTGTTGGTGTCCGGTATTTTGGTGGCCCGCGTCTGGTACGTCGTTTCCACCTGGGAAAGCTACAAGGACTATTTTTTTAGCGTTGGCAACCCCCAACACGCAGGTTTTATCGAAATCTGGCGCGGCGGTATTGCTATCCAGGGCGCGGTAGTGGGCGGCACTATCGGCACTTACTTGTATGGTTTGTGGGTCAACCGCACCCAAAGGACGAGTGGGCCACGTTTTAGCATCTGGCGATGGGCCGATTATATCGCACCCGGTTTGGTGCTGGCGCAGGCTTTCGGACGCTGGGGCAACTTTATGAACAACGAAGCCTACGGGCGGCCCACCGGAATGCCCTGGGGTATCCAGATTCCTTGCGACTACCGCACGACGGGCCTTACCCCCGGTACTGACAACACGGCCTGTACGGTTTATGGTAAAGATACCCTTTTTCACCCGACCTTCCTGTACGAGTCTTTGTGGGATTATCTTTGTTTCGCCGTACTTTTCTGGCTGATTATGAAGCCCAAAACTTTTGAGCGGCGTTTTCATTTTAAGCTGCGCGACGGCGACATCTTTCTGGTCTATTGGGTGATTTATTCGATTGGCCGCTTTTTTACCGAAAGTTTGCGTACCGATAGTCTTTATATCGGCGGCAATGTGGGCGGTCTGCGAACGGCCCAGGTGACGGCGATTGCGGGTATTTTGATAGCCAGCCTGGTTTTGTTCCTGCGCCATCGCAAATCTTTCCCGGCCCCGCAAGCTTTATCGGCCCGGCTCACTCCGGTAGCTGCCAGTGCTAACATAGCGGCGGCGACAGCGGTGGCCGAAGCTCCAATCAGGCCCGATTATAAGGCGCGAGTGCGGCCAGTTACCGCCACCGACGAAGACCTGAATACAGAAACCAGCGATGCGAGTATAGGCGGGGCTGACGGCGAGGAAAACCTGGAAACTTTCGAGCCGGAAAACAAGCTGGCCGATATTTCAACCGAAAACGAGGCAAACGCTGACGAACCCGAAGCTGCAAGCGAGCCATTGGGCCAGGTTGAAGAAGCTAACATACTTAATCAGCCCGTACCGGAATTTGAGCCTGTGGCTGAAACCGAAACTGCTGCGCCTACCGCGACTATCGTAGAAGCAGGCAGTATGCAGGACACAACCACATCTGCTGGATTAGAAGTAACAGAGCCACCAATCGAAACAGTTGCTCCAGCCGTCACCGAATCTGCCGTTATCAGCCAACCCAAAACGGTTGTACCGACGCAGAACCAGCCCAAACCCAAAACGCCAGCCAGCAACGGCGCGTCTAACAAACGCAAAACCGGACGGAGATAAAGCTTTGACCCACGCCCAAGTAGCCAAAATGATGCGGCCAGACCTGCTCGAACTGGAAGAATATACCCCCATTGAGCCGTTGGAAAAATTGAGCCAGCGTTTGGGGATTCCAGTGCAGCAGTTGGTCAAGCTTAATGCCAACGAAAACCCGTATGGCCCGGCTCCAGCCGCCCTGGAAGCCCTCAAAACCCCCCGGTTTTACCATCATTACCCTGACCCGACCTGTCTTTTTCTGCGTGAAGAACTGGAAAATTATTTGGGCATCTCCAAAGACCGGATTTTGATTGGAAGCGGCTCAGACGAACTGTTGGAACTGATTATCAAGTTGTTCGTGCAGCCCGGCGACAACATTATTGACTTGATACCGACTTTTGGGATGTATTCGTTCTTAGGGAATTTGTATCAAGCCCAGGTGCGAAGTGTACCGCGCCAATCCAGCGACTACGCGGTTGACCTGGATGCGACGCTGACGGCTATTGACCCACGCACCAAAATAATCTTTGTCTGTACACCCAACAATCCGACGGGCAATCCGTGTCCTGAAAATATTGTGCGTAGTCTGCTTGATACCGGGTGTATTGTGGTGGTGGACGAAGCTTACTACGACTTTAGCGGCTACAACTTTCTGGGCCTAACCAACGAGTACGACAATTTAATTGTACTGCGGACTTTTAGTAAGTTAAGCGGGTTGGCCGGGTTACGGGTCGGCTACGGCATTTTCCCACTCGAAATTATCCGCCACTTATGGAAAATCAAACAACCCTACAATGTCACCGTCGCTGGACAGGAAGCTGCTCGCGCTTCCATCCACGAACGCACCTGGATAGAGGAAACCGTTGCCAAAATTGTAGCTGAACGCGAACGGCTCTTCGGGTTGCTCCAGGGGCTAGAGGGTATCGAACCCTTGCCCAGCCAGTCCAATTTCATCTTCTGCCGGGTACAACAAGGCGATGCCAGCCTGATCTGCCAGAAGTTGGAAAAGCAAGGTATTTTTATCCGTTATTACCACAAAGCCTATTTGAGCAACTCATTCCGGGTCAGCGTCGGCACGCCAGCCCAAACCGATGTTTTTATAGCTGCATTAGAGCAAATTTTAACTTCAAATAAATATTAACTATTCAGCCAGGCCGGACAAAATTATTCGCCACAGCAATCAGTTGACGACAAGGAGGCCACGGAGCGGGAACAAATGAAAATATTAGAGCTGGAAATCGAAGGCTTTCATTCGCTCAGGAAAGTTGTATGGCAACCAGGCGATTTGAACATAACAATTGGGCGTAATGGTAGTGGCAAATCTAATTTATTACGGTCATTGGAGTTAATTTCGGCTTGCGTACAAGGCAAACTAGCTAATTATATTAGTGCGGCTGGCGGGATGAAGGCTTTAGTTTGGAACGGCCAAAGTGATAAAATTAGCTTTAGGCTCAAAACTTCCTTTGAACCTGCCTCCGGCGAGGAAGACGCGCCCAAAAAAATCTTTGTATATAATGTTGTTTTAGTCACGTCAGACAATACAAGTGGGTATCAAATTGAGAAAGAAACATTAATATATTTTAAGAATAATGATGTCGAACACGTATCTTCGATGTTGCTTCAAATGGAAGATTCAAAGGCGACAATTTTTAATTACAAACAAGAGCCTTTGCAACTCGGTAAGGTAGAATCTTTTGGTCAAGAAAGCATACTTCGTTTTGCTGCCAAATCCTTAACAAAAGAGCAATTTCCTCTCATTTTTAGTTATGCGGAGGGGTTTAAACAATGGCATATTTATCCTAGCCTACAAGCAGGGTGTTCATTTTCTGACACACTTAACCTGGCAAAACTTTATATTGATTATGATGTTAATGAAGATTTCAAAGAACAAGTTGATGCCTCTATGCGGGCAGCTTTCGGTAATGACTTCGACTATTTAGAGTTCGTATTAGATGAGCAAGGTAGCATCAAAAATTGGGGTGTTCGTCGGAAAACCTCACCCATTCTTATTGACGCTTCAACCTTATCAGATGGCACTTTGCGTTATCTGTTCTTTCTGCTCGTATTCTTAGCCCCAATTCACAGTTCATTACTCGCTATAGATGAACCCGAAACAGGTTTGCATCCTTACATAGCTGGAATCGTAGCCGAATTAGCTACTCATGCTGCCCGGCATAATCCAGTGTTTCTAACTACACACTCGCCTGAATTCTTGAGTGCTTTTGATAAAGATAGCCTGCCCACCATTACTTTTAGCAGACAGGTCAAAGGCGAAACGAAACTTAATGTTTTAGACCCCGCACGGCTTCGGTACTGGTTGAAAGAATATTCTTTGGGCCAGCTTTTTATGTCTGGTCAGCTAGAAAATATGGCACTCGATGACGATGAGGAAATGGAATGAGATTCATCCTGCTCGTAGAAGGCTACACCGAAAAAGAGGTACTTAAAGATTTTCTTGAACGCTGGTTTGATTATAAATATCAACAAGGTGAACTCAAACAGCATATTCGCTTCCGAACAAAACGATTTGACGGTTGGCATAGTCTGGTAAACGATGTAGCTAAAGAATCGAAACTTCAACTTGAAGATAGGAAAAAAAATCAAGAAATCATATCCGTAATTTCTTTGCTAGACTTATACGGCTCAAACAAAGATGGTTTTTATCCAGCCAACAAGAAATCAGTTAATGAACGTTATGAGTGGGGTAAAAATCATATCGAACAAAAGGTGCGAAGGCAGCTTAAACCTTCAGACCACAAAAGATTTGTTCACTTTTTTGCGGTTCACGAAATCGAAGCCTGGCTATTAAGCGATCCAAACATTTTCCCAACCAATATACAGCGGGCTTTGCCAAATAAGATTGCCGAACCGGAAAAAGTTAATTTCAATGAACCGCCTGGCAAGCTTTTAGAGCGTTTGTATCCATTAAAAATGAGAAGGGAATACAACAAGATAGCGGACGGAAAATCGCTTTTCAAGAAGCTTGACCCCACTCTTGCTTACAGAAAATGTCCGCGCTTCGGGGAAATGCTTGATACAATGTTTAAATTGGCGAAAGCGGCGGGATTATGACAAAGAAAGTGGCGTACATTCGTTACCAATCACCAATTACACCACTTCTTTTGTAACATTGGTTACAAAACAACGTGATATAATAATACAAGCAGTAGTAGCACCGATGCTTGATAATCAGAAACTAAAACTAGAAGGAGCGAAAGCTTTGGAAAGCAAACTCAAAGCCAGACCGATAACCCTTTTGCTATTGGTGGTCTGCCTCAGCTTTATTTTAACCGCCTGTAACAATACCAACGAGAACTCTACGGCCTTCTCCAATACGGTAGTAGCCAATCAGCAAGCTGGAGGTATTAAGCAATTACCCGCCCAACCAGCCGCAGATACGCCTGCTCCGGCTCCGGCCCAAACAACTAATGCGGCGGCGGGGGGCGGTGGCAACGCAACTACTGCTCCAGCAGATGCGGGTGGGAGTAACGCTGCCGATGTTCAGGCTGGTCTCAAACTGTTCCAATCTAACGGTTGTAGTGGTTGCCATTCAAACAATGGTTTGGCGGCAGGAGTAGGCCCGAAATTGCAGGGCGACCCTATAGCTAAGAGCGCGGCTACCATCAAAGACCAGATACGTAACAAAGCAGTTGCACCCATGCAGAAGTATCCTGTCAGCCAAATATCCGACCCTGACCTGGATAAAATTACTACCTATATACTATCGCTGCAAAGCAAATAGCAGATTAAGTCTTTTTTTGAGCAAAGCCAGCAACCGATTGAGGAAAATATTGGTGCTGGTTTTGCCCTCGATGATAGTCACAAAATCTTCTATTTGCGATTGGCTGACCTTCTCGCGTAAAGCATCCAGCTGGCCCGTTAGCAAGGTTTCCAATTCAAGCGTAGTAGTTTTGATGTCTATCTTTGTGTTACCTTCAAACCTGATAGCCTGACCCACTTCGATAAAAATATCAGGGTATTGTTCTGCCAAGAACTCGAAGCGGAAGGCCACAGGGTAAAGATAACACGAACCGACCCGTTTGAGCAGATGGGCCAGACCGGAATAAAACCCTAACGGACGGCGTTCCTGGGGGGAAATCTGACCCTGGGGGAAAATCCATAACGAGCGGCCCGGCCCTTGTTGCAGTTCACGGGCAATATAGTTTATCGAATACAGAGCCGAACGCCCGTCTTCCTGGTCAACCGAAAAGCAGCCCGCCCATCGAAAAAAAGGGTAGCGGCGCAGCTGGCGTACATCCATCATCAGGTATGGGTCAAGATTATAAACTTGCCGCACCACAATATGAGCTAGATAGCCGTCCCACCAGCTACTATGGTTACTATAAAAGATTACAGGCAGCGTCAGGCGTGAGGGAGGCGCGGGCAAGGGAGCGGCAGCCCGAAAATTGACCGAATGAAAGCCCCGCCAGAGCGAGTTGCGGCACATCCAGAAAACCAGCAACTCACCCAAAAAGTTTTTGCGGGCTGGAATAAACTCTGCCATTAGTAAAGCATTGACCTATAATGCGCCCAAATACCTGGGTCGGGATAGTGGTCAAGGTCTTGGACACAGTTGGGGTCGTTGGGAATAGAGCAACCCTTGACACTATCGTTGATACCGCTAAAAACTGAACCAACCGAGGGGCCGAGCAGCACCAAAATCCCGATTACAGCTATAGCGATAAACAACAGGAGCAAAGCATATTCAACAAAAGCCTGCCCTTCGACTGCCTGTACCCACAAAGGCCGCAATAATTGTTTGCCTACCAGCTTAGAAATTGTCGTAAGTTGCCGCTTGATATACCAAAACGTCATGTTCTGCTCCCGCTTTATCCAAATAATAGTTGCAATTAGCTAATTTTCGCTTATGATATACAATAACCTATAAAATGACCCTGGTCAATAAGACTTTTAGGTTGGATATGTGTATAATTTTGAAGGAGACTAAAATGTTTGTTGCGATGAACCGTTTGACTGCACCTGCGGAGTTCGGGGCGCGGGTCGAACAAGGCTTTGCCCACAGTAATATGCAGGGTGTGGCTGGCTTCGTGAATTTCAAGTTGCTGAAGCTGGAAAGCGAAAACGAAGGCCAGGTGTTATACGTGGCTATGACTACCTGGGAAGATCGGGCTGCGTTTGAGGGGTGGCAACAAAGTGACAACTTTAGCCGCGCCCACAGTGGACAGGGCGGTAATAGCCCACTCAAAGCCGCCCTGGAAACTTTCGAGGTAGTCTTAGACCGCTAAGTTACAGCAGTGGGCCACGAGCTAAAACTAATGGCTTTCAAATAAGCTTTAGGCGGCGCGTCCTCGCGCCCGCACTGCTGCCACAATCACAAACTGTGCGGGCGCGAGGACGCGCCGCCTACAATAAAAACTCTCATTCTGGCGCGAGGCTGTCGCCTCAAAAACTTAGCGTAGCCCGGCGAATAAATCATCTTCCTGATGACCAATTGGTGGCTTATTGATACCGTTGGCGGTGCGGTTCAGGATGAAGCTTTCGTAACCAAGACCCTCGCGGGCTAAATCGTCCGGCAAAATCAACATAAAGTTATCGGGAGCCATTTGAGTACGATGAGCGCGAACCGCTGCCCTTTTTTGCTCCATATAATCACGCACATCAAAAGTGGTGGTAATAAGTTCGTCCGGCACGCCCCATTCGTCAGTATCCATTTGCGGATTGTTCCATGGGCCATCCAGGTTGCGTTCCTTCATCATTTTGACGCTTTTTTGGAACGTCGAGCGAGCAAAAGCGGTGTAGTACAGCTTGGAAGGCTGCCACGCTTCCAATTCCAATTCAGGATAAAAACGCTTGTCGCCCGCCGCTTCGTAAGCAATTGCGGCTACGCGATGGGCCTGTACGTGGTCAGGGTGGCCGTATCCACCCCAGGGATCGTAGGTTGCCATCACCTGCGGCTTGAACTCCCGAATATAACGCACTAATCGCTTCACCGCTTCGTCAAAAACGGCTTGATGAAAGCTGACGGGATTAGCGTTGTCAGCAGTCCCAACCATCCCACTATCCCGATAATCCAAGTAACGCTGCTGGCTGATGCCCAAAGCGGCTACCGCCGCCGCCAATTCGCGTTCACGTACCTCGGCCATGTGTGCAAAAGTGTAGGTTTTTTCTTCCTCGCTCATATTTGGGTCAAAAATATCGCCAGCCTCGCCGTGGGTGGCCGTAATCAGCACGGTTTGTACCCCTTCATGGGAAAGTCGAGCGAAAGTGCCGCCTGTGCCAAAAATCTCATCGTCAGGGTGGGCGTGTACCGCCATAAAAGTCAACTGGTTTGTATCAGTCGTCATTAATAATTCTCCTTTTAAGTATTAAGTTTATTCTTATAGCTCTATCTTAGTCGGTTGCCGGGGTTTTGGCAAATTAAAACCTTTGCGTATCCATTGGCAGAGCAATCTCCGACATATATTTGGCCTTACATATTGCCTGGCTTTACACCGACTGACTTGCCGCCAATTTGATTTTAGGCTATTATAGGCACGGCGCAAAACGCAGCTATCGGACTGAATAATTAGCAGGAATTGGAGCATAGGGGATTGACACAAAAAGATGAGTACAGATGAATCGCCGGAACAACCGACAACAGCTAAGGCCGCCCCACGCTTTGCCTTTATGGATGCTACCGAGGCGGCGGCTAATTTGCGGACTGACCGCCTGACGATATTGAAATATATCCAGGAAGGCAAGCTGCGGACTTTCGGGGGTAAAACTGGCAACCCTTTTGTACGAACCGAAGACGTGCTTCAATTGGTGCAGGAACTGGCTTTAGATAAAACCAGCGAACCCGCTCCCGACCCTAAAGCCGTGCATCGCAATGACCCAGTACGCAAATTGCGCTTACGCCTACAGCAAGATGCCAAGTGGCCGGAGGTAGGCGAGGCCGCGATGCGGGCCTGGGTCAGCGAACTTGACCCCATCAGCTATCAGAAGATGCGGCAGGTGGCAACCGAAGCTATCGGGCAGCTGCAAAAGATAGTGCAGGTGTTGGACGAGGCTATCGAACAGCCAAAAATCGGCAGGAATCAAATTAAATGAGTAAAACTATTTCGGCTACCATTCTGCGTTCCCAACTTTCGACTTTGCTTGACCAGTTGCAAGATGGCGAAACGCACTTTATAATCGAACGGAACAACCAGCCCGAAGCGGTACTCTTAAATATGCAAAAATTTCAAGAGATTATGCAGATGCTGGAGATGCTTAATCGGCTCGAATTTATTGACGGGGAGCCGCTCGAACCCGAACCCGGTCTGCTCGATTTTCAAGCAGAATTCGATGATGCCTTTCTGACCGAGCCGGAAGCTTACGTCAGTCGCGCCACCCATTACACGAGCAGAACGGCCCGTTCAGAGGCTATTGAAACGGCAGCCGCCCGTCTCGGTATCCGCCTGATCAAGTAAAAATATAGGAGAAGACGATACGATGACAAATAGTTTGGCCGCCTTGCTTGAAAAAAACGAGGATAAATTGGTTGACCAAACCGCCACCTCACTCAAAGTGATGTTTGGCCTGGCCTATTCAGGCGTAGCGCAGGAAGAACTGATCGAACGGCTAGAAGCTTTGTTCGATAGCTTTATCGAAATCGCTAAACAGGGCGGCATGCAACCCGCTTTGATTCGGGAAATCGTGGAAAGCGTGCTGGTTGAGCCGTTATATCACGGCTGGAGCTACCGTAGTATCACCGAGGAAGTCTTGCGGGTGGTGGATATGGTGACAAACCATCTGATTGATAGTCGGCTCGATAAGCCGGAACAGGCCGAAGATAAAGAAGCCAGCAAAGCACTTTTGGGCGAGGTAATCCGCGCCTCAAAAGAAGTGGTGAATGGACGAGAACGCCACGCTGCCGAAGAACGGTTGCGTAAAAGCCGGGGCAACCAACCCGTCGCCTAAAACCCTCAAATTATACTAAATCTCAAACCTCTGCTGCCAAGATGGGGCTATCAGATGCAGCCCCTACTAACTCTTTTGATGCCTCTTTCAAAGCCCTCAAGATTAATTCGTATCATCTCTATATTTCGGGGTGTAGGGGCGCGATTTATCACGTCCCATGCGCGTCAATTTAAATCTAGTGCGGTTCAAGTAGCAGTATCTTTTAGCTTATCGCTAACTAAATTTCAGGCTGAACTGACCGCTAATAACCATTTTGAGCCAACTTTGGTAGCAGCGGACTGCCGATTCTATCCAAAATGGGCGGTAAGCTTAACCATTCGGAATTATGCGGGTCTAAGTTTGAGTGGTAGCCACCCGTTTTACTTAGTGTTAAGCAAAGTAGCTACTGGATTGAACTTAAATTGACGCGCGTGGGCAGACACGGGGGTCTGCCCCTACCTTTACCTCAAATTATTGAGAAGATAGATTCTTTTCCTTACATAAAATCTACTACGCAACAGTGAAGTCTATGGCCCCAAGCTGGTAACTTTGAAACTATAAAGCTTCGTACTGCTAAGAAAGTCTATTCTAACAGCACCGTTTTATTTGCATTTGATGTTAAACTACCTTTATAAAGTGGTTTGCCGTTCTGGTCAAAAAGAGTAACGCTGTTATCTTTGGCTTCTATGGCTATTTTCGTTCTATTTTTAGAGGCACAATAATAATAGCTGTCGATTGTATCTCTTTTACCAATACCGAAACTTGGCTCGATTACAAAGACATCAGCACTGCAACGATGGAACACAAAATAATTGCTTTTAGCATAGGACGTATCAGATTTTAGTCCACTTACATAAAAACTCACCGTTAGAGCGTCATTAAAATCAAAATTGGATAGCTCTATATCAATTCTATAGTTTTGCCAGTTATTATCGCCTATTGCAATACGACCAAAATCATACGTAACTAAGCCACCATTTTCTAGTTGCCAGCTATCCGTAGTACCAGATTTAAGCCAATCGGGTTTCAAACCGTCCTGAAAGTCATCTTGAAACAGGTTAGTGCCAGCAGGCTGAATTGCTGGAGTAGGTATAGGTGTGGGCGGTTTCGGAGTAGGAGCAATTGTAGGTGGGGCTATAGTGGGGGTGTTAGTGGGCGGAACGGTTGTAGCGGTGGCGGTTGGAGCAACTGTGATAGTAGGCAAAGCGGTCGCTGTGGGGGCAATTGTGGCGGTTGGCAAAGACGTAGGGGGGATAGTTGGTTGCGAAGTTGCTGCTGGTGCGGAAGTGGTAGCAGTCGAAAGCGTAACGGTGGTTAGTGAATTTCCAGGAGCAATAGTGAGGCAGAGCCTGTCCCGCTTGCTGATAGCGAAGTTGTAACGCTGGTTGAGCCACCACGAAAAGAAGTAGCTGTAGGATTGGTAAGGGACGGGCTACTTGTGGAAGTGGCTGCACCTGGCAACGCACCTTGTGTATCTTTGTTGGAATTGTTGTTTACGAGCAGCAAAATAACAGCTGTAACGAAGACAGCAAACACTAAAACCACAATTATAGACCATACAGGTCTGGGGCCGGGGTCGCCTATGACTGGTGGCTGCCTTCCTATCGGAATCTGTGGTGGTACTTTCCCAATAGGCGGTAGTTCAGCATTGTTGGGGTATGGCATTTGAGCGTAATTTGGGCGCGAATAATGTTTGGTGCGTTTTCAAGCTGACTGATGAGGTTGGCTTCTTTTCTAAAACGCTGTACGTAATATTGGTAGTGTGTAACAAGATTTGAAGATAGCAGTTCCTTAACCGCTACCACAACACCCAACACCGGGTCTAGCGACTCATATACCGCCCCGTGACCACCTTGCCCTAGTTTGCGAACTACTTTGAAGTTTCCAAAGATAACAGACCCTACTGATTTTGCTTCCTGTTCTTCCACAAAACTACCTTTCAGCACAATTACAACATTATTTTGGAAATGCGTTCAGATATATATTATAGCATTATTTTAACATACCGCTTTCAATGTCTGTTTTTGTCAAGAGAAAAAGTATTCGTCATCAACTGCGGATGAGCCGTGCAGACAGGCTTGCATTTCGTACCACGCGGGCGCGGGGACGCACCGCCTACAATTGTTACTGGCTTCAATTCGCTTCCCCAACTCTGAACACTACTATTACCCGTTAATTTGACATATTCAGGGCCAGCGTGCATACTTTTCCCGTTGTGAAAGAGGTAAATCTCAAGTTTAGACGCAAGGGAAGCAATGTCTGTCCAGCCAGTTTCGGTTTCGGGCCAGAGCCAGCCCCAGTGGGAATTTGAACTGGCCGAATACAAACGCACACGCCATACCGAGCCGCAATTTTATTACAACGAACTGGCAGCACGTGGTCAGGCATTGGCCCAGCTGCGACCTATCTTAGAGAATTTCCTGGCGGAGCGTTCCGATCTGGCGACTTTTGTACGGGAAAGCAGCCATTTTAGCCGGGTGGAGCAGGCCCGCGTGGGCGGTTTGGAGACGGGGCAGCACTGGCGACTGAACGCGGCGGGCCGTTTGTGGCTGGAAACGTTTTATAAACAGGCCCAGGCCACCAACAGTTTGAATCTGGCTCAAAATAGCTTGCAAGAAGCTTTACGTCTGCCTGCTTCGCTGGACGCGGCCAGTCAGAAAATCGAGAGTTTGACCCGCTTGTTGGAAACTTTAGCCAGTAGCGAGGCCAAAGCTAGACCTGCCAAAAGCGGGCTTGTACCGTATTTGCTGAGTTATTTTTGGGCGGTGCAGTCCCAAAGTTGGCCGCTTTTTACACCCCCGCTTCGCACTTTACTAGCCAGGTTGAACGTACTGGCGGATAATAAAGCCAATGCCGACGCTTATAGCCGTTTTGTGCTGGCCTACGCGAGTTTTGCCCAACGTTTGCAACTTAACACGGGCGAACTAGAAAGCTTTTTGAATTGGCTGGCTAATCGGCAGCCCACGAATGCCCGCCTGGGTCAAAGTTTCCGCGCCCACTCCGCCCAACCAAATGCGCGTCTTCAATCCAGACGGGCTACACACTTGCGCCAACAATTGACCAAGTTGGCGGCGGTACTTGAACCGTTGCTCAAAGCCAGTATTGGGGCAGGTTTGCGAAGCGAAAAGAAAGCTGCTGCCCTACTTTTTACCGAACCTTTCCAAAATTTCCGGTTGGGCATCTGGCTAAACGAGGACAGGCATAACTTTTGGGAAGGCTGCCATTTTGATGGCTTTGGCCCTACCCAAGACTTGAACGAAGCAGGTAGGCTTTTGGCAGACTTTTTGGCAGCAAGTGATTACCAGTTTTTTGCGTCGGGGCCGGAGTTTGCTCACGCTGCTAAAAAACCTACAGGGGAGGATTTACAAAACGAATTTGCTTTGCTGCGACCCGTAGCCCCGCGTACAAAGGGGACGGCTTTGGTGCAAACCTTGACCAACGACTGGCCCCGGTTGTATCGGCTGGCCCAGGAATTGACTCGGCTGGTTGAAAATCCTTCGATTGAGCAGCCTGGTGAAAATCCCGCCCCTGGCCTTGACCCTTATAAGTATTCAGAACAGCCCGAAGTTAAAAAAGTAGCGGAAACAGCAGTTGCATACGCAGTGGACAAGTCCAGGCCGGAGCTTTTGGTCGGGGTAGAGCCAGTAGAGCGGCCACCGCAGGCGATTACACCAGGGGGATTGAGCGTGGGCCAGGTGGAGGCTTTGACCAGTTTTGTGCAGGCCCGCTTGATTATTACGGCGGAGAAGATTGCCGAGATTTTGACCCATCTGGCTGCCGGGCGCGAAGTGTTGCTGTTTGGCCCGCCCGGTTGTGGCAAAACTCGGTTGGCACGACTGCTGGCCGGACAAATTGGGGCAGTTGATATTGGCACTACACCCGAAGACGAGGCCACCAACTATACGTTGACTACTGCTACTGCCGAATGGAGCGTTTATGATACAATTGGTGGTATTCGGCCCGACGTAAGCAATGAAAACCAAAACGCAGGGTTGAGCTACCGTTTTGAACCAGGCATCGTAGCGCGGGCGGCCTGGGCCTGCGAAGCCAGCCTGAAACAAACGGGCCGTCCCCACTATTTAATCATTGACGAATTTAATCGGGCCAATCAAGAACGGGCTTTCGGGGAGCTTTTTACCATTTTGGAATACCGTGACCGTCCGTTGCTGCCCGCCCACGTGTGGGGGCGTTCCCAAGCTTTGTTTTTGCCGCCCGCCTTTCGGATTGTCGGCACGATGAACGCCGATGACCGCAACAGTTTGTTTGAAACGGGCTTTGCGCTACGTCGTCGTTTTGCTTTGGTAGAAATTGAAGTGCCACCACCTGCCGCCGAACGCCGTTTTTTGCCGCGTAGTGTCCAGGCACGTTTGCCTCAGCTAAAACTTCTGGATGGCGAAGCTTTTGCCGATGATAAACTTAAACGTGAGTTGGACACAGTGATAGAGTTTGCCGCCGCCGTGCGTCCGGGGCCAAACGAGGCGGCCAGTGCGGGCAAAAGTTTGGGGACGGCCTTGCTAATCGAGGTGCTGGTTTTTTGTGCGGTGGCAGACCGTTTCTACGCCGAACCACAGGACGCATTAGAAGATGCCATTATCGCCAATTTGTTACCACAGCTAGAACGTGCGCCCGCCGCTATCAACCGCACTCTGACCGCGCTAGAAACTAACTCTGATTTGGGCCGTTTGAAAAGGGTGCGAACCGCTTTAGAACGGATAAAGAGTGCTGGATTTTATTAATCGAAAGGAATTTTGGGTGCAAAAACTTCTGCTCACAATGTTATCCATTTCGTTGTTATTGGCTTTTAGCGATGTTCAATCTACTCAGGCGGCGAACTGGACAGCCCTCAATTCCGGTAGTGATAGCAACCTTTACAGTCTCAGCTGTCCTACTGCTTCCAATTGTTACGCACTTGGAACGCTTGGCCCTGGCGGAACGCTATTAGCAACCACAAATGCTGGCGCGAACTGGAACTCCCAGCCGCACCCGGACGGCAGTTTGCAGACCGTTACCTGTCCCACCGCTATAGGCTGTTTTGCGGTTGGAAACGCGGGCTTGGTTGAAGCGACTACGGACGGGGCAACCTGGAATAGCCAAAACTCCGGGACGATTGCGGACTTATTCGGTATCGCCTGCCCCACTGCTAACACCTGCTACGCTGTCGGGAGCGACTCCAACAAAAACGTGGTCATTATTGGCACTACTAATGGTGGGTCAAGCTGGCAAACCCAACTGACTGGTAGCAATCACGCTTTATACTCTGTCGCCTGCCCTAACGTCAGCACCTGTTATGGGGTGGGGGTAGCTGGCAGCATCCTGGCAACTACCAATGGCGGAGCGAATTGGAATATCCAAAATTCCGGCACCACCAACAGCTTGAGCGGGATAACTTGCGTCGCCGCCAATCTTTGCTACGCGGTGGGCAATAAAGGCACGATTGTAAAAACCAGTAGCGGGGGCGCAAAATGGTTCGGGGTAAATTCCGGCACGCAAGTTTATCTACGCAAAATTTATTGTAACGGGGCGAATATGTGTACCGCCGTTGGCAGCGATTCTAATGGCAAAAACGGAGTGGTTTTTAACAAAGGTGCGGACGGTTCTTGGTCACAGGCCACTACCAACAGCAATGGTATTTTTGATGTTAGTTGCCCAACCTCCAAATGTGTGGCGGCGGGTTTTGGCGGTACAATCTTGAGCGGAACGCAGGACGCAACAAATTTCTTTCCCAGCGATACAGCCGCCTTCAACGACCCTGGTTTTGTTACCATCTGGTCTCGGCCCGACAGACCTGTATCACAAATTCCGGGCGTAGGGCGGGGCTACACCTGGGGGCCGATCGTGGGTAACGCGGTAGCGGTGGCGCAGGAAAGCTACGGAGGCAGTACGCGCGTCGTTCAGTATTTCGACAAAGCCCGTATGGAAGTCAACGACCTCAACGGCAACCAGGCCGACCCTTACTACGTCACCACCGGGCTGTTGGTCAAAGAATTGGTTACGGGCAATCGGCAGGACGGCGACAACGCCTTTACGCCGCTCCAACCTAGTCCAGTGCAGATTGCTGGCGACCCTAACGATGGCGATGCGAACGCGATTGCCCCTTCTTATGCCAGTTTTCGCAATGTGGTTACGTTCTTTGGCAACCAAAACGGTTTGCCCAATCAGAACAGCAACCCCATTATTAAGCATATTGACAAGGCCGGGAACGTTAGCAATATTACCCCGCCCGAACAACGTTTGCTAACGGGCTACGACGATGCCACCCATCACAATATCGCGGACGTGTTTGTAAATTATGGCAACCAGGCTGGTCAGGTTTGGAACGGCAGCAGTTACGTTCAAGGTGGCGTGTTTTATCCGAACTTTGTCTATGTACTGGGCCGACCCGTCACCGACCCCTATTGGGTAGAAGCGATTGTGGCCGGGCAGCCGCGTCAGGTGCTGGTACAGTTGTTCGAGCGGCGCGTCTTAACCTATACCCCCACCAACCCCGAAGGCTTCAAAGTAGAGGTGGGCAATGTCGGAGCGCATTATTACAAGTGGCGGTACATTTTGAACAAGTGACGTTGCCAATCTGCGCCCGCAAAAGCCAAATTCTCAATCTCATGTGACGTTGGCAGAATGTTGTTAGGGTTTGACAGGGATGGGCAACATCAAGTGCCAGGGGCCGGGCAGAGTGTAATTGACCTGGTTTAGTACGATTGACAGGTTGGGCTGGGCTGGATCGTATTTGAAATTCAGATGATATTCGCCGGGCTGCGTATTACTGCCCAGGCTGCAATCAGTGCAGCCAAAAGCTACCGAGTTGAGGGTTATGCCGTCGCTAAAAGGGGCGGTTGAGGGCAAAGAAGCCGTATATTTGACGGCCAACTCAACATTTTGGGTAGCTGGGTCTAATCTGGCTTGCACGCCTATAACTTGTATCTGGAAATCGGCTAAGACCAAAGTTAGGTTTGGATTGACCAGCCCTGCTTTCAATAAGTCAGCGAGGTTGATGTTGAGACTGGTGTTTGCTGGGATTGGTTTAGAACTGTCCAATTTCAAATGTACCGGGATGGCAGCAATTTCAAGAGCCAAACTTTTTGTACCGGGCGGAAGCGTGGTCAGGGTCAGCAAATCTTCTTCGTCCCCTGCAATCTGGTTGAGGGGATTGAAACGTGGATTGGGTTGTAGGCCCAACAAAGGAGCTAGTACCTGACCGTTGTTTGTCGTCACGCTCACGACGGTGCCGCTTATTGGCTGGCTAGAATCAGGAGTGGCAGCGGCCAGTACAAGTGGGTCAAACGTTACCGAATAGCCTCCCAAATAAATAGGACTGGGCGTTTTAAATTGAGGCGGTAACGGCTGGAACGCGGGCAATGAGCTATAACCAGGGTTAAATCCATGGGCGTTTAGATACTGATGTGGGTTAAGGTGCAAGGCTAAAACCGTGCGGTCAGGCCCGACGTAGCCATAGCTGACGAAAACGTTGATGCCATTAGCTTTCGCTCCCTTAGCCGTAAAGCTGCTAAAAATTAAAGGAGCTGCCAACATCGCCGCGTCTATTGGTTTTAACTGTAGAGTAAGTGGGCTGCCGGGCAAAGCAAAGGGCAAGGCCGCGTTGAAATCGAAGGTAGCCTGGCGAGTACCAGTATGTAGCTGGGCGTTAGCATCCTGAAGATACCACGTCCAATGGCGGGCGGGTTGACCGTCGGGCGTGCGGTTGTCGTACCTATCCATCAGTTTAAGTTGGTGTTTGTCGCCTTTACCATCGCCAACTATGACCGGATTGTTGGTCTGGGTGTAGCTATCGGCCTGGCTACCGCTCAGGGTCGCGCCAATTTCCAGATAATAGTTATCAGAAATAAGCCAGTCCACCTGGAAGGTGAGGCCATTGACTAACTTAACCGGAGCGGACGGCCCTACTGAAACGAGGCGTTCGATGCCGCTATTTTGCAGACCGAGGCCGTGAAAAGTTCCGTCCGGGCCAAAAAAGGTGTCGTCGTTGGCTTTAGGCAGCGGAATACGTGGAATATAATCGTTGAAAAATACTGAATACCTGTCCGTCGGTTTGGCTACGGCCAGATAAACTATCAAATTTTGGTTAGGGTTAGTCTGGGCAAATAAATAAGGGTAGTTGACATACTGACCGAAATTGTATTGCTTTTGGCGCGATTGGGGCGAAAGTACCACCACTACGATACCCGATTTATCCGAGTCTCCGCTAATCACATTGAACCCATCATCGTAAGGTTCGTTATTAACAAAGTAATTAGCCGCTTTGAGCCTTTGGCTGTAAAAATCCACTATTTTGGCGTAAGCGTCGTTGCTGGCTAAAGCACCTACCACCGCAGCGGTAAGTTGGGTAGGACGCTGGTTTGGGAAGAATTGTTGTTCGGTGTAATTAAGCCTGGTCGCGCCCGGATAGTCCAGGTCGGTACTGCTATTAAGTGGCGTGACAGCAGGTGTAGGTGGGGGCAGTGGCCTGATGTTATACAGGGCCAGGGTCTGGTTGATGGCTGGCTTTTGGCCGCTATTATTAAAACTAACGTCGCGTTCGCGCCATGCTCTGGAACTATAAATGGTCAGGCTGGCCTGCTCCGCATCTTTGGTAAGGCTAAAAGCAGCGACACCATCACAACTACTACCGTCACAATATTTAACCGAGGTATCCGTGACACTGTAACCCCTAGTTGCAAATTTCTGCTTATAATAAGCCAACACCTTTTGAAAATCGTCATTGATACCTAGCGCGGCACGGGTTGAACCGGGCATAACTAAAGCATCGCCAGTATCCAGGTTTGTCGAACCGGGATAGCGTAAATCCAGGTCTATGGCAGCGACAGAGGTAGGCAAATCTTTGTAAGGCTGATAAGTAGGCACAAGCGCGGCAGGGCTGCTAAGTGGAGTAGTTACCGGGTTCAGTACGGTTGCAGGACTGGTAGTAAGGGTGGGCGTAGCTCCGTTGAAGCTGGTAGTAGTTTCGTCGGGGCTAGTGGCGGTTTCGGTTTGAACAGAGGTCGGGGCAATTGAAACAGGCGTGGGATTGCTTTTACCAGCGTCCGGTCTCAAGGACACAATTCCAAAGATGATGCCGATTACCAGTACGCTTAGGCCGCCCAAAATTGCCAGCCACTTATAATTCGGGCCGGTACTACGCTTGTTTTTTGCCATTGTTTGCTCTTTTACCCTTACAAATTAAATTACGTTACTAAGTATAACGTTGGGTTTTGGCAAAAAATCACACTACTTCGATATAAAAGATATGAAAAGGTATTCCAATCTGATTTAGCCGATTTAGTTTCATTGGATGAGGGCAAAGCCGTTGGCGTTCTGCAAACCGCGAAAAGAAGACACACAATCCATTGACGGAGCAATGTCCTACAAATATCCGCTCTTGCAATGAGCCTGGTCTTGCTGGAGGTGGCGCAAGGTCAGGTTCTGGTGGGACATTGCTCCGTCAATGGATTGTCCGAGAACATCTATTTCCTATTTACTCGGGATAGCCAGCAAACCCACAATGCCCAGGATATACAAAACCGCTACCGCCAGCGAGTCCAGCCCCATGCCCAAAAATCGGCGTTGTGGCCTAAAAACAAAACCGTAGATGTAAACCGTCGTCAGCAAAATGCCGAGACAGGAGAGGTAAATATCGCTATTTTTGGCTTGGGAAAGTACCGCTTTGCCGGATACCAGATCGGCTACCAGAAACAAGACGGGCAGGAAAGCGTTGCCCCCGAAGATGTCGCTGACTGCTAACTGATAATCTTTGAGCTTGAGCGAGGCCAAACCAGTCGAGAGTTCGGGCAATGAAGTAGCGGCGGCCAGGAAAGTCGCACCGAAGAAAACCTGGTTCAAATTAAACTGTTGGGCTAAAGCATTACCGCTCTCCTCCAACACAAAACCGCCGATGAGGGTGACAGCCGCCGCCCCCACAAAAATAGCTAGAGTTTTGCCAATGCTACCTTGTTTATTCTTATCCTGGCCTTTGTCTTTAGAATTATCAGCGTCTTTGCCGTTTTGTTTATCTTTGTCCTTATTGCTTTGTTTGTTAGTGTCTTTGTCGTTTTGCTTATCGCCTTTGCTGTTTGGCTGGCTATCTCCGTTTTGTTCAGCCTTGACTTGCCAGGGCAGACCGCGCCTTGCTCTGTTCAACAGCCACAAACCCAATAACCAGGTGGCGAAGATGATTAAGCTGGACGGAGCAACCCGCACAAAGATTAGCGAACCGGATAGTTGCGTACCCATAATCGCCAAAATCAGAATAGCGATTACGAACACCGCTTCCAGCACGGGTATCAGCGTATTGATACGGCCACTCAAAGGCGGTTTGTCGTGCAACCCGAAGGCATCGAGCAGGGCCAGCACCGCCGTCTGGATAGCTACCCCGCCCAAAAGGTTGCCAGTCGCAATATCAAAATTGCCAGCGATAGAAGCGGTCACGGTAATAGCGATTTCGGGCAGGTTGGTGGCTACGGCCAGCAATATCAGGCCACCAAAAGCATCGCCCCAACCAAAGCGGTCATCTAATTTATCGGTGCTGTTGGATAGTTGCGTACCAGCTTGCCAGACCGCTACTGCCCCCACCACGAAGATTACGACCAACGCCCATACTGGCAATGAGTCGAACAAAGCTTCTCCTTATTGGGAAATATAAACCCGCTTGACCCGCGCTCCCAGGCCCGTCAGAATCTCGTAGCTGATAGTGTCGCAGTAAGCCGCAATTTCTTCGAGCGGGATTTCCGCTCTGCCTTGTGGTCCAATCAGCACTACTTCGTCGCCCACGTACACATCACCCGCATCGGTTACGTCAACTGTAATCTGATCCATCGAAACGCGACCCACAACGGGCGCACGTAGCCCGTTTATTAGCACATCGGCTTTGTTGGAGAGAGCGCGACGGTAGCCATCGGCGTAGCCAATCGGTATCAGAGCCAGCCGTGTCGGGCGTTGTGCCGTCCAGGTCAGATTGTAGCCGACCCCTTCGCCCGCCTCAATTTCGCTCACCCGCACCACCTGGCTTTTGAGCGAAAGACAAGGCTGCAACCGCAGGCGGGCAAAATAAGCGGTCTGGCTGACTTCCGCCGACGGATAATAACCCAACATACTCAGGCCAATCCGCACCAAATCCTGGCGTGCCTCCAATACACTGATAGCCGAGGCACTATTGCTAAGGTGGGTTTGGGTAAAATTGATACCGTGTTCAGCCAGATAAGTCCGCACTGCCTCGTAACGGCGCAACTGCTCATACACAAACGAGCGGTCAGCCTCGTCGCCAGTCGCAAAATGGGTATAAAGCCCCTGCAACTGCAAGCCGGGCAAGGCTTCGATATAGCGGGCCATATCCAGAGCCGTCTCCATTTCCAAACCATAGCGATGCAAACCCGTGTCCAGCTTGAGATGGACAGGCAAAGGACTATAGCGGCGATACTGGCGGGTGGCCTCCTGAGACAACGCTAACGCGGTATCGGGGTCATTGAGGGTCAGGGTCAGATTGGAGGCTACTGCTTCGCCTAACAAACCAGTCGGTACGTGGCCCAACACCAAAATAGGGCAACTGGACAGGCCGCTTTCCCGCAGTTCCACCCCTTCTTCTACCGTCGCCACCGCCAGACTTGCCACCCCTGCCGCTAACGCCGCCCCGCCCACTTTGGACGCGCCCAAACCGTAAGCATTCGCTTTGACGACGGCTATAATATGGGTCTGGCTACCAATCTGACGCTGCAAAGCTTGAATATTATGCTCAATCGCGCTCAGGTTTATCTCGGCCCAGGCCCGTGTCCGGTCTCCTATTTCTAATTCGGGAAAATCCAGGACGTGCGTACTCATGCCGTTGTTTCGCTCTCCGCTCCCTCAACCGAGATGCCATCGTCATTTTCCAAAACCATCAAACGCACCAGGTCGGCCCGGCTGACAATGCCGCTCAGGTGTCCCGCCGCATCCACTACTGGCACAGGGTTGATTTCATGCTTTATCATCAGGCTGGCAAGTTGCTCGACAGTCGCGCTTTCCGGTACGGTATGTACGCTGTCAGTCATCAGTTCGGAGGCAGTGGTCGCCAGATGGTGACGCATCTCCTCGTCGAACTCGCGTTTGTTGCCCAAGTAAAACACCGAGTCCAGAATACTAATTACGTGCGGCTCTTTGATAATCGCGTCGCGCATAATCAAATCTTCTTCGGTAACAATTCCCACGATTTTGCCGTCTCGTACTACTGGCACCCCGCTAATTTTGTATTGATACAATAGCCTGGCGATGGCGGCTACCGGAGTCTCCGGCGCAACGCTCACCACTTCGCGGGTCATAATATCTCCAACGTTCATTTTTGTTCCTCTTAAACCCCATTGTACTTGTTCATAGCCCGTTCCAACCCGATGCTCAAGAAAAGCTCCACCGCATCAGCCACGCGCCCGTACATCTCCTCAATAATCGGCACCTCGTCGCGCCCAAAGTCGTTCAAAACGTGGTCTTTAGCACTGCCCCGCGTCGGACGGCTGATGCCCACTCGTAGGCGTGGGAAATCTGGCGTTCCCAACATTTCGATAATATTTTTTAGCCCGTTCTGGCCGCCACTGCTACCGTTAGCCCGCAATCGCAAACGTCCGACGGGCAAATCCAGGTCGTCGCAGACTACCAACAAATTCTTTTTGGGTTCGAGCTTGTAAAAGTGTAGCATCTCGGCTACCGAACGCCCGCTCAAGTTCATATATGTTTGCGGCTTCGCCAAAATCACTTCCTGCCCGGCCAGCGTTCCCTTGCCCCATACGGCGTGCATACTTTTTTTGTCAAACTTAAACCCCGCCCGTTCCGCAATATAATCCAGGCAGTTGAAACCAACGTTATGGCGATTTTTGGCGTACATCGCGCCCGGATTGCCCAGGCCCACAATTATATACATCTTACCTTCTCAAAGCTTCCTTATACACAGCCAAAGTCTCGGTGGCAGCGCGTTGCCAGGAGAAGTTTTTGGCCCAGGTCGGCCCTTCTTCGCGTGTCTGAGCTTTGCGTAAACCTCGCGTCACCCAAAAAGTTTCTAACGCTGCCGCCCACGCCCCCAGGTCTTGCGGGGCAATAAGCGTGCCGTGTGCGCCCACCACTTCGGGCAAACTGCTGGTATTCGCCACCAACACGGGTGTACCACAAGCCAAAGCTTCGAGCGGCGGCAACCCAAACCCTTCATAAAGCGAGGGCAAGGCCAGACACGCCGCTCTATTATACAACCAGAGTAGCTCCTCTGTCGAAACGCCTCCCAGCCAGACCAGTTCGCGGTTCGCCCTTAGATTTAATTCGGTTGCCAGCTTGTAAACATCTTCGTATAGCCAGCCCTCGCGCCCGGCTATCACCAGTACAGGCTTCTCCGCCGCAGGTAGTAAGTTATCTAGCACCCGCCGCAAAGCCTGTAGCAGAGTCGGCAAATTCTTACGCGGCTCAAGCGTGCTGACAAACAAAATAAAGGGTGTGGCTGGGGACATCCCCGCTGCCGCCAATTTAGCCATCAAAGCGGGCAAACGTTGGGCCAATGTGTCCAGATTGGGCGGGTTGAGTGGCTGAAAAACGGGATTGGCCGCTTCATATACCACCCGAATTTTAGCTGGCTCAATCTCTAACTCACTTTCGATGTCACGGGCGGTAGCATGGGAAACGGCAATAATGCGTTCGGCACTTTGGGCAGCACGTTTCACCTGTCCATAATAGCGGCGGCTTTCGACGGTCAAAAGATAGGGGAATTTCAAGAAAGCTAAATCGTGGATAGTGATAACCGAGCCAAAATGACGTAATCGTCCCACCTGAAAACGCTGGCGCACCAGGGGCGGCACAAAGTCGGGGCTATGCAAAACATCCACATTTGCCAAAGCGGTTTCAAACGGTAAAACAAGCTGCTCCAAACGATGATGCGGCGGTGTCCATACTTGGCGGTTTTGGATTTTTGGGGTGGGTAAGGGTAATCGGCCCGAAGATGAGTTTTCTACGGACGTAGGATTATCAAAAAGCCATTGGGAAGGGGAGCGTTTTTCGCGGCGGCTTTGCAACACTACAAGCTCAAAGTCGGCTGGCTGCGATTGCGAATATTGCAAAGCTACCAATTCACCCAGCAAATTCAGAATGTAGTGGCCGATGCCCGCTTGCCGATAATAGACCATGCGGGCATCGAAACCAATTCTGAATTTGCGACTAGGGGCGACGAGCGGCATAAATGCGGCTGGCGTAGTAACCCTCGCTCAACGAACTGATGGTTACGCCCGTGCTTTCCGACTCGGCGTGTACAAAGCGGCCTCCCCCGATGTAGATACCGGAGTGGGACGGCCCGGCTTTGTAAGTATTGACGAAAATCAGAATGTCCCCCGGTTGCAAATTGTTCAGGCTGACCGCCGAACCAATCGCCAAGTCGGAGTCAACGTTGTGACCGGAGTCAATGCCAACCTGGGCCAGGACGTAATGTACCAAACCAGAGCAGTCAAAACCTCCTGCGGCGGGGCTGCTACCACCCCACACGTAACGGTAGCCCAGGAACTGACGTGAATAATCCGCGATGCGCTGGCCGAGCGAACCGTTGCTGGGCGGCGCAAAGTTGTTGACCGGGGCGGGGGCTTGTACCGCAGGGGCGGCGGCGGGTGCAGCTTTCGGCGCAGGTACAGCTGTCGCTTTGACAGGTGCAGGTGCGTTCACCACGAGGCCCGATCCGCTATTGGAACGGCTCAAGTAAGTCGCGTCCACGTAACCCACTGTGCCACTGTGATCGAGCTTGTACCAGTGGCGGCCAGCGTTGTCCATAAACGGCCCGGCCAAAATCTTCAGAGCCTCGCCTTCATAAACTAGCCCCAGGTTGCCACCGTTTGCGCCAGGAGCATCTCGGAAGCGCACCGGGTCGCCATCGGTGTTGGTTATACGCATCCAGCCGCCCGTACCAGCTACCGCTTTGCTGGAAGCCGGAGTTAAATAGGTGCTGGTGATATAGCCAGTCTGTCCGGCCCACTCCACCCGATAAAAGGTGTTGCCCGCCGCATCATTGAACGGCCCACCCAGCACGCTAACCAGATAAGTTTCGGGTAAAATATTGATAACCGGGCTGGTCGCGCTCGGCTGTTGGCGCATCCGCACTCCGTCACCACCTGTGCCGCTAACCTTGACCTGTCCACCGACAGATAGCAAGCGTCCGCCGCTACTATTGGCATTAGTGGTGCTGCTACGTCCGGCAAAAGTTAAATAGCTGGACAGGGCATAACCTTGTTGGTTGGCCCACTGAACTTTGTAGAAATTATGGCCGCTACCATCGCTGACCGGGCCACTCAAAACACTGACCTGCCAATCTTCGCCCAAAGTGGTAATCGCCCCGGCGTTCAGGCTAGGAGCGGTACGCATCCGCACCCCATCACCGTCCGTGCCATTTACCCGCGCTTGAGTTCCTGCGCTCAAATTGACCCCATTGCGTCCGGCGAAGGTCAGGTATTGAGTCATGGCGTAGCCGGATTGTCCGGCCCATTCGACTTTGTAAAAACTGTTACCCTGGCTATCTTTGAAAGGGCCACCTTGAATAGTGACCAGCCAGTTTTCTTTCAAAATGGTACGGGTGTCTGCGGTTGCGCTGGGGGCTGTCCGTAGCCGCACACCGTCGCCGTCAGTACCTGTGATACGGACTTGTGCGCCAACAGCCAAACCGTCAGCAGCTAGTACGGCACTATCTTGTAGGCCAATTTGCAGACACAAACTGACGACTAAAAGGCTCAGGCATATCAGCCTGACCCCGAAGGATTTATGGAAAGCCCAAGCAGCAGATTTTTTCGATAGGTTGCGTTTAGTAAATGGAACGTGGTCATCTTCGCCAGTAGCGACGGACGACCTGGATATAGTGTTGAGTTGACTCAAAAGTTTCCTCCTTTTAAGCTATTCAAAAACAGTCATAAAATCCCGGAACTTTTTTGAAACTACCTGCGTTGTTATTACAGTAACCACTTTTTCTTTTTGATAAGTAGTTAGGGTAAAGGTCACATCTGTAACAACAAGATTGACAAAAGTCACACACAAAGGCAGGCAGCAAGTTATGACTGCGTCTAAACAAGCTTAAACACATAAGCTGATTGCTATCTCCCGACCAAAACCAGTCATCGGACAGCAAAAAGCAGTCTAATTGTTAATTCAAGCTGCAAAACCTACACTTGAAAAATTTGAGGACACACCCAAACTGCGGATGCACTCTAAACAGTATCAACTGTGATAGTTATAACAAAAAAGAAGCCATCTGTCAAACCCTTTTGGCTCTTTTTGGCTGTTTTGGGTAAATTTTTATGTGATTTCTATATCTTGGTGAGATTTTGACCCATAACTAACAACTAAACTGAGGCGGCGCATCCCCGCGCCCACAAAGTCAGCGCGTCGTACAATAGCTGGCAAGGGGACGCGCCACCTACAATACACATCCTTATTTATAAGAGCGTGTCTAATAATGTCACGGCCCGCAGGGTTGTGAGCGGAGGTTCTGCGTAGCGAAGAATCTGTTTTGAGTTCAAACCAACAGACCCTTCCCTGCGTTCAGGGGGACAATACCCAATTATTAGACACGCTCTTAGCTCGACTTTACCCATTTTTGAGAGCCGCTACACGCTCACGATAGCTAGGGTAAACCAGGTTTTCAGACATGGCCTCTACCGCCACTTGTTTGAAAAATAAGGTCAGATGTAGCTTTTACG
>JBBQZT010000065.1:0-32493 GCA_038207455.1 Chloroflexia bacterium
GTTGGAGCAACGGCCTGACATCAAGTTCGTGGCGATTGCCAACGCTCAACCTGCCCCTCAGACCACTCTTTACGCGCCAGCGATGTTCAACAACGCTTACGGTGGTTTCTTCACCGGAGCGAACATTGTCAACCCTGGTTCCACTCCGGTCACGGTCAGCATTAGCTACTACGACCTGGGTGGCACGCGGTTCGCCGCTACGCCCTTTGTGTTGGTAGGGCGCGGGGTGCAGCAAGTGTTCCAGGGTAGCGGCACGGGCAATGGTATCCCCGCAGGTGGCTTACCAGCTAACTTCGTGGGAGCAGCCGTCATCACTGCGACAGGTGGAGGCGTGAATATGGTAGTCAACGAAGTGAAGCAGGTGCTGAGTGGAAGCCAAAGCGGAGTGTATGCGGCAGCCAGCAGTGGGAGTAGCAATCTAGGTCTGCCCGTGATAGCCAGGAACGGTTTTGGCTACACGACAGGGACGACAGTCTTCAATGCCAGCCCGACTTCGGCTACCTTCACCTTGACCTACTACAAACTGGACGGAACAGCCTTGACGACACCTGCGCCACGCAGTATCACGGTGGCAGCGCACGCCAGCGTGGGTGTGTATCAAGGTGACGATTTGCCCAGCGACTTCTACGGGACAGCAGTGTTGGTACAGACAAGCGGAGGCAGCACGTTGATAGACACGACCAATGCTATCAACGGGGCGGCGGGCTTGTTCTACACCTACACCGAGCCAGCCCAGTAGCCGGGCAGCTACTAGCGGTGAGCCACGAGCAATGAGCCAAAACCAGGCGTAGTTGTAAGTGGTTCACTGCTAAAAGCAACTACTGAAATGAAACCAAAACAGCCCTTAGAGCAAAATCTAAGGGCTTTCTAATTGATAAGTACAAGCAAGCAGCTACGGGCTTAAAACATTCTGAGGTTAACTTGTGGCCTTGTAAGACATTGCTCCGCCAATGGATACACCAACCTTGCAATGGCCTTGCCTCCTAATTTACCCTCTTGACAACTTTCCTGGTTTGCTTTATTATATAACCAGCTAACCAACTATAGCTCTTAATGATAAAAGCCCGCACCCTGGGCTGGATCAGCTTGAGGAGAAATTACTTGGAAATCAGAACCATCAGACCGGACGAGCTAGAACTTTATGCCCAACTTGAACAAGCCGCTTTTGTAGCGGGCCAGGATGCTATCGAACGTTATACCGAGCAAATCTATCGGCCCGAACGCGAAAATATCTACGGGTTGTTTGAAAATGGCGAGCTGCTGACGACCCTGGCGATTATTTATCCCGAAATTTGGCTGGGGGCGGGAACGGTTAAAATGCCTGGCATTGCCGGAGTCGCCACACCGCCCCACGCTCGACGCAATGGCTACTTGAAAATTTTGCTAAACCAAGTGCTGGACGAACTGCACGCCAAAGGTTACGCTATTTCTACTCTGCACCCTTTTAATTTCCCCTTTTACAAAAAATTCGGCTATGAGCTTTTTTCAACTGCCAAAGAAGTCAAGGTTAAGCTAAGAGCAATGCAGACCTTTTTGAAGCAGACCCAAGCTAAAGGCTACTGGAAAGCCGTTAAACCCGACGAGTGGCAAACGCTAGATGCGATTTATAACGAATTTTGCAAAGGTAAATTTGGGCGGTTGACACGTGACCAAAACTGGTGGAATGTGCGCGTGTTCAATAACTGGAAAGACCAGGCTCACACTGCTTATGTCTGGCAAGACGAAAGTGGGCGCAATCGGGCCTATATTTTATATTCGTTCAACAAGCTGGCTGGCTCATGGCAGCACGAACTACATATCCGTGACCAGGCGTGGCTTGATCCCCAGGCGCGTCTCGAACTGCTGGCTTTTGTGGCTAATCACGACTCACAAACCACTACCGTCGTCTGGCAGGCCGAAGAACACGACGAAATTTTTGCTTTGTTAGCTGACCCGCGCGAGGCTGAAGAAAAAATTTATCCTGGCTATATGTTGCGGATATTAGATGCCGTTCGCGCTCTAGGTGAAAGACCCTGGTATAGTGCGACCAACGGTACTTTTACTTTAGCTCTGCGTGATGATAGATTAGAGCGCAACAATAATCTTACCTTACAGGTGGTGGTGAAAAACGGTCAGGCTGCTGTTGAAAGCGTGCCGGGACTGGCTAAGGCTGGACTCGTTTGCGATATTCGTCAGTTGAGCCAGCTTTACGCAGGGTATCGCAGTCCACAGCAGTTAGCCGCGCTCGGCCTTTTAGAAGTACGTAATCAAAAAGATTTAGAGGAAGCCCAACGCGCTTTTTATTATCCTGGTCAGCGCGTTCCATTTCTATCCGATGGATTCTAATATTTTTTTAGGAGAAAATAATGCAAGTTAGACCAATTCGGCCCGATGAGCTTGAGCGTTTTGCTTTTATTGAGCAGGCGGCTTTTTTGTTTGATAAAGCCTCTATACCAGCCTGGATTGAGCATACCCTTAAACCGAACGTGGCCGACATTCGCGTTTTGGAGCAGGACGGCCACCTTGTCTCGGTGCTACGGGTAATTTATCCCGAATTATGGCTGGGGGCGGGCCGGGTTAAAATGCCCGGTATTACCAATGTGGCGACCCCGCCCGAATATCGTCGCTACGGCTACCTGAAAGTTTTGCTGACCGCTGTATTAAACGAGCTTCACGACGCAGGCCACGCCATTTCGACTCTATATCCGTTCGATTTTCCTTTTTACAAAAAATTCGGTTATGAGCTAGTCAGCACGGGAAAAGATGTTAAAGTGAAAATGGGCGCGTTGCAAGGTCTGCGCTCGAAAGCGGCGGGCAAAGGGCGTTGGATAGCTGCCAGTTTGGAGCAGTGGGCCGACCTAAACGCCATTTACCAGGAGCAGGCCAATGGCAATTTTGGCCGCCTGACCCGTGACCAATATTGGTGGCAGAAACGCATTATGTCCAACATGAAAGAGGAGCAAAACCCGACCTATATATGGCAAGACGCAACCGGACGTAATCGGGCCTATGTTATCTATTCTTTTAAGAAATTGGATAGCGAATGGGATCGTGAATTGCGGGTGCATGACCAGGGCTGGCTTGACTCCGAGGCCCACCTTGAACTGCTGGCTTTCCTGGCTAACCACGATGCCCAGGCCGGAGCCGTCACCTGGACAGCAGCGGCAGACCAGGAGCTTTTCGCTCTATTGTCCGACCCGCGCGAAGCCGAAGAAAAAATCTATCCAGGTTATATGTTGCGGATTTTGGATGCGGCCCGCGCTTTGACCGAACGTCCCTGGCACAGCTACGCCAACGGCAACTTTGAGTTGGCTTTGCACGACGACAGACTGGAATGGAACAACAATATTACGTTGCAGGTAGCTGTCGAGAACGGTCAGGCTCAGGTCAAGAGCGTGCCGGGGACTGACAAGGCGGGCTTGAGTTGCGATATTCGCCAATTGAGTCAGATGTATGCTGGCTATCTAAGCCCCCAACAGTTAGCTGATTTGGGCTTGTTGGAAGTGCGCGATGCGACCCAATTGGATGCGGCCCAGCAAACCTTTTTCGCCTCTGGTCAGCCTGCTTCTTTTATGGCCGATCATTTTTAAGCGCACCCCAGCAGGGCTGACAACTTATATTGACAGCCCTGCTATAATAGAAGGTCAATCAGGTAACTTCTAGCCTACGCCAATTAGCCTCATTCTAATACCTGATTCACTCAATTTTTTTCGCTCCGGCGCACCTCTGTATCCAAAATCAGTAGCAGCAAAGGAGTTTCTTCGATGCTTTTTATCAGCATCAGGAAGGAGCGTGTCTTATGAGCCAACCCAATTATTATAATTTTCCGCTTTCGTCGCTTTCCCCAGCCTCGCCCCGCACTCATTATCAGCGCAAATTGGACGATTTGCAAGATAATCTGCTTGACCTGGCGAGTATGGTGGACAAGGAGATTCACTTGTCTGTCTATGCGCTTAAAACCCGCAATTTCAGGGAAGCCCGTCAGGTTATCGAAACTGATCGGCTAATCAACTGTCGTCGCTATCAGTTGGAGGAAGAAGCTATGACACTGTTGGCAACCCAGCAACCGATAGTGTCTCACGATTTGCGGATGATTGCCGCCGTGATGCATATGGCCGGGGAACTTGAGCGGATGGGGGATTACGCCAAAGGGATTGCCAGAATCAACGAACGTCTGACTCATACCGTGCCGACGGAAATTGCTATTACTTTCGAGGAGATGGCGGACAAATGCCGTATGATGCTCAAGAGGGCGTTGGACGCTTTTATCAAACACGATGCCGCTACCGCCGAAAAAGTGGCTGCGGACGACGATGAGATTGATGTACTTTATAATGAGGCTTATCATGCTTTGTTACGCACGATGTTGGTTGACCCGAAAATCGTAGATGAAGCGACGATGTTGCTATGGGCGGCCCACAATCTGGAACGGATGGGAGACCGCATTACCAACATCTGCGAACGCATTATTTACGTGGAAACAGGCCGTTTAGAGGATTTTCACGGCCCATCGGCTTCATAGCGGTCAGTTAGCAGTTAAAACCGATACTTTTCAGAGTAAGTTGTAGGCGGCGCGTCCCCGCGCCCGCACAATCTGTTTAGACTGACATAATAGCGGGCGCGTCCCCGCGCCGCCTACAATAAAAATCATTAGGGGAATTTACTGCTGACAACCTTTTAGAGCGATAAATAATAGAACGCGACGGTGTGGGTTTTGCCATCCCACATCGAGTCATAGACCTGTAACAAACGGCAACCGTGTTTTTCCAAAAAGTTGCGGCCTACTGTGTTGTCGCCCAATGTGGAGACGTACATTTCCCCCGCGCCCGCTTCTTTCAAGTGGGTACGGGCGCGTTCAAATAGCATTGTGCCAGCCCCATTGCCTTGTGTTTCAGGTCGCACATAGAATTGCAACAAACGCGGACGACCCCGGCGGTCTTTGGGCAACACGCTGCAATGCCCGATTAGCTGCGACCCGCGTTCCACCACATAAATCGCGTTGTTCGGGTTGTTGATAATTCCATTTAACACGTCGTCGTTATAATAGACCTGCACTTCTTCTTCGACTTCTTCCTCGGTCATAAAATGGCTGTTAGCCATCATACGTGAACTGCGGGCAATCTCACGAATTGCTGGGAAATCCTTAGCGGTGGCTTTCCGCAATTGTAGCTGTTCACCCACACCGTTGTTTACTTCTGTAACCATTTTCGTTACCTCCACTTTTTCTGTCTGTCTGCCTTCGTTGGCACAGTCCAAACCCTTGCCTGGCTCTTTTTGGGGCTTTTACCAGTTATTATAGGGCTATTATAGCCGCTAATCCACTTTACGCGCAATTAGATTAGACGTTGTAAAATTTACAATGCGTTAAGTCTTAGGTAAGAGTTTTCAGCATTGACAGTTACCCACACGCTAGGTAAACTAGGCTTAATTCAATTGAGGTGTTCAAGCTGTAGATGAGGCGGTGAAAATTGTGATGGAGATGGAAGAAGCTGATGATAGCCAGCCAAGACCCGCGCCTCTGGTGGTAGGAGTGGCGGGTGGAACGGGGAGTGGCAAGACAACGGTCTCCCGCTATATCTACGAAAGCATCGGGACGGGCCGGGTAGTGCTTTTGGCCCACGATTCGTATTATCATGACCAGAGCCATCTTTCGCCCGAAGAACGCGCCCGTGTCAACTATGACCACCCCAACTCGCTGGATAACGAACTGCTGGCCGCCCATATCCGCCAATTGGTAGAGGGCCACGCTATCCAAATGCCGATTTACGATTTCAAACAACACGTGCGTAGCCCCGAAACTATTTTGATTGAGCCGCGCCCAGTGATTGTAGTCGAAGGGATTTTGGTGTTTGCAGACCCGGCTTTGCGTAACCAGATGCAGCTAAAGATTTTCGTGGATACCGATGCCGATTTGCGTCTGATTCGTCGTTTGCGCCGAGACATTGCCGAGCGAGGCCGTTCCGCCGAGTCGGTTATCGAGCAGTATTTGACGACGGTACGCCTGATGCACCAGGAATTTGTCGAGCCGAGCAAACGCTACGCCGACCTGATTATTCCCGAAGGCGGTCACCAACTCCCGACGCTGCTTAACAACATCGTGCGTCTCGTCGTCCAATCTCCCAATTTTAGCAATTTGGTACAAAGCAATCGCAATTTGTGGCAGCAAGCGGACTCAACCGATGAGTAACTTGTTACAAGGGGATTGGAATGGAAGAAAAACTAAGCTTTAAGTATGACTGTGAAGCCGATATTTTGTATATTGATAAAAGACCTCCATATTCGGAACAGGAGTCGGAAGAACTTGATGACGAAGTAATCGCCCGTCTTAATCCTGATACTGGCGAAGTGGAAAATTTGGAAGTGCTTTTCTTTTCGACACGCTTGTTGCGTAGTAATTTGTTTGAGTTGTCTATACACGCAGAACTGATGGACTATAAATTTAAGAATTAAATGCGGTATTAGGAACGCCTATGGATAAATCCACAGGCTATCCAACCCAAACACGTTAAAACGTGTTGTTAGAACCTGATTTATCAGGTTTGGGGTGACTAGACGACGGTTTTAACCGTTGGCTACTGATAAAGAACTATTTTGTTAAGATTTATTATCCATCTTTGCAAAAATATGCACTACACCTGGAGAAAAGTTATCCAACTAAATAGATAGGTGTTAAGGAGACCTAATATGGCAACCTTCGTGTCTTTGTTCAAGGCTATCAACGTGGGCGGTAACAGGCTGGTAAAGATGACGGTACTCAAAGAGATGCACGAGTCTTTGGGGCTAAAAAGTGTCTCCCACTATCTCCAGACAGGCAACGTGGTGTTTGAAAGCGATAACGCCGAGCCAACTCAGCTTGCCGCAACGATAGCCACACAATTTGAAAAAACCTTTGGCTTTCGCTCCGAGGTTATGGTACGCACTCCTGCCGAATTAAAAGAAATATTTGATAATAATCCTTTCTATAACCAGCCCGAAAAAGAAACCAAGTGGGTGGCGGTTATCTTTCTGACAGGATACCCCGACCTACAGACGCAGCAAGCACTCCACAATAATTATAAAGGGCCAGAAGAACTATTCTTAATAGGCCAGGAATTATACGTTTATTATCCAGATGGTGTCGGGCGTTCCAAACTTACCACTTCCGTAATCGAAAAAAACCTGAAAGTGGCCGGAACAGGCCGAAACTGGAATACGGTCATGAAGTTGTTGGAAATGGTACAACGATGACGCAGAGTAATATGTTTAGAGCGGGCGAGGAGCAAGCTGGCAACCAGCCCGAAAAGCTGGATCAACACGCGCCCCTGGCTGCCCGAATGCGCCCCACTACTTTTGACGAGTTCGTGGGCCAGCCGCATTTGATTGGCCCAGGTGCGCCTCTGCGTCGGGCCGTCGAAAATGACCGACTCGGCTCAATCTTGTTGTGGGGGCCGCCCGGTGTAGGTAAAACTACGCTGGCCGAAATTATTGCCAACTTGACCCAAGCGCGTTTTGCCCGTGTCAGTGCCACCAGTGCCGGGGTTGCCGATTTACGTAAAGTGGTGGAGGAGGCCCGTAAGCTACGCAAAGCGACGGGTCAGCGTACTATCCTTTTTATTGACGAAATTCACCGCTTTAACAAGGCCCAGCAAGACGCTATTCTGCCCGTCGTCGAAAACGGCACCATTACTTTGATTGGCGCAACCACGGAAAACCCTTCGTTCGAGGTCAACGCTGCTTTGCTCAGTCGCGCCCGCACTTTTGTAATGCAGGCTCTGACTGATGACGAAATTAAGACGGTCTTGCAACGCGCTCTGCACGACCCCGAACGCGGTTTGGGCAACCTGACCATCACGCTTGAACCCGCCGCCGAGAACACCCTGGCGATATTAGCCAATGGCGATGCCCGCTCGTCCCTCAATATTTTGGAGATGGCCGTAGCGACTGCGCCCGCCTCGGGTACGTCCGACGACCCGATTATCTTGACCCAGGCTGATATTGAAAACGCTGTCCAGCATCGAGCTTTGCTTTACGATAAAGACGGCGAACAACACTACGATATTATTTCAGCTTTACACAAATCGGTACGGGGCAGCGACCCGGACGCGACTTTATACTGGTTGGGCCGGATGTTAGAAGGTGGCGAAGACCCCATGTATGTGGCTCGGCGGTTGGTGCGAATGGCCGTCGAAGATATTGGCCTGGCTGACCCGCAAGCTTTACCGTTGGCGATGGCGGCGCAGGCAGCCTTACATTTCATCGGATTGCCAGAAGGAGCGTTGGCGTTGGCTGAGTGTGCGGTTTATCTGGCGACTGCGCCCAAAAGCAATCATCTTTACACCGCTTACAAAGAAGTGGTTAATGATGTGCAAACGACGCGCAACGACCCCGTGCCTCTGCATTTACGTAACGCTCCCACCAAATTTATGAAGGCTTTGGACTACGGCAAGGACTATAGGTACGCCCACGATTACGAAGATGCCTTTGTTTATCAACAAAACCTGCCCGACGCTATCAAAGACCGCCGTTATTACGAACCGAGCGAACGGGGCTACGAGAAAACCTTAGCTACGCGGCTGGAAGAATGGCGTAAACGAGCCGCTCAACAACGCACCGAAGAAAAATAAAGGGGAGCTTTATGGCAAAATTACACTACGAAATTACGGAAGCAATCCAGGAATTTATTGCCCGCCAACATATGTTTTTCGTCAGTAGCGCGCCGCTCGGTAGCGAGGGACATATTAACCTGTCCCCCAAAGGTCTGGATTGTTTCAGGGTGCTTTCGCCGCATCGGGTGGCTTATATGGACTTGATTAGTAGCGGAAATGAAACCTCCGCCCATCTGTTGCAAAACGAGCGCATAACCTTGATGTTTTGCGCCTTTGATGGCCCACCTAACATTTTGCGGCTTTATGGTAAAGGGCGTACTGTGCTACCGGGTCAACCCGAATGGAAAGAATTGAGCCAGCATTTTACCCTCTATCCTAGCACCCGCCAACTGATCGTGGCAGATATTACGCGGGTGCAAACTTCCTGCGGCTTTGGCGTACCATTGTACGAGTATCAGGGCGAACGAAATCATCACTTCAAGTGGGTCGAAAGTAAAGGCAAAGATGGTTTGGAAGCATATCAGGAAGATAACAATATGGTCAGCATTGATGGGCTACCCACCGCCCTGAATATGCAAAAGACAGCTGAAAATAAGGCTTAGGCTTCCGATTTTGAATGTTGAGCCAGTATTTTTCGGAAAGAGTCTTGCCATACCTGGGCTAGTGCTGGTACTTGAAGGGCGCGTTCTATAGTTGCCACATCCTGGCGGTCTTGTAAATAAAGGCGGTTGATGTCTGACACTTTGATACCGTGTGGCTCTTGTTCAAGCTGGGTAACGGTGTCGCCCGCTTCGACATCGCCTTCTTTGGTGACGGCGACGTAAAAACCTGAATAGCCGCTCTTGCCAAACCGCCTGACCATATCGTTGCGGCCAAATTTAAGATTAAGCTTATAGCAAGGTACGCGCGGCTGCGTCACCACTACTTCCGCCGTCCCAATCCTGAAACGGTCTCCAATATTAACTGCGTCCTCAAACAACCCTTGTAGGGTAAGGTTCTCCCCGAACATTCCCCATTCAAGACCTGCTTCGGCTAACTCTTGCTTCCAAAAGAGGTAATGTTCGGCTGGATAAACATAAACCGCTTTGTCCGGCCCACCGTGAACCGACAAATCGGCCTGCTTGTCACCGTCCAGATTTAAGTGACGCATTTTAACGCGACCATTTATGGGTTTTTTGAAAATACTCGTTGCCACTGTGCGACCTTCCCACTCAACTTCGCGCGGCAGACCCACATTAACCGAAATAACCTTTAGTTCGTTTACTGCTAACATTGTTGCCCTTTCATAAAGTAAGAAAGCTCATAGTTCGTTGCTCACTGCTCTTACGCCGCAGGAGCGGCGGGCGCATCGCTCTTCTTCGGTTCGGCCTTTTCGGTTTTGGTTTCGGTTTTACCACCCTCGCTAGTGGAACTACTGTCGGTTTTGGTGGTTTCGGCGACAGGACTTTCTACTTTATCCTTATCTTTGTCCGCGGCAGTTTCGGTTTTTTCGCCATTGCTATCTTTATCTTTTTCGCCATTATTGTTTTTATCGGTTTTACTGTTGGTTTTGCGGCTATCGTTGATGTACCAGCCCGAACCTTTGAAGACCACGCCCGCCGGGTGAAAGACTTTACGGACAGCTTGACCGCAAACCGGACAAACCTTGATTGCCTCGTCGGTGAATTTCTGGACTTTCTCAAATTGATGACCGCAGCTGGTACAACGGTATTCATAAGTAGGCATTTTATAACTCCTTTTAATATAAAAGTTCTTTTGAATTTTGGGCAAAATAAAAGAAGCCATCTAAATTGGCTCAGGACGTATATTTTACTATATCCGAGAGATGATGGCAACCGAAGGAGCTATCGGAAACCCTTTTGCCCGTTGCACTCTCTGCGACTCGATGCTATACTAGACTCAACTACAGGTCATCGCTCTATCTTTCCACCTGCTAACCCGTTTTGTATCCATTATAATTTTGAATTTTAGAGCTTGTTATGTTTTTAAGCCTGCTTTTAGGAAGTAAATTTTAATGGAAAAACAATTTGTAGCTTCTAATCGCGCTGCAAAGGCTGTCAGTAATGTTAAATCTAGTGGGCCAACTTCGGCTTCCGATACTGCCGTAGGCGATACGCTTTTAGGGCGTGGGCTGGATATTTTGGCCGGGCAACTCCAAAAGCTGCGTGAATTGACTGAAGCGGCCCGTCATATGAGTGAGGATGCCACTCGTGAGCGCAGCAGTCTGCATCAGATACAGGAAGAAGTTACTTATCGGTTGCGCTTCATCAACGAGAATCTGAAGGCCAATGAGAATATTGATGAGGGAACGCACCAGCGCCGTCAGGGTTTGCTCGAAAAGGTAGAAGTATTAGGGCGGCGTGACCAGGAGTTGGGTGATTTGATTGCCGATATGGAAGACTCGGCTAAACGTTTGAGTTTGCTGATTCGGCAGTTGGAATTGGCCGGAAGCCATCTCACTCGCAGTCACACCGCTAATGGCAAGATTGCCGCTATGCCCGAAGCCAACGCCTGGCAAATAGCGTTGCGGGCGCAGTTAATCGAGGGCCAGGAAGAAGAACGCAGCCGTCTGGCCCGCGAAATTCACGATGGCCCCGCCCAGGTTATGGCGAACGCAGTGATGCAAGTTGAATTTTGTAGTCAACTGCTGCAAAAAGATAAAGGCCAGGCCACCCAGGAGTTGGACGCGCTCAAACTGACTATGCGTGACTCGTTGTTAGACTTACGCCGTGTTATGTTCAATCTGCGCCCAACCGCGTTGGCTGAACAGGGTATAGCGGTCACGCTACAGCAATACGCGACTGACTTTACCAACCGTTACGGTTTGAAAGTAGAGGTGCAAGTACCCGAAATGCAGCATAGCCTTTCCTCTGACCAGGAGATGGCGGTTTTTCGGGTGGTGCAGGAAGCTTTGCAAAACGCCCGTAAACATTCCGAGGCCACGCGGGTCGAAATTTATGCCAGTCTTGCTTCCGATGGTTCGGTGCATTTTAGCGTTAGAGACGACGGACGCGGTTTTGATACCAAAAAGTTGACCCCGACCCTCAGCAACGGCTCTGGCATCCCTGGTATGCGCGAACGTATCGAGGTGGTGGGCGGCAAATTTCGGATTAAAAGCAAATTTGGATATGGTACGGAAATAGTCTTGATTCTTTGGCCGCATGGTGTAAAATAGACTAAGTACCTTTGGATAATTCCAAAATGGACTTTTGTATTTCTAAATTAGTGGTATAGTAGCAAAATTGGCTGTGCTGTCGGAGCATACAAAACTTTTACTCTGGTTACACGAGACAGCTTGCATAATCACACGAAAGAGGTGGCACTACGAACACTGAACCAATTCCTTACGAAAAAGGCGGCCCTGATAGACGTATGCGCCGCACTGATAAGACACGCATACTGATTGTGGATGACCACCCTTTATTTATGCGGGGGGTGCGTCTGACCCTGGAAGATTGTAACGACTTTGAAATTGTGGGCGAAGCGGGCGACGGCCAGAAAGCGATTATGCTGTCCGAACAGTTGTTGCCCGACGTGATTTTGTGTGACATCAATCTTCCGGGTATGAATGGTCTGGAAGTCAGCCGGGTGATTAAACGTCGTCAGCCCCAAACCGCTATCATCATTTTGAGCGTATATGAGGATGACGAGCAGCTTTTCAATGCTATCAAAGCCGGAGCAGCCGCGTATAGCCCCAAAGATATTTCGCCTGACCGCCTGATTGATATTGTGCGGCAGGTGGCACGCGGCAACTATATTATCAACGAAAATGTGTTGTCGAAGCCAGTCGTGGCGCGGCGGGTGCTAAACCAGTTCCGAGAGTTGGCGACTAACGAAAACGAAAACGAGCCTATATTCGCGCCCCTGACCAACCGCGAAGTAGAGATTTTGGATTGTATCGCCCGCGGCAACAGCAATAAAGAAATCGCGCGTAACCTTTCGATTAGCGACCAAACGGTTAAGAATCACATCACCAGTATTTTGAAGAAACTGAACGCCAATGACCGCACCCAGGCTGTCATTACCGCGCTGCGGCACGGCTGGATTAAAATGTCCACCGATGTGATGGGGCCTGGACGCGGCCCAAGCTAAAACAATCAGAAGTTAGCTCCTAATTTGGCTGGATTAAGCAAGGTGTGGTAGCTGAGAACCCAGTCACCGGACACAACCGAGGAAGCCGAGCTTTTTCAAATAGATGTTTTCCGCAAAATGGGCGAAAGTGGTCGCTTCGTACTTTCGCGCTCACTTACCAGTGCTACCCGCACACTGGTTTTAAGGTGGATGTGTTTGTACTCGATCCTAGCGACCCGTTTAACCAATCCAGTTTTAACCGCGCCCGCTCTACCCAAATAAACCAGGACATATCGCAATTATTTCGGCTTGATACGCCCGAAGATGTAATATTACACAAACTGAAATGGTATAAGGCCGGAAGCGGTACTTCTGACAAGCAGTGGAACGACATTTTGGGCATATTTAAGGTGCAGGGTATAACTAACCTGGATAGGTTCTACCTCAAATTGTGGGCTACGCAGTTAGCCGTAGCAGATTTGTTGGTAAAGGCAATCCAGGAAGCTTCTAATAACTAATTTACTAATTTGGCGGTCATTGCAATTTCTACGCCTGCTAGAGCCTGCGAAACTGGACAATTCTTTTTGGCATCGGCGGCAATCTCTTGAAACTTCTGTTCATCAATTCCCGGCACTTGTGCTTCGGTCTTGAGGTCAATCTTGTTAATCTTCATACCAGCACCTACCAGGGCCATGTGGACATTGGCATCGGTTTGGATACGAGTAGGGGTAAAGCCAGCGTTGCCCAAACCAGCCGAAAGAGCCATCGAAAAACAACCAGCGTGGGCCGCTGCAATCAACTCCTCCGGGTTGGTGCCGATGCCTTCCTCGAAACGCGAAGCAAACGAATATTGGCCTTCAAACGCCCCGCTTCCAAGCGTCATCTTACCCTTGCCTTCTTTAAGGCTACCTTCCCAGACTGCCTTTGCCGTTCTACCGGGCATCTTTCTTCCTCCTATAACTTTTCAAATTTGCTTAAAAATATCAACTACACTAGAAAACCAGTCCTAACCGTTCAAAGGAACTGTAGGCGGCGCGTCCCCGCGCCCGCTATTATACCAGACGCAACGCCTGTACGGGTCGGAGACGCGCCGCCTACAATATTTGCACAATGCCAAAACTAAATTCCACCCGTTAGAAACCGCAATAGCAGCAGTGCGCCGACCCCTGTTACCATAGCCAGGGGCAAACTACTAGTCCGCGCAGCCACCAGAATTGTGACAAGCGCGGCTATAAGGGCAAGTGGCCCACCGCTAAAAACACCCGGCGCGACGATTGCCACCAAGACGCTACCTGGAATATATTGCAGCCAGGTTTCGAGGCGTTTAGAAAGCGTCACCCGACCCATTAACCACAATCCCCCAACCCGCGTCGCGTAAGTCAAAGCAGCCATCCCTAAAATCGCCAACAATGCTTCTAACTCAATCCGCATTCCGCACCACCCCCGCTAAACTTCCGGCTAACCCACCCAACAGAATATACCACTTGCCCGGTAGCCATTGGGCCACCGCAATCGCCACCATCGCCGCCACTAGCCAGGGTAACAAATCGCTTTTGCCACGCCACATCCCTACCAAAAGAGCAATGATAGCAGCCGTGAATGCAAAATCCAAACCCCACCGTGCCGGATCGTTGACAAAACTGCCCAACACCCGGCCTAAGCTGGTTGAACCCACCCAAGCTACAAATATTAATAAACCACTGCCCAACAAAAAAGCCCCGTTGCGTCCGCCTTTGGCAAAACGGCTCATCGTCAAAGCCCAGCTTTCGTCGGAAAGGAAAAATACGCTAGCATAGCGTGGCAAGGTGCGGAGTTGGGAAAACCAGGGCCGTAAAGACGCACCCATCAGCAAGTGACGTAGATTGACGATAAGGGTCGTAAAAATAATCGGCACGATAGGCAGAGGTAGTACCCACAAGCTCAGTACCGCGAATTGAGATGAGCCAGCATAGACCAGACTGCTCATCAAAATTACTTCCAGTAGGCTAAGTCCAGCTTGCCGGGCTAATACCCCAAACACCAGGCCGTATCCAACCACCCCCAGCGCAATCGGAAGACTTAGCCGCACCCCTTCCCACAACCCGGCCCGATTAAAGCTAACTTTTGGTGCATCTTCACCCTCTACAATTTCTGTGTGCGCGTCTAGCATTTACTTAACCCCTCTATGACTACTGATTTATAGAATTCTAATATAACAAAGCCGGAAGGGTTCGTATTGTATGAAATTGCTATAAGTTGTAATCAGGGGTTAAATTCGCGGAAATATTAAGCAGGTAGTGACCGGGGGTAACACCCATAATACGCTTAAAATGTTTATTGAGATGGCTCTGGTCGGTAAAACCAGTGTCAGCCGCCGCCTGAACGATGGGCAAGCCTGCTGCCAGCAAATCTTTGGCCCGTCGAACTCGCACCTGGTTTTGATACGCATGAGGCGGCAAACCGATTTCCTGCCGGAAAACGCGCAAAAGATGAAAAGGGCTAAGATTGGCAAGAGCCGCCAAATCCTTCAGCAAAATGTTTTCGGCGTACTGGCTCTCTAAAAAATCACGCACTCGTGCTACTGCCGTCGGCTCGTTATTTACTGGACGCAGCGCAGGTTGGTCGTCTGCATACCGTGCTATCAGTTGGGCGTACAGCCATAGTAGTTGCGATTGGCGTTCGAGCGGCGCAGCAACGTCTTCAAACGAACGGTGCAGCGCAATCAACTGTGCCGCCAGTTCTGGGTCAGAAACTACGGCCTCACGAAAAAAAGGTATGTCGCGCTCTCGACCCACAATCTGGCTGACTGCCTGTTGCATCAAATCGGCATCAGGATACATCGTGCGATAAGTCCAGCCCTCTTTAGTGGCCGCCTGGCCTGTGTGAGGCTCACCCGGATTGACAAAGACTATCTGGCCCGCCGAGGCCGTATGTCTAGCGTGCAGGTACTCAAACTCCTCCGCACCGCGCTCAATCACTCCAATTACATAACAACTATCGTGAGTATGTCTGGCAAAATTATGAGTCACAAAAGTAGCGTGCAGCAACTCCAGATTACCCAAAGCCGGATCACGCCAGAATTTCGTTTTTTCGGGTCTGGCATCTTTTTTCATCTCACAAATCACACCTGAAGGAAAGGGATTTTAGATTTAATAATTCTTGCTCACAATATCAAGGGTATTATCTCAAAAGGTAGGGGCGAGATTTATCACGCCTATTTTACTTGAGGCGGAGTAACACTTGGGCGTGATAAATCTCGCTCCTACTCCCGAATTTTCGAGTTGATACTAATAAGGCGTAAGCTTAATCTCAAGCCTACGCCTTAATACTCAAAGCTGCAAACTGATTGCTATTACGCTGCTGCCACCGTTTTCACTACGATAGTATGCCAGCCGTTCGCCCCTGCTGGGAAGCTGTCGGCTTGGGACGAAGTTTGCACCGCGCCCGTTTTATCGGTGGCGCGTACCACCAGCGTGTAGGATTTGTTAGCCGCCGCGTCCGGTTTCCAATCGTAGTTCCACAAAGCCCAACTGTTGGGCGAGAGAGCCTCTTTGACTTTGGCCTCATTCCAGGTTTTGCCGCCATCAGTGCTAAGTTCGACTTTTTGGATGCCGCGCGAACCCGCGAAAGCGTAGCCCCGTATCGTACTGGTTTCCCCAGCCTTAACCGTGTTGTTGTCGCCGGGCGATGTGATAGCCGACTCGGTGTGAATTATCGCCAGGTTGTCCCAGCCCTGCTGCGCCCAAAAACCCCTGTAGTTCGAGTCGTCGGTCAAAGTAAGACCAGTCAACCATTTGGCGTTCTTCATACCGTAAATGTTCGGGACGAGCAAACGCAACGGGCCACCGTGGTCATTGGGCAAAGCCACATCATTCATTTCATACGCTGCTAAGGTCGCTGGTTCAAGAGCCTTATCATAATCAAAGCTGTCGGTGTAGCCGTCTGCCCCTTTGACTATTACCCGTTTTACGCCCGCTTTCACGCCCGCTTTTTCCAACAAAGCTTTTAGCGGCACGCCCTTCCATTTAGCGTTACCGATAAGCGAACCGCCCACCGCGTTACTAATACAAGTCAGGTTTTGGTATTGGGTTTGAGACTGCATCTGCTTGATGTCCTCCAGGCTCAAAGTGATGGTGTTGTTGACCAGACCATCAATTCGCAGCCGCCAGCCAGTCGGCTCAACCGTCGGGTCAATGGCGTTTTTGGAAACGTGATAAAAATCGGTATTGGTTGTGACCTCGCCCTCCAGCGTTCCATCGCCCAAAGTTTTCGAGCCTAGCTGACCTTGACTGCTGTTGCCATTGTTGTGGAAAGCCGTGCCAATCAAAGCCGCTCCTGCCGCCAGAGCAAACAATCCGGTCATTGCCATAATAAAACGACGGCGGCTGGCCCCACCCGGCCCGATTCCTCTTTCGTCTTGGTCGGTGTCTTGTGCGGATACGTCCAAAGCCCGACCAGTTTGCGGTACCAAATACTGAAAGAAGCCATAAAAAGCTCCACCGAAAATCTCAAACAATACCAAACTGCTGACCAAAATAATAAGCTGGTCATTGCCGAGTTCTGAACCTAAAAAGCCTTGACCGATAATGGGCAGAACCGCCAGTATAAAAACGGCCCAAACCGCCGTTGCCAACAGGAAAGCATCGCGGGCCAATAAGTTACGCCCCTTAATTTGAGGAAAAATCAGCACAAACAGCAAACCCAACAGTCCGCCAAACAGAACCTGACCCAATAGCACGCTGTAAAACTCGATTTGTTTGCCCAGCGGCCCGATAGATTGAATAAAAAATTCGGTGAACGAACCTGGTAGTAAGTTACTAAATCTATCCGCCACCAGATTTGCCAGACTGCGTGGAGTGATATTTGCCCATAGCAAAATTAGCATGACGGCGGAGAAAACGAACCCGGCAAAGAAGCCGGAAAAGGTTGCCGCCCATTTATGATGGCTGCCAATAAAATATTCTCGCGGGCTGGGGGCGGGAATACCGCCTGGTGTCGGGCTGTTTTTTAAGTCTGTAGCCATCTCAAACCTTCGTTTCTTGCTTATATTTATAAAATAAATTTAATCTCGAAAGCTATATGAGCATATTATGCGCCATAAGCTCAAGAATAATCTTTAGAATATGGTAAGAGGATGCAAGCTTGACACCAATTCACGGCGAGGGTATGATGTTTTGGGTTTTCGGGTTCAAAGCGCAATATTTCTGTATCTTTTTTGTGTCCAGGTGCGTACATAATATTAAGGCATAAAAAAGAGAAGCTAGAAGTTAGTCAGGAGCAACAAATCAATGGCAAATTTAGCGGAAAATAAAAATAAAGACGATAAGATGACCAGGCTGGCAGTGGGAGCAGGTTTGGCGACGGCGGCGGCTTTTGGGGCAGCCTGGGTCAACAACCGGAGCCGCACTGTCGTACGAGAAGGGCCACCCGCGCTCCTGGATTGGGAAAAAGCCCGCACTATGGCCCATCGCATGAACCCCGAACCGGGCGCAACTGCCGCCTGGCATCAGGAGTGGAACACTTACTACCGCAATCTGGTGGGTCGGGCTGTACCGCTTATTGAGGATTACACCCAAACCAAACTGCCGCGCGTCCTGGATACCGCCTCTGCTGTCAGCCGCAGCGAATGGGTTGATGCCAACATCAGCAGTTTTAAGGAGCTTTTCGAGCCGATTGAACGGCTCAACCGTGATGCTATCAAGAGTAGTAGTGCTTTTGGTCAGGCCGTGATGGGTGGAGTCAACCAGCTTTTGGTCAGCAGCGAGTTGGGCTTGTTGTTAGGCTATCTGGCGCGGCGCGTTTTGGGCCAGTACGACATGAGCTTGTTTGGCAAAGAAGTAATCCCGACGGGCAAAGTTTATTTTGTCGAGCCGAACATCAGTACCATCGTGCATAACCTGGGCGTACAGGGCGACGAATTCCGGCTGTGGATTGCGCTGCACGAAAGCACCCACGCTTTTGAGTTCGAGTCGCACCCCTGGGTACGCCAGCACTTCAACTCTATTTTGGAACGTTATTTTGCCAACATCAGCGACGACCTGACCAGCTTGAGTCGTAGTGGTGGTTTGGGCGGGTTTATCCAGCGCGTGCGGCAGAATAACGACCCTGGCAGCGCGTGGCTAGAACGGATTATGACCCCCGAACAACGGGTTATGTTTAATCAGTTGCAGGCTTTGATGAGCATTATCGAGGGCTATAGCAACCACGTGATGAACGCTGTCGGTCAGCATTTGATGCCGAGTTACGAAGAAATCAAGCATAAGGTGGAAAGCCGCCAGAAAAATCGCGGTATCGCCGACCAGATTTTCGCTCGGCTAACTGGCCTCAATCTGAAAATGGAACAGTATCGCCTGGGTGAAATCTTTGTGGATGAGGTAGTCAAGCAAAAGGGCATCGTCTTTGCCAATCAGATGTGGGAACGGGCCGAATTCGTGCCGAATTTGGATGAAATCAAAAATCCGAGCTTGTGGGTGGCGCGGCTGGAAAGCGTCGGAGCAGTAGCATAGGTCAGGTGGAGTAAATGGACGAGAGGCCGGGCGAATCACTTTCCAAACCAAATTACCCACTAGAGATAGACGCGGACGATTTAGCTGACCGTCCTGCCTCCTCCACTCCGTCGCGTGTTGCTACGCCGCGCCATCCTGCCCCTCCCCGCCCCCGGCGTGGCCTGCCCTGGTGGGCCGGCTGTGGCTTGTTTTTTATTGGCTTTGTAGTAGGCGTATTGGGTTTGTTGGGAGGGGTATTCTTGCTGTTTGGAGCGGCCACGGCTTCCCAACCACTGTCTGCCCCGCCTAATGTCCCTGGCACGCCCGACATCGCCACCCAACTTTCCCAAACTTACCTCAATACCGAGATTAAGCGCAATTTACAAGGTACATCAATTAAACTGTTGAATGTTGCCACGCTCACGGGTTTGGTTCTGGATGTGCGTGACAATCAACAAGTTTTGGTGACAGCCCGTGTTCATACTCTTTTAGGTGACTTTGACATCGGTATCACCGAAGCCGTGTCGGTGCAGGACGGCCAGGTAGTGGTGCGCTCGACGGGCGAACCGCGCCTGGGCAGCACCACCATTCCCATCAACCTCAATGATGCGGTCAATGCTATCAATACTCTGGAAGTACAGCCTCAAATTAATAAATATGTAACTAACGTGACCGTAGATGGTCGCATCCTCAAGCTGATCGGTTTGACCACCACCACTGGCATTATTACCGCCAAATTTAACGTTCAGTAATAAATTTTTATATAATTTTAATTGACATTGGGCGCGGCGTAACTCATAATTGCTCAACGGGTTGAGTTTGCCAAAAAGCTAATATAAGGAGCGGGATGTCCAAAGAAACAGTGTTAGTGGTGGACGATGAAGACCACGCCCGCAACGCGGTCTCGCGCTTGTTGGATGCCAATGGTTACACAGTGCAGTCGTTGTCTAGCGGTGAGGAAGCGATTGAATACGCTACCGCCCACGCTTTTGACGTTTTGATTTCTGATTTTCGGATGCCGGGTTTGGACGGGTTGACGACAGTGCGGGCCATTCGAAAAATCAATCCAGAGGTGGTAGCCATTATTATGACCGGTAACACTTCGATTGATTTGGCCGTGCAGTCACTAAATTTGGGCGTTCACGGTTTCGTAGTCAAACCTTTTCACGGCTACGAACTGCTTAATACGCTCGAACGCACCATCGAACGTCAGAACTTGATACGCGAAAATATCAAAATGAAGGCGTTGATGCAGGTTTTTGAGGCCACCGATGCCTTGATTACCGCCGATGATGGTAAAGGTGAGGCCGACGACGAAAAGCGATTGCTGCGTTTGACCCTGGAATTTACTCTGCGCGAGACCCAGGCTGCCGCCACCGCTTTGTTTCTGCTAGATAATAGCGGTAAGTTGGGCCTGACGGGTGTAGCTTATAATGACGTGCCGCCCCAGGTTTTGCTGCCCCCCGATTTTGCGGCGGAAGACTGGCGGCAGGTGGAAGACCACGCAAACCGCACCCTGGAAGCGGACGGGCCGCTATTATTTTTGAACGATGGTCAGGTGCTTGAACTGGAAACAGGTCGCTTTAACAATGTCCAGCCAGACCACACCCTGGTCACGATACCTTTGCAGGTGCAGGGACGCAAAGTTGGGGTGCTATGTTTGCGCCGGGGTGAAGACACAAATAGTTTCAGCGAAGTAGATTTGCAGGCGGCAGTGATTTTGGCCGGACAAGCAGCAATTGCGATAGATAACGCCCGCTTGTTCCGTCGTTTGATCCACGTGGAAGCATTGCGCGAAGCTGACCATTTGCGGAGCGAGTTTGTTTCGACAGTCAGCCACGAACTACGTACTCCGCTCACCTCGATCAAGGGCTACGCTACCACCTTGTTGCGGCCCGACGTAAAATGGAACGATGGGGCGGGACACGAATATTTGGAAATTATCAGCGAGGAATGCGATAAGCTGATAGTTTTGATTGACAATATTCTAGAAGTATCGAAAATCGAGGCGGGGGTACTACGCATTTACCCAGAGCCGATGCAAATTTCGGAAGTGCTAGGCTATGCAGTGACAGAAGCTTGTCGTCGTTCGCCCCAGGCTAACATTGAATTGATTGTTCCGGTAAGCGAAGAATTACCCCTAGTATTGGCCGACTCGCAACGAGTAATTCAGGTTTTACGCAATCTTTTGAGCAACGCTATTAAGTATTCGCCCGGACAGGCTCAAATTCAGGTGGCGGTTAGTAGCGCGGCTGATGAAACGGCGGGCCAGCAGCTGGTACAAATAGAAGTGTGTGACCAGGGTTTTGGTCTTTCTGTCGAACATTTGACTCAGGTTTTCGAGCGGTTCTACCGGGTGGACGTAGGAACGGCCCGTAAAACCGAAGGCACGGGTTTGGGTCTGGCGATTTGTAAAGGGATTGTCGAGGCACACGGTGGGCGGATTTGGGCCAGGAGTGCCGGGCCGGGCCGGGGCAGCACTTTTGCTTTTACCCTGCCTACTGTAGATAATAGCTGGCAACCCATACTGGATTAAATAATGGTAAAAGTAAACAGGTTGTATTTCAGGTGTAGAAAGTGGGACTAGACATGAACAATAAAGATAAAACTATCCTGGTAGTAGATGACCAGCCAAGTTTAGTGCGTCTGGTACGCGATAACCTGGAGTCGCTGTCATTTCGGGTGCTGGTGGCCTCCGATGGTATGACAGCCCTGGATTTAGTTGAAAATAATAAACCGAGTCTGGTAATTTTAGATTTGATGTTGCCAGGCATGGACGGTTACGAGGTCTGCCGCCGTATTAGGGAATTTTCTACCATACCGATTATCATGCTGACGGCCCGTAACGAACGCGCCGATTTGGTAGCCGGTTTTGAGGCCGGAGCGGACGACTATGTAACCAAGCCCTTTAGTGCTGAGGAGTTATTGGTGCGGGTCAAGGCAGTTTTGCGGCGCAGCGAATATCATGAAGTTAATAAATATTCGCCAAACTTTGTGTGTGGCAGTATCAATGTGGATTTTGTGCGCCACGAGGTTTCCAAAAATGGTGAGATGATTGCGCTTACTCCAACGGAATACCGGTTGCTTTACTCGCTTGCCACCAATGCAGGCCGCGTGATGTTGCACAGCGATTTGCTGACAAAGGTGTGGGGGGCGGAATATTCCGGGGCAACCGATTATTTGCGCGTCTATATTCGTCACCTACGCACCCGCCTGGAAGACAAAGATAGCGAGCCAACCTATATTGTGACGGTGCCAGGCGTGGGTTATATGCTTAAATGTCCACCGGGGCAACTTGAGAACCCGCCCCCTAGCGAAACGCAAGCCGAATAAAGCAGCCATCAGTTATCAGTCGTCAGTTGTCAGTCAGCAGCCACGTGCAGCGGGCGGTTTTTGGTTGGATATGGCTCTGCCCATAGGATGGTTCGGAAAAGTCCACGGGTACCACCTGGGTGGGAGCAATGTCCCACCAGAGGCTTTGTAGGAGGCTGCTCCACCAGCCGCTGGATTTGTCCATTGGCGGAGCAATGTTCCACAAATATCTGACCTTGCAATGTCCCTACGGCGGTCTCCCCAGTCTGGACAAAGAGCCTTTTTCCTGTTATGCTAGGCTGGCAATTGATAGTTAAAAATCTTCGCCCGTTAGAGAAGTTTGCATAATTTAGGAAAGGGCTGTCACGAATGGCACAGCGCGATATAATCGGGTTGGTTGTTTCGTATGTCTTTGCTTTTGGCTTGCTTGCTATTACCACCCTTGTGCAGCGGTGGCGACATTATCCCCAGGAGTTCACCCGCAAGATAGTTCATATTGGGGCCGGGATGTGGATTTTTAGTATTCTGGCCCTGTTTGAGAACTGGTATTGGGGTATAGTACCCACCGCCACCTTTATTGTCTTCAATTATATATCCTACAAATTTAAGTTAATCAAGGCGATGGATTTGGACGACGATACGCCAGGGACGGTTTATTTTGCCTTTTCGATTACGCTGCTATTGGCGATATTCTGGTCGCGTAATCAAGCCTGGATTGCCGTAGCCGGGGTGATGGCGATGACCTGGGGCGACGCTTTTGCTTCTATTATAGGGCGGGGTTGGGGCAAACATCGCTATTTCGTGGCCCGCCACCAGCGCAGTTTTGAGGGCAGCGCAGCGATGTTCGGTTTTAGCGGCGTGGCAATTTTGCTGGTATTGGCGTTGTTCAACACGGGTTTGGACGGGCTGCAAATCGTCTCATTTAGCGTATTCGTGGCTCTGGTGGCTACTTTTGTCGAAGCGATTTCCCTGGCTGGTCTGGACAATATCTTCGTGCCAATTGGCAGCAGCCTGGTTTTGTTTGTATTGGTCAGCAATCCGGTTTCGATACCGCGTATCTGGCTAGGTTTGCTGATAAGTTTGGGTATCGGTGTATTGGCTTACAGCCGCAAATCGCTGACTTTTAGCGGGGTTTTGGGCGCGATTATCACCGGAACGTTAATTTTCGGGTTTGGGGGTTGGGTGTGGGGTCTGGCCCTGATCGCCTTTTTTGTCTATGGTACGGCTCTATCAAAATTCAAGGAGCGGCAAAAAGAGCAGGTGGCGGCAGACAAGTTTGATAAAGGCAGCCAACGCGACATCGGGCAGGCGTTGGCAAATGGAGGCGTGGGGGCGGCTTTGGCGGTGGCTTTTTTCCTGAACAACAACCCGGCCTGGCTGTTTGCGGCTTTTGTGGGGGTGATGGCAACGGTCAACGCCGATACCTGGGCGACGGAAATCGGGGTATTAAACAAGGCCGCGCCACGCCTGATAACCAATTTCAAAACCGTGCCACCTGGTACGAGCGGGGGCATTTCAGCTTTGGGAACGGGGGCGGCGGCGTTGGGCGGCCTGGTGCTTGGCGTTACCGTCTGGCTGTTGTGGCTGGTGCGTGGTATTTTTGTAACTGGCAACGACGCGGGCAGTTTTTGGTGGGTGATACCAGCCGGGTTAATCGGTGGTCTGGCCGGGGCATTGGCCGATAGTTACCTGGGCGCAACTGTGCAGGCTATGTATTACAACCCCGAAACCAACAAAGAAACCGAAAAACGCATATCGCGCACGGGCCAGAAAAACCGCTTTTTGCGTGGCCTCCCCTTTATGACCAACGATGGGGTCAACCTGCTTAGTTCGCTGGTGGGCGGGGCGTTCGCGCTACTGGTTTATTGGTTGGTAGCGCGTTAATGAAAGTAAATGTAATACTGGTGGCAACTTCTTTGTTTGTGAATACGTTGGCGGTCAACCTGGAAGTACCGCTTTATACCAGCTATGCCAAAGCTGCGGGTTTCGGGAGTGGCCTGACCGCTTTAGCTTTTGCCGCCTATGTAGCTGGGTTATTACCCGTTTTGATTGGCCTCGGTGGTAGTTCTGACCGATTGGGGCGGCGCACGGTGCTGTTAGCCGGACTCGTTTCAACTTTGCTGGCGACAGTCTTGATAACGATTAGCCCGACGATTTATGTTTTGTTTGCCACCCGTCTTTTGCAGGGCGTGGGTATCGGTTTGAGCGTAGGGGCTGGCACGGCTTATATAGCCGAATTAATCGGTCAACCGCACGGCCCAACTCGCGCTGCCGGATACGCCGCTCTGACCACCTCGCTTGGCTTTGGCGGCGGAGCTTTAATTACCACCCTCGCCTTGCTTTTGCAACCTGGCCTCGTGCCGATAAGCTATTGGGGAGTGATTGGCCTGACAATCGGCTGCATTTTACTACTGTTGCGCTTGCCCGAGTACCGTTTAGATTCAAAAGCCCCTCTGTTACGGCTGCCTTATTATCCCCCCGGTAGTTGGCTGATTGGAGCAACCCTGGCTGTCGCCTGGGCCGTGACGGGGCTGGTAATTTCGGTTGTCCCTACCCAACTAGGCCGCAACAACCTGACCGTTTGGAGCGGGGTGGCTCTTTTTCTGGTCAACGGCACGGGCGTGCTGTGCCAACCTTTAGCCCGCAAGCTACCAGCGCGGCGTTGCCTTCAAATTGGCTTTGTTTTAATTCCAATCGGCTACGGAGTATTAGTGGTGGGGGCGTGGACAGGGGTGCTTGGCCTGGTTTTTGTGGGAGCAGCCCTGGCCGGAGCCGCCTGTTATGGCTTCACCTATCTAGGCGGGCTGGCGGAAACGGCTCAACTAGCTGGGACACAACGAGCTAGAGCCGTTTCGGGCTACTTTTTGTTTGGCTACTTAGGTTTCGGCTTGCCTAGCGTCCTGGTTGGCTTCCTGGCCGACAGCGTGGGTAGCGAAGCCGCTTTGTTAATCTGCGGCTTGCTAATCGTAGCTGTCATCATCTTTTTGGCCTACGCTTTACGCAACTTGCTCCGCTCGGCACAAATTGAGATTTCCGTCCTTTGATTTTAAGACTTCCACTTGCCAGGTTTGTCACGGATAAAATATCAGTGCTAACCAGAAGAAGGTCAGTCAGCTAATTTTGATAAACTGTCTTCTCGAACTCCAGGAACAAAGGTAACACTTTAACATCAGCGAAAGGCATAATTTGAGTGGCGTAAACACCGCCGAGGCCGCGCTTCTGGTCAATCCAATAGTAGGTGTTCGCCAACCCAGCCCAGGATAAACTACCGGCGGAACGGCCAATCGGAGCCACTTCGTTGTTAATCATAAAGCTCAAGCCCCAGCTTTTTGGCATACCAGGGAAAAATTCGGCATCGTTGGTGAAAGGAGGGGCCATAGTTTTGAGCAGCGTTACTAAACTCTCTCCCATCGCGTTGTGTGACATCAGCTCAACCGTCTCAGGCTTCAGTATCTGTTCCGAACCAGCCCGGCCTTCATTAAGCATCATTCGCACGAACTTCAGGTAATCCCCGACTGTGCCGTACAGACCCCCTCCACCCATTTCAAATTCGGGTTCCTGGAGAATTTCGGTATCCGCCGCTGCAAGTGACCCATCCTCGCCCCGAAAATGGATCTTAGCTAAACGCTCTCGCATCGCGGAGGTAATGCGAAAAGCCGTGTCGTGCATTTCCAATGGTCCTAAGACGTGGTCAGTCAGGTAAGTGCCTAACCTTTTACCACTGACGGCCTCTACCATCTTGCCCGCCCAGTCTATGTTGATGCCATATTCCCAGCGGTCGCCAGGGTCAAAAAGAAGCGGTGTTTGCAAGGCACTATCCTGGCAAGTGATGATAACGGGTAGAGTATTGGTCGCCTGATAGTTCTGGATGTCTCCATTCCAAAACTCATAGCTGAAGCCCGCCGTATGAGTAAGCAGGTGACGTAGGGTAATTGGTCGCTTTGGTGGGCGCATACGCGCTTGCCCTTCGGCATCAAATCCCTCCAGTACCTTAACCTCTCCCAGGCCAGGAATGACTTTACTGGCTGGCCCATCCAATTCGAGCTTGCCTTGTTCGACTAGCTGCATTGCCGCTGTCCCGGTTATGGCTTTGGTCATGGAGGCAATCCATACCACCGTATCAAGGGTCATCTCGGCTGGTTCTCCCAGCGTTCGCACGCCAAAAGCCCCTTCATAAAGGACGTTGTTGCGGTCAGTAGCTATTGCGGCTACTCCAGGCACGTCACCAGACTGGGTGGCGGAGCTTAAAATAGCATCTGCCTTAGCTTTAAGCGACATAAGATTATTCTCCTCTTTGAAGATGTGTACTCAGCATTGAGCGTGAAATCGGAACACCTCTGATGATTAGAAATGCTCAAGTTGTTATAAACCGAGGTAAAAGAGTTATTACTTTCCTGGCCGCCTATGCAGTAGGCGTAACGTAACGGCGTTTTTGAGGGTACTTATAAGGCATTGGCTCAACCGCCGACTTTTTTGAGCAGTGGGAAAGCTTTGACAAGCAGAATATATAACACCTTCAATCATTTGTCTATAGCTTTTCAAATTAGGCACTGCCCGCGAACAGCCCTGGTGACCAGCTAAAAAAGGCTTGCAAATGACATGGGGCTGTGCTACAATGTCAGGCGCAAGGTAAAAATTGATAAGTCAGCCTGTCCTGATAAGTGCGCTCTTGAGTTTTCCCGGTAGAATCCCCCACGGGTTTCCCAATGCCAACTCCTCCTGAGTTTCCTGCTTGCTGTTTCAGGTTCCTTGCGAAACCGCTTCAACATTCAAAAAGCCCCTTAAAAGGTCAATAAGTGTCTGAGACGTTTTTCAAGCGATGTTTTCAATTGCCCCCGCGACGGGGGACAGCGAAGGTTTCTTTCGCCTTGCACAGGTAAGGACAGCCTTGCCTGGTTTGAGTGTTTGAGTTGGGTTTCAGAAAGGAAACTACAGTGGGTAAGAAACTTTATGTGGGCGGTCTGCCTTATAGCACGACTGAGCCGACTTTGGAGAGTTTGTTCGCGGGCGCAGGCACGGTGGAGTCGGTACGGATTATTACTGACCGCGAGACCGGACGGGCAAAGGGTTTTGGCTTTGTCGAAATGAGCAACGATAGCGAAGCCTCCCGCGCGATTACTATGTATAACGGTACGGAGCTTGAAGGTCGCACTATCAATGTCAGCGAAGCTCGTCCTCAAACTGACCGCCCGCAGCGCAGTGGTGGTGGCGGGGGCAGCTATGGCGGCGGTGGTGGTTACAGTAGCGGCGGTGGCTACGGTGGTGGTTACGGAGGAGACCGTGATGGCGGCAACAATCGGAGCGGTGGTCGTTACTAGGCGAAACTTTCTCGCCAAAAGTACGTAATTATATAGAGAAAACTTGCGGCTCGCCTCACAAGGGCGGGTCGTCTGTTCGTTTAGCAAATAATTGTTATAATGTATCTTGTTTTTACAAGAGCATAAATAGGAGGAAAAAAGCTTTTGCCAAATAATAGAAATAACTCGTTTAACAACTCGCGTCCGCGTCCGGCCCAAAAAAACCCACCCGCCCCAGGCACTACCAGTCCTGGCCCGTTTATTAAAGAGTCGAAGAAAGATGCAATTGCAGTCGAAGGCAAAATTACCGAGGCATTGCCCAACGCGATGTTTCAGGTAGCCCTCGATAACGGTCATACTGTGCTTGGGCATATCAGTGGTAAAATGCGGAAGAATTTTATTCGTATCTTGCCAGGAGACCGTGTAGTAGTAGAGTTGTCACCTTACGATTTGACGCGCGGACGTATCACTTACCGCTATCCCGGTAGATAAAAACAGCCAGTCAAGTTTTCTTAACTGGCTGTGGGCTAGTGCATAGTAGCTGTCCGCTTACTCCGCCCGCGAGTCCCGGCTATTATTCCTACGCGCACTTTTGCGAGTGTGGTGTTTGGAGTAGTTTTCGACGTATTTCAGCAGCCGCGTCTCGATAGCTTCAAACTCGCGCGAGGCCAACGCGCTGGCAAGGCTGTCGAAGGTAACGCTTTCCCCAATAGCCATAATTTGAGGGCCAGCACCAGCCATTCGCAACCACCCGTCCGTGACAGTGATGCCCAAACGCGACATGGCGGGGAGATATTCGCTAAAGATAAAATCCCGATATTCTGTATCCTTGTCAGCTTGAACGTCCCAGTAGAAGAAAACTGTGTTCATAGAATGCTCCCCTTTCTTGGTTTGCCGGGCTGCTCATTTTGTATGAAAATATGAGGCCAGGCAACCTATCTGCAAAATCGCCTGAATATAAGTGAATCTATAAGAATGGGTCTGGCAAATTTTCTGCTCTTATATTACAATACCCAGCCCTTAAAACGCAAGAGGCCAGCGAGTCACTTTTTTATGCTGAAAGCACCTAAACCTGAAAAACAAGCAAAAGTACAGGGTGAATGGGCCGTTTTAATTATGGCGGGCAACCTGCTGCTGGTCAGTAATTACGCGGCAGCCGCAGTCGCCAGGCTCAAACAGATTGTACCGCCTGGCGCACGCCGTTTTCAACGTAGCGTGGGGCCAGAGTTTTTCGCCTCCTATGGCCTTAATCCGGCTCAAGGCGCGTGGCTGACCGAGGCCAAACTTTTTAACGGCTCCTGGCAACTACTCCACGATTACCGACGGCCTATCCTGGAAGCTTTGACGCTGGAATACGCCGAAGTGTGGACAGTTGAGCAAGGTAAGGCGGAACGGCGACCTGCCCGCGCTCCTAAGTTGCAACCACCCCTTGACCCGCTGCGGTTTGGACTGACCGAAAACGTCCAAACCGCGCTAAGTTGGGCCAAATCTTACAGTTTGTATTGCCATCGCCATCGCACTTTTGAGATTGCCCCTTGTCAGGACGTGGGAATCTTGCAGGAAGCCACAGATGTTAAGACTAAAGATGGTCGTAAAGCCAGCTTCTTGCTCAGAGCGTCTCGCCATACCTTGATACGGGCGCGGCGCAAGCAAACCAGTTATTATCTGGCGGGCGACGGTGACATCACCCGGCTGGGCCGTGACGAGGAAGGGGCGCAGGTGGCCCAAAGCGTGATCGAGAGCCAGCGTCTGGCTTTAGTAATACGAGCAGCCAGCAATTTACATCCGCCTGCCACCGAGCTTTAATTTATCTTAACCAGACCGCCCTTGACTTCTAACATCCCGCCGCCATCCAGTTTGGCCGTGCTACTGGCCGCGATTTCGATGATGGCCGCATTCAGTTTAGCTGAAGCATTGGCTTTTATTTCCAGGGTAGCCGCCTCCACTTTGCCCGAAGTAGCACTCTTAATTTCGACTTCTTTTGCGTCCAGGCTGATTTTACCTGCGGCGGCTTTCAAATTCACGTTGCCTTGTTTAGACTCCAGAGTAATGTCGCCTGATTTTGTCTCAATTGTAATCAGGTTAGTGACCGAGTCAATTGTGATTTTATTATTATTAGTTTTATCAATAATCGTGATTTTCGGCGCGTCGTCCGAGTCATCAAAAGTCAGGGTATGACCGGAGGTGGTTTTGAGGATGCGTTGCTTAACCTTGCCATCGCCTCCCACTATCTGATTGGCGTTTAGGGGCGGCGCGTCTTTACCGTTCCACAATTCCCCTATTACAAAAGGGTGCTGAACGTCGCCCCGCTCAAATCCAAGCAGCACTTCATCATTCACTTCTGGCAAAAACATAAAACCCCGCCCGGCTCCAGCCATAGGGGAAACTAATCGCGCCCAGGTACTCTCGATGCCCGCCCCCTCATTGGTGGGCAACCAGGGAAACTTAACTTTTACCCGGCCCATGTTTTCGGGGTCTTTGTTGTTAGTCACAATTCCAATCACCACGCTGTTGACGGCTTCGTTGCCCCCACCGCGTTCGCCCTGCTGGTTGTTTAGTTCTAGCCAGGAGTTGGTTTGCCGTCCGGTAGCCTCAAATTCGGTCAAGTAGCCTTTGGGGGTATAACGATGGGTGCAGCCAGTTAGATAGAACTTGCCTCCATATTTCTGACCGATTTTATCCACTTTTATCCATTTACCGGGTTGCAGACGGGTATCGCCGAGGCACGAGCCTTCTGCCTGGATAAAACGGCCTATCAAGTCATCGTAGATAGCCTGAGCTACGTCTGAGGCTTCGCTTTGGGTCGTCACAGGCCGATAGACCGAGGCTACTTTGGCAGTTCCGAAGGTACTCGCGTAACTTTTAGACCGCGAACCTTCCCCCGTTTGAGGGTGGTTATTTGACGTACTGGATGTGCCGACAATGGTGTTTTTGGTTTTAGCGTCCCAGCCGATTACCTCTACCGATGCCACCTGATTTACGCTGGTAAGACGGCTGACGAAACGGATCAGGTTCTCGCCCCAATTCAGTGTCGCCACTTCGGGATCGCTGCTAGTCTTCCGCAGCTTGAGTGTTTTGTCTTCGGCGAACATCTCCATACCTAGTCGGTGGACGCGTCGTTGCAAAAACTCCAGATTGGTTTCGTTATTTTGCAGTAAATATTCATAAACGCCTGACGTGGTAGCTACCGAAGCACTTAGACCGCCCTCACTTGCCAGTTTTGTGACCAGATCACTATCTTTGACCTGGGCAAAAGTGCGGGTTTTGCGTCCGCGTTGAAGGCGATGCAGACGGTCATAGCCCCGAATGATTAATAGGGGCGTACCAACATCGGCATCTATTTCCACCGTCGTTATTTCGCCCACCAAAATTTTCTGACTGCTATTATCCTGGCTCATATAGATGCTTACTTCCGCCCCCATACTAAACGGGTTTGTCTCGAAAAGCTCCAGGTCTGGACTATAAATATGAATAGTAAACATAGCAGGCAGATACAGATTTTGCTGTACTTCCACCAGCATAACTTTGTCCATTATTTCGTTGGAAACATTTTGCCCGCTCACCTTGACGATGCAATCAGCTATTAGGTAGGCGTTATCAAGCCTGTTTTCGATAGCCTGAGACATTGGCTCTGCTCCTATATTTTTAGGGTAATTCGGGTATTATCAGGCGTTGTCCCGGCTCTATGTGGCGCGGGTTGTCTATATCGTTATGCTCGGCGATATACCGCCACAACATCGGCTTTTGATAATACTGATTGGCAATCAAATCCAACCTATCCCCTTCCCTGACCGTGTAAATCGTGCCGGAAATGCCGCCACTGGTTGGATTTTGTTTGGGCTGGGCTTTTTCGTCCTTAACTTGCTTGAGGCTGAGAGTGACATTGGAGCGCAAAGGTACACCGTCTTGGTCGAAAAGCACAAAATTCTCGCTGATGCTTTCCAGGATAGCTTCAAAAGTGTAAGTTTTGCCCCAAACAAAAACGATGTGAGGTGGTTCACCTACTTTTGTAACCGAGTGGCGTGTACCATTGTCTATGTAAAGGGATTGCCACAACAGTTTTGTGTAACTTCGCACGTCTTTTGAGCCAGTTCGCAGTGTGGTATCAAACATCACCCTCAAAGTCATACTTTTACCGCCACCACCCACAAAATTCAGCGTTGGCACATCGTGGCTGGCTTTCTGGCTACTGTTCCAACTGTTACTGCCAGTTATGGTATAGTCTGTCGGGTTAAAGTGGCAGTCTATATTGATGTCACCAGTTTTCTTCTTAATTACGATAGTAGCTTTATTTTGGGACGAACCTCTACCCGCTCCCGGACTGCTCATATTAAGTGCTCCTTCTCGTTAAAACAAAGTGTGGCCGATAATGCCCCTGCGTTCCCGCTCGACAATCATTTCCTTTTTGAGCAGACGCAAAACCTGTTGTGCCAATGCCTCTAAGTCCACCTCTTGCTCTTTTGCTGGTTTATCCGCTTCCACTTCCTCACCCAAATTACCAGGTACAAAGCGGCTTACGATGCTGGCTGTCCCGGTTTCCAGTGGGTTAGTGTGAGGTTGGGATTGATTGGAAGCGACAAACTCCCTCTGGAGATGGGCCGGAGTCAGGGGTGCGAAACTGGTTGTGACTGGAGAAAGGGCAGCAGAGTTCGCTTCGGCTGGGGCAAGCACTCGCTGAATTTCCGAACCAGGACGGGTCTGGCTAGTTTCAAGATGTTTCAATATTAGGCTTTCGTTACGCATGGCTTCGTGTTCAAAAGCCCGACCCTGACCCGATGTTTCCAA
>JBBQZT010000066.1:0-32063 GCA_038207455.1 Chloroflexia bacterium
GTTGTCGCGCACACTTTCGGTAGCTCCGACTGTCAACACGTTTTTGGCCGTACCGGGTGAGGCGATAGTGGTAGGATTGGGGCCGCCATTACCCGCCGCAAAAATATGTAAAATTTGGTGGTTAGTACCGTTGCTGGAAGCGTCGCGGGTTAAGGCATCAAAAGTTTGGGCGGCAGTATCGTAATCGTTAAGCGGGTCAACATTTGCTCCATAGCTATTATTAGTGATGTTAGCCCCGGCTGTGTACGCCGCCGCTATCACACCCCGATCATTGCCGCCACAACTGGTTTCGTCCAGGTCAAAACTAGAGTTGAAAATTTTAGTACCGCCAATTTGACCGTAAGGCGACACACCCAAACCGAGGTTATAACCGTTCGCATCCTGATAAGGGCTGGTGGTTTTGTTGTTGAAACCTCCAATGATACCAGCCATCAACGTGCCATGACCTGACGTATCGTTACTTTTGGTATCGGTGGTGCAATTGTTATTAAAAACCACTCGTGAGGAATTGGTAGTGGAAATACCCAAATTGTGAAAATCTACGTGAGCCGTGTTTGCACTACCGTTGTCAATACCATAATCTATCACGTCTATAATGGGGTAGCTGGAGGCGTTGGTGGGAAAACCTTTGCTATTTAACCAGTTCAGGTAGCTTGTACCCGGAGTGTTAGGAACGATAGTGCCACTAGACGTTATCACCTTGCCAGCGATTATTTGGTCTTGTGTTTCGTCTAATTTATGAAATGCAAACCAGGGTTCGACGTTAAAAACATCGGGCCAACTGGCTATATCATTTAGCTGAGTGGCTGGTATTTCTAGCGAAATATTGTCAAAATTCAAGATGTGGGCTGGCTGGCTAAATACTCGCAGACCTGACGATTTTAATTGAGCGATGGAAGCCTGTACCACCGCCGTGTGGTAAAACTGCACCGTTACTTTAACATTGGTATTGGCTGGTACGTGCTGTAGGGTTGGCGACAAACGATAAGCAGGGTCATACGCCCCTATCCATTGGATAGTGGAGTCGCTGGTTGCCAAATTTTGCAGCGCGGTCAATTGAGGGCCATTTAACCAGACCACATAAGCATTATTGGGCAAATAGCTGACCAATTCGATACTTATATTTCGTAGTTTGTCGAGCCACTCGTTTTTGAGCGGGCCAATAAATTGCACCATCCACAGTTGATAGCTACTGCTATCGCGTGGTGCCAGCTTAGTAGCGGCATTGGAATTGGAAGGTAGCAACGCGGTATTTAATGTGCCGTTGCGTAACTGGAGGCTATCCAGGTCTGTAGGTATCGCCACTGTTGCCCGGCTTTGGACTTGCCCGGCTTGTTTATCCGAAACGCGCCAGAGCGAAAACGCGCCGTAGTCTGCTAATAGATTAGCGTTATTCTTGGCTAACTCCTCTAATGTAGAGGTATCACTGTTATCCACCATTATCTTACGAGTGGTAGTCACCATCAGTTGACTGCCCGTGGCTGGATTCGCGCTTTGGTTTATAGGATAGGATAATGCCTGCGTTTGGGGTACAAGCAAGCTCATCATCAGCCCACAAACCACCACCAATACTAAAATTTTCTCTTTGTTTAGATTGTCCATAATAAAATAACCCTGTAAAATACTTGCCCCGTTACCGTTGGTAGCGCAAGCTCCCCAGCAGTCGCCGGGGTATAGTCATCACAATAATCCACAAATCGAGCAGCAGGTTACGCTGTTGGATGTATTCCAGGTCTTGCTTGACCATATCATCGAAGGAGGCGGTGCCGCGTCCTGCTACCTGCCACAAACCCGTAATACCCGGTAGCACACTCAGCCGCTCCAGTTGCCAGCTTTGATAAAGTTCTACTTCATAGGCCAGCGGCGGGCGCGGCCCCACCAGACTCATCTCGCCCTTAATCACATTGAATAGTTGGGGCAGTTCGTCCAATCCGGTACGGCGTAGCCAAAACCCGATAGGTGTCACGCGCGGGTCTTTGGCTTTGGGTAGCCAGGCTGCGTCCCCGGCCTGGTTCTGCATAAGCTGCTGGATATATTGGCGGTGCAGTTCCGTCGGCGTGTTATTAAACATAGTGCGGAATTTGTAGATGGTAAACGGCTGGCAATCGCGGCCCAACCTTTCCTGCTTAAATAAGATTGAGCCGGACGACGAAAACTTGACCGCCAGGGCGATAATCAACATAGGTAGAGCAAAGACTACCAACGCTCCTACACTAAGACTCAGGTCAAGCCAGCGTTTGGCATTTTCGTAGCCAGGTTTGGCCGCACCGGAGTTTTTATTCGTAACCGTGAAAATGTTGCCCTCAACTTTTTCCAGCGTTATGCTTACGACTTTATGGGGCGTTTCGGCGGCGTTAGCCAGCGTTTCAGGTTCTAGCATCGTCTTCCTCCAAATTACAAACTCGTTACTAATCTTTGATAGTTTTGTTTAGTCTCGTGCCAGTTATGTTTATCGTAAAATGAATAGGCCCGCTCCGCCTTGACCTTGGCCAAAGCCGCGTTTTGAGCCAACTCGATAATGCGTTGGGCCAATTCCCGATGATTTTCTGGTTCAAAGAAAGCCACCTGGGTAGCATCGAAATAAGCTTCAATGGTGATGGTACGGGCTACTATGCCAAAAATACCCAACGCCACATATTCCAGGAGCTTAGTAGGCAGCGTGTATTCCATAAAGCCATCGTTTCGGTTGGCTACGATGCCAGCGTCCGCCCCGGCCAGCATCGCCGGAAGTTGGGCAATCGAGACAAAACCCCGATGTAGCCGCACCAGTTCGCTTACCTGTAATTTATCAATCAACTCCACCACATCTGAGTAAGCGTCCCCGTCACCATAAACGTCCAATACCAGTTTCAGGTTTGGGGCAATCTCTTTAATATGCGCCACAGCCTGTACAATAATATCTACCCCGTTGCGTCGCGCTATCGTACCGTGATATACCAGCCGCATAGGGCAGTCAGGGTTGGTTGCTGCCCTCGTGTTTTGCGCCCGTTTGAAGACGGTCTCATCAGCCACGTTCAGCAGGACAGTTATTTTTTGGTCGGCCATGCCCCGCTCGATTAACTTTTGGCGATACGGTTCGTGGACGGTCAGCAAAGCATTGGCAAACATTAAGCTCAACTTCTCAACTAATCTGACCAGCCGTGCCACCGGGTCACGCGACGAACGACGAAATTTGCTTTCGTACAACTCCGAACTCAAGTCGCACACGTCCAAAACCACCTTTGCGCCCCACAAGCGTGGTATAACGGCGGTAAAAATCAAAAATTCCGGCAGGGTCTGCACCTGGACGAAGTTATAGTGCCGTTTGAAATACAATCGGGTGACAGTGGCAAAGGTCAGCACAAAAAACCAGAAGTAGCGCACGGCGTACATTAGTTGGCGGCGGCTACGTTGTTTGTAAAGCGGCACGAAGTGCAAATTCAGTTCGTCCGGTAAGCCCCAACTGCGGTTATCGCTATGGCTGCGCGGTATGATTATGTCCACGCTATAACCTGCTTCCAACAAGGCCGCTGCTTGTTTCCGCCCCCGTGTGTTCGCCCCAAAATCTGAGTAGGTGACGATACAGGCGGCCCGACTTTTGGTTTTGGGGGCGGGCGTTTCTGCAAAAGCGGGTATTCTTTTGGTTATTTCGTTTCGTTCAAGCACGTTTCTGCTCATCTATGTGTTCCTAACTTAACTATTCAACATTGTGACAATTTCTTGACTAGCGGTGATGCCTCATCCACCTCGGCCAAAATGGTTTTAACCGTCTCAAATTTTCGCTCCCACTCCAGGCTACGTTCGGCGCGTAGAGCTTTTACCTCGTCCGTCAGGGCGGCGCGTTGCCTCAACATCTGTTCAATCCCCGCCGCGATTGCCGCCGGATTGTTAGCAACGTGGACAAAACCCCGGTTGAAGTAGCGGCGCATCTCTGGCTGGTCGGACACTACGGCTGGTTTGTGAATTGATAAAGCTTCGTAAGCCCCACAGTTAAGAGCGTTGGGTTCGTTGGTCAAAACTACGATACCGTCCACATTGTCCAACAAACCGCTGTAATCTGCGCCGCGCAGATAGCCAGTCAACACCACATTTGCTGGTTTATCGGCTAATAGTTTGGCATCGGCCCGTTTTGGGTCGCCCGTATGATAAAAAGTGATATGTAGCAGCAAACGGGCGGCGGCGAAGACTTCGGCTACCGGTTCGTCCACATCAAAGCTGCTCACTACTGCCAGCCGCGTCGCCCCGTCGCTCCCGATTGGGCTGTTGGGAGATACCATTCGGGGCAACTTATCTTCTAAAATCATCACTTTGGCTCCGGCTTTTTGTACCAATTCAAAGGCAGCCTGGTCTATAACTAAAGTGAGTAGGGCGCGGCGGGCCAGCCAGCCGTGCAACCCCAAAGCCCACTGCCATTTAGGGCTGTGAAAGCTACCCGTGTCGCAGTCCATCACCAATTGTTTGCGTCGCCAGGCCGCCCAAAGAGCCACCACGAGGGGCGCAAACACGGGTGGCGTGCGGGCAATCACCACATCGGGGCGTTCGTGTTCCAACAATTTCCAGGATTGCCACGCCTGTACCAGATAGCGTAGAGGTGTCATACCGCGCCTCTTCATACCCACTTCGTATTGAAACTGTACTATTGTGTCTAAAGCGGCAGCCATATTAGTAGCGCGGGGCGAATGGCCCGACCAGACTACAAACGTTATCTTGCGGTTCATTTAGCATCCTTCAAATTATCACTGCTTAAAAATTTCCAGGTGTTGAAAAGCAAGATGGTCAGACCAATCGCCGCCCCAATGGTAAAAGATAAACTTGCGCCCGTTGCTCCTAGCCAGGGTGTCAGCCAAAAACCCAGCGCGGTAGCACTTAGCATCGCTACTACCATCGCCTGGGCGTGTAATCCGGGACGGCCTAAGCCGACCATAAAACCTTCCATTACCACATAAATCGAGTAGAAGGTCATACCGATACTAAGTATCACCAGGGGCAGGAAAGCGTTGTTATATTTTGTACCAAAGGTAAGTCCGATTATCCAGTTGCCCGCCAAACCTACGATTGCCACCCCTATTAACGACAGCCCGACTGCCACCAGCACCGCCGCCAGCCCGTATCGCACACTTTGGCGGCGGCTCATAGCGGCCACTTTGGGCATCAATACCAGCGTTATAGCTGTCGGCACGAAGATAAAAGCCAGCGACAGAGTTTTGGCGGCGGCATACGCCCCCGTCGCCTGGGGCATAAAATTTTGGATCAGCAGCACGTCAATCCCAAACCATAAGGTATAAGCCCCATTCGCCACAATCAAGGGCCAGGAAAAGCGAGCCAGTTCCCACAAAACTGGGCGAGAGATAAGTTTGCGCCGGAACTTGATTTTGGTGGGACTAACTATTTCCAGGATTATCAGTGGCAAAAGATTGCCCAGGCCATAGATAGCTAGAGCCGCCGTAGCAGTGTGGATGTGCAGCCAGCCTAAGACCACGAACATCATCACAATCAAGCCGACATTGGTTAGAATATAGCTAAGGCCCATCTTCCAGGCGTTGCTCAGGCCGCGCACTAAGGCAAAATATGCGAAAAAGCCCGTCAACCCTACTATGATTACCAGTGTCCCAAAATCCCAAGAATTTAGCAGCACTAGCAATGGTACGGACACTACCAGGGTCAGGCCCAGCAGCGTTGCCACCCACACCACCCCGTTGCTAAAATAGCGTTCGCGGGCTTCGGGTTGGTCGTGGTTGACAGCCAGGAAACGGGCGATACTGGCGGGGCTGGCGGCAGATACAATAGTCAATACCCCCGCTAAAGTGATGGAGTAACGTACAAAACCGAAATCGTCCTGGGTCAAGAAACGCGCTAACAAAATCTGGAAAACCAGGCCCAACACGCGGGCGATAGTTGAGCCTAAACCAACGATGGCCGAGTCTTTGATAAAACGCCAATCAAACTTGCGTTTAGCGGGGGTTGCACCTGGTAATATACCGCCCATAGTGGCTACAGTTGCCGCTGGAAAAGAGGTAGTCACCACCTGACTTATATCAGAGTGCTGTTCCTCGCTATACAATTCTTGAACTGGCGGCTTCAAAATAATTTCCTCTAGTTTATTTTGGTGTAACTACTCACTTGTCATTCTGAACGGAGGCTCTTGCGAAGCGCGTAGTGAGGAATTTGTTGCTAAAAAAGGGTTATATAGGAAAAAGCAACAGATTCCTCGCTCGTACCTCACTCGGAATGACAACACCTATGTAGTTACATTTTGGTTGGCGTTTCCCAAACTCCGATTTTTTTGAACTGTTCGCAGGCAGTTACTACCGCCAACAACTCCCAAATTATTTGGGTCGCACCAAAACCTGTGAAGTAAGCGGCGGTAAAATTCATAATATTGATTGCTACCAAAATGGCAAAAGTGCCAACCGCTACCGGTTGCTCAATTCCCGGACTGCGGGCCTTTAGCAGCCGCCAACAGGTCGTAAAGCCGATGCCCATCAGAAACCAATAGCTAAGAAAGTTAGGAATCCCACCTCGCAACAACAGGTAAAGATATTGGGACTCCTCGGTGGGCCAATAATTTAACTCGCTAGGGGTAGGGCCAGCCCCAAAAATCAGGTTGCGTCCGATGGCTGGCAAGAATACCTGAGTCCAGGCCGTCACCCGAAACTCAATTGAAGCTGGCAAAATCCCTTTAGACGCACCCGCCCCTACCTGCTCGTCAAAACGGCCCTGTATAAAAGGCAAAAATACAATAGTAGCTATAACAATCGCTACTAAAGCCGTAGCTATCATTTTAGGGCTGGGTACGCGCCCGCTAAGTTTGAATACGATTACGCCGCCTATTACCAAAGCAATCCAGGCCACCATGGTGCCAGTTAAAACCAGGGCTACCATGTTCAGCAAAACCGTCGCCATCAGCAACCGGGGCGAAATGTTGAGGCGGTGCTTGTGGGTATAGCAAGCCAGAGCCAAAAGCAAGGTTACACAAGTGTACGCGCCCAGTTGCGCCCAATTAACCAGGGTCGAAGTGATACGCTGATTGACATCCGCGATTTGGTAGCCCACCGAGGGTGTAGGATAATAAGTAGTTATAAAGTCTCTGACGGGGCCAACTCCGGCCTTTTGCAAAATACCCAAAATTGAAACTACGATACTGGCTCCGAACAGCAGATTTAGCACCATCTCGATATGTTTGGGGGAAGAAATAACTGATACCACAATGCGATATAACAAGTAATATTGCAGCGGGCCTAACAATAGCTGCAAAGGGCTTTGCCCATAGGCTACATCATCGGTATTGATGCTTCCACCTCTGAAATATAGTGCTAACACGGGTAAAACCGAACCAGTAATTAAGATGTAGAAAAAGGCCAGGTCAAGTACGGTCAGCCGTAATTTGCCCTGACGAGTGGGTTTGGACAGCACAAACAGGAAAAAAGCCAGCACTAACATCATTTGCGCCCCGCGCAAACCCGGTATGATACCGCCTCTTTCCAAACCGCCCGTAAAGGGGTAAGCTAAAATGACAATGTAGGCAATCACTACCGGGCGCGGCAGTAGTAGCACCATCAAAACCAACAACAGACCCAGCCCAAAACCGATTAGCGGATTCCAGCTGGCTAACCCCCCGATGGCTATCGCCAGCCCTACACCGCCCAACAAAGCGGGCCACTGATTATTAAACTGGCTTGACCATTCCCCCACTCTTTGAAAGGATTTGTTCTCAGAGGGTACTTGAAATGGCCTGACTGGATTGCTCACTTTGCTTTGCGCTTTCCCAATTTAATTGTAACTACTCAGCCCCATGAGGTGTTTTGTAGGAGGCTGCTCTGTCAGCCGATAGTTTTTGGTCTTCAAATGCTGGAATACATCGGCTGACAGAGCAGCCTCCTACAAGCAGCCTGAATAGTTACTTTAATTCTTGTTACTGACCCGGTTGAGTACCACCCCTAACACGTTAGCGGCCATACGCGGCATCAACTCCAGCGAATGTTTGAGCGTGGCCGAGGTAGTGTGGCGGGCATTGACTACCATTACTACCATGTCGCTTTTGTTCGCCAGGATAACCGCGTCGCTGGAAGTCAAAACCGCCGGACTATCTATTACCACGAAAGCCTGTTGGGTTAATTCGGCCAGGATTTGGCTCATTGTGGCGGAAGATAGCAGTTCCGCCGGGGCTTCCACTACCGGGCCAGCCGTCAGTACCAAAAGATTGGGTTCGGGCGTTTCTTGCAAAAGGTTGGGTAATCTCAATCCCGCTGTTTCTTTAAGCAGCGAGCTCAAGCCGGTTTGATTGGATAACCCGAACAAATCGTGGATTTTAGCTGCGTGCAAGTTGGCATCTACCAACACTACTGGCGTTCCGGTGCGGGCCAGACCCAACGCGATTTGGGTAGCGGTCAGAGTTTTGCCGTCGCCGTTCTCTGCACTTGTCACCAACAATGAACGGTGCAGGTCATCGGCCTTAACAACGTGTTGGTCATCGTATAAGTAGGCGTTCAGGGTTAAAAAGGCTTCGGGCAAAGGCAATCTGTTGCCAATTTTAGCCCCGCTTTTGGGTGCGGCTAACAGAGGTAGGGCGCGACTTGTAGCGGTCAAAGCTTTAACACTGACCAAAGTGGGCAAACCAGTGGCTTGAGCTACTCTACCCGGCGTTCGCAAGGTGTCGTCATTCATTTCTACAAAAATAAGCACACCCGCCATCACCAGCAGCCCGGCCAATACGCCGATTATTGTACCCAACAGCGGCCCTGAACCGAGGGCTTTGCCTGGCACATCGGCTTCCTGCAAAATCTTGGGCTGAGTGCTGTTCAACAGGTAATAGGTATTGACAATCTGATTGTAGGATTGGCGCAGGGCTGTCAAATTGTCGTTCAAATTTTTAATATGCGTCTGGTTTTCGGGGCTGGCTGGCAAATTTTGAGTAGCCGTTAAATCAATTTGGGTGCTTTGGATTTGAGCCTCGATTTTTTGCACTTCGTTCTGCACAAAACCATTGGTGCCGATGCCATCGTTAGCTAATTGCTGGAAACGCAAAACCGATTGTTTGGCGATCTCGGTAGAAAGCTGCGCCGCCCGGTTAGGGTCGTCGTCGCGTACCCGAATGGTGATATATTGAGTGTCGCGGGTGTAATCCACTGTGACCTTTGCCGCCAACTGGTCTATAGTTAGATTAGGGTTATTGGTAGCCTTGATAGCCGCCTGTAGAACCGGGTTAGATTGTGGAAAGAGCGTAAATGTTTTGGCTTCTTGTTGGTCGCCGGTGGTAGCGTTCCAATCAGTACGATTGGGGGTACTGATAAGCAAAATAGTTTTAGCTTCATAGCTCTTAGGTTGTACCAAACCCACCCCTAACCCGGCCCCTCCGCCTAATATAGCGGTCAGGACGAGCAACCACAACCATTTTTTAAATAACCGCACAATGTTACGCGCTTCCACTGTTGATTTCCCCCGATAAAATATTAGTTATAGGGGTGCTGGCCCACCCAAAAGAACCAGCACCTAAAGAACCCGGTGATAAGGGCAAGTGACCACACCAACCCTAGAACTACGATTAGGGCAAATACGAAGACCCACCCTTATCATTCGAGCAGCTACGATGAGACTGCTCAAAGTCGCTTAGTTGACAGCCGCAAGTTCTTTCCGTGAGGCGGCTTCGCCATAAACAGCGTTAAATTGGTGGACCATCTCGGTCACGTATGTAAGCTGTTCGTGGGTCATTTCAGCGTAAATCGGCAACGATAGCGTACTGGCCGTGTACTGCTCTGTCACTGGCAAACTGCCCCTCCCCTCGCCAAAAGCAGCGGCAGCTTCAGTCAAGTGAATTGGCACCGGATAATGGATAGCCGCCCCGATGCCGCGTTCCTGCAACCAGTTTTTGAGCGCGTCACGCTGCGGTGTAGTGACAGCATAGTGATGGTAGATTGCACTCGCACGTGGCGACACAAAGGGGGTAACTACGCCTCTATCTTGCAATAACCCGGTGTAGCGTGCTGCCAATTCCTGACGAGCCTTGTTCCAACTGTGCAAATATGGCACTTTGACCCGCATTATGGCTGCTTGAACCTCGTCCAAACGGCTATTGAAGCCAAGTTCCTGGTGTTCGTATTTGCTTTTGGAGCCATGGTCGCGCAGCCGACGCAACCGCGCCGCCAGTTCTGGGTTATTAGTTACAACCGCTCCGGCATCACCATAGGCACCCAAGTTTTTGGAAGGGTAAAAGCTGAAACAGGCCAAATCCCCCACTGAACCAGCTACCTTGCCGTCATAAGTAGCCCCATGCGCCTGGGCCGCGTCCTCAATCAACACCAGGCCGTGACGGTTGGCAATCAAGCGCAAGGTGGTCATATCGGCCATCTGCCCGTGAATGTGGACAACCACAATCGCTTTGGTGCGCGGCGTAATTTTATCTTCCACCTGCGACACATCCATTGTATAAGTGTGCTGGTCAATATCCACAAAGACGGGTCGCGCTCCAGCCTGCCAGATGCCTTCAGTAGTAGCGATGAAGGAATGGGAGACTGTGATCACCTCGTCACCGTAATTGCTACCAACCCCTGCCGCACGCAGAGCCAGGTGGATAGCATCGGTGCCGTTGCCCACGCCAACGCAATAGCCAACATTGCACAAATCTGCAAACTCTTGCTCAAAAGCAGCCACATTTGGCCCGCCAAACAGGTGCATACTATCCAGAGCTTTGGTCACGCTGGATAAAATCTCCTGGCGAAGCGGTGCATATTGGGCCTTTAGGTCAACCAAAGGTACTTGAAGTGTGTTCATGACATCCTCTCAATGCTAAAATTAGTCGGCGAAGCCAGCCGGTTGCAACTGTGGGTCTTCCACAAATTTTTTGGTTATATGCACTGTCGGCAGGACAGGCTTTACGAAATCAGCCAATAAAGCTGGTTGGGGAGAGCGTCCGTGCAGCGAAGCATCGGCTTCCTCCAACATTCGCACGACTTTGAGGCCGACCCAACCGTTAGCACGCGGCTGCGTTCCCTTCTCGATGCTATTGAGGAAATCTTTGCACTCCAGTTTCAAAGGTTCGCCCGCAGGTACGCGCGGGATAGCAATATCGCCGTCGTGGTAGTTTAGTCGGAAGCTACCAAAATCGCCCGTGCCGCTTTCCTCTGGCACAACCACGTTTCTGTCGTAGATGCGTATTTTGTCGGTTTCGACCACATCGTTAAAGACCGCCATCTTTTTGCTGCCTACTACTGTCGTGCGGCGCACTTTGCACGGGTCTAGCCAGCTAACGTGAACGTTTGCCAGAATATTGCGGCTATAACGGGCCTCGGCAAAAACCACATCGTGGATACCCGGAATAACGTGGGCCGCGCCATGAGCCGTAACACTGTAAGGTTCTGCTCCACCAAGCAAGAAAGTAACAATCGAAAAGTCGTGAGGAGCTAAGTCCCACAACACATTTGCGTCGTGTCGGAACAGTCCCAGGTTCAGGCGGGCCGAGTCAATGTAGTAGATGTCTCCCAGTCTCCCGCTTTGGATAACTTCGCGCATCATTTCTATGCCAGGGTTATACTCGAAAGTATGCCCTACCATCAGAATCAACCCCAGCTTGTCGGCCAAAAGACACAAATCCCGTGCTTGCTCGGTGGATGTGGTCAACGGTTTTTCTACCAAAACGTGCTTGCCTGCCAGCAAAGCTTCTTTGACCAGTTTGTAGTGACTACCCGCCGGGGTAGCTATGCACACCGCGTCCACGTCACTAGCTAATAATTGGCGGTGGTCTTGGGTCGTGGCAATCGAGCCATAGACTTGAGCAATAGTATTTAAGCGTTCTAGGCTAAGGTCTGAAACCATCGTAACTTTAGCGTTGGGCAACTCGTAAAAATTACGGATGAGTTTTGGCCCCCAGTAGCCGCAGCCAATGACACCTATCTTGAGCAAGGGAATACTCCTCTCTGGATTTAACCGTTACTATTCAATACAAAATCTAATCGTAGATAGTTGGGCGCGGGTTAGTTTGTAACAACCCTTTGTATAGCTTGCACGAAAGCATAAAAATCGGGGAAACAAAGTCCCGAAGTATAGTATTAGCTATTCCGGCGGACAAGCTAGATATTCCAGGTTTAGAGAGGGCTGATAAAGCCCTCAATGCTGGAGTTTGAGCCAGACCCCAAATATCGGTCAAACTCACCATTATTATGAATTATTTTAAAATTGAATGCAATAGAACGTAGGACTAGAAAAGGGACTATATTCCTACGTCCAAAACCACAAAAGTACCAACATCAAAAACAGACCAAAATTAGCGCGGTTGAGTTGAATTTAATGGACTTTTTATAACGTCCAAAATAGGCATTATCAGGCTCGGTTATACGTCCAAAATAGGGCAATATTACCCTTCAAAAACCTTCTTTGGGGCGTTTTTAGCCTCAAACTGTTTCTTGCAGTGGTAAGAAAAGTTATTGTCAGTATATCCTGAATAGTGGAAATGAATAAGGTATAAATTAAAGAACCTTTTAACTACGAACCTTCTTTGGAAACAGGTACTACTTTTGGGCTAGTACCTACTTCCTATCTAGCACCCAATACCTAGTACCTATTTCCTATCTAGTACCGAGTACCATATTTCGCCAACTATAATAAAATGTGGGTTTTACCACTTGATTTTTGTAACAAACACACTATAATAAGGTTATACCAACAGGACAGGCAGATCTTGAGGAGTATCAGGTCTGACGGTGTGCCTTTTTAATTGGGTTGAAGGTTAGCTATAGATAATATTTGATAAATGCGATAGGGTAACTATTTATGCCAAAACCTTCAGCAACGCACCTGGTTGACCTGACGATTAATTAATCTAGGACAGTGAGATTAAACCGCCAGCGACTTTTTCTTGCGGTGGAAAATTTTGGTCTATTACCCTACTGGCATTTTTACCACTTATATTGGTGGCTTACCCTGGCATTCCACCACGAAGCGATAATAAAGCTAATTTAGAGTATGCAGCTTTATTTTCGGCGATACTATTGTAACCCTTAAACTAATGTATAACAATTGATTTGCTAGATCGTTGTGACACATTAAGCTTTATCTCTTTGTGCTTTAGTTTGCGGCACGTCTTTGTGTTTTGCCACAAAAATGCGCTAAACTAATACCCACAAAAGCTTTAATCTAATACGTTTAATCACAAAAATTGGCATATTACATACATAAGCAAAAGTTTGTATGCTAAACCACATCAAAAGGGCCAAGGGGACAGATATGAGTATAATCGAAAATAGCGTTTCTTTTTCAGATTTTAGATTTGCACCCAAAAAAGAAGTTAGAGGTTTGTTGGTTACAAGTAGTTCCGTGTACGCCGAAGGGCTACAATTGCTAATTACGCATTATAGCAAGGAATCCGAATTCAGCATTGATTTGTGTCAAAATATACCAACTCAATTCTTGTTGGACCTACACAAACAACAAGAACTAACCCACTATCTGCAACGGGGTGATTTCGGCATGATATTGCTTTCCGCGCAGCCCAATTTCGAGGAAGCACATCAGCTGGGACTGGCACTACAGCAAAGTTGGCCGGGTGGTTTGGTTATCTGGCTGGAAGTTCCCGATGATCCCTCAAAGATTATCAGCTGTATTCAGACCAAAGCGGCAGGCTTTTTCCTGGAAACTGAAAAGCCTGATTATTTATGCCAGTCGCTGGTGCAGGCTCTACGCGGTGAAATCGTTTGCTCACCTAAAACGCTTCGCCACGTTTTTGACGGTCTGACCGAACATCAAAGCAAGATTAGCCCTGCCTCTCCTACCCAGAGCGCGTCTCAGGTGGTACCGCGAAAATTGACCCATCGTGAATTACAAGTATTAGAGTCAATGGTTTTGGGTTTGAGTAATCGCCAGATTTCGGAGCAACTAACGGTGGAAGTTCGCACAGTCAAAAATCACGTCCACAATGTTCTGGATAAGTTGCAAGTGAGTAACCGCCGGGACGCTGTTTTGAAGGCGACTCATTTGCAGCTTCTCACCAAGAATTAGTGTATCTTCTCATTATTGCGGGAGGTAGAGGCTAGATTTATCATGCCCATAGAGTTAGTACCCACTACTCAAGGGGGCATGATAAATCTAGCCCCTACACCCCGCAATAATGAGAAGATACGTGCAAAAGGTGATAGTAGCCTGGTTGTTTTGTTAAACACTCAGTGATTTAAGGGCTACTCCTAATTTCTTTTAGGGAAAAGAAGGACAGGTTATGACTGACAAACGTAAAGCTTTCGCTTATTTAGCCCAAGTTCAGGCCGGAACTTTGTTAGGGGTTTCGTTGCTGGGTGGGACGATGAGCCGACGAAAGTTTGGTAAATTAGGGTTGGTAGGGTTGGCGGGGCTGCTTGAAACCGGAGCTTTAGTCAAATCTTTGTTTAACCCAACCACCACCCAGGCGACCTCCAACCCTATTGTGGTTGAAAATCAGCTTGCGGGCAGCACGGGCTGGCAGCTGGATTTGTGGTCAACCGACAAATATATGGAAATTACTGGTTACGCCTCCGCCGTGAGCGTGAACAAAGGCGAAAGCGTAGATTTACACGTAAGCGTACATTTGCACAACGCTAACCACTCCAAAAACTACTTTATTGATGTCTATCGAATGGGCTGGTACGGTGGTATGGGTGGTCGTAAAATGATGCCTACTGCTGGCCCTTTCGTGGGGGTTTATCACGCCGCGCCCGCTCCCAATCTCAACGGTACAGTCGAGTGTAACTGGCCCGTTATTTATACGCTTACTACTGGAAGCGACTGGACTACTGGTTGCTATTTAGTCAAGCTGTCCAATAGCGAAAATTATCAGAGTTACATTCCGTTAGTGGTGCGGGACGACAGCAGCCAATCGGCGATACTTTTTCAATCTAGCGTCAACACCTTGCAAGCCTATAATGGTTGGGGCGGTAAAAGCCTCTACAGTTATAATAGCACCAGCAAAAAGCCAGCAGTCAAGGTTTCGTTTGACCGCCCCTATGATGGTGGGGGAGCTAGTGACTTTATTTATTGGGAACTGTCTCTGTTGCGCTTTATAGAGCAGAACGGCTATGATGTTTCCTATATTTCGGATTTGGATACCCACCTCAATGCTGGTCAACTGCTGAACCATAAAGCCTTTGTATCGGTGGGGCATAACGAGTATTGGACGAGACCGATGTACGATGGTGTGTTGGCTGCGCGAACGGCGGGGCGGCATCTGGCCTTCTTTGGCGCAAATGCGGTCTATTGGCAGGTACGTTACGAAGCTTCCAGCACCAATGTAGCCAACCGCATCGTGGTGGGGTATAAGGAGCAATTCACCTCTGACCCGCTTTATGGTAACAATAACGCCTTGGTCACAGGTCGCTGGCGCGATGCTCCCATCAACCGTCCCGAAAACAATTTGGTGGGTGTCATGTTCGACTCGTACAAAGATGGAGACGTGGGCCAACCCTACATAGTCAACAACAGCACCCACTGGGTTTATGCCGGAACTGGCTTTAACAACGGCGATACGGTCAACGGTATAGTTGGCTACGAGTGGGACAAAGTTTTTACAAACATAGGCCGCACGCCGCCGGGTCTGGTCAAACTCTCAAGTTCGCCTGTTAAAGATAACTCTAATATTAGCTCGGTGGCAAATTCCAGCATTTATCGTATGCCAGGTGGGGGTTGGATTTTCAGCACGGGCAGTATTTATTGGTGTTACGGCTGTGATTTCAATGCTGCGCTTCAAACCACTAACCTTACCGATGCGCGTATCCAAAGGACTACCAAAAACGTGCTGGACAAATTTGTGGCTGCTTCTTCGGGCTACTCCACTTTTAGTCTGGCCCGAACCGCAACCCTAAACCAGGCTCAACAAGAACTGGCTGGACGCTGGCATTTCAGTGCCGTCAGCAACGATGGCTCTATTATGGACGGCTTTTTGGTGTTACAAAACGACCTTAGCGGTAAGCTAATATTAAACGATGCTGTAGGCGGGACTGTCACCGCTGTGCGTAGCGGCTCGACGCTGATGTTGGCTTTGCCTAAACTTGGCACCCAGGCTATCGGCCAACTACAAGGTAGCGATATAGTAGTGGGCAGCTTTAGCGAGTCTTCGGGCAAAAGTGGCAAATGGGTGGCTGGTCGCGGGCAGCAGCGTATCACTTCGGTTAAAGGCCGCTATAATTTTAAGGTGAAAACTACGGCAGGGGCGGTCCCTAATCTTGATTTGAGCGGAGTGATTACGTTACAGCAAGAGACCATTACCTTGCCTAGCAAAGCTAATGTACTGCCTTTGATTAATAGTCAGATTGAGGCAGGCAGCACTGGTTTGAAGGTGAAGGGGGTAGCCAACGCTGGCGAAATTTACCTGACTTTTAAGTATGGCGTGCATACTTTCTTGGGTAACGATGCCAAAGTTTCCGCTCAAGGTGATTTAAGTGGTACGCTGTACGACTTTAGCGGACAACGGGTAGGCGAATGGCAGATGCTACTTGTGCCGGAAAGACCAAATTTAGCCAGGAAATGGAAATTGAAAGCCCAAACCGCCAACCAACAAGAAGGCTTGACGCTTAAAGGTACTTTGGAATGGACACAAGACCCACAGGGCCACTTGAGCGGTATTTTCACTCCGGCAGACAGTACCACAGCCCAAACCGCCAACGGCACGGTAAGTGAGCAAGGTCAGGTAGCATTCAAAACAGGTAATACAGATTTTGTGGGCAAATTCGACCTCGTTTTGGAGAAATATGTGAATGGCACTTTCTATAACCACGATAGTGGCGAAACTGGCAATTGGGGCATAAAGTAATTTTGCCCTTCCTTTTGAGGTAAATATTAGAGCGACGGCTCGGTATAGGTGTAAAACAGACTATCATTGACCGCGTTGGTAGTTGCCACCAAACTATCTGGGCGGTTGCTGGTTATCTGGGCTGTACCAAAAAAACCTGTGGGTAATATCGGCCCCAGAGTTGGGTCGGTATTGCCCTGGAATAGCTGGAAGCTGGCGTTGGGATTGAGGCTAAAGGTTTTAGAGCCAGCATTGCTACCGTTGGTATTTATATAGTGGAAGGTGAGGCTGATCGGGCTAGTGCTGACATTTAACAGGGTCGTGCCTGTAAAATAACCGCCGTAAGCTCCGGCTGCCATCACTGGCAAACCAATTTTCTGCTGACCTTTGTTCAAGGCTGTATAGCTGCCCGCTTTCGAGCCGCCCCCATTTTCGTTTACCATTGCTACCAGAGGTTGTGTACTACTAATGGTAGCACTGCCGTTAAAGTTAGCTGGGAGATTGTCCAAACCTCCTTGATAAACACTCCACGTTCCATAGGCTGGCAGACTGCCAGTCTGCGAAAACACTAAGTTCCCATCGGTATTATAATATTTAACAGTTAGATCGGCCTGGCTTCCATTGGGATTGGCTACCGCCAACCCAGTGTTAAAGCCATATGCTCCTTTGAAGATGGCCGGAGCATATAGAGTGTTGGCTAATTGAGGTAGCGCGTTAAAAGTAGCCGTAAATTGGATGTTTGGATTGGTTTCCAGCACCTGGGCTACCAGTTGCGAACCGTTTGAGCCGGAAATTTTGGCCCAATACAACAGGTTGCTGTTTAAGGCCGCACCCGCCTGATTAAAAATCTGGCTAGTGTGAGCGGTTAGCTGAAAATTTTGGGTAGCGGCGTTTACCACGTTGCCGTTTTGGTCATAAAACTGGAGACTTACGTTACTGGTCGCATCTCCCGCATTAAAAATGGTCAAGGCGGTGGTAAAACCTAGATAGTTGTTGGCGGCAAGCGGGGCATAAAGCGTCGCCCCAGCCTGTGATAAAACATTGAAGGCACTGCCCCCAGTGGGTACGCTTTCAGATAGCAACACATTGAGCGGTTGGTCGCTACTAATGATACCGTTGGCTTGTTGGCCGTTAGCCAGATTGGGAAGAAACGCAATTTGACCATTGGCGGCGATTTGCCAGTTATCTTGCGGCCCGCTATTGCCGTTGGCGTTGCCGTAATATTGAACTGTGACGTTGGCGGCAGTGTTGCTCATGTTTTGCAAAGTCAGATAAGTAGTAGTGTCACCCGCCTGGTTTGCTACCAGTGGTAACAAATAACGATTGCTACAGTTGGCCCTACAACCACTACTGACTGGTGTAGGCGTAACTGGAGCAGTAGTTGCTACCGGGGCAGTAGTGGCGGTAGGCGGTACGGTAAGTTGTAAGGAATAGGGAGCTTTGTAGTAATTGGCGGCTTGTTGGCGCAGATAGCCGCCGTCGTCGTCGGAAACGGTGGAGACAGTGTTGTTACCGTTGATGGGATTGGGGTTGGTGATGCCGTCTCTGGCTCCGTCCAAAAAATCGGTGGTTTGGGCATTGCCAGAGCCAAACAGCAAGGCCACTACCCCAGCATTCGCATAGGCCGCCAAATTTTGAGCATAATTTGCCCCTAAAAAGTATTGAATTTTGTTATCCTGCCAGTGGCTTTTAGTGTTGTTCATACTCCGCATCACAGTATTGCCGAGTGGGATTTGCCATTCCACTAAAGGTTTTTGAGTGAATTGGTGCAGGTAAGCAAGATACCTGGCGTATTGCCCAAAATTGGGTAGTCTCTGGTTAGTGATGTCCCACCAATGCTTCCCCCCATCCGATTGGGCGTAGTAGGCCGCATCGCGGTCAGTCATATCGTCAAAAATCAAATCGAAATTGGCATTTAGCGATAGGTAAAAGTTAGCATTATGTCGTGCTACCGCCGCCAAATCCGCGTTGGGATCGGTGTTCAAGTCCACATCGGTCAAACTGCCCCAACTGGAATTGTGATAGGCCAATAATGCGTTAGGTGCGTATTTATCTCGCAGCTTTATCAACGCCTGGGCAAAACCAACGAAGTTATCTGGTAGGCCGTTCACTACGTCGCCGTAGCCCGAACTACTCACCGCCGCCCCTACTTTGCTGGCATCGTCACTATGGAAACCGTTAATGGCGGTGTCTTCCATATAGCCCCACAAATCTGGTTCAATATGAATTATTGTGGTTTTGCCGTAAGCTTGAACCTTATCCAGCAACAGCTTGAAATTGGAGTAGTAATTATACATGGTGCTGGAATTATTGAGGTGGGACAAATCGGCGAGACGCTCATCGCCTCCCGATGGACTATTCAGCAAGCAGTAATAGGTGAAAACGGGAATGGTGTTGAGCTTATCGCTATCGTTTAAAAAGTTGGTGGCGAATTGGCCTTTCGGAGAGTCCCAAGCAGTCCAGTTGCTACCAGGGTCATTGACGTTTCCAACCAGATATTGGTAACGCAAGTCCCAGGGAGCGGTATTCTTTACCCAGCTTTCGCTCTCGCTACTATTATCTCCAGCCACTCCCAACATTAAATAGTTTTTGAAACCTGGCAAAGTACGAGGTGAGGCGGACAAAGCGACTGATGTCGTACTTTGGGCATAACTATTATTTGTGTTAGCCGCTACCAAAGGCAAAATCAACAGATTTAAGGACAAATATAACACAAAAATTAAGCTACCAAAGGTTACAAATTTGGTCTTGCGACCTAAACCTTGATATAACAAAAAACCGCTCCTTATTTTTTTGTGATTACACCTATAGAGGGTCATCTGACGAATTAAAGCAGGCCAGACGACAGCAGGTCTATACTCACAGTATAGCAAAGAGCGGCATTAAAATATATTAAAATAGGCAGTACATATTGACTATCTTAAAATTTTCTAATTAATTCGCGTAACCTCTCAAAAATCTGGGGGTAGGGGCGAGATTTATCGCGTCCAAGTGTTACTCCGCCTCAAGCAAAATGGGCGTGATAAATCTCACCCCTACCTTTTGAGATGATACATTTTATGTTTGCAGCTAACAATTAGTGGCTACAACTAGATTGTGAAATATTTATGCAATTAGTAAGTTATAATCTTCGATTATGAGCTGTGAGTAGGGAAATTTAGTTAGTGTCCCAGTAGTCTCACGCTATTGCTGCGGTCATGCCAGTTCAAATCTACTTTTTTGAAGCGACGGATTTTTTCGATGGCACTTTGGTATAGCAGCTTCATTTTGACATCTTTGACCTGCCACTCGCCCTTTAGCTGCCTGATGACCAAATCGCTGTCGCCCCACACTGTAATAGTGTAATTTTCGGGTTGCTTGCCCGCCGCCTCTATCGTGCGTATCAAATCTTCCAGGCCAGCAATCAGGGCCATATATTCGGTCTGGTTGTTGGTTAAAGGGTTGCCAAACTGGACGCGACTGGTCAGGCGTTCGCGGCCCTTGCGCGTCTTGAGGTGGTAACTGCCGTATCCAGGGCCGGGATTGGGGTTTGCCCCACCATCGAAGGTCAACACGTAATCGTATTCGCTTGAAGGTTTGCTAATAGTCATAACTTTACTTGCGTAAGTTTTCGCGTATTGCGTCCTGACGTTCCAACCACTCTAACACTATATCCGCCGCGTGGCGTTGATTGCGCCCTTGTTGTTCCATTTTGGCAACTGGGTCTAACTCCGGTTCAGCCGCTGCTATAATTGGTTCATACGAATGTCCGGCGTAGTCTATCACTTCTAGCTCTTTCGGCACTGACAAACTGGCAAACAAAGGCTGTAACTCCTGGGGATTACCAAAATTGTCGCGTGCGCCCATGACAAACAGCACCGGGCAGGTCAACTTTTGCAAAGCCGTGTAATCGAACCAGTTGTTGCTATCAGCAGTATGCAGAGGCAGACCGAGTGCCGCCACTCCGTTGACCGCGTTCGCCAAAGGCCCACTGGCCGCCTTCATCCCCACCATCGCCCCTAACGACTTGCCCACCAGATATAGGCGTTTGGGCTTAATTTCCTTGCCAAAGCTTTGCAGAAAATTGTACGCCCCTACTAAGTCGTCCAGTTCCGTCGTCAAATCAGCGTGCGGTTTCTGATTATTCTGCACATAGCGAAAATCGAAGCGCAACGCCGTCAAGCCAAGCTGGGCCGCGCCCTCGCCAAGCCACCGATTGAGTGCGGCTTCCTTTGTATAGTTGCCACCATGCAGCACCAGCAACGCCCCATTAGTAGCCCGCCGCGCCGGAAGATGCCACAAACCCTGTAATTCAGCTGTGCCATCGCCTGATGCAAACGTGACCGGGTGGGGCTGCAAATCTGTTTCCATAATTCTAACCAGCTATCAAATTTGCCACAAGTATTTGTGGGACATTGCGTCAACTGGTTGCCGCCAATGGACAGCCGTTTGTGGGACATTGCGCGGGTACTCCCTGGGTGTGGTTGCCGTCAGTGAATACGGCAAAATTATAGCATAGAAATATCTAGCTGGTATAATTGCATCATCGTAAGGAGTTGAAATTTGAGTAGCTTAGGTGAAATTTCGCGCTTTTTCTTGTGGCTGGGAGCGATTGGCTTCGGTGGCCCCCAGGCGCATATCGCCTTGATGGAGCGAGAAGCTCAACAAAAACGCGGCTGGCTCACCAAACAAGAATTTTTGGACGGGCTGGCGGTGTGTAACCTTTTACCCGGCCCGGCTTCGACGCAACTGGCGGTGTACATCGGCTGGCTACGGTGCGGTTGGCGAGGCGGGCTGCTAGCTGGTATCGCCTTTATTTTCCCGGCCTTTGTCTTGATGTTAATTCTTAGCTGGCTTTATTTTGCCTACGGAACGCTGCCGCAACTGGCGGCCTTTTTTTATGGCCTCAAACCGATTGTAATTGCGATTGTACTGGCTACCGTCTGGCGGCTGACGAAACCCACCCTGGCCGACTGGCGTTTCTGGTCGCTGGTGATAGCCAGTACCCTTTTAATTGCCACCCGCACCCTCAACGACTTCCTGGTATTTTTGGCGGCGGCGGCTCTCGGTTTGCTACTTTATGGGCGCGAAATTCAGCCCGCTTCTAAACCAAACGTTAATGTCCCGGCTAAAGATGATAAAATCAAAGCCTCGCGCATGGGTATGTTCGCCGCCTTCTGGTTGAGCGCGGGTGCAGGTGGCGGCTTCCTGGACAATGCTGGCAATTGGTTACGGCTGGCACAACTGGCCTGGTTTTTCGGGCGGGCTGGTGCGCTCATCTTTGGCGGCGGGCTGGTCATCATTCCTTTTGTGCAGAACGAAGTGGTCAACGGCTTCGGCTGGATGTCGAGCCAGCAGTTCACCGATGGCGTGGCATTGGGGCAAGCTACTCCCGGCCCAGTGCTGGTTACGGCGACTTTTGTAGGCTTTGCGGTGGCGGGTCTAAGCGGGGCGTTAGTAGCCACCATCTCCATCTTTGCACCTGGTTTTTCATTCATACTGTTGGCTGCGCCCTCGCTCCAACGTATCAAAGATTTTCCGCCCGCCCGCGCTGCGCTCAAAGGAGTAAACGGGGCAGTGGTAGGCAGCTTGTTGGCCGGGGCATATTTCGTGGCTCTCACCTCGCTGATTTTACCGCGCAAGGCAGCAGGTGGTTTTGAAATCTCGGCGGGTCAGATTCTTGACCCATACACGGTAGCTATCGCCCTGATTGGTCTGCTCTTGCTGGTTCGTTATAAAGTCAACACTATTGTGCTTTTCGTCTTGACGGGCGGGTTGGGTATCGTCTTGAGTTTGTTACCTTTCAGGCTGCCCGGTTCGGGACTATGAAAGACCTGAGAGCAATGTTATAATAAACGAGCCTGAGTAACCAAAATATGTTATGTAAAAGGAAGTAATTTTATGCACATAGAAATTTTCAATGACGACGAGATTCAACCAGCCACTTCCGTCTCCACCGCAACCGAAACACTGCTAACGTCAGAACCGGAGATGGATGGTTTCCAGCTTGAAGTGACCGAAGTGGAGGACGGGCGAGCGGCGATGCCAGAATTTGAAGAAGTCCAGGTCGAAGATTTTAACCTGGACGACGAACCGTTTGAGGAAATTCCGGTAGCCAACTCCAACCCTACCCCCAAAAGCACGGGCGCAAAAACTGGGATAGGTGGGCTGCCGCGTTTTAGCCGCGAAGACGTGCTAAACAACCTCAATCGGGTAGTGGGTGGCTTAGGTTTTTTGTGGCGTGGCAATTTTGCCCGGAGCGAAATGGCCGGAGCGGATTTGAGTGGTCTGGACTTGCACGCCTACAACTTTATGGGAGCAAACCTGCGCGGGGCGAATCTGAGCGGGTCGCAAATTATGGGCGCGAACTTTATCGGGGCAGACCTGAGCGAGGCAAATTTTGAGCGGGCTGATGGTCACGGTTGTGATATGCACGGGGCAAAAATCAAAAACGCCAACTTCCGCAACGCCAAACTGACCGGGGCTAACATTTGCGGCAGCGATTTGAGCGGCAGCGATTTCACCGGAGCAGACGTTCACGCGGCCAAATTCATCAACTCAAAACTAAACAACGTCAAATTTCAGCTGGCAAAAATTCGGGGTGTAGATTTCCACGCCGCCGATTTGTCCGGCGCAACTTTCCAGGGAGCGCAGATGCACGGTACGAACTTCGCCGGAGCTAAAGGTATCGGCAAATCCGCCCTCAAAGAAATGAAGTATTAAAAGTTTGACAAGCACAACTGAATAAGATATAGTATTAGCAGCTAACCAATAAAAACTTGTTACTGGTTAGCTGTTTTTTATCACCAGAATGAGGGGAGAACCAGAATTTTATGGCACAATTGGTCAATAGTGCTTTTGCTCCTTCCGCTTCGACATCTTCGATAAATCTTGAGCAACGCGAGGAAATCGTAGTGGCGCAAGGGCTGCGAAAAAGCTATAAAGATTTTGAAGCAGTTAAAGGGATAGACTTTAAGGTTTTTAGACAGGAATGTTTCGGCATACTAGGGCCAAACGGGGCAGGCAAAAGCACTACCATCAAAATGTTACATTGTTTTTCACCTATCACCTCTGGCACGTTACAGGTATTAGGTTATAACGTAAACGAACATCCTGACAAAATAAAAATCCAATTGGGCGTAGTTTCACAGGACGATAATTTGGACGCTGACCTGACTGTTTTACAAAATTTGCTGACTTACGCCCGCTACTTCGCGCTTGGCAAAAAAGAAGCCCTTCGTCGGGCCGAGGAAGTCCTCGAACTATTTCAGCTAACCCAAAAGCGACATAGTAAGGTGGACGAGCTTTCCGGTGGTATGAAGCGGCGTTTGGTAATTGCCCGCGCCTTAATTAACCAACCCCGTCTGCTTATTTTAGACGAGCCTACTACGGGCTTAGACCCGGCAGCCCGCCAGCTGGTATGGCAGAAGTTACGTTATTTGCGCGACCAGGGCGTGACTCTTATTTTGACCACTCATTATATGGAAGAAGCCACCCAGCTTTGTGACCGGCTAGTGGTGATGGATAAAGGCCGGATTTTGGCAGAAGGCACACCGGAAACTTTGGTACAGAGGCTAGTGGGATATGAAGTAATCGAGCTGCGACAAGATAAATTAGGGGTTTTGGCTGACAGGGAAATTTTAAACAGACTGATTGCCAATCGGCCTATCTTGTTGGAGGAGGCTGGCGATACTATATATTTGTTTGGGCAGCAACCCGATGCCTTCCACAACTTGACCTTCCCCCTGCTAGATTATCAATTACAACGTAAGACGGGGCTGGAAGATGTGTTTTTACGTTTGACCGGACGTGGTTTGAACGAAGGGGAAACCGATGAATAATAGCCTGGTTAAAACTAAAAATTCGGAATTGGAAATACCCAATCCCTTTTCACGCGGCACTTATTGGGTATGGCTGCGTAACCGCGACGCTTTTTTACGGCTATGGAAAACCGAATTGTGGCCGCCTTTTGTAGAAGCGTTGCTAACTCTATTCGCTTTTGGTTTTGGACTGGGCGTATATGTACAAGGCCAGATAGAGGGCTTGAGTTATCTTCAGTTTATCGCACCGGGCCTGGTAATGACTTCGGTGCTGTTTACGGCCAGTTTTGAATGTATGTTTGGTACTTATATCCGCATGGAATACCAAAAACTTTTTACTGCGATGTTGGCTACTCCGTTAAGTTTGAGCGATGTGGTGAGTGGCGAGATTTTATGGGCAGCTACACGCGGAGCTTTTACGGCCTCTTGCGTGCTACTAATAATGGCTTTATTTGGTCTGGTCGGGTCGTGGTGGGCCTTGCTGGTGGTGTTAGTAGCCTTAGTAAGCGGTTTTATGCTGGCGAGTCTGGCAATGATTGTGACGGCTTTAGTGCCTAGCATCAACTCTTACAACTACTATATCACTTTGGGGGTGATACCGATGCAGCTTTTCAGTGGGGTTTTCTTCCCTACCTCGCGTCTACCGGAAAGCTTCGCCTGGGTGGTAAATTTCTCCCCCTTTTATCCGTCGGTAAAGTTAGCGCGCAGCCTTTTTAGTGGACAGGTAGGTATAGATACCGTGCTTTACGCCCTTTGGCTGGTAGCTTTGGCAGCGGTGGCTTATTGGTTAGCGGTATTTTTGATGCACCGCCGCCTTATAAAATAATTTGGTCGGGATGCTCCAAAATGTAATCGGCGGCGTTACGCTCAAAAGCCGTTCGCAAAGTTTGGGCCGCCGCCACCCGTTGGGTCGGGTCTTGAGGCAAGGCACTTAACAAACCTACCGAGCGAAAAGCGGGCATACTGGCTTTGGCCCGGTTTGCAGCCAGCACATCGTCTGGCACATCACCTAAATAGTAAATGGGTGGGCCGTCTGGGTCTAAGTCCAGCTGGCGGGCCGCCTCCAAAAGTACAAAAGGGTGGGGTTTGCCCATCTTTTGCCCTGCCGTAGTTTCCGCCCCGCTGCGTTCGTCATCCGTCACCACCGCGTCGAAATATGGGTTAAGCTGAAAAAAATCCAGGGTGTAACGCGCCTCGCCGCCCGGTCTGCCTGTCGCCACACCCAGCTTCACGCCGCGTTCTTGCAATTTCGCCAGGGTTTGCGGCTTAATAATCAGCCTTTCGCGCTCAATATAACCGTCTTCGTGGTAAAAAATCGGTACAGCCCTATAGCTTTCCTGGAAACGGTGCGGCCCTAAATAAAGCTCCTGAAAAATCCGCTCCACAATATTCGTATGGTGCAAATCGCCTTTGTTCCAAAGCAAAACCTGCACGTTGGCCCAACTTTGTGGATCCAAAACCTGGCTCAACGCCTCAAAGCCACCCTGGTGGTGCTGTTGCGCCCACTTTTGGGCCGCCTCTAACAACGGGCCAAGTCCTGGCTCTATCGGGCTTGCTAGATTTTCTAGCGAAAGCAGACCAGCCAGCGGAGCGGTATAATTCCGCAGGGCTTCGCAAAGCTTAAAAATATTAACATCCGCTGGAATTTCAAGCGGTAACAATTGCACATCTAATGGGACTAAGCCTGCCACCAAACAGGTGAGCAAGCCTGCTGTCGCGTCCCAATCGTTATTAAAACCACCTACCAGTTTTAGGGCGGTAATATCGGTAGGACTGATTAAGTCAGCAGTCTTGGACGGACGGAGATTTAAGATTGTCGTCAGGTAAATTTCGCAGGTGCGGGCGACGACAGCGCGATAACTGCTACTTACATCTATCAATACTCCATCCATATCAAAGATAACAGCCTGGGGAGGGGATAAGTGAGGTGAAATTTCTGTCATCGTCATCTCAACCTGCTACCGGAATAACCGGATCGGCACAACCCAGATTCGGGTTTTGCAAAAGGATAGGGGGCGAAAAGACAATTTGGCCTGTTTCAAGCTTGTCCAAAAATATTTCCACTACCTGGGGGTCAAACTGCGTGCCAGAGCAGCGTTTCAACTCGCTGATAGCTTCATCAATCGAACGCCCCCGCGAATAAACACGTGGCGAAACCATCGCCTCAAAGCAGTCGGTGACAGTAGTGATACGCGCTCCCAACGGGATATTTTCTCCTGCCAGTCGGTCTGGATAGCCTGTACCATTATAGTTTTCATGGTGAGAGCGGACAATCACGGCAATATCGTCCATGCCCTCAATGGATTTAATAATGCGTTCACCGATGACAGGATGTTTCTGAATTTCCAGCCGTTCTTCGGCAGTCAACCGCGTCGGTTTGCGTAAAATTCGGTCTGGAATACCGATTTTACCGATGTCGTGGAACAACGCCCCTACTTTGACAGTCATCACGTCCGTGTAAGGTAAATCCAATCCTGTCGCCACCTCCTCGGCATAAGAGGAAACGCGCGATGAATGGCTTTGGGTTTCGACATCTCTGGCTTCCAACGCCGTCAACAGGGCGGAAGTAGCCCCTTCTAACAGGGGCGCGTACATTCGTAGCGATATATTTTGGCGAATCAGGTTAGTTTTTTCCAACGCCAGATCAATTGACTCCAGAAATTCGTTGGGGGTGAAAGGCTTGATTACAAATCCCTGCGCTCCCAGCCGTAAAGCCTTGATTACGGTGTCCAGGCTACCATCCGCCGTAATCATCACATAAGTGCAGGAAGGGTCACGTTGGCGCAAGTGGTGCAGCAAGTCAAGCCCGTTCATGCCAGGCATATTTACGTCTAATACCACCAAATCAAAGCTTTGCGAACGCACCAGGCTTAACACTTCAAGCGGGTCAGAAGCAGTTTGTACCTTAAAGCCACGCTGACTCAATACAGAGCCGACCAGATGGGCAATTGTCACGTGGTCATCCACTACTAAAGCTCTTTGAGCAGGACGTGTTATTAGCATATTGCAACCAGCCTGGTTTGTATTAAATGCGCCAGATTACCGCGTCAGTTCCAAACCGAAAAGGTATTAGCTCAACAAAGGCATTACAAAAGTCCACCAAATCATAGCTACATAGTAACACAAAAGTAAACTTAGTCAATAGAGTATTGTGTCACAATAGTGCTGATACTGTTGGCAAACTAAGCTGGTTTGTCTTTTAACGGTAAAACTACTTCGCTTTAGTAATGTGAGTAAGTTAGGCTGGTATAGGTGGCCCTACCACCAGGGTATGAAACTTAGCGTTCACCTTTTCCAGACCCGCCGTGTCAACTGGATTGACCAGCATATACGGGGAAGCTTCTTCAAAAAAAGCTTCCATACCGCCGGGGATATAAGTGAGTAGCATACGCGATGTTATCTCTACCGCGTTGCGCCAGGTATGAGCCGTGCTACGCGGTACAAACAAGAAAGACCCAGCTTCGGCAGTCACATAAGCGTCGCCAACTTTGAAGCGGAACGCTCCTTCTAATATGTAGAAAGCCTCATCTACGTCGCTGTGGATATGTTCAGGCGCACCGAAGTGGTCGGGAGACGCAATCAGTTCGAACTGATCCATAACCCCGCTAGTCGAAGTCGCCGTGGCCTTCCAGATGAGCTTTTCGCTTGGACTGAATTGGAAAACGTGGCCTTCACCGTTGTGCTTAACAATTGGGCCAACTGGAGTACACATAAAATTATCCTTTCTTGCGGTCAGCAGCGTCCAACCGGAACACCTTAATGCTGACTAACTTGATTTCTTGCTTAAAGCTGGGACGTGACCCTCTAAGGACTGGCGGTCCCACCCGGCCAAAAGCGCACTCGCTTCGTAAGTGCTTTGCAAGAAAGTGGCAATCGCTTCAGTGGGTGAGGGAGCCTGACGCACATCATCGTAAGGCAAGATAAACTCGCCCATCGCCGTATCAAAGCGGGCCGTCGCGGGCTGGATTTGAGCGTTGGCAATATTAGCGGGAGCAGGCGACATATAGGTATAAAAAGCCGCGTAAGGGGACTGATCCGTACCGGGCCAGAAACCTACCGCGAAATTTTCTGCGTCCTCTCCATACTCCATAATGCGCCCCCCGTAATTAGGCGGCGTAGCGGACTTGCCGTTAAAGCGGGTGTGGTCTAAATCAAATCCACCCCAGAAAAGATGAACGGGGCTGCTCTTGCCGTGAAAAGGGGTTCGGAACTCTTCTATAACTCGTGTTGTCGCCAGCATTATACGCCACCAGCGTTGTACATACGCCCCATCATAGGCAGCATGAGTGGTGTCTTGTTCAAACTTAATGCCGTTTTGGACTTCGGAAGGGGCAGTGTTAATTTTTACCTCTATACCCAAAGACGATAAAGCGTCCATAAACAACTGGTAGAAAGCCGCGACGGTACGCGGCTCAAGCGTCAATTCTTTGGTCTGCCCATCGCTTACCTTGATAATGAGGCGGTGAGCTATAAAGTCAAAGTCAACACTAAAGCTTTCGGTTGGCAAGGGTATCAAGCCCGTGGTCAAGCCGCGCGGTGTGATATGAAGCGCAATTTCCCACCACTGATTGAGGAAGGGGCAAAGTTCGAGCTTCACCTTCCCCACAATTTGCAACCACATATGTAGTGTCTCGCGGGTGTCTTTCCACGCCGCATAAGACAGTTCCGGCCAGGTTTCCAACATTTATCCTACCTCCTAAAATTTAGTTTGTCTCATTTTGCCATTTTTGGCTATCAACTTTATTCATCCTCTGCCGCCTCTCTTTTCGCAGTTGGTATAATCGAACGAGGAAAGGCGAAGAAAAGAGCCAGCAACAAGCATACACTAAAACTTAGCCACGCATTGACAAAAGCCAGCACGAAAGCCACCGAGTTCACCAGCGGCCCTAATCTATATTGATTAGTCAAATTTCGCATCTCTTTCTGGTCAGCACCGTCGCTTAGTAAACGGTTGTTTGCGGCTGCATAAGACCAAAAAAAGAAGAAAATCAAAGCTAATACCACGCTCGTACCGCTATAAACTAAAGCCACTATTTGTTGCTCCTCTGGTTGTCTGATATAAGCCACCAACAGCGAGGTCGGGAAGGGAATAACCGTGATGGTCATTAAAAGCAAGCCGTTGAGCAATAAAAAGGTGTGGTCAACCATCTTAATGTGTTTGAACAAATTATGGTGGTTCACCCAGTAAATTAAAATAGTCAAAAAGCTGGTAAAATAGGCCATATATGCGGGCCACTCCTCCAACAATGCCCCGCCCAAAGTTAGACCTTTAGGCAAATTGTCGAGGGACGGCACTTTAATATCCAGCACTAAAAGGGTAATTGCGACAGCAAATACCCCGTCGCTGAAGGCTTCCAGCCGCGCCGTTTGCCTCTCCTCACCGGAGGGTTTATCTTTAGCTTGTGCGATTGTCGCGTCCACACTTATACCTCTTTGCCCTTTTAACTAATGGTGGTGCTGTACTGGTAGTTTCTCAAGTATGGCTCTAAAAGCAGGGGTACTCTCAGGGTCAATTTCCAATTGTTCGGCATAGCACCAGCCCCAATCCTCGCCCGGCTCAAACGATTTGACAATGGAGTGGTGGGAGGCGTGAAAATGTTTGGTGGCGTGCTTGTTTTTAGAGGAGTCGCAGCAACCCACGTGACCACACTCTAAACATAGACGCAGATGCACCCACCTATCACCTATTCTAAGACAATCTTCACACCCGTTGGCACTAGGCGGCACCACTTTCATCTCGCCCAAATGGGTACATTCATTGCTCATAACTTCATAATCTCCCTTTAGATTTGCGATTCTTCATACAAACTGCACTGCCTAAAAATGTTTTCCAGGGCCATTGCAAGGTCGGCGCGGTGGCTGTTTGGTTGGATATGGCTCTGCCCATAGATGTTCTCAGAACAGTCCATTGACGGAGCAATGTCCCACAAATACCCAACTATGCAATAGCCTTGAAATGTTTTCCAGGTAGCATGACAAGCTGGAATATATATGGTAAGCTCATTTGTAATGTTACCTGTTTCGCTAGTGGATCAAAATGCCTGAGTGGTTTTGTGGATAAATTGTCCAGCCTGGTCAAACCTGACATCAATGATATTACTACCCACTGACTAAAGATTATTATAAGGAAATTTTAGGACTAAGGCTTTCCTATTATTTCCTATTTACTGTAATCTTTGGAATGTGGCAAAATTATGATACAAAATAGGGTGAGAACAAATTATGCTGAATGAATTAGCCGCCAAACATTGGAAACAAGCCCATAAGCTTTCTCCCGGCGAATTACTCAAAATGTTGCGGAGTAGATCAGGATTGACACAAGCCCAATTAGCCCAATTACTTGGCTTTAGTAGCCCCCGGATGGTACGCAATTGGGAAGGCGAATTTTATTTACCTGCCTCTGACCGCCTACAACTAGAGTGTTATTTGGGCCAACTGTTGGCTTTTCCGGGCGAATTTTATTTACCTGCCTCTGACCGCCTACAACGTCTGGTGGAGGTTTATCTTAATCGCGGCGTATTTGTGAGAGGTGAGGAGCGCGAAGAAGCCGCGCTGCTTTGGAATACGGTTAAAAATTGGTTTGAAACTCGTACTAGCAAACTCGAAACCTATCCAGTTTTTGATGAACGCTGGTTTGATGCCTCACTAAAAAATATTACTACCCAGGTAGTCGCCTCGGCAGGTAAACCTCTGCCGCTACCCTTAAAAACAAGAGTGACCACCACAAGTAGTTTCTCCCCTGACCTCAACCTTCAGAAGAACCACAATTTACCAGTCAGACTTAGCAGTTTTATTGGGCGAGAGCGAGATGTAGTGCGGTTGGTGCAATTGTTAGTTGAGCAACCCACCCCTCGTCTAGTAACGCTAACTGGAACGGGAGGCGTGGGCAAAACCCGTCTAGCTTTAGAGGTTGCGGCAAGTTTAGCCGAGCGCAACTATTATGACGATGGGGTATGGCTGACAGAGTTGGCTTCGATTTCCGACCCCCAATTAGTGGCGCAAACTATGGCGGTAGCTTTAGGACTTAAAGATAAAGTTGGTGTCACAAGGGAAAAAGCCCAGCTTGAAAACCTGTTGGTGGAGTATCTACAAAATAGACAACTGCTGCTATTACTGGACAATTGCGAACATCTAATTTTAGAATGTGCTTATCTAATAGAGATTTTGCTCAAAAATTGCCCCCAATTACAAATATTAGTTACCACTCGCGAAATACTTAATCTGATGTCGGAAATCCAGTACCCTTTGGGTGGTTTAAGCGTGCCAAAAGCTAACTTTGCTAGTGCAGACCAACCAACAGTTATTTTTGAGCTTATGCAAAAATCCGAAGCGGCCCAGCTGTTTATAGAGCGAGCGGGTAAGCGACAGCTAGATTTCCTCAAAATAGTGCAAACACACGAACGAACTGCCAGAGCAGTAATGCAGATATGCCAGCAGCTAGATGGCCTGCCCCTGGCTATCGAACTAGCAGCGGCGCGAGTTCCCCTCTTATCGCCTGTCCAGATTGTCGAGCATCTGAGTGACCGCTTTCACTTACTTACAGG
>JBBQZT010000067.1:0-31848 GCA_038207455.1 Chloroflexia bacterium
TTCTTGGATAAAATTTAGCTTCAGTAACCAAATTTTACCAGAAGGGGCTTATTCTAGGCAGTGCGTGCGGCTTTTCTATTGTTAAAGTGCGTTCTAATTCTTGTTCTAAGAACCGCTTGAAATTTATTGCATTACAACTGCCTTTTGGTTTACTTTACCTATTATAGCTTATATTTTCGGCACTCGCACGCGGCCCGTCAACAAATCCTGCATTGCGTCGCGTTTAAGTTCTTCCAGCCCTGCTTTGTATTCGCGTTCCTTTTCCAACTTCGTATCTACATCTGTCAAGATTTTGGCTATCTTTTCCTGCTCCGCTAAAGGAGAAAGTGCAACCTTTATAGAGTAAACATCATCTCTATTTAAACCAGGGACAGCTGAGGCTGACGTAAACCTAATTAATTTGATACTAGAAAGTAGCCTATAAAGATATTCGATACTCAAGTCAGTACAATCGTTGTTGATAAAATAGGTTGTATCAATAGGCCAAAAATTGCCGTTTTCATAATGGATTGCACCGACCGTACCTTTACGTCCTATAATTAAACGTATCATCTCAAAAAGTCGGGGATTTGACCCCACCCAATAAAGCGGTATAATCTAGCTATGCCAGATAATTTTGACCCCACTACTATTGAAGACCCGACTCTACGCCAAATTGTGGGCTTTTTGATGAATTTAGTGGAAAAACTTACCCTCCAAACTCTTGCCCAAGCTGAACAAATTCAAGCTTTGCGCGACGAAGTTAATCGTCTCAATGGTCAACAGGGTAAACCTACCATCCTACCCAATCGCACCGCTGATATTTCTAGTGAAAAGGAACGTCACGTCCCTAAACCCCATAAAAAGTCCGCCCATCGTCACCAACTGGTCATATCACGTACTCAAACCCTCCCATTGGACACCCGCGCCCTGCCTGCCGATGCTACCGCCAAAGGCTACGTGGACGTGCTGGTACAAGAAGCGGCCTTTGAGACCGAAGTTATTTGCTTCAAACGCCAGAAATATTACTCGGCTAGTACCCACCAAACCTATCTCGCGCCGCTGCCCGCAGGCTATGACGAAGGTCATTTCGGCCCAAAACTGCGGGCGTGGGTCTTGAGCTTGTACTTCGACAGTAATATGAGTGAGCCTAAAATCCACCAACTCTTGACGGGCTTGGGAGTGATTATTTCGGTTGGTCAAATCTCTAACTTGTTGATTTATCAGCAAGCCGCCTTTGCCGCCGAAAGTGTCGCCGTGTTGGAAGCGGGTTTGGCAAGTAGCCCCTGGCACAATGTGGACGACACCTCCACCCGCGTGGATGGAGTCAACCGAGTGTGTCAAATCGTATGTAACTTGCTCTATACAGTGTATTGCACCGTCAGCCACAAAAGCCGCCAGCAGGTAGTGGAGGTGTTGGGAGGTAGCCCCGCCCTGGCTTATCGCTATGATGAATATGCGGCCCACTACCTGCACAAACATGAGTTGCCCCTCAAATGGCGCAAGCTCCTGAGTGCTTTGCCTACAAACCGCCCCCTGAGTGAGGCGGAGGTGGATAGTTGGTTGGCAACCAATGCCGCTAAATTGGGAGTGGGGCATAAACGGTTGGTGCTGGAGGCGCTGGTGTTGGCCCAATACCACGCTCAAACCCAAGTTGCCCAAGTACGCTTGCTGGTATGCGATGACGCACCTCAATGGGAGGGGATTGCCCCTGAGATCGGGCTGTGCTGGATACATGAGCTGAGACATTACAAGAAACTGTGGCCGCATCTGGAGTGGCATCGTAGCCAACTGGACAAGTTTCTGACGGAGGCGTGGGATTACTATCGCGAACTGGCCCGCTACCGAGTGGCTCCCAGTGTTGCCGAAGCTAGTCGGTTGCGTAAGCGTTTCAAGGAATTGTTTAGCACTACAACTGGGTATGAGGCATTGGACGCACGCATCGCCTTGACGTTGGCTAAAGCCGAGCAGTTGCTGGCCGTGCTGCGCCACCCAGAAATCCCTTTGCACAACAACGCAGCCGAGTTGGGGGCTAGGCAAAGAGTACGCAAGCGCGATGTCAGTTTTGGCCCCCGCAGCCCAGCGGGAATAGCCGCTTGGGACAGTTTTATGACCTTGAGTGCCACCTGCCGAAAATTGGGGGTTAATTTTTATGCGTATGTGCATGATCGTTTGTCCAAAACTTATGCTTTGCCCAGTTTAGCTAATGTGATAGCCCAACGAGCCGCTACCTTAAACTTAGGGGTTTCGTGGGCCTAGCCCACTTCCCCGACTTATTGATAAGATACAATTAAACCTGGGCCTTTGGCGGCATAGTTATTATGGTATCCTGCTATACCGTTAGAACCATAAACTGGATAGATACCATCCTGACGCTTGCTTTCTATAAGTGCGTAACCATAACGCATTTCTATTTTATCGCCTAACTTCACTGCTTCCCAGTCGGCTGGAATTTCGCCCAACTCGCTCTGTTTGAACTCGCTATGCCCAATGCCGCGTGTCAGTAGCTCCTGCATCAAGGCTTGTTTGAGCCGCTCCGTTTCTTTGATGATTAACTCGGTCTGAGCAATGGCCGCGTCCATCTCGCCTAGTATTTCAACAATTTGCCTTTGCTCGTCAAGCGGCGGTAAAGCAACTTTGAGTATGTAAACATCATCTCTGTTTAAGCCAGGTACAGCCGAAGCTGTTGCTAAATCTTTAAGTCTTAAACTCGAAAGCAACAGATATATATATTTGATATTCTGGTCAGTGCATTTAGTGCTTACAAAGTAGGTTGTATCAATGGGCCAAAAATCTTCTTCTTCATAATGTACTGCACCTACTGAACCCTTACGTCCGATTATTAAGCCTGGCCCTTCAACGGAATATCTATTATGATAACCCGTGATTCCATTAGAACCATAAATCGGATAGATACCAGTTTCCCTTTTATTATCTGTTAAAGCAAACCCGTATCGCAATTCTACCTTATCTCCCAGCCTGACTATCTCCCAGCCCTCTAAGTTTTTATATATTTGTGAATAATCAATGTTGGTTTCGCTCATTATTCGATGTAGCCCAATTCTTTGAGATAGTTTTGCAAGCGACCTTCTACTACCGTGCGCTCTGCTTCCAGTTGGCGCAACTTTGCAAGGGTGGCTGGAATATCGCCTGGTTGGGTTGCTTCGGCAGTATCTACATAGCGGGTCACGTTCAGGTTGTAATCGTTGGCGGCTAGTTGGGCGGCATTGGCAACGGTGGCGTACTTGGGGACGCTTTCAAACTGTCGGTAGGCATTCGCAATTTTAGCCACGTCTTCCGGCCGCAACGAATTCTGGTTTTTGCCCGGCAGGTAGTCGTTCGCTCCGTGAATAAACAAAATCTTACCTTTGTGTGTCTCTGGTTTATTTTTATTTACCACCAAAATACAACCAGGGATACCAGTACCAAAAAAAAGCTTATTGGGCAACCCTACCACCGCCTCAATAAAATCGGCTTCTATCAAACCTTGACGAATGCGCTTTTCTGCCCCACCCCGAAACAAAATACCGTTGGACATTACGACTGCCCCGCGTCCCTTTGGTTTGAGACTGGCTACAATATGCTGTACGAAGGCCCAATCACCCGTGCTACGGGGCGGAGTACCGTAGCTAAACCGCTTGTAGTTGTCCTGGCTATCTTTCAGTTCGTCGTGACCCCATTCGTCCAGCGAAAAAGGGGGATTAGCGGCGGCGTAATCAAAAGTTGTCAAGCTACCATTCGGGTTTAAAAAAAGCGGGTGGCGCAGACTGTCTTCGCGCCGAATATCCGCGTCCAGGTCGTGCAAAATCATATTCATACGGGCGATAGCGTAAGTGGTCACGTTGATTTCCTGGCCGCGCAAAAATAAGTTACGCACATTGCCGCCTTGCTGTCGAACGTGTAGAGCCGACTCCAGCAAAATGCTACCACTGCCACAAGTGGGGTCATAAACGCTGGCTCCTTCGTGGGGGTCAAGCAGTTCGATTAAAAGCTTGACAATCATCGGGGGCGTAAAAAATTCGCCGCCCTTTTTGCCCGCCCCACTCGCAAACTTACCAATCAGGTACAGGTAAGCGTCACCCAGCAAATCGTTGGACACACTTTTGTTGCCCAGATTGTAACGACTAAAATGATCCATCAACTTTTGCAACTTAGAGTCAGGCAACACTTCTTTGTCGTTAAAGGTCAAACGCTCGAAAATGCCGTGCAATCTTTGATCATTTGCACGGGTAATTTCGTTAAAACCCCGATCCAACCACGCCCCAATATCGGTACTTTTCTCCCGTATGTCACGCCAAAAGTAGCCGGCAGGTATCTGGAAGCGATGTAAATTTGGCAGGTAAGCCAAGTCTGTAAAGTTGGGTTGGTCGCCAAGCTTAACCCGTAACGCTTCGACTTCCTCATCATAAACATCAGAAAGACGCTTATAAAAAAGCAAGCCCAAAATATAGTTCTTGAAGTCGGCACTATCCACCGACCCGCGTAAAATGTCCGCCGCACCCCAAAGGTGGGTAAATAAGGCTGTTTTATCCAGCCTGGTTTCATTCAAATTGGCAAACTCCATTTGCATTGTTATCTTTGGAATGTAACTAGCTGACCAATAATATAAAAAGGCTACATCAATTCGGAAAATCGAAAAAGTAAATTTTTTAGCAAGCAGCTTTAATATCGCCTAACTTATAGCTTGCTACGAGCCTACTGCCTTTATATTTGCAGCAACACGGTGAACGCACAGAAGCTATTATATGTTATACCCACTCCAAACTCAAACATGGAAGATGAATTAGAATTGCTTGCAATCTTTTATGAAAAAGAGCTTGCATTTATGAAAGATAGGTGTTATAATATCTTTGGTTACAAAAGGCGGGTTAATACCCTAGAACTAAAAAAGGGGCTAAAACAATTATGGAGGATAACAAATTTCTAGAAACTGTAAATGGTTCTCCTATTAGAGAAGGAGCAACACCGCTTGTACGGTTAGAAGATTTAAGTGAGCTTATTCGGTCAAAACGCAAATCAGAAAACTTGACCTTAGAGTTGGCAGCGAAGCAAAGTAAAGTTAGTGCAGCAACGCTATCCCGGTTAGAGCGTCAACAACCGAAGGATAAGCCATCTTCCACTCCTGATATGCGAACAATCGAAGCACTGACCAGGTGGTTAGGTGTGCCTTTAGAACGTGTCATAGACGTAGATGATGAGTTTTCAGCTAAAAGTGCCACTAAGAAAGAACAGGATAATAAGCCCGTTCCAGATATAGTGGAGGCGCATCTACGGGCAGATCGTAACCTTAACCCGGTACACGCCGAAGCATTGGCAACTATGTTTCGAGCCGTTTATCAGAAGTATGCACACATGGACGATGATGAGGAAGATGATTAAGTAACGGTTGCAAAAGATAGCGGGACCAATAGCGATTGTTCCGCTATCTTTATACTTATAGTAAGAAATAAGGTGGCTATGGATAACAAAGTGGAATTCGGCAAGCGGAATATTATAGTAGGTGAGGCCAAACCCCCAACGCAAATGTTTTTACAATATATAGAAAAGCAAGCCACTGCTATTAGGCAGCGAGCGCAGGTTGGTTTGTTGGATCGGCTCGATCCCAAAAGCCTCAAAAAAGTATTTGGGATAAAGTTCGTGACATTGGAAGAAATGAGTAACGCGGTGCCATCCGAAACAATAGATGCTTTTAAGAGTATGACTGCCAAAGATTGGTCAGGTTGTGGTTTAGAAATGCCTAATGGCACATTGATAGTAATGCTCAATCCTAATATGACTATGGAGCGAACGAACGTTACTATAATGGAAGAAATTTCCCATAAACACTTAAAACATCAGCCGTCAAAGATAATAACATTGCCTGGGGGTTTGACACAACGGGTTTATAACCAACAAGTTGAACAACAAGCCTACTGGACAGCAGGTGCGACGTTGTTACCAGCCCTTGTTATAGCCCAAGCTGTATGGAAACGCGAGACAGCCGCAGAGGTGGCACTTAAATATGGTGCAAGTGTTGAATTGGTTGAAATGCGTATTCGTATTCTAGGCTTTTGGTGGGAATACCAAAACAATCTCAACGTCATTGAAAGTATAGGTACAGCAGAGTTTAGGAGAAGTTAATGACACAATTTTTTTACAAATCAACTGAAGGTAAAAATTCTATCAAAAGCACGGAGGGTGCGATGCTAAAAGATAGGTTACGGGTTACTGCCCCCACACCTACAGAGTTAAAAGCGGTTGCAACATTAGAAGCGTGTCGGCCAAAGGCCCAGCGCGATTTTGACCAAATTCCTATGCTCGGTAAGGACTTGCTACGGCAAGTCAAAATAATTGCGCCGTATTTAGCTAATAAATCTGTAGTTTTCATGGGAGATAACGATGGCACAAGTATGCTACTAGGGATGCTTGCAAGACACGGCCAGCCTTGCCCAGGCAAAATGTTGCTAGTAGATTTCGACGAGCGCATTTTAACTGTTGCGCGTCAACTAGCCCTACGCCATGGTTTCGCTGATCGTTTAGAGGTGCGATTATACAATGCCTTTGACATTGTACCAATTGATTTGGTTGGGCAGTATGACTGGTTTTATACCAACCCTCCCTATGGGTCTCGTAATAATGGGGAAAGCGGTAGGTTGTTTATAGCACGCGGTATTGAAATGGTGCGTAATGGGGGTAGTGGTTGTATAATTTTACCCGATGATTGTACCCGGCCCTGGACTGATACTGCGATGTGTGCTACACAGAATTTTTTGTCCCGCGAAAATTGGTTAGTACGGGAAAAAATAACTCAATTGCACCAGTATCATCTGGACGACGATAAGAATTTGGCCTCCTCAATGATGACAGTCGAACACGTAGCAGCTGGGTCAAATAAGTATAACCCTTTACATCTGTATCGAGGTCATCAAATAGGGTTTGATGAGATTCAATTTTTTTATGGCAGTACAGTAGTTGCCCCATATCCACGCTACATCTTACAAGATGGAACACGGGATTATAATTGGAAAATCAGACCAGGAGCTTGACTTTATGATTACTATCCTTGAGGCATCTCGTAAAACCTGGATTTTTCAAGCTAATCCCAACTTATACAGTGTTAATGAGTCGTTAAAGCTTGAGAGCCAAGAGTTATGGAATTTGAGACAATATGCCAAAGTAATCAAAATTGGAGATCGGGTTTTAATATGGATTTCAGGGTCCGAAGCTGGAATTTATGCAGTAGGCACTGTTATGACAGCACCTATGGTTATGTCCGATAGTGAGAAAGGGCAAGAATATTGGATTGATAAACCTAGAGGTCGTCAGCCAGCACCCAGAGTTCAAGTACGTTATGAACAAAGATTGGTTGACCGTCCGCTTAGAAAAACTTATCTAGAATGGGACCCGGAATTATCAAATTTAAGCATAATTCGTTATCCACGCGGCACTAATTTTCCAGTGACTCAACCGGAATGGTTAGCTATTAAAAAATGGCTAGACCCCGTATAGGGTTGAAGCAAATAAGATTACTTTGTATATAAGCACAAATATTATGTGCCTCCATATTTAATAAAAAACTATCTATACTTTGACTCGGCTACATCACGACGGGCGACACTGTCCGCGCTATTAAAACCACTTGGGTAGCGTTTATTGAGCTTGTCAATATTCATCTGAAATATTTCCTCAAAATTGCTACCCAAAGTTCGACATAGATAGGCTAAATACCAGGCCAGATCGCCAGCTTCCTCTAATAATTTTTGCCGTTGGGTTTCATCAAAATCATGACCTTGAAAAGTCATTTTTTTTACCAAGTCAGCTATCTCTCCGGCTTCACCCGTCAAACCCAAGCCGCATAGAACCAAAGCTGCCTCGCGGTTAAGCTCAAATTTTGCTGTTTTAAGCATCTTCTTTTGATATTCATTTGTTTTCATTAGTAATCTCCAATTGTGTCTATACTCAATAATAACTTTATGATGCAAAAAAGGCTGTGAGAGTTATTATCTGTTAATGGCCCAAACTTAAAACCGTATCATGTGTAGCATTGGTCTCATTTACTGTTCTATCTTACAAAAGTGAAAAATGTGTACAAACTGTAGGAAGATGAAAAAGTATGTAACAAACTAACATTGTTTTTTTCGATATAGCTGGGCTTCTTCTATAAGTTCTTTCAAACCTTACTCTTTTATTTGTTGCTTCTGCGTTACTGACTCAGCAGCCGTATTCGATAGAGTGGTTTGTTCGTCGAACAGCGAAAGCTGTGGTTGCTCCGGCGATTTGGGTGGAAGCTTCTGACGGGCGCGTTTACGCTCCTCAATTAAAGGTTTGATGTTTGCCTCCGGCGTGAGTTCTTCCGGCATAGTTCCACCAAATTCCTCAATTGTTTTACGCACTCCACGCCCGATTTGATGATGGGCATCAATAGCATTTTGCTCACCTTGTATATTCTCTCGGCGCAACTTGGCCTCGGTTTGGGTGATACGGAATTCGTTAGCTGCTAATTCCTCGCGTCCCATCCGGTCTAAAATATCTTCTTTTGCGGGTATCCGCTTCCTATGCTTTATTTCCTCCACACCCAAGCCGTCGTATAGCCCTTTATAACCTGCGTCCTGGAATACGCCAAACTTCTTGCCTGGCACACCAGCATCTTGAGCAGCGGCCCCTAAAGCTTTATTGACTTCGCTCACTCGCTCTCGTAATTGGACGCGTCTTTCCTGGGCCTCGCGCAATTCACTTACTTCTTTCTGCCTGGTCTTGACTGCAAAATAAACTTGGGCCGCTGCGACTTGTGGTCGTCCGCGTGGGTCGCAATTTTGTGCAGCTAAATATGCGCCTAATCTCGAAAGATGGTAATCCACTATTTCGCGCTGCGCTCCTGAACCTGTTGCAACCATTTTACCGCTAGTGGTAAAATGGTCGGCAATTACACTTCCCGCTTCTTGACAAGCGGCCATTGCGCGTTGTAACACGTCCTCAGACCTTTGCCACTTGTGATAACCTAAAACTGGTAGTAATTCGCGGGCAGACCAATATTCTTTGCCTTCAACGTCCACTCGACGGATGCCTTCAAACAAAGAAGTAAATTTTGGATCACTCATAGCGGTCATTCTTCCTGTTGGTTTATAGTCACACTCATTTAACCAGAATAATTGAACTAACTGTTTTTAGGGCTTGACCTGCGCCGCCATTGGTAGCCTTCTAGCCATTTGTGTAATTCGGGCGAGTCTGGTATGCGCCAGTAGCTAGAACCTTCAACTTTGTATGCTGGAAAAAACCCCTTTTCACAAGCTACATTTAGGGTGTTTATTTTAACATCGTATTTTTTAGCCAGGTCGCCAGACAAATAAACGGTTTGTGAGTCTGATTGCTTCGGCTGGTCGGCTGTAGTCTTTTCTTGGGTCACAATATCTCTCCTCACCAGTACAGGTTGTAGCTGGATAGTTATTCAGTTTCATTTTATTTTGGGACTCCTTGATTGTGTCATACATTTGTTAATAAGTCAATATATTGATTGGAAAATCAGGGCCATTGCAAGGTCAATTGCTTGACAAAAATGGTTGGGTTAATAACTTAATAGCCTTAGCGGGGGCATAGCTCATCTCGCGCCCTGTGGCTTGAATATTACTCACCCCAGCTAATCCCATTAACCCCACTACGGTGTTGTTGAGGATCGAATTGACCTGCTGACTCTGCCCTCTCCGTAGTTGTGACCAATCCTCCCTCAAACTTACATCGCGCCGGTAATGCAGTTGGTTCTCGATGCCCCACTCAGCCCGGACTATCGCCATCACCCGCGCTGCATCGGCAATTTCGGCGGGTAAGCTGGTCAAGCCATAACGTACCTCATATTTAGTCTCAGCCTGGCCGCGTTTGATCCAGCTTTCCAACTTAAACACCTGGGCCACCCCAGGCCACTTCAAATAGTCTTCATCTAACATACTCGAGACCGTGATTAGCCGCTCCTCTAGTCGTCCGTGCGCTTTTTCGAGGCTGCGAGCGGTCTTAAAGTCAGTTGGGTACGGACTATGACCGACCGCTAATGGCTCATTCTCAAATAATACCTTGATGTTGTCCAACACGTCGGGCTGATTGCCCTTGACAAACCACGCCCAATCTCCGCCCGCTCCCCGGATTTGTATACTCAGTTTGCGTTGACACTGCATCGCATCGCCTACTATCACTGACCCAGCTACATATTTCTCGATTTGCAGCATTAGCTTGGGTGCGGCTACGATTTCGTTGTCTTTGACCTCACCATTTGCCACTTCTACTTGTCCAATTACAATCCCGTACTCCGGCAAGAAGGCCGCCATCGTATAAATCCCCCGTTTGCAGCCAGCCTCAATACTACCCCTTAGAGCCTTGCCATCAATAGCTACCACCAGACTACCGCGTGGTGGGATTTGCTGGCCCAACTGCTTACGAAAGAACTCGTCCAACACTGCCTCCAGCTGACGCGGGTCTATTTTATCTCCCAAAATGCGACCGGCGTGGGGCATTTGCACTCGTTTCAGACCAAATAGCTGGCATAATTCGGCAGCTCTTAACTTAGCCCAGTGCGCTAACTCGGTCACTTGGTTTTGACCGACTAATTTTGCCAGGATAGCGATTGCCAGCAGTGGGCGGAGCGGATAAAGCCGTCCTCTAGCGTGACGCTTATCCAAGACTTTATCCAAGCTGGCATAAAGTGAGTCGAGGCTAAAAACCACTGCTTGAGCAGGCCACTTGACCTCAAAAGGAATGGTGGTATATTGCATATTAAGCCTTTCGGTTTAGCTTGAGTGAGTAAGAGACCTCAAGCATAAAACAGAAAGGCTTTTTTGTTCAAATGTACTACCTTTTACCCCTGGCCTACGACCTTGCAATAGCCCTGTTGGAAAATCCATAACCAATACTGGGCTTGCACTTAATAGCTTGGTTGTTTGTGCAAGCCCTATAAAATTTTGAAGCTATAGTAGGTACTAGCCCGCGTTTTTATTTAGCCAATCCAACAGCTGATTCATTATTTGCCGCCGTTCCGCTATCCTCACCTCAATTTCCTCGTCACTCGGAGTTTGTGAAATATGCGCTTCAATCTCGGCCCAAACTTCTTCCATTTGTTCCGGTGTTAGATAAGGAATCTCACTTTCCGGCGTGGTATCGCGCTGCCATTGCGTGCTTACTATTAAGCTCACTACTCGTGCAGGCCCGCCGTAAAGCTTGCGTGTTTCGCGGTCAAGCAAGAGACGGTGCTTGCCTTCATAATCACTTGAGCCAAAATCGAAGGCTGTCAGATGCCGCCAAACTTTTTGGTGTTGGACAAACTCCAGAAAAGCATAGGGGTCGCCTGTTCCGCTTTCACGGCCATCGTCATACATACTTTCATCCCCAAACGGCGTATAGTAGAATGATACAAATTTTGCGTCCGTTGAGGTGTGACTCGGATAGTCGAGAGCCTGTTCCAACATCGGCGGCACTGGCACTGCCTTGAGTTCTACCAACTTTTCAAACAGTTGCGCTCGTTCCTTTGATGAAATCTCCATAAAATGAACTCCTTTGCGGATTTATTGTCAGCCAATCCGCACGCCTACTAAAAATACTTCTTATGCAAAACTCAAACTTTTGGCACAAATTTGTTTGGCACATCTCCAGGCGGTTTCAATGTCCCTGCCATATCTCGAAAACAAGTCACAAAACATATAGGTTAGCTGAAGTTCAATAAAGGCTGGCTCGGTATGTGGGTGTGTTTCCTCTAAAACTGCTGGAAGCAATGCGAGTAACTCTCGGCGAGCTTGAAGCTGATTTCCATCGTAGGCTGCGATAGTCTCCTCGTAAATTTCCTTGAACATCTCTTTGGTCAATATAACTTGGCTTAACATTTTGGGTTGCTCCTCTTTTTTACCCTGCACTTATTACCAGTTAAAAGGTTGATTACCCATAAAAAGCGTGGCAATTAGCTGATTGCTAATACACAAGTCAGGCCGCGTTTGTTGTTCGGCCAACCTAAAACACGCGCTAACTCAAACTGCTTTTTGGTTATAATGTGGGTAGCTTTGCAAATATGAGCCAAGCCCAATTCTCCTTCCGGCACGATAACCGAATAGCCACGTACCAAAAGCATATTCGTGGGAACGGGTGGCTCGTCCGGTTCTGGCTCGATAACCTCATTGTAAATGATAAGCTGCATCGTCGGCTCAAACGAGATGTAATAGCTGCCTGGCACAATGGCGCGTTGCCAGTCATTTACTTGAGCGTCTGCGGCTAACTTAGCTGCATCTACCACTTCCATCATTTCCTCGAAACTGTCGAATTCCTGATAGTGCATAATTTGTTATACTCTCCTTTGGGTAGAATGGTCACTTGTTTTAACCTATCCGATGTGCGGCCTCGTAAACTACACATCGGACATTCCTCTATTACTTGCCGTTATTGCGAATCCGGTCAATTCGCAAACTCCCGATGCGGGAACTTTCGCGGCGGAAAGATTGGATACGTTGGGCTAATTCGCTCTGTCCCTGCCCGACTAGCTCTATTACAAGCTCATCAAGTTCTTTACGGTCATAGCTAATCAACTGAACTGGTTCGGTAATTTTGAGGCTACCAAAGCCTTGTACCTGCGCTTTACCCTCGAAGCCTCGTTCTACTATTTGCGATAACTGGTCGCGCGTCTGCTTTTCCAACCCTTGCAATGGTGCAAGCTCATTTTGAACCGCGTCCAGTGAATGACACAACATTTCTAACGCCACTTCTGACGACATTTCTCCGTCTTGCCATTGCTCGACAATACTCTTACTATTTTCCATAGTATTAAACCTGTCTCCTTCCATCTATCCCTTGATAGTAGCCAGATAATCCGTCCAGGCCGCGTCCACATCTGCACCGTAAGCGGCAAATAGATTGCACATATAAGCGGTCATAAATGCGTGATGGAACTGCTCCTGACGTTGGCGTTGCTGTTCTACAATAGATTGGCTATCTTTGTGGTAAAAAACAGCTAAAGACATTTCTGCCAGTAATCTACCGCTCTTTTTAATGTAAAAGTTGTAAGCGGCAACTGCTAAATGCTTGCTATCTCGGCAATCTTTGGCGGTCAAACCGTAAGCTTGTTGAAATTCCTGTAAATTCACTGCGCCCCACCCTTTCAGCTAGTCATACAATGGGCCGCTTACCTTCTAATCAGTTACGGCCCTTGTTACACTTGTTAATTGCCGCAAATCTGTTAGCTTACTTGCAAGTCGGAATAGCGCATATAGTCGTAACAGGAACTACACAAGTTACCCTCAACTGTGGCTGGCGCATCCTTGCACTCCTCGCATAAAACGTCGTTTGGCACCTGCGGGGCGGTGTTCACAAGCTGATAGCTGGCACGGTCTGGACTGCAAAAGGCGTGTTCCATATAACCACGTGCAATCACCAACGGCCCGTTCTGTTCGCTGCTCCGCCAATCTCCACCACACCAAAGACAGCTACTCAAAATGGCGGTTGGCTGGTAGTTGGCAGCTTTGGCACGTGTTTCTGCTGCTTGTGCTACCTTCTCACGGCGATAGTCAAAGCAAGCTCCGATGTGGTAGCACTCTCGTGGATAATGATTGGGGTTCACATAACCTGTTTGTGGGTCAATGCCAGTGTGAGCCGGACAGGTACAAGAGGCGGCAAGCTTGCCATTGCAAATAGAAAACTCTACCGTATAAGGGTCGCCTTGTGAGCCAATGACCTTATAAACATTATTCGGCTCAATCTCGGTCACTTGAGGCTGCAATTCTTGAGCTTTGGTTAAAGCCCGTTTGAAAGCTGGGTTATCAGTAAAAGTAAGCATTATGCTATAATCTCCTCGTCACTAGATTTGCTTCTTTTGACATTGCGCGGTGTTGATTTTCCAGGTCTAGCACCGCGCTTTTGCTATCTCTTTATTACAATATGATTGTATCATAAATATATGATTAAGTCAAGCTTTATAGTATGATTTAGTCATAGATGTTACCTATGCTTGCTGGCTTTACGATAGACAACATCTATTCATAATAGTGGTAATAGTGGGCTTTCTAACCTTTGGGATGGCATAGTGGATAATTTGGCTTTACTTAAGAGTGAGCAAGAGGTTACACCAAAAAGATGTAAAGGTCAGACTTATAGATTCGGGTTTGGTGTTCTGGCAATGATGTGGTTGCTCGTTGTCGTTAATAGTTGAAATAGGAAATGAAGTATTGAGGTATTAAGGTATTACCTCAAAGCATCAATGAAGTATCGAGGTGATACTGCTTGTGCCTGGCTTGGTGCTGCTTTGCAGGGGGGTTGGGAGTGAGGCGGTTCTAAACCAGCGTGCCGCAGCACGCTAAAGCCGACAAGTCCCGGCTGCACGTTTAGTTTTGACGTGTGTGTTAGGCTGAAAGCCCCGAAACAACCTCTCGACTGCTTTGCAGTTCGGGAGGTCGTTTCGGCATCTCTGATGTAACACACCTCGTCAAAACCAGCCAGGCGCGGAGGCTTTCTTCCAGTAAGGTAACACCTATTGGGTCAGTCAAATATAGCGGGGAAGTCGAGCCAGGAGCATATAGATAATTGCTGCTGATACCGCCAGCCGTTCCTTGCACTACGACGGGTAAGCCTCCACTGGCATCTTGCAAGTAGGTGGTGCTGCTGGTGTTGTAGCTCATCGAAAGGCGGTTATTGGCTCCGTCATAGCCAAAGGCAGCAGTGTTGGTAGTGCTACCCTGCGCTTTGCTCCAACTAGCAAGCCTGTTTCTTGAGTCGTAGTTATAGCTGGTTACGAAGTTATCGGGTGTGGTTGCGCCTGTAAAAGTCTCGGTACGCAGGTTGCCGTTGTTATCGTAGCTGTAGGCGGTGCTAATGGAGCTACCACTGATGTCGCTGCCTGTCAGCCAATCGGCATTGTTGTAGTGGTAGTTGGTAATAGCGGTGACGTAAGGGTTGCCTGGTAACACCAGCGTGGCCTTGAGCCGATTGCCCACGTTGTCGTACTGGTAACTATTGGTGCTAACGGTCTGGCCTGCCTGCTGGCTTTGCTCCGATGTTAGACGGCTCAACTCGTCATAAGTGTGGGTCTGCACCCGGCTAGTCCCATCGCTCAAGCTCTCGGTTGCCACCCGCCGATTGCCCAAATTGTCCAGGGTGTAGTTCACTCCGAAGATGGTACTGCTGTTTTTGGTATGGCTCACTCCGGTCAGGCGGCTGGCATTGTCGTAGCTATATTGAGCGGTCACACCGTTGGGGTAAGCTATCTGGTTTAGCTGTTCTCCCGTGTAGGAGTAGGTCAACTGCTGATTGTTCCAATTGGTCAGGGTTTGCAAACGGTTGAGGCCGTCATAGCTATAGCTGACTGTGTTCGCTGGACTGCCGGCATTCGCACTCGGCCCGAAGCCAAAAGCTACCCGGTTGTCGCCCCCGTCATAGCCGTACTGGACTGTCCCGTTGGGATTAGCAACTTTTGTCACCCGGTTGAAGCCGTCATAAAGTAATGCTGAAACTTAAAATTGTTGCATAATCACAGTTTTTATACCTTCTTCTCCAATAAACACATAAAAGGATACATCATCATGAAAAATTTGGGATGCCAAGTTATTGTTTGCAACTGACAGGTCAATTTGACCAATAAAAACAGCAGGCTTACCTTCTATATAAACCCAATCAGAGTTTTGTATCCATTTAGGCCATTTATCAATTACTTTGAAATCCAGTCGAATTTGCTGATCTAGCCAATCAGCTATATCTTCTAAGTTTCCCTCATAACTAGCCAATAAATCAACGAAAAAATTCTCAGCCTCTACAGAGCTAGAAGGATCAATATTATAACGCCCTGTAATATCTAATACCAACTCATATACTTCGAGTTCCTGTTGAGTTGGGTTCTGATCGGATAATCGAATAAGTTTCGTCATAGTTAACCTCAAGCAAAATAAGGCGTTAGGTTTTGATTACTAAGTAAACGAGAAAGGAAAACTTCTCTTGATTATCTAAATCCTAAGCAACTTGTCCTATTGCCCTAACCCTCAAAACCTGAAACAAGTTTTAAGGCTGGAGAGTACCAAATCGTACAAAATCCCAATTGAGATTTCTGCCAACACCAGGTCTAGTAAGTGCTTCGTGTTCCCAAGGCCAAACTTCCTGAAGATTATTAGCATTATGCGGGTCGTTAATTGCACGGCCTTCTATATGGTCAAGTTCCATAGTGACAACTCTTTGTTGCAACTCGCCTGTTCCTCGCATACGTACAACGACACTTGCTCTAGGTCCCATCCCCCTATTTCTCATTAAGCTTAAATTCTGATTACTAAAGTCACCGGAAGAGGCGTTAAATCCTCGTGTCGTCCAGTAACGCGCTCTTGCAACATCCCAACTAGGATATTGATTAGTAGTTTTGTTAAGTTGATTGATCGGCTCACCAACTTGCCACCCACCCCAATAAGCAGGATTATTATCATCACTATTGCCGGGCGGTGCAGGACGATTGTTATTTCCACCATTATTACCCCCTCCATTGACAGGTAATGGTACGGGAACTGCCGCAGGCAGTGGACTATTTGTTGCCGAACCAGACGTTGAATCTGATAGTGCATTATTTTGAGTCGGTGGCGTGGGTGTAGGTTGTTGCATACCTGGTGGTGGCCCTTTAATAATAGCTGCAACGCCTGCAACTGCTCCACCATAAGATATACCACCGACTGCTATCCCTACTGCGGCGGCGAGATAACACCAAGGGTCAGTAACACAACCAAGAATAGGCAGTAGTGGTATATCTGGTTCTGGTATAACTGGCTCGACAGGCTTCCAATTCTTCCACGCCTCTGCTGCTACTTGCTCGATTTCTTCTAAAGCCTTCCCTAGTTGGGCTGCACCAGCCAATTGTCCCATGTCTTGTTGTGAGGTGGGAGTTGGGGTACTTGCCACTTGGGTGGGCGGTGTAGGTGTAGTCCACGTACTGCTACCACTGCTAGGGTTTGAGTGAACGATAGGCCCAGTGCAAGCCCCACCGTCACTCTCACATTCCCTTAAACCGGAAGGGTCAGCGTTGAGAGCGGGGTTGTCTTGCCCGTAGATAAAGCGGTTCATTGAAAGCGGGTCGTTGGGCGTGCCTGCTGTGGTATCACGGCCAATAAACCTGCCAATGCTGGGGTTGTAGTATCTAGCTCTGTTAAAGTACAAACCTGTCGGGTCTAACTGCTCCCCTGCGAAAGCGTGCGTGTTGCTGCTGGCTGTGGGCGAATTCGTAGTTTTGCCGAAAGCGTCGAAGTTGTAGTTGTTGACCACGCTGCCGCTAGTGCCGCCAGTCAAGGCCCGCACTGAACCCAATCCATCACTATGATACCACATTGATGTGCCTGTCGGGTCAGTCAGATATAGCGGGCTGGTTGAGCCAGGGGCATATAGATAGCTACTGTTGTTGCTACCAGTGGTCTCCTGCACCACGACGGGCAGGCCAGCACTGGCATCTTGTAAGTACGTCGTGCTGTTGGTGTTGTAGCTCATCGAAAGGCGGTTATTGGCCCCGTCATAACCAAAGGCGGCGGTGTTGGTGGTGCTGCCCTGCGCTTTATTCCAACTAGCCAGCCTGTTTCTTGCGTCATAATTGTAGCCGATGCTGTAATTATCGGCGGTAGTTGCGCCCGTAAAGGTCTCGGTACGCAGGTTGCCGTTGTTATCGTAGTTGTAGGCGGTGTTGATAGTGCTGCCGCTTACATCGCTGCTCGTCAGCCAGTCGGCATTATTGTAGTGGTAGTTGGTAATAGCGGTGACGTAGGGGTTGCCAGGGATTACTAGCGTGGACTTGAGCCGATTGCCTACGTTGTCGTACTGGTAGCTATTGGTGCTGACGGTCTGGCCCGCTTGCTGGCTTTGTTCCGATGTCAGGCGGCTCAACTCGTCGTAAGTGTGGGTCTGCACCCGGCTAGTCCCGTCGCTCAAACTCTCGGTAGCCACCCGCCGATTGCCCAAATTGTCCAGAGTGTAGTTCACCCCGAAGATGGTGCTGCTATTTTTGGTGTGAGAGATGCCCATCAGCCGATTAGACCCGTCATAGCTATATTGAGCGGTCACGCTATTGGGGTAGGCTATCTGGTTTAGCTGGTCTCCCGTGTAGGAGTAGGTCAACTGCTGATTGTTCCAATTGGTCAGGGTTTGCAAGCGGTTGAGGCCGTCATAGCTATAGCTGACTGTGTTCGCTGGACTGCTGGCATTCGCACTCGGCCCAAAGCCAAAGACTACCCGGTTGCTGCCCCCGTCATAGCCGTACTGGACTGTCCCGTTGGGATTGGCTACTTTTGTCACCCGGTTGAAGCCATCGTAGGTGAAGTTGGTGCTGAGGCTGCCCGGTGCGTCATTCATCGAGAGGGGTTTGCCGCCCGCGTTGTAGGTGTAGCTGGTGGTAAGGTTGACCGCTCCGTTGTAACCGTTGGAAGTGGCGGCTTGCATCAGACGCGAGGCGTTATCGTAACCGTAGCTGGTAATCTGGCCCAGCGCATCGGTCATACCAGTCATTCGGCCCAACCCGTCATAGGCTTTGTCCCAATGCTGGCCCAGCGCGTCCTGCTCCTGGATTAGCCTGTTCCAGGCATCATAACTGTTGCCGCTGGTAGCGTGGCCGTTGGCATCGCTCATTCCCGTGCGGTTGCCCAGGAAGTCGTAACCCAGCGTGGTGCTGAGGTTGAGCAGTCCACTTCCCGGCACAGTTACGGTCTGGTTCACGCTGGTTAGCCAGCCAGTCGTGTCATAACCAAAGGTGGTGAGGTGATTGTTGGGGTCGGTCACAGCCGTGCGGTTGCCGTTTTTATCGTAAGCGTAGCTGGTGGTGAGCGTCGTGTTGGCATCGGGATAGCTGGTAGTGGCTATCACCCGGCCCGCTTCGTCGCTTTTGGTGTCGTGGCGCACATTGTTGGGGCTAAGGGTAGTGACGATGGGCTGGACGGTATCGTTGTAGCTGGTGCTGCTGACCAGAGCCGTGCCGCTCGTAGCCAGGCCAGTATAGCGGGTGACGCTCTGGACGCGGTGGAGTGGGTCATAGCTGCTATCGGTATAGTGGCCCAGTGGGTCTATCGAACGCAGCAACAGCCCGTTGGGGTCGTAGAAGCTATAAGAGTTCTGCACATTGGTGTTGTTGAGGTAGCCCGTATAGTTGGGCTGGCCTGTGGGAGAGGTGGCCGGACTGACTGCAAGCGAAATAGAGCGGCCAGCCGGGTCATTTTGCATAGTGGTGACGATGCCATAAGGTTCGGTCACGCTTTGCAGATTGTGGGGGTCGTCATAGCTGTAACTGCTGGTGAGCAGATTACTGCCACCCGTGCTAGTCCAGGCGTTGACGGTGCTGCTGACTTTGCGGTTGTTGCTATCGTAGGCGTAGCTGGTGATAATCACGTCGGCGGGACTGCTCCAGTTGGTTTGAGCCGTCACAAAGGCTTTGCTTTGAGTAACACTTAGCAGGTTGCCCGCCGTGTCGTAGCCATTGCGGGTCTCGTAGTAGTTACCCGTCACGCTATCCACATTTTGGGTAGAGTACAACCGATTATTGGTATCGTAGGCGTATTTGGTAATCTGGTTGTGACCGCCCGTGTTAAAGCGGGTGACGGTGGCTAGTTGCCCGGCATCGTTATAGCTGTAGGCGGTGTGTACCGAGGTGTTGGCCGCTTGCAGAGGCATATCTGTCGAGCGCAAATGGTTATAGACATCGTAGGTGTAGGTAGTGACTATCCCGTTGGCATCGGTGCGGTGCAGCAGATTATCCCGTGTGTCGTAGTCGTAGCTGGTCACAAGGTTTGGCCCACCACTTGTCATCACCATCGTGTTACGCAGTATGCGGCTGCCCGTGTCGTAGCCGAAGGTGCTGGTCTGGCCCAGGTTGTTGGTGTCGCTGGTCAGGTTGCCTACCCCGTCATAGACTTTGTAAGCGTGCTGGCTCTTCTGGTTGACGCTCTCCTTGAGGTGGCCCATCTCGTCATAAATATACTGCACCCCGCCGCCGCCAGCCGTCCCACCAGCCGGGTAGGGGTCGCTTTGATAGCTGATCCAGCCTTGCGGAGTATGACTGTAGTCCACCCGATACGACACCGCTGCGGGCGTGGTACTGCTCCCCACCAGCGTCTTATAGTTCTGGATGGTGTGGTCAAGATAGCCGTCCGAACCGTAATAATAAGTCAGGGTAAGCTGGTCGTTGCCCGTCCCGCGTGACTGCGAAGAAATACGGCCCTGAGCATCATAACTGGTAGCGGTGGAGGCCAGATTAGCGGTTTGCTGGAGGGTCGGGCGGCTATTGGCATCGAGGGTGGTGGTAGTGGCTGGCCCGGCGTTGCTGCTGGTCTGGATGCTACTCGTACCCAGGTTGTAGCTGCTCTGGAAGGTCTGGTTGTTGACGGTGACGTTGGAAGTGAAAGTCTGGCCGGTAACACCCCGACTCGAAGTAACGCTAGACAACTGCCTACCCCCACTGGGGGCGGTGCTAACGGTTTGGGCCACTGGCACGGGAGCCAGCATACCGTAGCGGGGGTCTGGCCCTAGCCGGGTTTGGGTGTTGAGGTTATAGATAGTGCTGTTATTGTTATCGTCGTTGCCCACCGGGGCGGTATTGGCATAATTACTACTGTCCCGGTCAACCAGGGTCACGGTCTGCTGCCCTGCCGGATTGGTGTAGGTTTGCTGTCGCTGGCCCGTCGGCAGATAGTGAATGGCATAGCTGCTGTTGCGGCCCAAATCCGTCGTGATGGATACCGCGTAATCGCCGCTAGGGTCGCTGCTGCGAGTGTAGGCGGTATCGTTGCCCGGCAAGGGATTTTTGGCATCAGTCAGACGGCCCGTGCTGCTGTCAAAGGTATAGATATAGTTATTGTGGCGGGGGTCGGTCAGCACTGCCATCAGTCCACCCGCACTGTAAGTGAACCCATAGGCATAACCGGAAGGGTCGGAAATAGGGGTCAGGAAACCATTGCTGTCCACTCCCAGGGTAGTTTTCTGACCGAAAGGTGCGTCAATCTTGGTAGGTTTACCGTTGCTATCGTGCAAAATAGTGGTAACGTTGTTGTAAGCATCGGTGATCGAAGTCAGCCTGCGCCCACTGTCGTAACCAAAGCTATAGATTAACTGGTTGGTATAAGCATTGACCGTGCGGAGATGGCGACCTGTCGAGTCAAACTGGTAAAGCTGGCTGCCGTCCTCCGAAGGTATAGTTATGTCGCTAACTATATAATTGGGTAAAGCTGAATTGACGCTGCGGATGCGGCTTCCGTCCGAAACGTACATCGTATTGTCTGGCCCAATCGTGGCATAATAGATGGCGTTAAACTGGGCGGTGGTGGCTGCGTTGCCGTCCCCATTAAAACCACTCACCCCGTTACCTGCCACTGTGTTGATGATACCACTGCTATTTATCTGGCGTATGCGTAAGTTGTCAGTTAGATAAACATTGCCCGCCCGGTCTAACTTGACCGACTGCGGATTAGTCAAATGGGCATTAGTGGCGGCGATGCCCTCGGCAGGAGGATTTTGAGCAGTATTGCCGCCCCCAGCAAAACGGTGTAGCACCCCGTCGTTAGTCACCCGCCAGATGCAAGTAGCGGTGCTATCTACAATATAAAGATTGCCGTCCGGCCCAATCGCCACATCTACGGGCTGGCCCAACGCCACCTGCGTAGCAAATTGCCCATCAATATCAGCGGGGTTGGCCGTCCCCACATTGCCGTTGCCAGCTACCGCGTTGATGATACCATCGGGTGTGACGCGCACTACCTTATTGTTAAAAGTATCGGCAATATACAGGCTGCCATCTGGCCCGACTGCAATGCCGGACGGATTGTTCAAATCTGCCGTCGTCGCCAAAATACCGTTGGCATAAAACAGCCGTTGAATCGAAGTGCCGCAACCAGGCACACAGGGGGTTTGAGTGGGTCGCGGAGTACGAGTAGGGACTGCGGTTGGAAACGGTATAGTCGTTACATTGCCCGCCGCAATATGGATGATACCGTTTGGTGTGACCCGGCGCACCACTTTGCTGGCCGGGTCGCTGATATAGACACTGCCATCCGGCCCAATCGCCAACCCTTTTGGCGAGGCTAGAGTAGCATTAGTGGCTTGAGTTTCATCTGGCCCGATACTACCTGCTGGTGGCCCACTGCCATTACCAGCAAAAGTGGAAATAATGCCAGCCGGGTTTATCTTGCGTACCATGTGATGTACACTATCCACAAAATAGGTGCTGCCATCAGCCGCAGCTGCTACTGCCCCGGTACTTTGAATACTGGCTTGGATTGCCTGACCACCATTACCACTATTGCCAAGATTGCCATTACCAGCGGTGGTGTTGACTTGATTAGCTACACTTAGCACCGAACGCACTGTACCGTCCCCACTGTACAGGACGTGAGCAAAGGGGTCGTAAGTGTGAGCAATATTAAGCGTCCAGCCACCCAAACCTGCTCCTCTAGCATCCCAGGCACCCATTGTAACGGCATTTCCTATTTGTGCGCTTTGCGTAGTAAAAAGATAGACCTCTCCAGCTGAACGGCTGCCACTTATTGAGACCCCAGATTGGGAAGCCTGGTTGAAAACCTGCTGACGTTGAGCAGGACTAAGATAGACAAAATCGTAAACATAGGTAATAGTAACCTGGGCTGTTTGTGGGCCTTGTAAAACTCGGCCATAGGCATCCTTCCCATCCCAGCCCGTGAAGGTATAGACTTGATTGGCGGCACGCTGGAAAGATTGGTAATAGCTACGCCCCCCAACTCTCACTTGCAAGTCAATACGTTTAAGGCTGGTTGGTACGCTGGCCCCACTCAAAGGTATAGTTAGCTGGGTGTTAGACTTAGCACCAGGAGTGCGGTTGCTTTGATAATTCAAACTGTAAGGAGTACCAGCAATCCCTACAGTTTGATGTAAGCTCTGGTCTAAAATATCATCCCCGCTGACATTAGCTGTCGTAAATGGTGACAGGCCAGTTGGCCCTGTAGCACCAGCGGGTGGGCCTACCGGCCAGTTGTAATCCCAAGGGCTAAAGTGTGAAAGCCGCACCCGCCACACGCCCTGGCCCGGCTGGTATAGAGCCGCCAGTATCGTCCGCTCATCATCCGTGATAGCCAGGGCTGGGTTACTTAAAGCTGTAGCACTGGCTGGATTACCACTACCGTCAATATCCAGGTCGGCTTTGCCATTGGTGATACTCAGCACTTTGATTACCAGACCGTTATTGTCAGCTATCCAGGCACTCAGTTTGCGGTCATAGTAGCCCACTGGCACCGAGATACCTGCCGCAAAACTCAAGAAGTTCGGGGTGTATTCAATGATAGGCTGACTAAAACTAACGTTGGTCGCCCCGGCACTCACGGCTTCGTCCAGGCTGAACTCTGCTGCATAAGTGTAACCACTATAAGGAGGCAGCACACCAGGCATCATCTTTGGCCCGTTTGCTCCTAACGTATATTCGGTGGCCCGCACGTGAACCGCTCCGGCAGGTAATGCCTGGGTCGTCCCGTTTGGCAGGGTCATATTAGCCGTGACACTGGCGGGGAAAAGTAGAGTGGCTTGACGTGGGCCATTGGCATCGGCTACCAGGCTGCCCTGGGCCACCTGGAAAGAGCTGCCGCCACTACTGCCTAAATTGACGGCAGTCACCTGCGGGTCGTAACCCAGCATCAACACGTCTGGCACAGCAACGTAATCCTGCCAGGGTGTATCTATCTGCTTCTGAACGGGCAGGTAGCCACTTAATTGGTAGTTGACCACCAGCGTACCGCCACCATTTACCGCTATATCAAACGCGCCGTCCAGCCGCGAAAGGGTAGTGCCATATTCAGGGTGGTTCTGCACCGAGATGGTCACGCCGGGTAGAGGCGTAACTCCATCACTGTAAAACACCTTACCCCGCAGTACCGCAATGCGAGTATAAGTAATCGTACCCGCCGTCACTCCGGTTTGAATAGGATTAGCTCCAGTGTAGAGAAAGCTGGTGGCACTGATAACGCTAGTGGCAATAGACATATCTAAGGGTGGGGCTATCGTTTGAGGGTCGGGTGGCAAAGACCCATAGTTGGTCAAGGCAAAGACCGCCGGGGTATTCACCCCACTGACAGTAGCAATCAGGCTATAGCCGCCCGCGTTGCCGTTGGCGGTAAAGGTTGGGGCAGTAGCCACCCCACTACTGTTAGTGGTAGCGGTAGTGGTACTGACACCGCCCGTGAAAGTCCCCGCCGCCGCACTGCCCGGTGCAGCTTGCACGGCGAAGGTTACACTAATCCCGGCTATCGGGTTGCTATAAGCATCGCGCACTGTCGCCTGCAAAGATGTACCAAAGGCACTGCTGGTGTTGGCACTTTGAGGTGTACCTGCTGTCGCTGCCACCTGAGCTGCGCTGCTGGCCGTAATAGTGAAGGGTGCGCTATAAGCCGGCCCCAAAAGACCACCCATAGCTATTAGCACATAGTTTGTTCCGGCAGTATTAACTCCTAAATTGGTGAAAGTAGCTATCCCATTTACGGCGGTTACTGTGGTAGTCCCGGCAAGAGTTGCACCTGTCGTACCTGCCAAAGTTACCGAAATCGGCCCGTTATAGTTGCTGGCCGTGCTACCGTCCAAATTCTGTACGGTTATAGTAGGTTGAACGCTAAGAGGACTCCCAGCCGCTATCCCTACGGGCTGGGTGGTGAAGCTCAAGACATTGCTCAAGGCCAGCTTGAAAATAAAACCTTTAGCATTGCTTTGATATGTGCCGAAATCAGTTCGATAAGCTCCAGCTGTGGTCGGAAAATCAGTAGAGTAGCTATAACCTGCCACGTAAGCGTTACCACTGGTATCCACTGCAATTCCATAGCCCCAATCGCTACCCCTGCTACCATTAGGGTTGGAAATTGCCCCACCACCAAGATAAGTAGAGTAAACCAGCGAATTATTGCCATTCTTAGTGGTGTCAAACTTTGCCACAATTACGTCAGCATTGCCCGCGTTGGTACGTTGATAGGCGTTGGTAGTGGTAGGATAATCGTTGGCGAAGGTAGCACCTGTTAGATAAACATAGTTGCTGCTATCCAGGGCCAGACTAAACGCTTGAGTATCATCGCTAGTACCACCCAGGTAGCTTGAATACGTAAGACTGGTCGCATCAGGATTGATTTTAGATACAAAAGCCTGAGCTACATTTGCGCTAGGACTATTGCTTAAAAAAGCATTGGAGGTAGTAGGAAAATCGCTACTACCTCCATATACACTGCCTGTTACATAGGCATTGCCACTACCATCTACTGCAATAGCATAAGGCAGTGTGAAGGAAGTGCCACCCAAATAAGTTGAGTAAAGGACACTGCTTGCGTTTGAGTTTATCTTAGTAACAAAAACGTTGAAGTTGTTCGTTATGGCTAGAGATGGCTGAAATACCCCGACGGTGTGGGTAAAGTCCGCGCTATTGGTGTAGCCAGCCACATAAGCATTGCCGCTTGCATCTACTGCTATTGCATTACCAAGATCAACCCCACTTCCACCCAGAAAACTAGAGTAAACTAGGTCGCTCCCGATAGGATTCAGTTTGGCAATATAAGCATCTAAACTGCCGTTGGGAGTGGGTTGAAACACACTGCCTTTAATGGGAAAGTTAGAGCCGCTTACCCAACCTGTAATATAGGCGTTGCCGCTGCTATCTATGCTAATGCCGTGTGGATTAGTATTGGTATTGGCCCCACCCAAAAAGGTAGAGTAGGTAAGAGCGTTTCCGGCGGCATTCAGCTTGGTCACAAAACCATCTTCGTCTGCGTTATTGAAGGTCGTTTGGTAGGCTCCGGTTGTCGTAGGAAAATCGGCACTGGTCGTCTGACCAGCTACGTAAACGTTGCCGCTTGCATCTACCACCATACCATTGCCATAACTGCTAGTGCTGGCCGTACCACCCACAAAGGTAGAATAAACCAAATCGTTCCCGGTTGCGTTTAGCTTACTTACAAAGAAGCCACTGGTATTGCTAGTCTGGTAGGCACCTACAGTGGTAGGAAAGTTGGTACTCCCTGTACCACCCATAACATAGGCATTACCACTACCATCTACTGCGATAGCGGTAGCCCCATCCCAACCATCAGTACCACCTAGTAGGGTGGAGTAGGCCAGCACCGGGTCTATAATAAGCGGGCGGCTGTGGTCATAACTTCCCACCACAAAGCCTATTTCAGGTGTTTTCGGGCTAGTATTAAGTAAAGTGTAACCGCCTTCTACCAAATGCCTGACACCATTAAAATCTTGATACAGTAGAGGGGCAGGCTGTTTTAAGGTTAATTCTCCATTTCGTAGTAGCAATTCACCTTTGCTGTTGAGGGTAATCTCTTCACTTCCATCGAATTTTAGATGTATCACGTCAGGATTAGCATTAGCCGCAACTATTAAGTCATATTCGAGTTGTCCAGCGTGGCCGTAATACACCATATCTACTCCAGGATAAACGTCCTGGTAAGCTACCTGACCAAAGGTAGAGAGGCCAGTCTGCCATTTGCTAGTGTCCTTGCCCAACAAATAGTTGGTTTTGCCAGCTAATTGCTGTTGCCCACGTACTGTAGGACTAGGATTAGCTCCAGCCAAACTCATACGCAGCACTACCCCTGATATGACCTTGCTGACCGCGAGTTTAGGATTGGGAACTGCCGTCGTCAAGGGAGAAACACTTGTCGAAATGGAAGTTGCCGCTCCAAGAACCGTACAAAGAGGGCCGTTACTACGGCTTGGCAAGTTTGTAGTTTTACCTTTGTTTTTGGCAGAGATTTTGGTAGGCTGACAAGCTTGTTGGTCGGAGTTGGAAGCTAACTTCAAATCTAGTACAGCCGAAGCATCGGCAGTAAGATAAAGATTATAACCCCCGGTGTGGGCCAGGAATTTAACTTGATTGGCGTTGGTTTGGCCCTGGTTAGGTTCAAAGCTGAGGGGCAGCGAGTCGTAGGCACGGGCAAGCTGCTTTTGAGTAGCGTTTATCTGCTGCTTTTGGGTGGTGGTAATAGGTGCGGCGGAGACATTAAGATTGTTAAGTGGTACGGCATTGTTGTTATTATTTGGATCACTACCACTATCAGGGCTTGTTTTTACAGCAGCTGACTGGGTCGAAGAACTATAGGCAGACCCTACACTACTGGTGATACCATTATTAGCAGGACTCGCAAAGGGAGTAAGAGGAACGGCTGGTGACAGGCTTTGAGTGTTTGCTTGGTTAGAACCGCCAATTGCAGCATTAGAAACGGTATAGGAATTAGCAGCCTGGGTGAGTGAATCGCCCAGCAGTAGCCACATACAGGTAAATATTACAAATAAATGTCTCCAAGACAATCGAAATGCCAGGTTTGGCGACGGATTACGATAAGTGAAGGGAGAGTGCTTGAGCGAAAATACAGTTTTCTTAATTTTGCTACTAATTATATGTTGGCGTTTTGCCATCTTAGTTATTCCTTTTATGCTAAATACTTATTTCCAACTCGCATAATGGCCTATGTGTAACTCAACCAAATATGTAACAAAAGCACAAATTCAATAAACTCTTGAAACAAAAGAGATATTGTAAACTGAACTAATGTATATGCTTCATAAATACCACAAGCAAACGCCTGATTACTATTTTTAGTGCAAGGCAAATGAATTTGCATCACGAAAGTAAGCTAGTGTGCTTGTTGCCCATTACTGTGTTCAGAATGGCACTTTTACGCTAAAATTATGTCAAAATACTCAATTAACCAGGTGAAAATAGACCCAAATATTAGCACTACCGTCCGGTAGTGTGTACCTGAAGGAGCAACGCAAGGAAAAAGAAAATTCGAAAGCACATCGAGATTTAGTGGTAGTACACTGAATAATTCCATGGATTATCAAAAGAAACAAGCTGCTAACTCAACCCTGAAAACAGAACCTATACACAACAGCCATCATTATTAATATAAAATTATGTTCTCTTTTGCTAAGAACCAAGTACATCAATAAGCCATCTCAACTATTGCAACTATAGCACATCAAAGAAAATTGTCAATAGACAATTTTCTTGAGCGTTACAAGAGCCTTGCCCTGGTTGGTGCTGGCATGAGTGCTAATCACATTGTAAAGCGTCGGCTCGATGTCGTCAGGCTCGGAAATTCCAGCACTGATACCCAAATTTCCCTGCTGGTCAAGGTCAACCAGCAATACCCGTTTACCTTTTTGGGCGAGGGCTGCACCCAAAGTAAGGGTGGTGGTTGTTTTGCCCACGCCCCCTTTTTGATTAGCGTTGGCAATTATAATCGAATTCATTGGCTAAATCCTCCCTTTCTCCAGCTACCGCTCAATAATTCAACACCTCAAAAAGTAAATGAGGTATTGACGTAAAACCGCAAAGTAGTTACGAGGTGATAAAGTTTTACTTCATCTAATTTCGATACTTTCAATGGTTGGGTCGTGCTTTTGGGCGAAAAGTAACCAGTGCTTGGGGTTGGGTTTGTAGTTGCCCATAACTTTAACCGTGACTTTGCCATTTTCAAAGTTTATGGCTCTGGCTACGGCATACTTATTTTGAGTAATTTCCTGGTACGACTTACGAATAGCGTAAATAACCCGAGGGTCAACCTCCGGTGCTGGTGGCGATTGCTCCTGCGTTTCCTCTTGATACGGTTCTAACCATTTTTCCAGCTTGTTTTCGTCAAGCTCACTCTGCAAATCTAAAGCTGGATGGGCGGTCTTGTAGCTCCTCTGCGTGTCAGTCAATTCGGCATTATCCTTTACCAATGTGATGAAGTAAGCAGGTGGATTGTTTTTAGAACGGGCTTTCTCAATCCAGGCAGCAATATACTCGTCGCTGCGCTTATTTTGCCTTGCAATTACAAGAAGGTCATTTGCCTTTTTGGGGCTGATATTCAAAGCAATAATCGCGTTTTCAATTGGTGTTGTAACGGCAACCTCATCAGTAACTTGAACGACCTTTTCGGGTAGCCTGCTACCTATATCACTTTGATTGGCTATTAAGTTTGAGTTCGTTAATGTTTCCTCTATAACTTGTTCTTGCTCATCTTTAGGCTTATTGACTGGCACACACACATTATCAGCCTGAGTTCCTGTGTGTTGTATTACTGTATGTTGTTTAATACTGTCTTTTGTTACCCTAATTTTGGATGTAGGGGTATCATCCTTATTTGGGGTAGCCCTACCATAATTTTTGCGGTAGGGGGCTACCACATTTTTTGCGGTAGGGGGTCGGCTGGCTTTGGTTAGGAAATGAGGCTGACCATCGCGGTTCACTTCGTAAAGAGTCGTATCCCTTCCACCATCCGACGCATACTGGTGGTGGCGAAAAATCAAACCAATCGTGGTCAAGTTTTCTAATGCTTTAATGAGGCTACCTTCGCTAACGCCTGCTCCGTTATCTAGGCGTTGCCCGTCCTTTTTTACAATTCCACGCAGAAACTGGCTGTAGGCAATTGCGTCCTGGTCTTTTTTGAAACCGAAAGTTCGGCGGAAGATGTATAACATCACCTTCACCTCTGTGCCGGAAAGAAACGGCGCAATCCAATCCAAAAATTGGTCTGGTATCTGCGTAGTGTTGGGATTCCCTATTCCTTTATTTGCATCAAAACTAATTGGCATAAAGTTGAAACTCCGAGTTTTGCCAGGGCTGGCACTTTCACCCGGCCTTGCCTATAGCAGTAGATAAAATAAAAGGAAGATGCTTTTGCAATTTCTCAATTCCCCAATTGAAAACTAGCGCATCTCCCTTTTCTCGCTCAACGAGTTGGTAACAGTTGGACTATCTTCTGACTGTTATTCCTACATTGTGAAGTTTTTTCGCGTGCTGGGCCTTGCAACCCTAAGATAAGAAAATCTAAATTAACCTCTAAAACATGGCAGATGCGTTTGGTGACGACACTGCCCGGCCATAAAACCTGTTTACGATTACAATACAGACCAATTGATTGTTCAGTTCGCCCCACTTTTGCCGCCAGCCACGCCCGCGATTTGCCCATCGCCACCAGCCTTTGATCAATAGGGTGGGAAGTCTTCACAGTCTTTCGGCCTAATTTAGCTACATCACCTCCTTTGTCTTTATTTCTAACAGGCCGAAGCGTTAAAATCTTATTTTGCTGGCTTGTCATTGTTCTTTTCCCGGTTGTCAGAATTGCGCTAAAGCCTGCGATAACCCCACCGCATTCATTTGGAAGCCTGTCTTTTCCTGCAAAGCGGTCAGGTTCTTCTTTTTCAACGCAGGTTATAAGTACCCTTAGCTTTGCTGAAGGTTTTCGGAAATCATCGTTTCTTTCATCGGAAACCTACCTTCAGAATACATATTGTAGGACAAAACAGCCTATAAATCAACAACAAAAAGGATAAGTTATCCTAAACATTTTCTATAGGTGCTATAGATAGGATAAATAGACCTACGTTTATAGGACAAACTGTAACGTGACAAATCATCCTTTATCTATTATGATTTGGAAGAGATTCGTCCCGGTTGGGTTTCAAAATTATTACGAGAGGATGAGTTCACTTGTCTTTGGTGAGTGTCGGTCAATATATCCGAGGTAACCGAAAACAGCTAAATTGGACACAAGACCAATTAGCTGAAAAAGCAGGTGTGGATGCTGCCTATATTCGTCGCTTAGAGGCGGGAAAACAGCTTGGCTCGGCATATAGCTTACTTGAAATTGCCCGTGCATTGGGAATACGACCAGGAGTTTTGTTAGATGTGCTTGCTGATACAAAACCAAAAGATGAATGGCTTACAGTTGCAGATCCAGATTTAAGGGTATGGCTAAATACCGAAAACCTTAACCGATTGTCGCGGGTAAGTAGAAAAGCTATTAGTGCGATTATAAAAACCGAAATAGAAGGCCAACGGCCAATCAGCAAGGGGCTACTTGCGGCTTTTGTGCAGTATAATCAGGATCAACAAGAATCAGTAGATGCTGAAGTGACAACTGGGGAAATCAAACCCATTATTTCATTTCCCGACGAAATCGCGCATATTATTGATGAAGTGACGGAACGTGATTACTCTCACTTTTTGAATAATCCTGGCGTAGCGGAATACAAAAGGAATTATGAAGCGGGCGAGTTCTGGCCCGATCTGGAAGGCATCCAAGTTGACCAGGTAAAGGTGCTGGTTATCAAGCATCCAAATTACGATCTGATAATACGGGTTGCTATTAGCACTACTCAAGAAGGTGAGGCAAAACCACCTGTAATAAGAGTAGCTTACACCAAAGAAACTCTTGCAACATTGAAGCATGATGAGGCAAAAGTGCGGGAAATTGTGGACGATGTACTTGAGATTTATCTCAAAACCAAACCAGAATTATTCGATCTACCAACAGAGGTAGGGGGGGTATCCAAAAATCGGGTGAAAATTAAAACCACTGATATTTGGAAATTCTAAAGATATTATTCAAAGATGTTCTAATTTGTTGAACTCAAATCAGAACAAAAAGAGGGTAAAAAAGAGGTTGCAAGGTTCACTGACTCTTAATCAGTGGGTTCTCAGTTCGACTCTGAGGCGGTTCACCAAAAACCTTTTGCAAACTTAAATCCCCCCTTCCCAGTAGCCCATAGCCCAAACAAAAATTAAAGAAAATGAACTTTGACGAACTGATCAACAGCTGGTTGTCAGACTGCCACGCCAACGACGCATCACCAAAAACCGTCAAAGACTACCTGGACAAAGTTTTAAAATTTCACAGGTTTTGGAAGCAGAATTACGCCAGAGTGGGCAACCGCCCCAGATTTTGCACGGTAAAGAAACCCAAGCTCTCCGCTGAAAAACACTCATAGCCAGCCGCGCCGCCGAACGATTTAGTAAGTGTGCAGAGTTACCCTTTGTGCTAAAATAAGAGTATGACGCAAGCCGAAGAAATCAAACAGTTGCAGGTGGAAAACGCCGCCCTCAAAAGGCAGTTAGCCCAGGCATCTCAACAACTGGTCGTTACTCAAAAGCAGTTGAGCGAGTTG